>CAYOJK010000098.1:0-1074 GCA_964404285.1 uncultured bacterium | reverse complement strand
AATATGCTGTTGTAGCGGCAAGAGGGGGTTGGGTAAAATTGCTTGATATGGAAAATACTAAAGAAATATGGTCCAAAAACCTGGACGTATTCAAATATTTTTATTGGCATGACCCCTTCCCGATAATGTACGACGCAAAGTTTTTCGCATTTTTTACTCTTGAACCCACACAAAAAAAGTACATGATAACCCTTTTTACTCATGCTGGTGATATCCTGGGCTACATCGAAATAAATAAGAGGCCGAAAATGGAGGAATATCGACTGGAGTTTATTCCTGGAACATCGATTTTGGTTTTTCACAGCGATAAATATATCAATCTTTACCAGATCGAGAATTAATACAATGAAGAACCTGAGATTATCCATATTTTTTCTCATTTTGAGCTTGCTGTTGTTTCCTGCTCTTTCTTTAGCTCAAACGCCGACACCGTCACCAAGCGTGACACCGACAGCCACGGCAACTCCGTATTATTTCTTGTGGCCACGATCCGATTTGAGAATTATCAGTTCCTTGGGCTCTTTTCGTTCAGGCCATCTGCATATGGGAATCGACATGAAAAATGCGGAGTGGCAAGCGGTTTATCCTTCAGCCGATGGTGTTATAAGAACAAAACAAATGAGAGATGATTCAGGTTTCACAATTACGGTGGAACACGACAACGGTCAAATCACAAATTATATCCACTTAATAGAAGACGATCCTCCGCAATTTCCGGGTGTCAACACTCCCGTAACACTTGCAACTCAAATTGGTGAAGTTGGTGGAGCCGTTGATTGCCGTAATGGAAATCCACCTCAAATGAAAAGGCAGACACCGCAAAGTTATGGACACCTATCGGTTTGTTCATTTGCGGTTAAAAATGACGACATAGCATGACAACAGCATTTCTGTTATACTTTAAGACGAGTAGAAACATTTTTAATTACCTGTTCGACAAAAGCGCACGAAAAATTTTAGGTGTAATTTAGGTATAATATGGAAAAGAGGACAATTGACATGAAACATTTTACAATAGGTGTCGTAATTCTAGGATTTTTTTGTGGACTCGTGCATTGTTTGCCGCCAAAGGCA
>CAYOJK010000097.1:0-1173 GCA_964404285.1 uncultured bacterium | reverse complement strand
TTGGGATAATGAGGTTTCTTATTACTTATAGAAAGCATCGTCTATTGTGTTAAATGCTTTATTCCTATTAACCTAGGCTTGTTTCAATAGCTATTTAGTAATTTATTTTTAAACAAAAAACGATGAGTCTACCTTCATTAAGGTGGTTGCGATTAATTCGATTATCTATTCTTAAATCTCTTTACAACAAACTGCACAATTCATCCCAAGTGGAACACCATATACTCCACCATCCGGATTACCACGTGGTATTAGTATTGCATTACTGTAGAAAATGAGTGCTCCACTTCCTGATCCTTGATAATATTCCATAGCACAGAAGGCGTGCATGCCCGTATAAGCATAACTGCCGGATGAATTAATACCAATAAATGTAGTGTACCCTGAGTACCCCAGCGTCCATCCATCAGGGCACGTTGTTACATTCCAGCGAGTTGTGCAAAGCATACCACCCCCTCCTCCTGCCTGAGCATCAACGTAGGCCTTTGTGGTTAAGTGATTAGAAGCCGTCGGGGCCGAAGCAATTATGTTTCCATCAACCTCTAATCTTGTTGTTGGGTTTGCCGTTCCAATGCCAACATTGCCATCTACAATAAGATTAGAATATGCTCTAAAGACTCCTTCTATCCCTAAAGGACCGTCTTTCACTTGACCAGCTGTTCCAATATGCAATGGTGCGTCACACCCCGGCTCACCAGCAGGACAGGCAGGGGGATTTTGTGAGGGACCGGAAAAAGCGAAAACAATGAAGGTGACTAAGAATACAGAAAGAGATATCCCGAGGATCATGCTTGCCGACTTGATTGTTCTTGATATTTTCATGACTACAAATTAGTTTACATTATTTTAATATGCCTATAAAGGCTTTATTGCATTAATAATACTTGCCATAAATATTTTACTTTTTCCAAAAGGAGTGGATTCTTTCCAATCGGGAAGCGGTATTTTAACATTTAAACTCTCACTTTTCTCACAATAATATCCGGATGAATCAGTAATTCTAAGCGTCGCAATCCACGACCCTACCTCGCCAAAGGTGGTTGTTGCAACAGGAGTTGAGGCGGTTTCAGGGTTACCGCTCTCAAAAGTCCAGCTATAAGAGGGAGATTTACCATCATAAACTTGAGATGTTCTCATTTCTCCAAACTCATCATCCCATTTCTCAGGAACAAA
>CAYOJK010000096.1:0-1174 GCA_964404285.1 uncultured bacterium | reverse complement strand
GACCTTGGGCATAGACAACTTTCGGTGTTGGCGTCAACGCAAAGTCAAAATGAATACGTCCGCCTCCGGCAGGATCAGGAATCGGCGTAAAGTACGCTTTGCCCGGTGTCGGCGTCGGAGCCCATACTCTGCTCAGATCGTTGTCGGGAAGAATGAAAAGATCTTCGATGTACGGCGGCTGAGGGCCAGGCGTCTTTTTCGGAGTGGGCGTCCAGGGCGGCGGAAGATAATTCAGTGGATTGTAGGCATCGCCGGATGTTTCATATTTTGGCGTTTGACCAGGTTGTACGTCTCTGATTTCAAAATGAAGATGAGGAGTATATATAGCCCCTGACCCCCCCGTTCCACCAACTTCACCAATTTGAGTTGCAAGTGTTACGGGAGTGTTGACACCCGGAAAGTCCGGGGTTGGTTTATCATCGCTTTTTAGATGTAGATAATTCGTAATCAGGCCGTTGTCGTGTTCCACCGTAATTGTGAAACCTGAACCCTCTATCATTTCTTTTGTTCTTATAACACCATCGGCTGAAGGATAAACCGCTTGCCACTCCGCATTTTTCATGTCGATTCCCATATGCAGATGGCCTGAACGAAAAGAGCCCAAGGAACTGATAATTCTCAAATCGGATCGTGGCCACAAGAAATAATACGGAGTTGCCGTGGCTGTCGGTGTCACGCTTGGTGACGGTGTCGGCGTTTGAGCTGAAGATAGAGCGGAAAACAACAGCAAGCTCAAAATGAGAAAAAATATGGATAATCTCAGGTTCTTCATTGTATTAATTCTCGATCTGGTAAAGATTGATATATTTATCGCTGTAAAATATCAAAATCGAAGCGCCCGGGATAAATTCTAATCTCATTTCCTCCATCTCAGGTTTCCAATTGATTTCAATAGAACCCATGATACTACCATCTTTACGAAAAACAGTTATAACTTTTCTCTTGGTTAAATCGTCGATTGAATAAATGCAAAAATTCTCTGCATCTTGCGTAATTGGAAATGGTTTATGCCAATAAAATGTCTTGGCAACCTTTAATGATTTTGTCCACATTTCTGTTTCCTTTTCCATATCAAGCAATTTTACCCAACCCCCTCTTGCCGCTACAACAGCATATTTACCGTCCGGCGAAAAACCGAGATCTACATTAGGATCGAACGGCAACGTCATTTCAT
>CAYOJK010000095.1:0-1191 GCA_964404285.1 uncultured bacterium | reverse complement strand
ACCAAGCCGGCGCTGCCGACAGGATCGACCTCTCCCATAAAGGGAGAGGTTTTTTGCAGTTGAGGACAATGTTTTTCTTTTCACTGGCTGGGTTTATTTCGTTACGCTGAAAAATGTCTCTCCCTTCATGGGAGAGACCGGCGGTGTTGTGCGAACGAAGCGAGCGCTTACAGCGCCGAGAGAGGGCGTTAAGGTTCTATTCCCATCCAAATTCCCAGGCATCCCATTCGCCGAGGATTTGGGTTACGGCCGGATCGGTCAGCGCGGCGGAAGATAATTCAGTGGATTGTGAGCATCGCCGGATGTTTCATATTTTGGCGTTTGACCAGGTTGTACGTCTCTGATTTCAAAATGCAAGTGAGGACGATAACCTCCCGTTCCACCAACTTCACCAATTTGATCGTTTCACGTGACATGGGTTCCAACATCTGGAAACTGAGGTGGGTCGCCGTCGTCTTTCACCAAATGTAAGTAATTAGTGATTAGTCCATTGTCATGTTCCACCGTAATTGTGAAACCTGAATCATCTCTCATTTGTTTTGTTCTTATAACACCATCGGCTGAAGGATAAACCGCTTGCCACTCCGCATTTTTCATGTCGATTCCCATATGCAGATGGCCTGAACGAAAAGAGCCCAAGGAACTGATAATTCTCAAATCGGATCGTGGCCACAAGAAATAATACGGAGTTGCCGTGGCTGTCGGTGTCACGCTTGGTGACGGTGTCGGCGTTTGAGCTGAAGATAGAGCGGAAAACAACAGCAAGCTCAAAATGAGAAAAAATATGGATAATCTCAGGTTCTTCATTGTATTAATTCTCGATCTGGTAAAGATTGATATATTTATCGCTGTGAAAAACCAAAATCGATGTTCCAGGAATAAACTCCAGTCGATATTCCTCCATTTTCGGCCTCTTATTTATTTCGATGTAGCCCAGGATATCACCAGCATGAGTAAAAAGGGTTATCATGTACTTTTTTTGTGTGGGTTCAAGAGTAAAAAATGCGAAAAACTTTGCGTCGTACATTATCGGGAAGGGGTCATGCCAATAAAAATATTTGAATACGTCCAGGTTTTTGGACCATATTTCTTTAGTATTTTTCATATCAAGCAATTTTACCCAACCCCCTCTTGCCGCTACAACAGCATATTTGCCGTCCGGCGAAAAACCGAGATCTACATTAGGATCGA
>CAYOJK010000094.1:0-1201 GCA_964404285.1 uncultured bacterium | reverse complement strand
GCATAAGAGGATTTTCCGCCCAGTTTATTCCCGGGACATCAATTTTAGTGTTTTATAGTGATAAATACATCAATCTCTATAAGATTGAGGATTAATCCGATGAAAAACCGAAGATTATCCAAGCCTTTTCTCATTTTGAGCTTGCTGTCATTGTTGTTTTCCGCTCTATCTTCAGCTCAAACGCCGACACCGTCACCAAGCGTGACACCGACAGCCACGGCAACTCCGTATTATTTCTTGTGGCCACGATCCGATTTGAGAATTATCAGTTCCTTGGGCTCTTTTCGTTCAGGCCATCTGCATATGGGAATCGACATGAAAAATGCGGAGTGGCAAGCGGTTTATCCTTCAGCCGATGGTGTTATAAGAACAAAAGAAATGATAGAGGGTTCAGGTTTCACAATTACGGTGGAACACGACAACGGCCTAATCACCAATTATCTTCATTTGATTATTGATTATCCTCCCCAATTTCCAGACTTAGGTGAATCTGTCACACAATTTGATCAAATTGGTCAAGTTGGTGGAACGGGAGGGTCAGGGGCTGTATATACTCCTCATCTTCATTTTGAAATCAGAGACGTACAACCTGGCCAAACGCCAAAATATGAAACATCCGGCGATGCCTACAATCCACTGAATTATCTTCCGTCGCATTGACCGACCCCGCTGTAACACGGATTGTCGGCGAATGGGACGCCTGGGAATTTGGATGGGAATAAAAAGCTTTTTTTATTAGCCGCGAATGAGCTCGAATAAACGCCAATAACAACTAGATCTACAATAGGATTTTGATCGTTCAAATATTAGGAATTTTTTTCCATAGATGACGCAGATGGCGCAGATATATGCCGGCCGCATGTATTTCGCTTACAGGTTTGATATTCAGAAATAATAGCTGGTTCGTTTTGTTATTTTTGGAAGTCTGTCCCCCGGAATAAACATCGATCCGAAAAAATTGGAAGTCTGTCCCTCTAATTAATAGTTTCTGACGTCTAACACTTGATGACTGGTTATTGACTTCGCATCCCGAATGACTGTTTGAACACGATTCCAAAGATTACAAAGATGGGCAGGATTAGATTCCGAGAAAGAAAAGATTAATGAAATCCTGTTAATCCTTTAATCCTGTAATCGTGTTCAAGCGGCGCTCTGCTAGCACGGTTCCTGATCTCATATTTCTTGTCCCCGAAAGTACAGA
>CAYOJK010000093.1:0-1202 GCA_964404285.1 uncultured bacterium | reverse complement strand
TATAGGGCCTGCTGAAAACCTCAAAACACGTTGAAAACACTGGAAAAGCAGGCCTTCTCTGGCATCATGATCCCATACAAAGCAGCGAGAACTGCGGTTTTAGGGTAGGAAATGTACAGGAAGCGGGACAAAAACCAGCTCACGATGGAAGAGTTAACCCTTCCCTTCGGGGAAGGGTTGCGCTCGGATACCCGATGGGTCAGGATGTCAAGGCTGTCCAGGCTGATACCATGGGACCTTGTGGAGGAGATCTACGCAGTCGCCTCTCGGCAGAGAAGGGGCGCGCGCGGCAATTCCATCGCACATTGCCTTTGGAGCGCTATACATCAAGGAGCAGGAAAACCTGACGGACGCAGGCACCGTGACCTACCTGAGCGAGAACCCTTATGCGCAGTACTTTGTAGGGCTGAAGGAGTTCCGGCCAGACCCGCTGTTTGACGCGTTCACGATGGTTCACTTCCGCAAGCGCTTTGGTCCGGAGATGTTGGCAAAGATCAATGAGCGCCTGTATGAGCTGACAAACCCGCAAGAGAAGGATCCGCCAGACGGGTTGGGCGGGGAATCCCCAGCGGACGGCACGGGTACGCAGGAGGACGGCAGTGCCAATCCGGAAGGTTCATGAGCAGCAGCGAACGATGCGCGACACAGGGGTGCGGAGTGTGCCGGACAGAATTGTGAGCCTGCGGCAGCCGCATGTGCGTTGCATCATGCGGGGCAAGGCAGGCAGTCCCTATGAGTTCAGGCAAAGATGAATCTGTCGGTGGTGAACGGGTTCATATTTGTGGAAGAGCAGCCTTATGACAACTTCAATGAAGGGACCCGTCTGCAGGGTGCGGCGGAGCGGTACAGGGAACGGACGGGGCACTGGCCCAAGGCAATTCTTGCGGTTACGATCTACCGTAACCGGGAGAACCGGAGATTCTGCAAGGAGCACGGGATCCACCTGTCGGGACCTCAGCTGGGTCGATCTCGGAAGGATGAAGTGGAAGAAGACAAAGTGCAGGCCTGGCGGGACAGCGTGGAGTGGAACATGGTGGAAAGCCGAAACGGGATTGTGAAGCGCCGCTATGGGCTGAACCGGACCATGGCGTACCTCGCTTGCACCGGAATGACGGAAGCGGCGCTTCAGATCCTGGAGATGAACGTGGCGCACCTGCTGCGTTTCCTTTTACGCCTTTTTGGCGGTGGCTGGCAGGGACGAA
>CAYOJK010000092.1:0-1225 GCA_964404285.1 uncultured bacterium | reverse complement strand
GGGCCTCGTGGCGCCTTGCCATTCACAGAAGAGGACAAAGAAATGGGTTTCCAGATAGTCAGAAGGCTCATAAAGCTTTATTGTATCGAGGTTATATCGCTTTGTTGGATGAGTAACCATTTCCACCTGATCGTGTATTGTTCAGGAAAAAAACCATTGATCACTAAGGTTGTTAAACGATATAATTCTTTCTACAAACATGAAATTTATGATCATCCTCCCCTGGATGCGAAAGCAGACCCGGAACGATGTGATAAAATTGCGAGTAAATTAATTGATATCAGTGAGTTTATGCGTTCTTTACAACAAAGATTCACATGTTGGTTCAATAAAAATAATAATAGACAGGGGCCATTATGGAAATGTCGATTTTGGAGTTGCATTCTTGAAGGGCCCGCGGCTTTGTGGGAATGTGTAAAATACGTTGAACTCAACCCAGTTCGTGCTGAGATTGTTCGCGATCCACGGAAATATGAATACAGCACTTGGGGTCAATTTGGAAAAAAACGCAACCATCCATTTTATAAAAGTTTTGTAAAACATATGGAAAGAAACTCAACTCGCCGGCGCAGTAAATACAGGAAAGACGGCATACGAATCAGTGTCATGGAGCTTTTTGAATTGGAGGTTAAAACTATCATGGATCTTGAAGGTTGGCTATCGGAAGACGAAAAAAAGAAGTTGTATGAATCCGCGAAAACCAAAGGAGAAACGCTCTTTAATAGATTTTTAATACGGGTCAGCAATTGGACATCAGGGATGATAATTGGGAGTTCTCATTTTGTAGAAAACACCGCCAAATTATTTTATCAGTCTGATTTCATTGAGAAGAAAAAAACCTATGGAAATGACAGTCCAGGAGATTATTTGGTGTGTTTTCACAGAGGCCGAGCCTAGATTTCTTCATAATAGGCATGTGAAAACATTAGGAAATGATCTATTCCTGGGAATTCGAATTCAAAAAGAATTGTTATTGTCAAGTAATGTTTGCAATTTGATTTGAAGTTTCATCATAAACTCTCTCATTCCGTTACAGCTTCAAAGCATTCCTTTAAGCTGAGAATTTTCTCTTCCTGAATATAGCTTCGATCCGTCACCCAATCATCTGAGTATTCAATAAGACAGCAAGTAACCAATCGGATATATGACTAAAGATACCGACTACCCGGGTATGCCTTCGAATCTCTTTGAATACCCTTTCCAAAACATTGGTCGAGGAAATTTT
>CAYOJK010000091.1:0-1270 GCA_964404285.1 uncultured bacterium | reverse complement strand
GAGCAAAGGTCTTCGGTATGGTATGGAACGGGACAGTTTGTATTGTTTTCATCATAACCCGCATATTTCATGAGTCGATTTTGAACCTCATGTGAGTCGATTATTTTTGACAATCTGACATTTTAATCCAAACTCGCAATCAATTTATCGATAAAACCTCCGTTTTTCTGGTATCGGGACACATTCCCCCTTACACCCATTGTTTTCTGTGCAGGGGCAGCGCTTAAGGGATTAACAAGTATTGAGTCGATCGGCAATCCATCGACAATTGTTTTCCAAAGAATATCGAGATTTATATCAAAATAGGCATGGACCAAGCGATTACGCATCCCGATAATATTTCGCCATGGTATGACATCAAAAAAATTTTGAGATTCTTGGCTGATCTGGGCAGCAGCCTCACCAATAATTTAAACTGCTTTTACCAACGCCCAAACCAGTTGTCGATCTTGGTCCAGATCTTTCCGCTTGAGGTTATGTATAAATCCAAGAGCTTCTGTTGCAGCATCAACGATATGACGCAGCCGAACCAAATCATCCTGCTTCATACTGTACCTCAGCTTCTTGTAAAACCTGGTCACGAAAGTAACGGCTCAGATCTTCTGCAGTCCGCAAATCTACTTTTCGGCCGCCGAAAAGCCCTGAAAGTTCCCGTTCCATACCTGCTATGTCAAAAAGAGTCGGGATCTTGTCCGAGGCAAATTCCACCAAAATGTCAATATCACTCTCCGGGCCAAATGTGTCACGAAGCGCAGACCCAAAGACTGCCAGTTTTATGATGCCGTTTTTCTGACAGAAAAAGGCGATTTTGTCTTTTATGTCAGCAAAGTCCGGTCTCATTTTTGAACTTCCATCACTTTCAAACTCTCGATGCCTCGATCGTCAACAATCTTGACTGTGATCCGCTTGTACTCGCCCCCTGCTCCTCCCTCACCCTTTAGCCCTTGCCTTTTATCCCTTAACTACTTGATGTCCGACGGATCCCGCTGTCCTACATGAACCATGATATTCCTGTAGGCGAACGTCATGCGTCAGCGGCTCGGCTTGTCCGCGTCCACTGCATGCGATTGTTGGGCTTTATATTTAGCTCGTTCTTCAAAGAGAGTCATCTGGCTTGGCGCTTCTTTATCCTCTTTTCCATAGAGCGATGAAACTGAATCCTCGAGTTCTTTCACAGCATTCTCGTGATTCTGTAAAAACCATCTCTTATGGTTCTCAAGGTATTCTTTGCGCACATCAGCGCGTCGAAGGTCTAAAGGTACCCGTTTCA
>CAYOJK010000090.1:0-1356 GCA_964404285.1 uncultured bacterium | reverse complement strand
GGTTTTTTGCAGTTGAGGACAATGTTTTTCTATTCACCGGCTGGGTTTATTTCGTATCGCTGAAAAATGTCTCTCCCTTCATGGGAGAGACCGGCGGTGTTGTGCGAACGAAGCGAGCGCTTACAGCGCCGAGAGAGAGCGTTAAGCTTTTTATTCCCACCCAAATTCCCAGGCATCCCATTCGCTGATAATCCGGGGACACAATTATTTCTTTGGTAATTTGAGGGACAGACATCTGTAATTCTGTAAGTCGCTGAAAGTAAATTAGGGGACAGACATCTGTACTAAAAATAGCTGTCGAAAATGTTTTTTTTATGTTTTTACCGTGGTCGCTTTCGACAAAAATGCCATTTTCGACAGGAAATAAATTTCAGAAAAAGAGCTTTCTTCAGCTTTTTTCCTCAAAAAGCACACCATTTTCGACTTTAGGCTAAATTAGCGGAAAATTGGAGGTCTTAACCTATTGATATTATGAGTATATATTTGATGTCGAGAGCGCCCCGGAATTTCTTGTCGAAAATCGATTTTCGACAATCGTGACGTCCCTCTAAACTCGCATGAATAAAGATGTTTTATAGGAACAAAAAATTGACCACAAAAAAAAGCTTTATATTATAGCTATTTCCTATAATAACAATTCTAGGAAGTTTTGAAACCCCCAGAGGAAGTGATGAGTCAGCCTGTGTCATCAATGCCGGCCTCTGATAGTTATCGTTTACCTTTGACATTCAACGCTTCCTTTTCTTAGTTCAAAGCTTTAAACCCTCTGTGGCAGTTACGCTCACCATTTAAACATCGTATTGAGTATAGCCAAGATTTTGCGCTGGATCAAAGGAGAAGGGGGATAGGGACAGACATCCAGAAATATGAGATCAGGAACCGTGCTCGTAGAGCGCCAGTATCCTTTTTTGTCTGAACACGATTACGGGATTAAAGGATTACCAGGATTAGTCTTTTCTTTCTCGAAATCCAATCCTGGCCATCTTTGTAATCTTTGAAATCGTGTTCAAACAGGCATTGGTGATGCGAAGTCAATAACCAGTCATCAAGTGTTAGACGTCAGAAACTATTAATTAGAGGGACAGACTTCCAATTTTTTCGGATCGATGTTTATTCCGGGGGACAGACTTCCAAAAATAACAAAACGAATCATCTTTTATTTCTGAATATCAAACCCGTAAGGCCGAAATACATGCGACCGGTACAAATCTGCGCCATCTGCGTCATCTCTGGAAAATAAAAAAAGTTCCTAATCTTTGAACGATCAAAATCCTATTGTGTTATTGGCGTTCATTCGCGTTCATTCGCGGTTCTCCCACTTCTTGCTTCCCGCTTTGGTCTCTGGGCTGTATGCTG
>CAYOJK010000089.1:0-1382 GCA_964404285.1 uncultured bacterium | reverse complement strand
AAAATTTCCTCGACCAATGTATTGGAAAGGGTATTCAAAGAGATTCGAAGGCATACCCGGGTAGTCGGCATCTTTCCCAACCAGGAGTCGTATATCCGATTGGTTACTTGCAGTAATTGAATACTCAGATGATTGGGTGACGGATCGAAGCCACATCCTGGAAGAGAGAATTCTCAGCTTAAAGGAATGCCTTGAAGCTGTTATGGAATAAGGGAGTTTATGATGAAGCTTCAAATCAAATTGCAAACATTACTCGACATTAACAATTCTTTTTGAATTCGAATACCCAGGAATAGATCATTTTCTTATGTTTTCACATGCCTATTATGAAGAAATCTAGGCGCGACCTCTGTGAAAACACACTAAACAATCTCCTGGACTGTCGTTTCCACAGGTTTTTTTCTTCTCAATAAAATCAGACTGATAAAATAATTTGGCTGTGTTTTCTACAAAATGAGAACTCCCAATTATCATCCCTGATGTCCAATTGCTGACCCGTATTAAAAATCTATTAAAGAGCGTTTCTCCTTTGGTTTTCGCGGATTCATACAACTTCTTTTTTTCGTCTTCCGATAGCCAACCTTCAAGATCCATGATAGTTTTAACCTCCAATTCAAAAAGCTCCATGACACTGATTCGTATGCCGTCTTTCCTGTATTTACTGCGCCGGCGAGTTGAGTTTCTTTCCATATGTTTTACAAAACTTTTATAAAATGGATGGTTGCGTTTTTTTCCAAATTGACCCCAAGTGCTGTATTCATATTTCCGTGGATCGCGAACAATCTCAGCACGAACTGGGTTGAGTTCAACGTATTTTACACATTCCCACAAAGCCGCGGGCCCTTCAAGAATGCAACTCCAAAATCGACTTTTCCATAACGGCCCCTGTCTATTATTATTTTTATTGAACCTGCATGTGAATCTTTGTTGTAAAGAACGCATAAACTCGCTGATATCAATTAATTTATTCGCAATTTTATCACATCGTTTCGGGTCTGCTTTCGCATCCAGGGGCGGATGATCATAAATTTCATATTTGTAGAAAGAGTTGTATCGTTTAACAACCTTTTTGATCGATGGTTTTGTTCCTGGGGAATACACGATCAGATGAAAATGGTTACTCATCCAACAAAGCGATATCACTTCAATACAATAAAGCTTTTGGAGCATTTCAACTATTTGAAACCCTACTTCTTTATTCTCTTCAGTGAATGGCAAGGCGCCACGAGGCCCTGAAACATGATTCGTAATATGATAATAACATCCTTTACCTTTTATTTTCTGTCTAGGAAATCGCATAAAAACTCCTTTCTCAACACGGACACTGTAAATAATCATAGCAATTTTAAAATGTCTTGTCAATTAATTAGAAGTCTGTCCCC
>CAYOJK010000088.1:0-1415 GCA_964404285.1 uncultured bacterium | reverse complement strand
CATTCCCAGCCCGGCAAGTCGTGTTCGCCTTCGTAGCCACAGAGCGCAATGCGCATCTTGGGATCGTCCTGATGCTCAACGCACCACGCGTGCACGTCGCGCGTGACGTCGCCAACCTCGAAAGCATAGCCACCATCATTTCTGCCTGAGTCCTTGCAGTATGGAGGATCAAGAAATACGGCAGTCGTTCCGAGGCATGTAGTGGAACTGTATCTACACACACGCATCCAATCGCCACAACAGACGCGCACACGGCGAAGGCGAGCAGACAGCGCGGCGAAGTAGGTGTGTAAGTCAGCGATAGTTGCGCGGTGAATACCACAGCCTCTTGAGGATGGAAGTTTTCTATGTGTTGCGTCCCGGCACCAACCATTCCCGATCCACGCGCAAATGCCATATACCCACCACCCGGCAATCTTCACGTCGTAATAATCGGGATCGCTTCGCATGGCCTCAATGAAGTCGTGCTGTTCGACGAGCCACCGGTGCCGCGCATGCAAATCGATTTCGCTGACGGGATAATCCGCCCACTGTGCTACACCGTCGGGATCGTCACGCAACGCACGCCAGAAGTTGGTGAGGAAACAGTCAACGTCGTTTACCGTCTCTATGCGCGGCGGCGTGGGCCTCGACAGGAGAACGGCCAGACTTCCAGCGAACGGCTCAACGTAATTTGGCACGTCGCCGAAGCGCGCCCACACCTCGTGCGCAATGCGCGACTTGCCTCCGAAGTACGGAAACGGCGATTTTAACTTCTGTTCAAGGACTGCCATTATTTCCAATGCCTTTCATACGCGCTCAGGTAGTCGGCCGCCGTCGCCTTGCCCAAGCGCGTGTTGTAGTGTGCTTTCGCGTACAGCGCCATGTCCTGCGGCGTTGCTGGCACAGCCTCAGGCACGCGCAGGTAGTGCAGGCGCGCAAGCAGGCACGACAGTGGATCGCCTCGCACGTCCTGAATGGTGGCGAGGATGCCGCGCTGGGCCACGTCGTGCAGCGCAAGCTCAGGGAAGTGCTTGTCATACCCGTCAAGCCACGTTACGCACCGGCCGTAGAGTTCAGCGCGTTGCGGATTGCGAATGTACCTGATGCTATCAGCGATGCTGGGCCATTCGCATTGCCATAGGCCGAACGCGCCCGTAACGCTGTCGCGCGCGAATCCAATCTGCCGCCGATACCGAAATCCGCCAGACTCGTGCGCGGCCGTCATGAACAGCAGCCGCGCCACGTTGTCCGCATACGCAGCCGACGGCGGGCGCGCACCGTAGATGCTGCATGCGCAGTCGTCACACAACAGCGCGATTACCTTGCTACTGCTCACTCCCATAATGCTGCTACACCTCCAACGCCAAGGCCCGCGAGGACAGCGCCCACAATCCACGCGAGTGCTCGGGCCATGCTCTTGTTGCACAACGCGT
>CAYOJK010000087.1:0-1422 GCA_964404285.1 uncultured bacterium | reverse complement strand
GTTCCGAAATCGCCCCATATTTCTGTTCCTGTCGGGTCTGTCAATGCCGCATACCAGATCAGGCCGGATTGTTCTCCAAAACCAGGCGGCCAAGTAAACTCGGGGATAATTGATATTTCGGTCAATCCTTTCGGAAAATGTTTGATGAAGTAATCGAATGAAGTGAAGCTCGGAGCGAAATAAGTGTTGCCCAAGACGTCCAGGATAACGAATAATTTTGTATAGATGGGAAGGTCATCCGTTGTATTCCAGACAAGAACGGAGCACGATGTTTTATCGCCGGGATAGAACTCACGTGTCGGCATAGCGACGTATGTGGTGGTTTCCGTCGGCCAATAAAACTCATAAGCTCCCATATCGACATGGCCATCGGAGCGGTCGTTGCCGTCCAGATCGGTTGATGGCGCGTTTTCGGAGGCGCCGGCATCGATGCAGGGGGAAAGCGGCATCAATCGATAATCAGGTGAATTGGCGGTTCCCATGAACAATGGGTCGGCGTTTATATTTCCAATACCCTCCCATCCGCCTTGAATATTTGAGTAACGGATATCGAATGTTGAGTCTCCATGAGGTGTAGAATTGGAACTATTGCCCCAGACAATACAGTTTATTAAGGTGAAGTGCGATTTGTTTTTGGAAAAACCATGATAACTCCAGTTATCAGCAACAACAGAATTGATTAATGTGACATTCGATGTCCTGACAATTCCCCAATTCAGTGAAGATGAACTTTTAGCGATGACCGAATTGATTACCGTAACATTTGAACTGCTTATAGAAAATCCACCACCGTCATTGTGCACCAAGCTGGAAGCATTACGGAGAATTAGTGATTTATTGATCAGCAAGTTGCTTTGTGAACAGATAATTCCCCCGACAAAACTATCGTAGTCAAAAGCCACATTACCACAAATAATGCACTGATCTATTTCTATATCGCTGTTGTATATAATCATTGCACCACCTCTTCCATCCCAAAAACCAGAAGCTCTATTATTGATAATCGAGCATTCAACAAGCGCCGTATTACTGTGTTCAATATAGAGCCCAGCGCCATGGACAGCTTTGTTACTATCTATAACACACTGTATGATCGAGGGTGAGGCATCGGTTATAAGGATTCCACCACCGTCTGAATGGTGACAATTTTTAATGGTAAATCCTTTTAAAACACTTGAGCGTGTTTCAGATGAATGAAAAAAGAATCCTCGATGCTCTTTGGTCTCTTTTTCATGTTCAATCATGCAAGACTCCGGGCCATTTTCCGATGTGACGGTTATCGCTTTACCTTTGAAATCGATGTCCCAATTACCTTCACCCGTATAGGTCCCATCGGCGACCAGCACGGTATCGCCATCCGCAGCGGCATCGATTCCTGCTTGGATAGTCGGCTGGTCGGCAGGCACATGGATAACAGCGGCC
>CAYOJK010000086.1:0-1434 GCA_964404285.1 uncultured bacterium | reverse complement strand
CCCGTGATAATCCGGCGCGTTTGTTTGGTCATAAGCTTTGAGGACAAACTGCAATCGACCTTGGGCATAGACGACTTTTGGTGTTGGCGTCAACGCAAAGTCAAAATGAATCCGTCCGCCTCCGGCAGGATCGGGAATCGGCGTAAAGTACGCTTTGCCCGGTGTCGGCGTCGGAGCCCATACTTTGCTCAGATCGTTGTCGGGAAGAATGAAAAGATCTTCAATGTACGGCGACTGAGGGCCAGGCGTCTTTTTCGGAGTGGGAGTCCAGGGCGGCGGAAGATAATTCAGTGGATTGTGGGCATCGCCGGAAAACTCATAAAGCGGAGCTTGTCCTGGCTGAACATTTCGAATTTCAAAATGCAAGTGAGGGCGATAACCTCCCGTTCCACCAACTTCACCAATTTGATCATTTCGCGTGACATGGGTTCCAACACCTGGAAACTGAGGTGGGTCGCCGTCGTCTTTCACCAAATGTAAGTAATTAGTGATTAGTCCATTGTCATGTTCCACCGTAATTGTGAAACCTGAATCATCTCTCATTTGTTTTGTTCTTATAACACCATCGGCTGAAGGATAAACCGCTTGCCACTCCGCATTTTTCATGTCGATTCCCATATGCAGATGGCCTGAACGAAAAGAGCCCAAGGAACTGATAATTCTCAAATCGGATCGTGGCCACAAGAAATAATACGGAGTTGCCGTGGCTGTCGGTGTCACGCTTGGTGACGGTGTCGGCGTTTGAGCTAAAGAAAGAGCAGGAAACAACAGCAAGCTCAAAATGAGAAAAGGCTTGGATAATCTTCGGTTTTTCATCGGATTAATCCTCAATCTTATAGAGATTGATATATTTATCACTATGAAACACTAAAAGAGATGTTCCAGGAATGAACTGCAATCTGAATCCTCTCGTTTCAGGTCGCTTGTCTCTTTCGATATAACCTATGATCTCGCCTTTTATTGAAAAAATCGTTATCAGGTATTTCTCTGAAACCGGCTCCAACGTAACGAATGCAAACAATTTTGCGCCATGTGTTATTGGAAAAGGATCAGACCAGTAAAAAACTTTACCAACATTCATCTTTTTTTCCCATAATTTTGTCTTGCTTTGCATATCCAGTGCTGTAACCCACCCGGTTCGGGCCGCGACTACAACATATCGTCCGTCAGGAGAGAACCCCAAATCTACATTTAGATCAAAGGGTAAAGTCATTTCATGTTGAAGTTCGCCTTTCCAGTTGTAAACACCAACTCTGGATTCCTTCGGTTTGCGGGGTTCATCATAAACACAATAATACAGGGCAACCTGACCGGTGTCGTAATTCACACGAAATTCGGGTTGGATGATATGTGAGTATACTTTTAACACATTTCCTGATTGATCGAAAAAACTGGCAGGACTAGCGCCAAAAAAACCGAATTGATGCCCTTTGC
>CAYOJK010000085.1:0-1490 GCA_964404285.1 uncultured bacterium | reverse complement strand
ATAGGTTACAGACCAGTGTGCTGGAATCATCAACCAAAAAAGCGCCAATCTCCAGGTCTCTCCCATGAAGGGAGAGACATTTTTCAGCGTAACGAAATAAACCCAGCCAGTGAAAAGAAAAACATTGTCCTCAACTGCAAAAAACCTCTCTCTTTATGGGAGAGGTCGATCCTGTCGGCAGCGCCGGCCTGGTGAGCCCTTGAGAATTACAGATTCCTATGGCTGGCGATGCCCTACAGGATCGGGAGAGGGTTCTTGATGGAGAAGGGGCAGGGGGATGAGGTCTAAGCTTGGAAGGGTACAGGGGGATGGGATGGGATGAAATCTCTCCGGGTCAGGAAATTCTTTTATTTTCCACAGATGACGCAGATGGCGCAGATATGTGCTGGCTGCATGTATTTCGGCCTTACGGGTTTGATATTCAGAAATAAAAGATGGTTCGTTTTGTTTTGGAAGTCTGTCCCCCGGAACTAATCGATCCGAATCAAAATTGGAAGTCTGTCCCCTAATTTAAACGTGCGGAATTGCTACGGGATTCCAACGTGCAGGGCATTTCACAAAAGTATCCGGAATATCCTTGATTGGAAAGACGGTGGTTAAACGATTGAGGCGAAGAGGAAAAGGTTTATCTGATTAAAAATGCAAAGCGGTAACAATTGGTTGAGATTGATATCTGCAATTGGCGAAGTTATCATTATAGCAAATAGAGGATCTAATAATGCTGGAGACAAAAGGCAAATCATTTTTAGATCAGGGTAAGATTTGTCCGGTTTATGCCTATGATGGCATAAATGCTTTGTAGGCAAATGAGGAGAATAGACGAAAGAAAGTTATCTGGGCAGGATCGTCAGAGCAAAGCGCATCATTACAGGTTTACACAAATCTATTGAATCGAGGAGGTAGAAGAGTGAAAGGCCGGCTGAAAAATGAAAACCAAAGGATTTTTTTTACCGGATCAGCTTATCGTCCAGTTAGCCCTAAGGAAAAGTAGGAGACGCAAATGAAAAGGCAGACACTAAAATTGATACTAATTGCTTTAATGGTTCTTGGTATTCAGCGAGCAAACACATCGGCAGAAACCGGGGATGTAAAATCCAGCAAATCAGAACTCAAACTTGTGTATGAACTCACTCTTCCGGAATGCATTACGGCATTTTCCGTCAAAAAAGGCCGAGACGGAAAAAATGAGATTGACAAGATTCTGACGATTGCCGGCATATATGAGATCGATGACAAGAAACAGGCCAACCTGATAAAGAAGCGAACTCAAGAATTGCCGGTAAAAACAAGATGCTATCCATCATCGGAATCGTTCAGTCCCGATGGACGATACGTTGTTTTTTGCGATGAATCAGGAGAACGAAGTAAAACCTTCGTTATTTACGATTTTAAAAACAATTCGTCATCTCAGATTAAAGCGGGTCTGTTCGGGGCATTTTCAAATCAGTCGGTCATGTTTCATACCGATATGTATCAAACGATCATTACTG
>CAYOJK010000084.1:0-1507 GCA_964404285.1 uncultured bacterium | reverse complement strand
AATCCAAACTCGCAATCAATTTATCGATAAAACCTCCGTTTTTCTGGTATCGGGATACACTTCCCCCTTACCCCCATTGTTTTCTGTGCCGGGGCAGCGCTTAAGGGGTTAACTCGTATTGAGTCGATCGGCAACCAGAAGAAACAAGTGTTTCCAAGGATAATGGCTCGATAGATGGAATTGAATCCGCCGGGTATTTCGCGTGATGATTGCTCCAATTTTCAATAGTTTCAAACGAATGGTACCGCATTGAGCACTGGCAAGTTCTGTTCGATAAAGTCCCAGGCGGATCGTCTCCATTAAGACATATGCCAGTGCGCTCAAAAGCACTCGGAATTGATTGGGCCAGAATCCATGACAGCTAGTACGATCGGCAAATAAGTCCAGTTGTTTTTCCTTGATCCGGTTTTCCATATCCCCACGGGCACAATACATCTCATCATAGAGGCTCTGCGGCGATCCCGGCAGATTGGTCACGATGAACCGAGGATTCGGGCCCCGGGGCGTATGCTCAGCCTTAACAATGACATATCGGGCATACTTCCACGTCTTGGCGCTATATTCAAACTCGCCAAACAAGCGGACCTTCTCTCGGGTCTTATTATACAAACTAGCAGCCTCATCCATAAGCGCCTGTGCGTACTTTAGAAGGCGAGAATTCCGGCCAATCCCAACCACAAATCCAACCTGATTCCGGTCACACCAATGTAGGATTCGCTTTCGGCAAAATCCACTGTCGCCTCGAAAAATGATTTGTACATCCGGCCAAACAGTGCGAAGTTTTTGAACGATATATTTCAGAATTGCTCCGGAATGCTTCGAGGCATCGATATTCGAGGGACGAAGCAACGTAAAAAGAATCTGCTGTTCGCAGAAAACATACAGGGGAAGATAACAGTAACAATCGTAATAGCCATGAAAAAAACGTCCCTCCTGATGACCGTGAAGCGGATCATCCGTGGCATCGAAATCGAGAACGAGTAATTCAGGAGGATATCGATGGGATTCGATGAAGATATCTATCAGGAGATCGTTGATGCGCATCGCTATTTCCCGGGTAATCGATGATTCAAAGCGGCACAACGTCGGCGAACTGGCTAACGGCTGATCGGTATCCATCGCTGTTTGATGAGCAATATCTGTTTTTAAGGTATCGTGATCATTGAGGTCCTCATATCCCAAGCACAGGCCATAGACCCGTTGCTGGATCATGGTCTGAATCCGATGTATCACACTCTTTTGTCTCCGTTTATCCGGTATCATCTGAGCGACTCGTCGGGTCAAATCTAACTGCTTATCGACCTGTCTCAATAATAAAACTCCGGCATCCGATGTCACACATCCTCCATCGAAAGCCAGATCAATTTTTCGGGATTTTACGGGTTGAAAAAGCTTTTTTTTCGTTGTACATTGTGTCATGGCAAAACCTCGTGGTTAAGGCTAGTTAACAATTTGAATTATATCACGATATTAAGGTTTTGCCACTTTTATTTATGAAATATCCGGG
>CAYOJK010000083.1:0-1515 GCA_964404285.1 uncultured bacterium | reverse complement strand
ACAAATCTCCTCATGTGGCATATTATAGAAAATTAGGGGACAGACTTCCAATTTTAAAAGAATTTCCTAACCCGGAGAGATTTCATCCCCCGGCCTTTCTCCATCAAGAACCCTCTCCCGATCCTGTAGGGCATCGCCGCCAGCCATAGGAATTTGTAATTCTCAAGGGCTCACCAGGCCGGCGCTGCCGACAGGATCGACCTCTCCCATAAAGGGAGAGGTTTTTTTGCAGTTGAGGACAATGTTTTTCTATTCACTGGCAGGGTTTATTTCGTTACGCTGAAAAATGTCTCTCCCTTCATGGGAGAGACCGGCGGTGTTGTGCGAGCGAGGCGAGCGCTTACAGCGCCGAGAGAGGGCGTTAAGCTGTTTATTCCCATCCAAATTCCCAGGTATCCCAATCGCCGATAATCCGTGTTACAGCGGGGTCGGTCAGCGCCGCATACCAGATGATGCCGGTGGCTGATGTGCCGGTTTCCGGCCAGATGAAGGCAGGGATCGCTTCGACACGGGTATCGCCGGAGGGCCAGGGACCCGGATACCAGTCAGCGTCGTGTGTGAACGATGGGCCGAAAAATAACACACCATAGACATCTAAAATCAAAAACAGGGGATTGTCATTGAGAGAGCCGGGTTCCCCGTTAGTGACGATAACCGTGCAATAGCATGCATCACCAGGTCTAAAGTGATGGGTCGGCATGGTGATCGTGACGCCGGTGACCAATGGAGTCGGCGTGGGTGTCGGTGTAGGGGTTGCCGTCTGATCCACCGGCGTCGGAGTCGATGTCGGATAGGGCGATGGAGTTGGTGTAAGTGTCGGCACGGGAGTAAACGTCGGGGACGGGGTTGCTGTCTGATCCACCGGCGTGGGAGTCGATGTCGGATAGGGCGATGGAGTTGGTGTAAGTGTCGGCACGGGAGTAAACGTCGGGGACGGGGTTGCTGTCTGATCCACCGGCGTGGGAGTCGATGTCGGTGAGTGGGTTGGAATAGGCGTGTTGGTCCCGGGAAACTCGCCGGTAGGCGTTGCGGTCGGTGTCGCTTCAACCCGCCGGGCACGTATCGCATAATGCGGGAGTTCAGTCGTAGAAAGGTACTGATAAACCACCATGAAACCCCCATCCGGCAACGCGCAGATATCCGGTTGACCGGGTGTTCCGGAAACAAGAAGCGTATTCGGATGGCTCCAAGTCGCGCCCATATCTTCCGAAAACGACAGATAGGTAAACCAGTCACCTGTTCGATCATCACTCCAAACCGCAACAAGTGTTCCATCAACGCAGCCGGTGATAGCGGGAGTTCCACAATCGTAGTTCAGTGGCGGATCATTGATGGTGTCCGGCGTGTCAGTCCAGGTCAGGCCAAAATCCATCGTGGTCGCGGAGTTGATTTCCGATCTAAACATCCCGGTGCTGTTGAAATACACGACATGCACGTCGCCAAAAGCGCCTTCGCCAATAGAGTTAGATTGTTGATATCCCGGATAATTCGAGTTCACCTGAATGTTTGCGCTCC
>CAYOJK010000082.1:0-1554 GCA_964404285.1 uncultured bacterium | reverse complement strand
CAGTTTGATTTTGGGATTTCCCAGTGACGATGTGATCGGTTTTTCTTCTGCGAATGCCCTTGGCGGCAAACAATGCACGAGTCCACAAAAAAATCCTAGAATTACGACATACGTTGTAAAACGTTTCATGGTAATTGTCCTCCTTTCCATATTATACCTAAATTACACCTAAATTTCTCGGAAGCTCTCTGCGAAAGCCCTGCACGTTGGAATCCCGTAACAAATCCGCACGTTTAAATCAGGGGATAGACATCTGTACTTTCGGGGGACAGACTTCCAAAAATAAGCGATGCAGAAGATGCAGGCTTCTTTTAAAGGGATAGACTTCCAATTTTGTGTTTTCGAATCGATGTTTGTTCCAGGGGACAGACATCTGGAAATAAAGAGAGGGGTAAGGCGGAAGGGGTAAGGGGTGGGATTTTCAATATCCAATGTCCAATCACCAAGTGTTGGAATTCAGTATCTGAAGTTTTCTTGTTTTGGTTAAAAAACTCATAAATCAAAATCAACTGAAAATCACTCAACTCAGCACTCAGGACTCAGCACTTGACTAGGGGACAGACTTCCAATTTTAATCCTATTGTAGATTTAGACGTTATTGGCGTTCATTCGCGTCCATTCGCGGTTAATAAAAAAAGCTTTTTATTCCCACCCAAATTCCCAGGCATCCCATTCGCTGATAATCCGGGGACAGACTTCAAATTATTTCTTTGGCAATTTGAGGGACATGTAAGTCGTTGAAAGCAAATTAGGGGACAGTACTAAAAATAGTTGTCGAAAATGTTTTTTTTATGTTTTTACCGTGGTCGCTTTCGACAAAAATGCCATTTTCGACAGGAAATAAATTTCAGAAAAAGAGCTTTCTTCAGCTTTTTTCCTCAAAAAGCACACCATTTTCGACTTTAGGCTAAATTAGCGGAAAATTGGAGGTCTTAACCTATTGATATTATGAGTATATATTTGATGTCGAGAGCGCCCCGGAATTTCTTGTCGAAAATCGATTTTCGACAATCGTGACGTCCCTCTAAACTCGCATGAATAAAGATGTTTTATAGGAACAAAAAATTGACCACAAAAAAAAGCTTTATATTATAGCTATTTCCTATAATAACAATTCTAGGAAGTTTTGAAACTTAACAGCTCCATACAGCGCTATGTCATCCAGCATTCTATGAGGAGCGAATTCACTGGTATCACCTTCATCACAGTCATCACAGGTAACCTTGAAGGTCAACACAGCCAGAACACCATCGCTGCCGACAGGAATTTCAACCGGCGGCAACGAGAATCCGGCAATTCGGACGCTGCCCGGATCAGCTTCGTTACAACCGAACATAATCCAGCCTGGATCCAGATCACCGGCTTCACAATCGACGTATTCAAGCATGGTGCCGTCAAAGGCGACATCCATGGTAAATGCGTCAACAGGGATAGTCTCGTTATACAACTTGACTTCCACTTCAATTTCGTCATCCGTGCAACCATAGTAATCTTCAAGGTAGATATAATCCGGAGGCAATGGAGTCGGAGTAGCTGTCGGACCTGTTGTTGGAG
>CAYOJK010000081.1:0-1577 GCA_964404285.1 uncultured bacterium | reverse complement strand
TGCCGTCATACTCGTACTCCCAGTCATTCATGCTGAGTACGTTTCCCGAAGGGTCATAATCATAAGTTAGCGTTTCAAGGTTTTCTATGGCAATGTTTGTGGGTCTGTCTCTGACATCGTAGGTATAAGTAGTTGTGATGTCGTTTTCATATGCAATTGTATGAATCATGTTAGTATCAGTATAGGTAAAGTCTGCATATCCCGTAAGTGAGGTAATCCTGTTTATATCGTCATAAGTGTAGCCGTAGCTGTTTGTTGAGGGATATGTGATTGATGTGATGTTTGATACATCGTCGTAGCTATAGGATGTGGTATATGTTGAGCCGTTTATGTCACTGGTCTCTGATGTGAGCCTGCCACGGGAGTCGTAGGTGTATGTGATCGAGGTCTCGTACGGAGTGTCGAACTCAGGTGCAGATGATTCCAAAGTGAAGACGAACGGGTCAGAGCTGACAACGTTCACGGAGTCGCTGACGTCAAGGTATGCCTTGTAAGTATTTCCTGATGAAAGGCCAGTAAGTTCAGTACCATTAATATCGTTAGGACTGTCAAACCATCCTGAGTCAAAATAATTAACAAACATCTCAAGAGAATTCTGAATCCCTACAGTTATTGTAGGTTCGGCTGATGTAAAATTTCTAATTATGATTCTATCAACCCTTAATGTTACAGGATTATATGTAGAATATTTAAAAAAGTTGAAGAATACCTTGTTAAGATTTGTTGAAGATGTTGTACCGCTGTATTTTAATGTTCCATCATAATAAGTCTTGATTGTTGTTCCGGTTTTTACAATTTCATGTATATGCCAGTCATCAGAAACACATGTCTGGCCATAGCTAGAACATTCTTGTAATACTGCTGATCCATCTTTATAAAAATAATGAGAAGATTCAACATAACTGGCATGTGAATCACAAACGTACCAATAGTGTTTTTTGTTGCTAGTGGTGTCGGCTATTCCATGTTGTGAATACCCAAGATCACTTGATAATTCATGATCCCAGTAGAATAGAATATCTATCTTGAAGTCAATCAAATTTCCATCTAACGTAGAAGTTGCTTCTGGCCCATGCCAACTGGAGCCTGTTCCAAAAGAGGTTGGATAGGCGTAGCCAGAGGTGACTCCTATATCCCCAGAACCTGTGACATTCCATTTTGGGTCTAATGAACTTCCATTGAAGTCTTCAAAGAAAGTGAAAGTATTTGTTCCATCGCTTGTACTCTCAAAAGTTTCGGATCCGTAATACATGAATATCGTACTGCTTCCCACTGGAATCGATACAACTTTCACCCATATTATTGCTTCATGGTTTGTTGAATCCCATTTTTCTATCCAGTAGCTTAGGCTAGTCGAATTGTCATCACAAGAGAATCTTATGTCATCCCCATTAGAGTTTGCTTCTGCAAAGTCAAAGTTCGAATTTGTCAAATTTATCTTTATTTGATAATTGCTAAGACTTGTGCCTGAATTTGATATGGTGATGGGCCTCTTGTGCTTCTCTGATTCAAATCCTTCCGGAACGATAGTTTCTCCCTTGGCAACTCTCCACCTGTGCATTAGATTGTCACCATCA
>CAYOJK010000080.1:0-1750 GCA_964404285.1 uncultured bacterium | reverse complement strand
AAGTTAGTGACAGTATAGCTCAGCAATTGGCTGGCAATAGAGCTCGGCAAAGACATCTACGATCAAAAACGCCGATATGATTCTTGTCATGCGGGACGGCGATATTGTCGAAAGCGGAGATCATGCTGAACTGCTTGAAAAGGGCGGGTTCTACGCGGAGCTTTATAACAGTCAGTTCGAGCAGACAAGCGCTTAAAATATGTATCCTCAAATATCCATGAAGAGGATTTAATAAATATACGTATAAAATAATATAAGCCTGAATTATTCACGAGCTTGAAGATGCGTGCAAAAATACAATCAGAACGATGCGATACAACATTTTAAAGCCGACTTCCTGATAAGCTGAACGTGAAAGAAGCCCGAAGGGCATAGCTACGCCCTTGATATCCTGATGGTGGCTATATTTTGTCAAGGTACGCTGGGCAAAATGCTTGATTTACTGCAGCAGCGGAGTCAGACGCTGGATATTGGCAAAGGCCTGGAGAAATTCTTCCTGGTACGGACAACTTGAACACAGCTTGAAGGTCAGATAGCGAGCAGCATTATGCACGGCTATAGCCGTGCGTGAAGAGGCTGCTTCGCAGCCGTGAAGAGCAGTGCTTCGCACTGCGTGAAAAGCGCCTGTGGGCGCGGAAAGCTGGAGCCGATTCGCGTTGACTGTCATGGAAGGGCTGCTCATGGTGTCGAAATCGAAACCGTGTTTGGACTCCTTGATGAAGTTCTCCATTCGACCCCGGTTGCAGTAGAACCGGATCAGGGACTCAGGTGGAAGCTCCATGTTGGTCACGATATAGGTGGGGATGCAGATCATCTGGCCTTGTGGCTTTTCCATCTTGATGACAACCCTGCGCGGAGATACCCAGCTGCCCGCCTGATAGAGGATTTCACCGTATTCTACGGCGAAATCGACCTTGTTGAACTGGGTCCGTTCATTCAGTTCCTCCTCTAACCACTGGGCTTCACGGCGGAGAACGGCGTTGTCTTTGAGCCGGATGGCATAGGATACGCCATGCTGTTCCAGCTGGTCGTACAGCTGCGGCACGGCAAATCCACTGTCACCCCGAAGGTAGAGGTCCATGCTCGGATATCTCTGTCTGTACTCCGCCAGGAGCGGTTCCATGAAGTCCGTCACATCGCGCGACGTATATACATTGCCGCTTCGCAGTTCGGCTTTCAGCAGATCTCCCGTCAACCCGTCGTAACAAAGAAGCGGATGGTACCCGTGCCCGTTGTAATGGGTGTTGAACGCTTCCCCTTCCTGTTTGCCGAAGGTCTCAAAGAGGGTGGAATCGACATCGAAAAGCAGCATCTCCGGGCACGTGTACCGGTAGATCCTTTTTCTCAGTTCTCGCTGGATGTCGTTGAATTGATCCAGCGTGTCTTTGTCCATTCGGTTGTGGAAGCGTGACAGCGTGGGCTGGGATGCCAGCGCTTCCTTGTCCAGAAGGGTTCGGAATACGGGCTCGTTAGTCAGCTCGTCCGCGTCGTCGTCCCGGAAATATCCCGCGATCTTCTGATAGATCATCTGCAAAAGGTTCTCTGCATCCGTATGTCGTCGCTGTGCAGTGTCCTTCGTCTTGAATTGTTTTTCAATCAGCTCATGGATGCCGATCTTCTTCGCGAATTCCCTGATCAGGAAAAGCCCCGCATCGGAAGAAAGATCTCCGCCGTTGAAATCGATCTTCAGTCTCTTGCGCAGTGCCTCATGTCAAGTTGAGCGCGAAAGAAATCTTCGATGCCTCACATA
>CAYOJK010000079.1:0-1752 GCA_964404285.1 uncultured bacterium | reverse complement strand
AATTTGCCCTGGATGCCATTGAAGGAACCGAGGAAAATCCGCATACAGTGCATCTGGCGCCAGGTCATTATGATTTTTATGAAAATCCTTGGGAAAAGACCATATTACCAGGAAGTTATATATATATTCATGGCGAGGATGTGCAAACGACTTATGTATATTCGATTGCTTTTAGATACATTAGCAACAGTTCCATTTCAAATGTATCAATTCGTAGTTTTGGAGGTTTTGAAGCCAAAAACATTCTTGTAGCGAACTGTGTGATTATTCCAGGTGAAACGACATCAATGGGTTTTCAACACTCAGAGATATTAATAAAAAACTGTGTAATTAACGATGCGCCGTCAATACTTCATAATGCAAATTCAGATGTCATATTTACAAACTGTATCCTGAGTAACTATAGAACGCTTTTGGACCCCAGCAGCACATCTGATCCTGTTATCACGTATAGTCTGTTAAAATCGTCGTATCCGGGTGTAGGCAATATCGTGAGTCAATTTCCGAGGTTTGTGCGTCCGGATGCGTTTGATTACCGGTTGCGGTCGGATTCACCGGCGATAGACAGTGGGGACCCGTCGGACCCTGTGCCGCCCGGGGGTGGGAGCCGGATTGACATGGGATGTCATGAATACCCGTATGCGCCGGTATTATTTATCGAGTCTGTAAGTTTCAGTGAAATGACCGGCAATCAAAATGGGATACCGGAGTTGGATGAGACGATTCAACCGGTGATCCGGTTATGCAATTATGGTGAACCCGCCACCGATCTGACGATCACGTTTGAATTGGATCATCCCGATATCACGATGGAATCTCCAGAGGTGGTTGTTGGCATGTTGGAGTTTGATGAATGCCGTGATATCAGCGGTCCGGTATTCAGTGTTACGGACTGCTCGGGCTGGGGCCTGCCGGCGGAATTGTATGGTTCTTGGACGGATGGTGAACACACCGGCCGGCTTCATATACCGATGACGCTGCACGGGGTGGATTTCTATATCGACCCGGAAACGGGCAGCGATGATGCCGGTGATGGAAGCCCGGACGCGCCATATCTGACGATCGCCTATGCCCGGAATCAGGCGCGCGGCAGCCGACTGCACCGGGTCACCCTAAGACCCCAAGCCGGAACCTATAGCGAATCCACTAACGGCGAATCATGGCCATTATGGCTCGATGAATACGAGGATTTAAGAGGAGAAGGCAGAGATACGGTTTTATATAATGACTCATCCGAGAATATGTACTTTCTTCGACCAAGTCGCACATCGAATTTGTCTGATTTCTGTCTGCTTTCTGAATCGGGTCCAAGAGGCATCAGAACAGATACTACCATAAATGTTATTTATGAACGTTTGTTCTCGGGAGATGATATAAATCAAACTGTTACTATGAACCTATATGGCTTAATTCAAATGGAAATCCTCAATTGTAAAATGGGTAGCATTAACCAGTCTGGATGTCTTCTTAATAGTAGTTATACAGTTTTAGATTGCACTCTATTAAGCGGTATGGCTGGCGGTAACTCATCATGGTTTAATAATTGTTTTTCATCATACCCTGATGGATTGTTCCGCATCGGTCAACACGAAATCAATCCCCACGTTTATTTGCCAGGGAATATTGTTTCAGATAATATAATTAACATTCCGGCCATCATCAAAAACTCCAACGTGTTCTCCAATAACATCTGCACGGGTGTCATCGTCACGACCGATGTGCCGGTGGAAATATCTCAGAATGTTACATCCA
>CAYOJK010000078.1:0-1795 GCA_964404285.1 uncultured bacterium | reverse complement strand
GGGTTTCAGAGGCTGTCTCAATACCCTCATACTTTTACGTTTTATTTAGAGCAGTTGATTATGATTATTTAGGATTTTAGTTGAAATTCATGATACTTTCTTAAAAAACTCAGAAAGTCATAGTTATCCCGCAAATTATAGTCAATTTGATTCTAGGTAGATATAGTAATGGCGTGAATCAGGCTTTTTGAGGTAGGAATGAGCAAGTTTTGAGCCAATGTTTATAGATTTTCATCAAATTGTATGCCGTACAAATCAGGCTCCATTGCGCTTTGACATTCTGTAAACCTCGAACCATCCAACGGCGAAAACCCCAATTATGTTTAATGACGCCAAATACCAGCTCAACTATGGCTTTACGCTTTGATAAAAGCGATTGGTTGGTATCACTGGATTGCTTCTGGCGTTGGCGTTCAACAATATCATAATAAGGTGAACGTTCAAGACTGCGACCTCGTGGGTCAATACTGCACTGGTCACGGAAGGGACAATGACGATAATCTATACAACGATAGATACGAACCATATATGATTTCTGTCGGTTCATTTTTGTGCGACGAAACGAAAGGACTCCTCCTTTCGGACACACATAATAATCACCATCAGGATGATAAATAAAACGGGAATGATGAAATTCGCTGGAGCGAGGAATTTGATGATCATGGGCGTTATCAGGAAGATGGATCAAAACGTTACGGTTTTTCTCATCAGCCGCATGAAGGGTCTGTCCTGAAAAAAAACCAGCATCTGCTACCGTCTCATCAGCAGTCTTTCCCATCGTATCCTCAACCGTGTCCAACAGACTATCAAGAACATTATTATCATTGGGCTCCGATACAACATCTGCACAGACAATAACCCCATTTTGATCATCGACTACCACCTGGGCATTATAGCAAAAATCTTTGCTTACGCCGTTTTTCATCATTCGGGCCTCATTATCAATCTGACTGAGATGATTTAAACCAGATTCATCCAATTGCTCCAGTTTGCGCTTGATTTCATCCTTTAGAGCACGGTGATCCGCAAGCTTGTCTACGAATTCGTCCGGCAACTTGAAGTCTTTACCATGATCCTGAATCTCGCTTGATTCAATCTGGCCGACAATCGCGTCAATGATGGTATCGATTTGCTCCAGTTTCGCCTGTAGTTTTCTACGATGAAGCGCTTTATCATTACTGGCATCTGCCCGTACCTTGGTACCATCCACAGCATGTAACACCATCCCCACCAACTCCATCGAATTCGCTAATAGGACACTTTGCTTAAACACTTTTTTTATCGCTTCACGATTTTTCTTAAAAAAACGCCAAATCGAATTGTGATCCGGATAATTCATTCCTGTCAGCCAGATCATACCCACACTGTCCATACAGGCTTTTTCCAAATTTCGACTACTGCGAATTTTCATAAAAAAACCATATAACCAAATAGACAGCATAAGATCAGCTGAATAACTCGGTCTGCCTTCCTTTGCAATCCGTTGAGCAAAGCCTAAAGCCTTTAAATCCAACGATTCAACAAAGGCTCGGATGAATCGCGCCGGATGATCTTTGGGCACAAAATCTTCAAGTGCAACAGGAAATAAAAACGTTTTTTTATGATTAGCGAAAATTTCTAAACTCATGCTCATTCATTCTCAGGTAAAAGGACTACCAAAACCACCATAACCAATTGAATCTGTTATCTTATTAATTAAATAAAAGCAAGCTTTTTTATCTAAAAAAATCCCCTTTTGTAACAGAATCGCGACAATAATAATTAAATCAGAAGAAGTGGTTTTGAGACAGCCTCT
>CAYOJK010000077.1:0-1819 GCA_964404285.1 uncultured bacterium | reverse complement strand
CTGGAGATTGGCGCTTTTTTGGTTGATGATTCCAGCACACTGGTCTGTAACCTATTAATTATAAACACAAAAAATTCCTTCATTGTATGCTGTAATGAATTTCTTCGGCTTCGAGTGATGATTCGATTTAGAGATAAAGCCTGAGAAATGATCCGGTCCAATCAGTAGCGAATGATGCCATAAATCATAGCGGAGGGTATTTCGAAGCTGATTGGCGCTGACACGTCTGATTTTTTCTGGATTTCGCCACTTCGGCAAGGGGATGACCGGTTCAGATTGATCATGACCGAATGCCCTGAGACCCGCCAAAATCAGTAAACTATACACACAGACTGAAAAGGCAGGAGCCCGTGAAACCGACTGGAGATTTCTAACCTGGGCCTTACCGACACCCATCAATTGTTTCTCATCGCGGAAGTTGACTTCGATATCCCATCGCCAGACGTAATACTGCAAAATCTCTTGGACAGACAGGGTCGGATCTGTGCACACCAAATACGCTGGTTGTCGATAATAGGTATTGCCTGATGGCGTCCGGCGATAGGCTAGCGGAGCAATCACCAAGAGGGTTAATGGTTTTTCATGGCCTGCAGGTCGCCATAAAAGGTTGGAAAGAGACTTGATCCGAAACATATGCCGTTTACCGGCAGCAAATGCGGATACCTTTTGCCAGGGAGTATTATCGGTTCTAACGTTGTCAGGGCGAATAATGGCGGCGCCGTATCGTCGTTTCCGTCCGAGTTGTGTCGTCTGATCGGGAATATCATGCAGTTTGGCGTCGCCCCGGATCCGGCCAATCAATGCTGTCCGGGAGGGCAAATGTTTCAACACTGTTGAGTTACAAAACGATCCATCGACTAATGCAATTAAGGGCCGCGACGTGTCATAGGAATCTAGCTGATTCCGAATTTGGTTGAGTTGATGGACACCATGAAAACTCAAATTCTCTTTTCGTTTACGCTGATGATACGCTTTGATTTCTTGGTCGGTTGCCGTATAACGCGGTTTCATAACCGGTGGAATATTGGCAAAGGCTATCGGAACCGACCGGGCTGTTCCTTCAGATGGATGTGGAATCAACGCTGAGAGTTGAATAAATCGTTGTGCACGAATGAAATTGACATGAAAGGGAGGCGATAATGGATCACGAGCATACTGCGTGGTCGGTATTTTTTTGCCCGTTTTCTTAATACACGTGTCATCCATAGCAACGACCAAAGGGTGAGAGGGTGTAAGCCTATTCAAAGATTCTTTCAAGATGACATCAAACAAGGATTCGGGATTCCATTTTGATTGTGAGAAAACGCGATAATCCGATGTCCAATCCCGATGCTGGTGTCCTTTGGCACAAATCAAACCGCTGATGGTTTGTCTGCCGACCGATGTGACCATCGCCAACGCCAACTCCTGTGCCCTTTCCCATGTTCGCTCTTGTGCAAAGGCTCCTCGACACTGCGCCCACAAAGCGGTGAATTCGTTTAAGAGTCTTGGATCGTTTTTTTTTCTGTCTGTCGGACTCTTTGAAGTGTGAGTGCATGCTTGCTCCTTACAATCCACTCGACCTCATCTCCTTTTTTAAATTCCATTGCCTGAGCAACAGCGGATGGAAAATTGATATAAAACTGTTCAGAATTTTTTCGTTTTATCAATTGAATTTTTGCTTTAAACCCCATGATTTCCTCCTTTATTTGGGTTGATTAAAAACTAGTGACTTAACTAGTTTACCAAACCAAACAGAAAAGTCCAGGGAAATCGTTCATTTTTCGATAATTTTTATGAATTGTCGCGGTAATTAATGATTAAAACTGCCAAACATCAG
>CAYOJK010000076.1:0-1834 GCA_964404285.1 uncultured bacterium | reverse complement strand
TGAACTAGAAAATGGCCCATTTTGGAGATGATTGGATGAAGAAACCGACGAGAAAATCGTTCTGATGAGGTTGGGCTCATTGATTTTATGCGTTCCAGCACACACCGGATGTATCGGCAGATATTAATAGCCATAAAATTCATTCGTGTCGCGCCATGAACTGCAGGAAAGCCTCGTACTCGAAGGTGTTTTCCTCCATGAGTATTGCCCAATTGAGAAAACGTTCCTTCTATCCCACTACGGGCACGATATTTCTCCTTGAAATCCGTGGTTCGTTGATATTGACGACGATAGGATAAAGCGCCTTGTTTACGAGTCCAGGACACGCGTCGGGTTCCATTCTTCAGAATCCGCCCGATACAATGATGCCGATGCTCACAGCCCCGGCACTGGGTTTCCGTGAAATCTGCCATACCTCGCTCATCATTCTTGCGGTAACGCTGATAGTTAGGCGACCGACCAGATGGACAGCTCATCATTCGTTTCCCAGACTCTTCAAACTGAAAATCATCCAATGATATCCGGCCATCCGTCTGATCCCGGGTTCCGGATGCCGGGCTGATCAGATTCACGCCTTCAACGGCAGCAGCGTCCACGTTATCCTGACTTCCATAACTCGTGTCCGCCAGCATCTCCTCCAGTTCCATACCTTGGTCTTGGATATCCCGAATGGTTTCCATCGTCGCCAGTGAATCACTTTCACAAGCGCTCTCCACTTTCACTGCCGTAATAACTTCAAACGGATTGTCCTCCGAACTCGTCTCGCTGACTTGCGCTTGATAGCCTTGACCTTTGTGACCGCTGTATCCCGCATCCGGATCCGAGGGATTCTGCAGACTATCCGACGACGGCTTGTCGATCACGGTGATCGATGTGTCCGATACGGCGCATTGCTCCCGTAACAACCGCCTCATCAACTGATAGCTGTCCATCTCGACAACCGATTCATCCATCTCAAACAGTGTCACCAACCGGTGCAAATCCTCTGCCGCCGTCTGTATCTTACCCCTCGCCTCCGATGGGCGGGGATCACAGAAATATCCATCCCGGCTCAGATAGCGGTCGATCAGATCGGATACGTCATCCATTTCCGCCGCTATCGCACGCTTCTGAAGGTCTCTTAAAAATTGTTCAATCGTCCGAGAAAACAAACGAAATCGTCCTAATGATGCCATGTTTGACCGGATATGCACGGAATCCATTCGCTGACGGCCAGTCTTTAACGATGCTTTCGTAATGATTTGATCCCGAATCGCATTGAATAGAGATTCATGGTGACGGGATGTATTCAGACATGATTGAAAATTATACAGCGTCTTGCGACAAAGATTGCAGTCATATAAATCTATTCCCAACGCCTGATGCCATAACACATTGAAATTGAAACTCTCTACCGTCATCGCATCGGTAAAATCAAACATATGCTTTAATAGAATCGTTCCCAACATCATGGCAACACCATGATTCGGTCGCCCCTGGGTTGGATGGAAAAAGTCGGCAAACTGATCTTCCATGCCGATCAATACAGGGTAAATGTCCTTTTGGAATACCGCTGCCCAGGATGTGTCGATTTTCCGTTTCTTGCGATCGTTAACCGCTGTCCGGGAATCAAACAATTTTCCTTGCGGATTGTGCTTCTGAAACACGATTAAAGCCTCCTGCGATTTCATCACTCAAAACCACCTAAAATATAACAGTTTTATTTATATTTATCAATAAGATAACAGTGATTTTTTTGAAAATCCGGGGCAACCCTCAAAAAATTTGACCTAATAACAGTTTTTCTTTATTTTAAATCTACGAACAGGATGAAAGACTTTTTACACACGCATCA
>CAYOJK010000075.1:0-2028 GCA_964404285.1 uncultured bacterium | reverse complement strand
CCAGGAATGATGTTGGCCATGCCGATCGCAATTCCTTTAAGAATATTTAATAAAGCCGACAATTTATTCATTTGATTTGACTGTTTTTCTTGCAGTTGATTCAACATACGAAGATTATAAAATATATTTTACAAGAAAGGGAATATGCTCTGCAAAATCTTAATATATTTGAAGAATGTGGCAGTACCATAATTTGTGAACGGTATCCTGTTTCTGTCCTTTTGTTTAGTATGGGCAGCCAAACTTTCATGGTGAATTAGAATTCTACTCGGTTCAGATCAGCGCCAAGCGTGTGTCTATCAGTTGATTTAGCTCTTAGTTCGGAATCGTTATATTAATATAATCATCTAAATAATTTCTTCCGGCTGCAGCCTCTTGATGTTCTGAATTTTATCAAAATCTTTATCGTAGCTGCAGAAAACATCACAACCGGAGATTTGGCAGACAGCAGCATGCAGAGCGTCTCTAGCCATCAGTTCAGGATGACATTTCATGATATCGAATGCCAAATCCAAGGTCTCATCCGTGATCGGCTCGACAATCGGTATAATCCGCCTGGCTGACTCAAACACCTTGCATCCGTCCTCCCATCGATTAATGGATCTGTACCGATGCAATATTTCTTGTAGAACCTCTGCATCGATGATCGCTTCAATGTTCCCGGATGCAATTTTTTCCAGTAATTGAAGACAGGGCTTTTTATTCGGATGAGAAACACCTGCCGCGTACATGAAAATGTTGGTATCGAGCATAATCATGGCATAAGATCATCTGCTGAAGGGACGCTCTGTTCCTTGAGTTCACGAGGGTCTCCGACGGGAAGATTCAAGGCAGCGAGTTTGGAAACCGCCTCGATCCGTCGAGCTGGATCCGTGTATCCATATTGATTCTCACAGGCTGTACGAACTAATTCCCCAAGGCTTAACCCGCGGCGCTTAGCCAGAGTCGTCAGGTAATCATGAAGAGCTGGAGAAAATAATATCGTGGTTTTTTTAGTCAGTTCCATATACACCTCCATATAAGGAGATTACTCAAAGTTTCATAAAAATGCAAGGCGAATGAAACATTCTGAAGGATATTGTTCAGATTGATCTGATGCGCGAATAGCTGTGCTATTGACATTTTTTGAAAGTAAGACGTATAATCGGTATAAGTATTATACGTGCAAGGAGGTGCGTATGCAGACAAAATTGACGCTTCGACTAAACGCCGAATTGATAAAAAAAGCAAAAATCTATGCACGGCAAAAGAGCACATCGGTATCCAAGCTGGTCGAAAAGTATTTCGCAGTCCTTGGAAAAACAACTCCATCGTTACCGGAACAAGATTTGCCGCCTGTAACCCGATCGCTGTGGGGATTGCTTGAAGGTATATCGGTCGAAAAAGATGAATTCCAAGATTATCTTGAGGAAAAGCACCAGTGAAACTACTGCTCGATACAAATATTGTTTTGGATGTTCTTCTCAAAAGGCAACCATACGGAGATTTTGCTTTAAAAATTTTTGCTTGGATAGAAAAAGGCGAAATATCCGGTTATTTATGTGGAACAACTGTGACTACAATTGATTACATCGTTCGTAAACATTTGGGGGCAGATGCTGCAAAGCAATGTATTTCTTCTTTGTTGACAATCTTCGATATCGCGCCTGTGAACCGATCTGTTTTATTGACTACGTTAGCTCTGGATTTTCCTGATTTCGAAGATGCCGTATTGCATGAATCCGCTAATGCTGTCTGTGTTGACGGGATTGTCACGCGGAATCTTGCAGATTTTAAAAAATCCGTGTTGCCGGTGTTCGGGCCGGATGAACTGGTGATGATGCTTTTGGGGAACAGCCGCGAATGAACGCGAATGAACGCCAATAACATCTAAATCCACAATAGGATTTTGATCGTTCAAACATTAGGAATTTTTTTTATTTTCCACAGATGACGCAGATGAACGCAGATATGTGCCGGTCGCATGTATTTCGGCCTTACGGATTTGATATTCAGAAATAAAAGATGGTTCGTTTTGTTATTTTTGGA
>CAYOJK010000074.1:0-2321 GCA_964404285.1 uncultured bacterium | reverse complement strand
GGAGTCAAGCGGCTCAAGTCGAGTGTAAGTGACGGGGTGGTATTATGACGCTTACTTATCTTCTTTCAGAACCTGCTTAAGCTGGTCGATGCCATCGCGCAGGGTTTCAGCCAGCTGCTGGATGACTCGGTAGTTATCCTGTACCATTTGTATTCGCTCGTCTTCGGTTGGCAGTTTCTTCTTTATGAAGTTTTCTAAAGAGATATAGCGCATATTCATTTCAATAAAATCTCCGATGAAGGGCGAAGCGAGTATGGGAACAATCCCTTCGCACAAATATTCTGCCAGCTTTGTAGGGCAGGATACCCTATTGATGACTGAGTCTTCACGCAGGACAAACCCATAATGGCATTTTTGATACTCTGCATGCAAATCGCCGTGCTTGCGGGTTTCGATAATCATGCGCGCAGGTTTAACGCGTTTGCCCCATTGTTTCTGAAATTCTCGAGTGTCTGGCGTGAAAATGTGATAAGCGCATTGATTTCCGACAGATTCGATGGCATCTTGCATGCGTGAAATCAGCTGCCATTTTTGAAGGCCACCCGCATACACTACCACTGGCAAACGGTTTTCTAATGGACGTGGCAATGGATTCTGTAATACTACCGGATACTTAATGTCCGCACACGGAATGATCAGGAAACGATCCTTATACCCATACCTTCTCATCATATGCCGTTCCATTTCTTTGGAAACGCAAATGATGGCCTTCGCCCGTTGTACTGCAAGCGCTTCTTGTTCTGCACGAAGATCAGATTCCTCAGCTTTTCCCATCAACTTGAGCTCTTCAGGAACAGCCCCGTGCAGATCAAGGCATAGAAATACTTCCTTGCTGTCCAAAACAGGCTGATACGTGTGATAGACGCTGTGCTGATATACGAAACCCACTTTCTGTATCAGTGCTTTAAGGTGCCTGGTTCCAACTTCGTCTTGATTGACATACTTGATTTCAATATGATTGTTGTCCCAAAATGTGTAAGAGAATGACTCGCCTTGTTCATGAGCAGAGCCTTGTGAGATATACAACCGCAAAACATTGTCGCCGAAGCAACGGTCCATCGATCTGACTCTCTGGAAAAAGCCATCGTTTAAGTTGGCCTTACAGTACATAGGTGCCAACACGCAGATAAGACGGTTGCCTGCAGCTTCTGCCTGAACCAGTGCGGAATCCAGTTTTTCCCTCTGGAAAAATCCCAGGAGCTCTCTAGCTTCTGACTGAACGATACTCCATGAATCAATCTCTTTCAGGTAACCACTGAACGGTTGTTTTTTACCAAATAGCCAATATATCAAATCGCGAATAATGCAGAACAGACCAGGGCTGCTCCCGACTCGGAAGCTAGCTGCAAACAGGGACACAAGAAGTAAAAGACGGTGTGTCTTACTTCTTCGGCAGTCTTCGCTTTGCCGAACAATGCTCTGCAATTTGCTAATAGACGCTTCTATGTCAACCATATCATGAATACGATATTATCTTAAGCATACTACTTTTTATTTTGAAATTCATACATCACCTGTCGTTCTTTATGTTACTGCCTCGTTGCAGTGTTTCTTACCAGAATATCCTCACAGTTATTTTGCCTTGATAAAACCGAGAGGAAGTATTCGTGTTTTTAGCATATATTGCATAGGAGGAATAGTCAAATAAGGACGTTGCGTTGAGCAGGGCTTACGCACTGTCGCTTACGTTTGACGGTTATACCGAAATGGAATCCATGATCAGGATCAACCAAACAGGGAAATAAAAGGACATCGACAGTGAGGTCAGCAAAGCTTAGCGCGAAATCCTTATGGTCTTCAACATTGACCTGAACGCGCTATAAATCACTGGAACTTTGGGTTAGCCTGAATTATTCACGGGCTTGAAGATACGTGCTAAAAATACAATCAGAATGGTACGATACAATATTTTGAAGCTGACTTCTTAAAAATTGAGCGTGAAGGATGCCCGAAGGGCATAGCTACGCCCTTGATATCCTGATGGTGGCTATATTTTGTCAAGGTACGCTGGGCAAAATGCTTGATTTACTGCAGCAGTGGAGTCAGACGCTGGATATTGGCAAAGGTTTGGAGAAAGTCTTCCTGGTACGGACAGCTTGAACACAGCTTGAAGGTCAGATATCGGGCGGCACGGACAAGCCTGGCCGCGATTTTAAGCAATTTCAGCCGTAGCGTATCGACATGATGCATGCGCATGCTGGTGGGAAGCGTGATCCTTCGAAACCAGTTGAACAGGTTGTAGGCCAGCACGGAAAGCTGGAGCCGGTTCGCGTTGACTGTCATGGAAGGGCTGCTCATGGTGTCGAAATCGAAACCGTGTT
>CAYOJK010000073.1:0-2387 GCA_964404285.1 uncultured bacterium | reverse complement strand
TAGATATAATCCGGAGGCAATGGAGTCGGAGTAGCTGTCGGACCTGTTGTTGGAGTCGAAGTCGGCTCAGGCGGCTCAGTCGGCTCAGGCGGCTCAGTCGGAGTAGGTGTCGGGCCGTCAACAACATGCATCGTAACTGGAACGTTCCTGGGATTGGCATCGGGATCATTGTTGTTGACGACAAGCGTCGCATAGTAATCACCAACGCTACGACCGGCTGCATCGGCATCAAAATGCAAATTTATAACCTGTGATCCGCCTACAGGCACTGTTCCTGATTTCGGGGCAACCGTTAACCATGCCTGATAGGCATAGGTATTTTTCATGAACGGAGCCGGCAGAACCGGACCGTCACCAATCGTTCCGCCATAAAAATAAATATCGCCGCCTTCTGCTGCACAAGCGCCACCCAATGAGGCTGTTGTCATGGGTTTATTGAGATTGGTCCATGCATTTGTATCAGGATTATAGCCCCAGGTCGTACCGGTAGCTGACCAATCATACCCGCCACCGACTGCCAAAATAATACCTTCAGATTCTAGAGCGACCATTGACATTGTCTGTCCACCTAAACCTGAGGGTACATTCGCTTTATTTGTCCAGGTTCCGCTGCCGGCCGGATCAAATTCGTAAAACCCATAATAGGAAGCGCTAAAATGACCGCCAACATATAGTTTGCCGTTATAAGCAGTACCGCCGCCAAGATTGATACCCATTCCACTAGCTACCGGACCCTCTGTCATTGTTCTCCAGGAATTACCGGCAATATCATATTCATAAGCAACGTTTTCTTCCGGGAAAGAACTGCTGACTGCACCACCAAGCGAATAAATTTTGCCATTGACCAACCCGCCGGCAGCGCCGCCGCGACCAGTCGGCATCGTTGCTCCTTCTGACCATGTATTGGATGCTACATCATAAATTTGAACCTTATTTGTAGGATTAAAACTATCATTTATGAATCCACCGACTACATAGACTTTCCCGTTATCGTAAGCAGCGATGGGGCAAAATACCGATGTCGGCATTGTAGCGCTGTTAGACCAGGTTCCAGCTCCAGTATCATAAATCTGGATATTATTGACTATTGTCAATGGGTCAATGTTGGATAGACCGCTGACAACAAAAAATTTCCCGTCACCCATACAACTGCCTGGCCATTGCACGGCTGTCGCAACTGGGGTAACGTTGGTCCAGTTACCAACATCTCTGGCTGTCTGAATAGCAACATTGATGCTATAGGTCAAATCCGCTGTTCCACGGTTCGCGATAGTCATCGTCTCATCCAGAGTTTCATGGATAGGAACATAGACTTCAAACGATTCCGGTTGAATATGGATAATAGGCAAAGCAGCTACAGAAGTATTGATTACAACAGCAGCCATCAAATGCGAGATCTGCCCAATGGCTCTCATGTCAACGCTATCCGAATCTAGAGGAACCGCATTGCTGGGGATTTCCACCTCGACGGTGACAGTGGCTGATTGACCATTGGTCAAAGTCACCGGATTGGCGCTGGTTATTCTAGATGGCCAAGCTGAGAAGCCAAGTCCTAAATCAATCGTATCCGTATCACCGGAGTTATTTCGAAGTGTAAATGTGTGTGTAATCACATCACCCGCTCTACCTGCCATATCTGAAACAGCCGGGCTCAACGTAATACTGGCGCCGCTTGTCCCTTCAATTAAAAAGGGTGCACCTTGAGGATAAATATCATCCACAAGTGCGTTCCAGGAACCCGTGTTCCACAAAGCGTCCCCAGTCGTTGTCTGACCAAGAATCGATATCGGCGGCATCCAAGGACCAGATGACAAGGTGCCGTCGAGTGAGAAGTCAATCCAATAGGTTCCTTCGGTCAGCGTTATATCGACATCACATTGAGTATACATAATGGGCCGGGTAGTATCCGTTACAGCGGTGTCTACAACTCGATAAATACCGGTCCAACCCGTGCTGGTCATCCTGTTGGTTGTAAGATTACCCCAGACAACCGCGCTGCCGGCGACATTCGGAGCCCCATCCCAAATTTGGAAATAGGCGCCAGTGAAACTGGATGTTTGACTGGAGCCGGTCTGATAGCCGTAAAATGTGATTGACTCGATGCTCCATGTTTCCCCCGTTAGAATGACGAAATCATCCGCTACTCGATAGGAACTGCTATGCCCGATGCCAAAACCATACGTATCCAAGCCGATATTGGTCTGAAGTTCACTGATGTCAGCTCCGCCGGAACCGCCGCCGACAGTCGTTATCAGTGGTCCATTGTCGTAAAGAACAAGGAAATCCGTCTGTTCAGGGTTCTGTGCATAGGTCAACCCTCCTGCCAAGAACGCCCAAACTGTCATTAAAAGTATAAGTCTTTTCATACAATCCTCCTATGTTGTATT
>CAYOJK010000072.1:0-2479 GCA_964404285.1 uncultured bacterium | reverse complement strand
TGCACGACGCGACGCGCGAGCTGCTTGAGCAGGTGGCGCACAAGCAGCTGCTCGAGTTCAAAAAGCAAATCGCATTCATGGGCGATAGACTCATAGGCATTATCGGCGGCAATCACACGTTCGATTTCGCTGACGGCCAGACGTTCGACGAGCGGCTCGCGTCGCTGCTGGGCGTGCCGTACCTGGGCGTGTCGTCGTTGATACGGCTCGCGATTGACTACCAGAGCTGCCGGTGCAGCGTAGACATATTCGCACACCACGGCAGAGGCGGCGGCGGCACGACTGAGGGCAACTCTATCAATCAGGTGGCGCGGCTGCGCGGATTCATGCAGGCCGACATTTATCTGGAAGGTCACGATCACGACAGGTGGTGCAAGCCGGGCCGGCCGAATCTCGTGCCGCACATGAACCTCAAGACTGGAAAGCTGGAAGTGCGCGAGCGGCCCACGCTGCTGGCGCGCTCAGGCTCGTTCCTGCGGGCGTGGGAGCCCGGGACGCGTAGCTACATCGTGGACGCGGCGAAAGGCCCGTGCCAGCTTGGCACGGTGGAAATACAGCTATGGCCCAGCAGGACTAAGGAGCGTGGCTTCGCGCTGCAAATCAAGGGCGTCGCATAGACGCGAAAGGAAGACTATGAAACACGTACTCGCATTCGCAATGGTGGTGGCGCTGGTGCTCGGCTGCACCACGACGCGCACGCTGCCGGATGGTACTGTCGAGGTAGAGCAGCTCGATCCGCAGGCGCTGGCGGCGTTCGTGGAACTAGCCAGGGCTGCGATTGAAGTGGCAGCGGCAACGAACGAGGCTGAGCCAGACACGGACGCGCCTGACGGCGATGTGTTCGCCGACGTGCTTGAGGCCGCCGCGCTGGCGCAGGCCGCGCAACTCATACTGCAGGACGGTGTGACGGCCGAAGAAATGGAATCGCTGAAAGAAATATACGCGCAAGTTGAAGAACTACTCGCGCGTAACAATGTGCGATTGAAGATCAAGACGACGCGCTAGGCGCTGTCCTTTTCGATTTGCCTGAGCATGATCACGTCGCGCTCGGTAATCGCGCGCTGCCCGTGCTCCTTGCGCCAGACGCTGTTGCGATCAATCCCGAGACGCTTCGCGAGTTCGCCCTGGGACAGCCCAAGGCGCTCGCGAAGCGCGCGAAGTTCCTGCGGCGTCATAGGTACTCGTCTCCTCCGTTATTGGGGCCGGTTTCCCGGCCGCCGTGTCTCACTATTCCTCGCACCCGAGCGCCTGCAGCGCGGAATCCTGAGTGATGTCCAGGCCGCGCATGACGGCCAAAACGTCCGCAACGGCCGGCGTCTGCCCGCGCCGGTGGCGGTAGATAATGGCCATCGCGCGCACGGCAGCCATTGCCTGGTACGCCGGAACGCGATAGCCGCCGGCAGCGCCTGCCGAAATCATGACGGTGCCGTCGCTCAGCCCGGCAGCCACGAATTCCTGTACGGCGTTGACGATGACCTCGTCAATATTCTCGCCCGTCAGTGCGCGCGAGCCGTGCCAGCTCGCGCCGTCGAATTTCATGCCGAGCTGTTTCAACTGCGGCGCGATGCTGCGGCAGTCGCCCCAAAATTGGATTTCGAGGTAGCACACGCACTCGCGTACGTTTATCTCTGGCAAACCTAAACCCTGCGTGATAATCTCAATTGTGCTCGCGTAATCCATGTCCATCCTCCCGGCCTGTCGGCCCCCGTTCTCCGTTCAACTCTATCTGGAGTATACCATTGGCAGACGCCAAAGTCAATACCTTTAGCACGAAAAAATTCTTATGTTAAAGGCATAGGAACATAAGGAATTCTTATTAAAGTCATAGGTGCCCGATGGCGCTGATTTCCTCGCACGTGGATGGCTTGGCCGTGCTCATCTGCAGCAGGACATCCTGCAACCGTCGCATGTCCACGTCCTCCAGCGCGCCGTCAAGCGCACTCTGCACCCTGTCCCGCAGCGCCCGCCGCGCCGCGTCGCGCTGCCGCTGGGCCGTCTGCTCGCGCGACTCCCGTGATACTCCATGTAAAATTGTTGTTGACAGCCTAAGCGTTCCGTGATACAGTGGCGTCAGAACGGAAGGGGAAAGACACAATGGCATTCGATAGTCCGTTTCCTGAACGCCTGCGCCAAATACGTGAGGCGCAACAGATTACGCAACGCCAACTTTCCAGAATGCTCAACGTTTCCGCAACGATAATCACATTTTGGGAAACAGGCCGAAGCGTGCCGCGCCTCGACAATTGCGTCGCAATCGCCAACGCGTTGGGCGTGTCCATCGACTATCTGGCAGGGAGGAGCGACGCGTGAACATCACCGTCACCAGCCTGCACTCCTACGCCGACGCCGCGCGCCGCCTGCACCTCGGCGTGCAGGCCGTGCGCCGCATGGTGGCCGCCGGGACGTGTTCGCGAGAATGTGCCCATGACAGCCCCACAAAGCGCCGGGAGCCCTACCGCCGTGTTTCCCCCACGGACAG
>CAYOJK010000071.1:0-2501 GCA_964404285.1 uncultured bacterium | reverse complement strand
AGATTCGAGATGTTCAGCCTGGACAAACGCCAATTTATGGGTATTCTGGCGATGCCCGCAATCCATTGAATTATCTTCTGCCGCGCTGACCGACCCGGCTGTAACACAAATCGTCGGCGAATGGGATGCCTGGGAATTTGGATGGGAATAAAACCCTTTGTTTATTAACCGCGAATGAACGCTAATAACATCTAAATCTACAATAGGATTAAAAATTGGAAGTCTGTCCCTCAAAAATGGGACTTATGGGACGGATGAGACGTACAAAAATTGGAAGTCTGTCCCCCGAAAAAGTACAGATGTCTGTCCCGAATTAAGCGTTGGCCTCAAGGGTTCTCTTACAAATGTCGACAGAAAAAATGGGAATTTAGTCCAAGATGGTTTCGTTATTACGTATTATTCAATGAATGAGTAAGTTGTGATTTATTGCGTCGAAGTAAAATAAGCTGTTGTCTGCATTAAAGTAAGCCTCTGTGTCCTCCTTTGGATGCGGAGGCCTTTGATTATACGGTACATAACCGCTTGCCCATCTGATATGCTTTTTGTAAACTTAATCGGTAATCTTCGGATGAGGAGAGTAGGACAGTGCCAAAATCGCAAAAGACCACGATTCACGCAAAGGGCATTCAAATCAACGTCCGCTTCGGGATAAACCAATCGGACTATATTAGCCTGACAGATATAGCGCGGTACAAAAGCGATTCTCCTGATGACGTAGTAAAGAATTGGCTGAGAAACCGCGAAACGCTTGAGTTTTTAGGGCTATGGGAAGAATTGAACAACCCTGATTTTAACCCCGTCGAATTCGACGGGTTTAGACGGGAAGCAGGGCGAAATACATTTACACTCTCCCCGAAAAAGTGGATTGAGGCAACAGGTGCAATCGGTATACAGTCCAAAGCGGGAAGATATGGTGGAACCTTTGCGCATGTGGATATTGCAATGGAATTTGCCTCCTGGGTATCGCCGGAATTTAAGCTATATATCATCAAAGACTATCAGCGGCTTAAGACCGACGAAAGCCATCGTTACGCACTGGAGTGGAATGCGAAGCGGGAGCTTGCTAAAGTCAATTATCATATTCATACGGATGCAATTAAGGAGCACCTCATCCCAAAGCTGGTTGAACCAAGGCAGATTAGCTTTATATACGCTAACGAAGCGGATTTGCTCAACGTCGCTTTATTTGGAATGACAGCTAAAGAATGGCGCGAAAATAACCCGGAGGCGTCTGGGAACATTCGCGACCATGCCAGTATTTATCAGCTCATTGTGCTTGTAAATCTTGAGAGCATGAATGCTGAAATGATGAAGCAGGGGATAGTCCAGAGGGAACGCCTTACCTACCTGAATAATATGGCAATAGAGCAGATGCGTTCTCTGGTGAATAGCGCGGCGGCACAGCAGTTGAATGAGTTATCGTCGGGGCAAGTTGGAATGCTCGAAAAGGGTGAGGAAGAATAGGTATCAGCTTGATAATGCGGTTAATTTTAATTGGTGAGCCTTTTCTGATAAAAACTAGAAAACTATAGGTTCTGAAGGCTATCACTTGGAAATTGGTTATTGGACATTGGATATTGGATATTGAAACCTCCACCTCTTCCGCCTTACCCCTCTCTTTATCTCCAGATGTCTGTCCCCGAAAAACAACCCCCCTTCTCCGGCAATGGAGAAAGGGCCGGGGGATGAGGTCTCACCGAGGCAGGAAATTCTTTTAAAATTAGAAGTCTGTCTGAGTGCTTGTGTAAAGCTTGGGTGTCAGGAACTGCCTAAAGTGCTCCAAAAAGTCTCGTTTGTTGCGGAACATGACGGGCTCCGGCACGGTTCTTCGTTGGTGCCGCAAAGTAGATGGTCACGGAATAAACCGAACACGACTAATTTTCTTCATCGATCATGGTCGTTTTAACCGTATAATTCTCAAAAATTGGAAGTCTGTCCCCTAGTTAAGTGCTGAGTCCTGAGTGCTAAGCAGTATTCCGAGCCAGCAGAATGCGGTTCCTGGTTTCTGGTACTGAGTTTCTGGTTATGGTTTTTCGGTTGATTCATTTCTGTTGAACTACCTTTTTGGGGATCAAGAGCTATAGATTCTGAAATCTAAACACTTGGTGATTGGACATTGGATATTGGATATTGAAAATTCCACCCATTACCCCTTTCGTCTTACCCCTATCTTTATTTCCAGATGTCTGTCCCCTGGAACAAACATCGATTCGAAAACACAAAATTGGAAGTCTATCCCTTTAAAAGAAGCCTGCATCTTCTGCATCGCTTATTTTTGGAAGTCTGTCCCCCGAAAGTACAGATGTCTGTCCCCTAATTTAAACGTGCGGAATTGCTACGGGATTCCAACGTGCAGGGCTTTCGCAGAAACCTTCCGAGAAAATTAGGTGTAATTTAGGTATAATATGGAAAGGAGGACAATTACCATGAAACATTTTACAACGTATGTCGTAATTCTAGGATTTTTTTGTGGACTCGTGCATTGTTTGCCGCCAAAGGCA
>CAYOJK010000070.1:0-2514 GCA_964404285.1 uncultured bacterium | reverse complement strand
CCTTCGGGTCACTCCAAATTTTACTGGGAAGCATATCCAATATCTGATTCACCAGTCGCGGCGGCGTGAAAACTTCATCACTGCTCAGATTCGCAATGCATGAAAGCACATCCGGGTTGTAGCTTTTATCCGCGAATGGACGCAAATAAGTGCTATGTACTGAGGAAGAATCCTTGTCTTTTGAGTTGATGTTCATAGGAAGTTCCTTGTTTTTGAAAGAGAATAAGCCATTCGTATCCATTTCAGTTCTAGGGCATAAAAGTTGTGGTTGTTATCCGCGAATGAACGCGAATGGACGCTAATAGCTAAAGATGAATGCTTATTATTTATGTCATCAGTGTTGGTATTCATTAGGGATTCCTTATTTTTATAAGGGAATAGGCTACGCGTTTCCATTCCAGCTTTTGGGCATAAAAGTTTTGGTTTTTATCCGCGAATAAACGCGAATGGACGCTAATAGCTGAAGATGAATACTTATTTTTCAAGTCACCAAAGTTTGCGTTCATGGGAGGTTCCTTGTTTTTGAGAGAGAATAAGCCATACGTTTCCATTCCAATTTAGGCGCCCCAAAGTTGAGCAGGAGACCAACCGGCTTGCTTGTCGCCTTCAAATAGTTGATCAATTGTGCTTCATCGATGGTGGTCAATTTTTTGACCGCTTTGATTTCTACGATGATCTGATCGTAACAAACAAGATCGGGTACATACATCTTCATGAGTCTGTGTTCTTTGTAGGAAATCCATATCGGAACTTGTGCTTCAAAGGGAATCTTTCTTTCAGCAAGTTCAATTTGCATCGCTTCCTGATAGACGGCTTCAAGAAAACCCGCTCCCATTTCATTACTTACTTCCATCGCCGCCCCGACAACGGCGAATATCTCGTTTTTGAATATTAATTCGCGTTCATTCGTGTCCATTCGCGGTTAATCCAACCCTAAAAAAAATGAACCGGAGAATACTTTTTGATGGGTTCAATAAAACCCACCTTCACAACAGCATATATCTCGCTTTTGAATATTAATTTGCGTTCATTCCCGTTCATTCGCGGTTTCTCCCACCTTTAAAAAGTGAACCGGCGGATATTCTTTGACAGGTTCGTTTAAGTTGACCTCCTGGTTTTCGTCGTTAAACAGCGAGGGTTGATGACTCTTGTCGAGCATGAAAGAAAGAAAAAAGTCTCGCCGTTTCAGCATGCTGCCATTGAGCGGCGACCATTCGGAAAAGACAATCGGAACTCTAGGCTCATTCATGGTCTTCAGGTCGAGAGCGTCGCCCCATATAATGTTGCGGTCAAGGATGAACCGGACGGACTCGCGGCAAGCGTCTTTTGTACTGTTCTTAAACAAACGTAGATAAGCTAGATCAAATATTTCAAAGAGCCGTTGGCGACAATGTTGTACGTTATCTTCCAGAATATCGATGCCGTAAATGGATGACACAGCCAGAACAGCATACCTTTCAAATTCCAATTGCGACTTACCGTAGCGCTTTTCCACAACAGCAAGCTTTCGTTCAAAAATCGGGGCAAGAAAATTTCCGGTGCCACATGCTGGTTCAAGAAAACGCGATTCGATCCGCTCCGTTTCCTGTTTCACCAAATCAAGCATGGCGTTGACCTCCCGCTTGCCGGTCAGCACTTCGCCATGATCAGCCACCCGCTTCTTCGATTTGACTATTTTTTCCATCGGTTTCCTTTGCTTATCATCATCTTATATTCACTTGTCATAACATGCCCTATATGGGCTTTACACACTCCCATCCATATTTTTCAATACACACGTGTATGTATCGAGTATGGATTTTTGCGCCAGACAATACTACATACCCACACCCTTCCGATATCTGTTTCTGTCGAATCAACTTCACCTTGTTCAGATGATCTGTAGCGACTTTTTCAGATTCTCCGGCAACATGGTCTGGCAATCCTTATCTCCTTTACCCTTTCTTATCATAATCCGATTCCTAGAAAAATCAATGTTTTGAACTTGAAGCCGACTATATTTGGCCAAGCTCAAGCTTATCCTGTGTATCAGGAAAACCATCAACAAAACTTCTCCAAATCCGTATGTTTGTTTGCCCGGAATTCATCCGATACAAAGTCCGTCCCGCTAACAAAACGGTTTCAGACTGAGGGGTCGAAGAATATGGTTTGACTGAAACCAGTTTGCCTAACAATAATTATAAGCAAGTAGAACGTTAGGCACAATTGCCCTTGACTTACCTGCCGAAGGAACAACAGCGTCTATTCATATTTTGCGTATAGGGCCGACAAAAAAATCAAATTCGTTTATCTCTGGAAAGATTATTTTTGGAAGTCTGTCCCTCTAATTAATCGTTACTGACGTCTAACACTTGATGACTGGTTATTGACTTCGCATCCCGAATGACTGTTTGAACACGATTTCAAAGATTACAAAGATGGCCAGGATTGGATTTCGAGAAAGCAAAGACTAATCCTGGTAATCCTTTAATCCCGTAATCGTGTTCAGACAAAAAAGGACAGTGGCGCTCTGCG
>CAYOJK010000069.1:0-2520 GCA_964404285.1 uncultured bacterium | reverse complement strand
GGGTTAGGAAATTCTTTTATTTTCCACAGATGACGCAGATGGCGCAGATATGTGCTGGCGCATGTATTTCAGCCTTACGGGTTTGATATTCAGAAATAAAAGATGGTTTGTTTTGTTATTTCTGGAAGTCTGTCCCCGAAAAACAACCCCCCTTTTCCATCAATGGAGAAGAGGGGGTTGAACGCGGGATCTCAATGTTCCTGCGGTGTTTTACCTGAAGGCAGAGGAATTTTAAAATGGTTACAAGTGGGGCATTTTAGCTCTTGACAATATTTTTGAGTTATGAAATAATCGCGCAAATTGTTGCATTCTTTGAAATGTTGAGGGAAAGAGTTGTTTGTTAAAGGATGGTTTTTTCAAAAAGGCAAGGTCATTCTCTAATATTACTCGGCATTTCTTTAATCATCAGTCGTTCAAGTAGGAGGAGTTTAATAATTATGAAAAACGTTGATTGGCAGATCAAAACGTTGATCCTTTCAAGCATCCTGATGTGGTGTTGGCTGCCGTCGGCAGGCGCTGTCGTCGATATCGATGTCGAGATGCGTTTGAATGATGGCGGGTTCATTTCGTATGACCACTTCAAGGCCGAGCTTTACATGAACAATCTTGGCGGGATGACGCCGGGGGCGACCATCTTCGGCATTCTTGAAGTGCTGGGTGAGTTTTTCTTTTGGCCGTCATTCTCAGAGGACGTAGATTTTGAGATTCATGATATTCATCCTGATGAATCCCATATACTTTTCCTGGAGTTTGATTTCGAGAATATCGATGAATTCGTTCCGTTCGGGCCGATGGTTTTCTGGGGCGCCTGGTTTCTGGACATGAATGCCTGGAACTATGATTTCCAGGAATTCTGGCTTGATTCCGCTCACAAGTGGACTCCAACCCCCATGCCGACGGATACGCCCATCCCTCCGACGCCGACCCCCATGCCGACAGATACGCCCATAAACCCGACATCAACTCCCATGCCGACCGATACGCCCGTAGACCCGACATCAACCCCCATGCCGACCGATACGCCCATCCCTTCGACGCCGACCCCCATGCCGACCGATACGCCCATCCCTCCGACATCGACCCCCATGCCGACCGATACGCCCGTAGACCCGACATCAACCCCCATGCCGACGGATACGCCCATAGACCCGACATCGACTCCCATGCCGACCGATACGCCCATAGATCCGACATCGACTCCTATGCCGACCGATACGCCCATAGACCCGACATCGACTCCCACCACTACCCCGACACTGACTCCGACTCCGATTCCTGCTCCGGGTGATTTGGTTGCCACAGACCCGATTGTCGGCAACATGCGGTTTGTGCCTGCCGGAACGTTCACCCAGGGATCACCGGGTATGGAACCCTGTCGATGGGAGGAGGAAGGGCCGCAGTTCACGCACATTTTGACGAAAAGCATCGTGGTGATGGAAACAGAGGTTTCTCGTCAGATGTGGGCGAATCTTCAAGCCGTTCAGGGGACATTGCCGGATGATCCCAGCATCCAAGCAATCAGCCCGGGACCGAATTATCCTGTGCAGAGTAACACCTGGTATGAGTCGGTGTTGTTTGCGAACCTGTTGTCGTTGCAAAACGGTTTCACGCGGTGCTATTACACGGATGCCGGATATACGATACCCGTGACAGCTTCGAATTATACGACTGAACCAATCTATTGTAATTTCGATGCCGAAGGGTATCGATTGCCGACTGGAGGGGAATGGGAATACTTTACCCGAGCCGGCACAAGTGGTCCGTTTTCGTGTGATGAACCGTATTATAATTTCAGTAATTGCGATTCCTCCACACCGGGGACACATCAGACACTGGAGAATTATTGTGTTTACTGTGTCAATTCTTCCGATCGGACAGCAGTTGTGGGAAGCAAGTTGCCGAATCCCTGGAACTTGAATGATGTGCATGGGAATGTCCATGAGTGGTGCTGGGACTGGTATGCGGCTTATCCAACGGAAACGGTGACCGACTACGTCGGCCCTGATTCCGGTTCCTCGCGCGTCTACCGGGGCGGCGGCTGGTACGGTGGCGCCAGGTACTGCCGGTCGGCGAGTCGCTACGGGAACTCGCCGTCGTACGCGAGCAGCATCCTGGGCCTGCGCGTCGTGAGGACAGTTTCGTCCTGATGTGTGCTCTCGAGAACCAAACGCTGTCATGCGCTGTGTTCTTGCTATCGAGGAATGCTGTTTTTATTAACCGCGAATAAATTGGAAGTCTGTCCCTCAAAAATGGGACTTGTGGGACGCATGGGACAAAGGTTAAGAATTTATCTTTATCATAAGATTCGAGTCCCATTTGTCTTATTCGTCGCATTTGTATTACGAAACTTTCTAGCATTATTACTATAAGAAACAGCTATGATATAATTGGATTTTGATTGTTCAAACATTAGGAATTTTTTTTATTTTCCACAGATGACGCAGATGTCGCAGATATGCGCCAGCCGCATGTATTTCGGCCTTACGGGTTTGATATTCAGAAATAAAAGATGGTTCGTTT
>CAYOJK010000068.1:0-2699 GCA_964404285.1 uncultured bacterium | reverse complement strand
AATTATATCACGATATTAAGGTTTTGCCACTTTTATTTATGAAATATCCGGGTTAGCTGAACGACAAGAACATCACCATTAGTTCCACCACCATGAGTCGCCAGCCAAATTTTTTTCAAATAAGGACGAATGTTACCAATTAAAATATCTCCTGCTTGAAAATGAATTAAGTTCCCTTTAAGTGGGACATAACTAGAAGTTATTTTTCCTTTTTTGTTAGGTAATAAATTATCTACACCAACATGAGTTTCATCAGTTAATTTGCCCGCATCTATACGTAGCTTAGAATATTGTGCAATACAACACAATTCTTTAAATTCAACATCCTCCCCAAACGTCAACAACTGATCCCGATAATATTCATACTGCTTTTTTCGCGCCTCCAGCTCCGCCTCCAGCTCCGCCTCCAGCTCCGCCTCCAGCTCCGTGAAACTATCTAGAATTCGAACAATCTCGTGTTGAATGGCGAGAGGGGGGATTGGAATTTTCAATTTATCAGTATCTGCTACTGATAATTGTGGTATTTTTACAGAAACTGCTCTTGCTCTTTTTTGGAGTTTATCGGTTTGGGTCAACAAATAATAATAAATGAATTTTTGATTTATATTCTTATCTTTGATCGTATACGACCAAAATTCATTTTTATGACTAAATGGTTTGTCATAATATTCAAAACCAATATAGCCACGTGATTTTACTATAATGCTCGGTTCTTTAATAACATTGCCTTCGGGTATTTTATCAAAAGAAACATCTGCAACTGTTCTACCTCCTGCAAAAATTCTTATTGGTGCGCCATCTTGATGTAAGTCTTTCATCCTAGCCGCAGTTATATTAGTTCCACTATTGCGTCTTCCTATACCTCTCAAAGGCAGCCTTCTCACCCCGTCCGGACACATCACGGCGATCATTTTTTCGATTGTATTCAACGGCCTAGTCATGGTATCCCTCGATATCAGCTACGATACCGTCGATAGCCGTCCGCAACACGTTCTGCCGCGCAACAATCTCAGCGATCTCAGCATTGAGCTTTTTTATATCGATCACTTCACGCGTATCCTCCTGTTCGACATAGCTCGAAACCGCCAGGTTATATTCGTTTTCTTCGATATCCTTGTTATCTACCAACGCTGCAAAATGCTCGATATCTTTGCGTTCGATAAATGCCTTCAAAATTTTTGCACGATTGGCATCACTCAGTTTATTCTGATTCCCACTTCGTACAAACTCCGTTGACGCATCGATAAATAAGGTTTTGTTATCTGTCTTGCTTCTCTTCAGCACAAGAATACACGTAGCTATCGTCGTGCCAAAAAACAGATCCGGAGGAAGCTGAATCACCGTATCGACATAGTTGTTTGTTATCAGATATTTGCGGATTTTTTGTTCGGCTCTGCCGCGATAGAGCACCCCGGGAAACTCGACGATCGCCGCAGCGCCGCCCGTAGAAAGCCAGGACAACATGTGCATGACAAAGGCCAGATCAGCATAGCCCTTCGGCGCCAATACGCCTGCCGGTGAAAAGCGTGGATCGTTGATGAGAAGCGAATTGTCATTACCTTCCCATTTGATTGAATACGGTGGATTCGAAACAATAACGTCAAACGGAACCTCATCCCAATGTTTAGGATCCATAAGCGTGTCGCCATGAGCAATATCGAAATAATTGTAATTGATATTGTGCAAAAACATGTTGATACGACAAAGATTGTAGGTCGTGATATTGCTTTCCTGGCCGAAAAACCCAAGCCGAACGTTTTCTTTTCCCAGCACTTTAGCGAATTTCAACAACAGTGAACCTGAACCACAGGCCGGATCATATACTTTGTTGACTTCTGTTTTTCCGACAGTCGCTATTTCCGCCAGAAGTTCACTCACTTCCTGAGGTGTATAGAATTCACCGCCTGACTTACCGGCATTTGACGCATACATCGTCATCAAATACTCATACGCATCGCCGAAAGCATCGATCGTGTTGTTGGTATAATCACCAAGGCGGAGATCTCCTATCGATTCCAAAAGTTTTACTAACTTTTGATTTCGTTTTTCAACAGTGTTTCCAAGCTTGTTGGAATTGACATCGATGTCGTCAAACAACCCCTTCAAACTGTCTTCACTGTCCGAACCCCTGGCTGAATTTTCAATGTTCCGAAATGCCGACGCCAACGTTTCATTCAAATCGGCATCATGACGCGCCCTATTGCGAACATTGACAAACAATTCACTCGGCAAAATAAAGAACCCTTTCTCCTTGATCGTATCCGCTCGACCCAAAACCGCCTCTTCATCCGAAAGTGCGGTATAGTCAAAATCTTTGTTTCCACTGCGTTTTTCGTCTTGATTGATGTAATCGGTCAGATTTTCGCTTATAAAGCGATAAAAAAGCATTCCGAGTACATATTGTTTAAAGTCCCAGCCATCTACACTCCCGCGCAAATGGTTGGCGATCTGCCAAATAGTCCGGTGCAATTCGGAACGTTCCCGCTCTTTCGTATTAGAATTATTTGTCACGATCTTCCTTCTATTTTAAAAACTATTACTTTTTAATCTCCCAGCCTTTATCTTATATGCATAATCACTTCTTGCAAGTAACATTTCTCCGCATCGCCATAATGTCAACTTGCAGACAGCGCCGTATCATTCCGCTCAATCAATCCGAAGCCTAATATCCCAATCAACATCACGAACCAGAACCAACC
>CAYOJK010000067.1:0-2777 GCA_964404285.1 uncultured bacterium | reverse complement strand
TGAATGATTTGAAGGAGTTGATTTTAATGATCAACACAACAAAATTGCAGAAATATTCTTTAAAAGTGCAAGGCATTCTGCCTTTAGCTTTTAGGATGAGAGGGTAGAAATATGAAGAAACTCATATTAGCAATAGTCCTGGCAGTGGTCTTTATGCCGCATGCTCTTGCAGCCACTTCTGAGTCTTCGTCGGCATTACAGTTACCGTTCAGTGAAGATTTCAGCGGTGTTCCAATCGGCGAAATTCCGGCTGATTGGAATCAAACTCACACATATTGGGAAGTCCATGATTCATCTGATGCCCTTGGTCTTTCACCGGAAATGAAAATGTACGTTGAGGAGCGTGTCTATACCCCAATTAAACTGATTACTCCCGAGTTAGATGGATCGTCAGCTTCTGACATCATGCTTGTATTCAAACATTATTCTCATTCTGTAGTAGGTCAGCATTCTCTTCGTATCGAGACATCGACGAATAATTGGGCCAACTGGGAGGTTTATTGGCCGCAACACCACATTATTAAAATGAATGGAGAAGCCTTTGTCAGCCTAAGCCCTGTAGCAGGTGAAAAATTCCAAATTGCCTTTGTCTTCGTTGAAGGCACTTCCCATTTCGAAAACCAATGGTGTATCGATGATATCTATGTCAATGAAGTTCGAAAACTCGATATGTTGAATCCTGTGTTTGAAGGCGCTGTTTCCCCAGATATCGGAATTCATGATCTCCCGCTTGATTACGAAATCATTTTAGGCGCCTTGCCATCATCAACCTGGTATGCATTCAATAATGAAGATAATCATCAAATAAGCATTGGTTTTGACCCAATGGACCCCAATGGTTTTACCGTCATTGGACTCAATACTACCCCTAATGCAATTAGAGGCGGAACTTGGGCTGATGGAACGTGGTATGTAGTGGATAATCCGCCTTCACCGCATTTACGGACTGTCAATGTGGAAGATGGAACCATGACTGAAGTTGGCCCACTCAGCGTGAATATCTGTGATATAGCCTATGATGAAATAAATGATATTTTATATGGCGCTTCAGGAAATGCGTTGTACACTATAAACAAATCGAACGGAACTACGAACATTATTGATGATTTTGACAGCGCATACAGAATGATAAACATCGCCTATGGCAACGGCCATTTATACGGGTTATGCTTGAACACCTTCAGCATCTATTCCATTGATGTCAGAAATGCCGCTGCAACATTGATTGGTCCGATAGGCACTTTTTTTAGTTTTGGAAATACCATGGAATATGATAAAGATCAGAACCGATTGTTTCTGATACTATCTATAAATAATTGTTTGACGGAAGTTGATCTTTCTACCAGTCGAGCTGTTTTTTACGGATGTTTTCCATCCCAAATGACAGCTCTGGCTATACCATACGGGGTCGATCATATGTGGGAATTCGATCACTGGAAAGTTGACGGGTGTTATTACTCCAATAATTCTCTTGCAACTCTCAAGATGGATACAGATCACGTCGCGCAGGCAGTTTTTACAACCAGCCATCCAACATATACGCTGACCATGCTTGCACCTGATGGCGCGGGAGAAGGCGCCGTAACACCAGATCCAGGAACCTATGTTTATATTGAAAACACATCGGTAAATATCTCAGCAGTCCCAGCTTTCGGCTGTACATTTGATTATTGGGAAGTCAACAATGCTTTGTATTCCACAAATCGGGATGAAACCCTTCTGATGGATAAAGATTATACGGTTTGCGCCTTTTTCAAACCAACCACACCCTTACCATTACCATTCACCGAAGATTTCAGCGATGCGCCAATATATGACATTCCTGAAGGTTGGAATAGAAGCCCTAACAGTTGGGCGGTCGTTGATGAGAATATGGCTGGTAGCGTTCCACCAGAAATACGCTATCCATTTTTTTCTGCATTAAGTGACGATATCCGCTTGATCGCCCCCTTGCTGGACGGCACATCGGCCTCCCATATCGAACTTACATTCAAACATGGCTCTCGTGGAGGACAATATCCTGATACTTGCAACCTCTTTATCCAAACATCGACCGACAATGGAGCGACTTGGCAGACCCATTGGACAATGCCTTGTGAGAATGTTAGCGGTGAGGTTGTTGTCAGTTTAGATGCCGTTGCAGGGAAAGAATTCCTACTCGCGTTTGCTATTGAAAAAGATTATCTGAATCACTTTGGCTGGCATATCGATGATATTTGCGTCATTGATCCATTAGAACCCACACCAACAGAATCACCTGTGCCCACACCGACGACGACGCCTGCTACACCGACACAGCCGCCGACTTCCACTCCAACCGGAGCGCAAACTCCCACGCCGACTGAGCCGCCGACTACTCCGACTGAGCCGCCGGAACCCACACCAACAGAAACACCGGAACCGACGCCAAGCTACCCACTGGGTGTGCGTCTCGAGATGCCGGATATGGCTCATCCCGGAGACGAGTTTTCCATTATCGGTTATCTGGATAACCCGGATGCGCCTCTGCCCCATGTAGCGACGTTCTTTATCTTGGAAGTTTACGGCAAATTCTGGTTCTGGCCGTCCTGGGTCTATTTTGACTATCCGGAATATCCCGAGATCGATTTCGAATATATCGATGTTCCAACCGGAACGACCAAGATAATCGTCATTCCGCCATTTGAATGGCCGGATACCGGTCAAGACATCGTGACCGGCCTGGGATTCTATGGAGCGATGCTGAACCCGGAAATGAACGATATTATGGGTGAAATGGCTGTCCAAGAATGGGGCTA
>CAYOJK010000066.1:0-2783 GCA_964404285.1 uncultured bacterium | reverse complement strand
CATGACCGCGCCATCCGTTCAATCCCGGCGCACCCGGCAGGATTCCCGGATCGATATCCGCTGCCATCAGCGCCGCTTCAATGACTAATGTCCCCGATCCACACATCGGATCGACAAGACCAGCTCGACCTTCAAATCGTTTCGGCCACCCTGCCCGCATCAACAGCCCCGCAGCAACGTTTTCCCTGAGCGGCGCTTCACCATGTTGAACACGGTACCCCCGTCGATGACAAGATCGGGGCGTCATCTCGACACTCAAAACAACTTGATTCATCGTGATTTTTACGTGTATACCAACATCAGGGTCCTGTTTTTGAACGGAAGGCCTGATGCCGCTGCGCTGACGAAACTGATCGACAACTGCGTCCTTGACAATCAATGCCGCGTATTCCGAATTGCGAAACAAGGGTCCGCGCACCGAGCAGTGAACCGCGAAGGTGCCGTCAACGGAAATATGCCGATCCCAGTCAATCTGCTGGACACCTTTGTATAAATTTTTTGGATCGGTCGCTGTGAATTCGCTGAGTTGTAATAGGACTCGGCTGACCAATCGTGACGATAAAACCACTTTATATGCCTGTTTCAGGTCGCCGGAAAACGACACGCCGGCCCGTTTTTCCTTGACAGCGTCACACCCGAAGCGCTGAAGCTCGGCTGCCAACAGCCCTTCCATTGATCGCGGCGCCGTCGCAAACCATGACTGCTTGATATTCATACGTGTTATTGCCATGCCGAGTCTATATTGATAGTCGCCTGGCTCCGCAAATCCTCTATCAAGTGCAGAATACGAGCCTGAATTTTTTCGTCGATAACGCGCTGAATCACGTAATCCTCAATCGTCTCGAGTTCCGGTAAGGTCTTAGGGTGGTGTTCAAAGATTTTTATCAGATGAAAACCTTCCGCCGTCTCGACAACCTCACTGATCGTTCCCGGCGGCAACGCAAAAGCCGCTTCGGTGAATTCCGGCCTCATCCTGCCTCTAGTTATCCAGCCTAAATCACCATTATTGAGTTTTGATGGGCAATCGGAATATTGGGCGGCCGTCTCCCCAAAATCAGCGCCGTCAAGAATCAACTGACGTAACCGCTCAATCTCAGCTAGCTTGGCGTCACGAACCTGTACAGGGTCATCATATAATACCTCAACAACAATATGAGCGACATGAATCTGTTCCGGAATCATCAATAATTCCTGGTTTTCATTGTAATAGCGATGAATTTCTTCGTACTCCGGAGACGTCACGTTTTCAATTTCTTGCGCTATGATCTTTTCAACATAAAGACCACGGCGAGCTTCTTCAGCCAATTCCGCCTCAGTCAAGTCACGCGTTTTCAACTCTGACCGCAACTCATCCTGTGATTTATAAGCCTCCTGCAACTCATTCAATCTGGTGTCGATTTCAGCCAGCTCTACTGTAAAACCTCTCCTGATCGCTTCCTCAACCAACAGTTCCGTGTTGATCAAATTTTGTATGGCTTGAGCTTGAAATTCAGCTCTTCTCTCTTCCACTTCGTCAGTAGAAAAATCTTGTCCGAGAGTTTGAAACAAGTTTATCATCTCATTATACATCTGGTTACTCGTCATGATTTTGCCGTTGACTTTGACCACAATCCACGTGTCATCCTCCAAAATCAAAGTGGCTTCAGGAGGTGAACATGCACAAAGAAAAACAATCCCTATTCCCAAACAAATAATCTGCGTTAGTTTCATCTTGCCTGCCCTTTCCGAAAACCTTCCCGTTGGATCAAAAATTTTTTGGATTTTCACTCCCCTGTATGATTTTTTTGAAATCAAAACCGTGTATTTAATCATATCTGTTACGGCCCTTCACTCCAAACCAAAACACTTTTGAAATGAAAAACATCGTTGTGGGTTATACGTTTTACTGGTTTTCATTCCTCGCCTGATTTGCTGAAAATGATACACGGATGAAAAGTACCAGATTCGATCAAAGACCTCAATCAGTTCTCACGTGCGCCGAACCAAGTAAGGACCGATGATTAGCGCATCCAGCAGACTGGTTTCGAACGCTTTTATCGCATCGGTCGGCGTCATGACTATCGGTTCTTCATGGATATTGAAGCTGGTATTGATAAGCGTCGGGATTCCGGTCAACCGATAATAGGCATCCAGAATCGCGTAATAACCCGGGTTATCCTGCTGATGAACGATCTGAGGTCTGGCGGTGCCATCGACATGCACGACAGCCGGCGCTTCCTGCTTCATCACATCCGTACACGGAAATGTGATGGTCATAAATCGAGCGGCACGTTCCGCACCTTGATACCCGATATAGCGATCAGCCGCAAACCGATCCATCGTCACCGGCGCAAACGGCATGAATTCCGTGCGACGCAACTGCTTATTTAACCAGTCATTCACGCTGGGATCATTACAGTGGTATAGGATCGATCGGTTTCCGAGCGCCCGCGGCCCGAATTCCATCGGACCATCAAACCGTGCGACAACACTTCCCCCGGCAAGCAGTTCCGCGACTGTTTCCGCCATATTACTCGGCATTTGATAACTGACACCGGCGCTATCCAATGTTTGACGCACCTGGTCTTCCGTATAACCTCGCCCGAAATACATCGTATTTGGAACCGCAATCGCCTGAGGATCAGGAAATGAATGCAGACATGCGCCTAAAGACAAACCACAGTCCGTCATCGCCGGCATCACAAACACGTTTTGGAAACCCAATTCCCTTACTCGCCTATTGACAGCAACATTCGCGAATACGCCACCGGCAAGACAGATATTGACTGACTTGACATCAGGAA
>CAYOJK010000065.1:0-2952 GCA_964404285.1 uncultured bacterium | reverse complement strand
GCGAGCGAAGCGAGCGCTTACAGCGCCGAGAGAGGGCGTTAAGGTTCTATTCCCACCCAAATTCCCAGGCATCCCATTCGCCGACGATTTGGGTTACGGCTGGGTCGGTCAATGCGGCATACCAGAAGATGCCGGTGGCTGATGTGCCGGTTTCGGGCCAGATGAAAGCGGGGATCGCTTCGACACAGGTGTCGCCGGTGGGCCAGGGGCCCGGGTACCAGTCAGCGTCGTGCGTGAACGATGGGCCGAAAAATAACCCACCATAGACATCTAAAATTAGAAACAGGGGATTGTTATCGAGGGCGTCGAGTTCACTATTTGTGACGGTTAGTAAACAATAACATGTATCTCTGGGTTTAAAGTGATGCGCTGGCATAGTGATCGTGACGCCGGTGACAAGTGGGGTCGATGTCGGGTCGGGTGATGGGGTTGGCGTAAGTGTCGGCACAGGTGTAGATGTCGGCACAGGCGTCGGTGTCTGGTCAGGCGGAGGCCAGGTCGGTATCACCGGCATCGGTGTCAGGGCATACGGCCCGCCATAAGCGCCGATATCCCGACGAGAACCATCCGGATTCAGCACATCGGGATCTCCGGCGTTGATCAGGGGACTGTCAAATGCAAACCCATCGGAAATCCGACGAAGACGAAGATCAGGAATCACGAACAAGTCGCCGACTTGAGCGGCCACACGGGGATCTCCTAACACATACACCGTGTCGGCAGTGTTGCCGATACAATAAAACAGGTTTTTATTGTTCAAAATGTTCGGGTTGACGTAGTACCCGGCATACCGATCAGGTTCCCAGGCAGCCGTGTTATCAGAAAACCAATTCTCACCAATATCCGTGATAGTAGCGATACCGATAAACCCGGGGTCCACATCGATATTAGTGGGTTCAGGGCAATTCATTAGGTCGGAATACTGTGTGTTGATGCACGCAGAATTGTCCTCCGATAGATAATACAAAACAGAATTACGGGTTTGCCAGCAATAGCGATAATTCACACCGGTGGAGGATAACAGGCCGACACAGCCATCGACATCCAATCCTCCAAGCCATCCATTAAAATTATACCCGGATTGTCTAAGACACATACTCAAAGAAATACAGTTCCGAAAAGACGCTGAGCGACTTTCGGTCACACCGAACGTGCCGCTATAAGAAAGGCCGATGCCGATATTATTGCTGAATGTAACCGTTTCATTGCTGTCCAAACTCACCATAGACGTGGATGTAACATTCTGAGATATTTCCACCGGCACATCGGTCGTGACGATGACACCGGTGCAGATGTTGTTGGAGAACACGTTGGCGTTTTTGATGGTCGTCGGCGCAGAGATCACATTGTGCATGGCAACGTTACCGGGAAGATGACCATGAGGATAGTTTTCGTGCTGATACAAAGTAAATGAGTTTGGACCAATCTCATTGTATTGAAAAACAGCGCCGCCACTTGAACTTCCCGATAGAATACAATTTCTTTCCGCTAATGCATCATTTCCGGGGATTGTCCCCGAAAACAAAACACCGTCACAATCACAATTTTGTACTGTAACTCGCCAATGACCAAAAAAACCATAATATCCCGAGTAAAGATTATTATAAGTTACGAGTAAAGGACTTAACACTTGAATCCCGCCACCAATTTTGTCTACACTAAAATCAGACAAATTCGCAGTTCGTGATGGCCTGAAATAAATACCACTTTCCATCGTGTCATTGTATAAAACCGTATCTCTGCCTTCTCCTCTTAAATCCTCGTATTCATCGAGCCATAATGGCCATGATTCGCCGTTAGTGGATTCGCTATAGGTTCCGGCTTGGGGTCTTAGGGTGACCCGGTGCAGTCGGCTGCCGCGCGCCTGATTCCGGGCATAGGCGATCGTCAGATATGGCGCGTCCGGGCTTCCATCACCGGCATCATCGCTGCCCGTTTCCGGGTCGATATAGAAATCCACCCCGTGCAGCGTCATCGGTATATGAAGCCGGCCGGTGTGTTCACCATCCGTCCAAGAACCATACAATTCCGCCGGCAGGCCCCAGCCCGAGCAGTCCGTAACACTGAATACCGGACCGCTGATATCACGGCATTCATCAAACTCCAACATGCCAACAACCACCTCTGGAGATTCCATCGTGATATCGGGATGATCCAATTCAAACGTGATCGTCAGATCGGTGGCGGGTTCACCATAATTGCATAACCGGATCACCGGTTGAATCGTCTCATCCAACTCCGGTATCCCATTTTGATTGCCGGTCATTTCACTGAAACTTACAGACTCGATAAATAATACCGGCGCATACGGGTATTCATGACATCCCATGTCAATCCGGCTCCCACCCCCGGGCGGCACAGGGTCCGACGGGTCCCCACTGTCTATCGCCGGTGAATCCGACCGCAACCGGTAATCAAACGCATCCGGACGCACAAACCTCGGAAATTGACTCACGATATTGCCTACACCCGGATACGACGATTTTAACAGACTATACGTGATAACAGGATCGGAGGTGCTGCTGGGATGCACCATTTGGTTGTAATTCGCGAAAATACAGTTTTGGGCGGTAACGCTAGAGTTGAGCTGAATTTGAAAGACATCAGCAGCGCTGACGAAACTGCAATTCACAAGTGTCACCTGACTATTGTTGTAAATAAAAACTGGCGCCACATTCTCCCAACCTGTAAAAATGCAATTATGAATTAAGAAGTCTTCTTGATTTTTAATTGAGACTATTTGAATTGTAGTGTTGGAAATTTTAAAGTCAGTTGTTTCAGAAACCCATAGAATAGGAATCATCGTTTCGTTTGCACACTCACCTATAATGGTAATGTAATCGCCCGGTTTAATTCCCGATCCGATGTCATCCACGCGCTGATAGATACCTTTGGCTAGATGCACTGTATGCGGATTTTCCTCGGTTCCTTCAATGGCATCCAGGGCAAATT
>CAYOJK010000064.1:0-3048 GCA_964404285.1 uncultured bacterium | reverse complement strand
CATTCGCGGTTCTCCCACTTCTTGCTTCCCGCTTTGGTCTCTGGGCTGTATGCTGAATCCGCTGGTATTGAAGTGTCTCGCGCTGAACGGCCAGAAGATGAAACATGCGTTGTCCGGGCACGAATCGGCAGACAGATCAGTGGAAGCTGTAAGACATCATCTGGATAGTCTTGTTGGGATGATTTTCAAAAGTGCCCTTGTTTGAGAACTTCGTCCATTTCCGGATCGGCATCATCTACCATAGCCTGAATCTTATCAACCATTCTTTGAAAAACATCTTCATAGTAAACTGCTGATGCAAGAAAGTCACTGTACTCTTGTCGGTATCTGCGTCGTGCTTCGGCGTTCCGGTATTCCTGCCTAATATTCGATGAAACCCGTTTTGACTTTCTGACTATGAGCACGTCATCAATCTGGGTCGATATAATGGATATAGGGGCCATATCGAGAAACTCACACACAAGAAAATACAAGGACGATGGTACGGCATTTTTGAGGTCACGACTTGTTGCTACTGCTTCTTGAAACATAGTTTTATCAAGATTGGTTTTGCATTCAACGCACACGTATCCGAGACAAGACTCTACAGTTTGCGAGTGCGCAAAATCTTCATCAAAAGATGTCATCATGTAAAGCCGTTTGCCGAGAACGAAATCCTGATCCTTCGTCCTCAGTTTTGGATGCCCACCATGTCCCACATCTGCAATGGATGATGCAAAACTGATACCCGTAAATGTTCTCAACGGCCCAAACTCAAACCCCGTGCCCAAATGAAGGCTTCTATAGATAATCTGCGGCAAGAATTCTTCCAGAATAGTGTTGTCCAGCTTAAGCTGTCCTTTTTGTCGATAAAGGAAATCCTCCCGGCTATCGAAAATGAGCTCCATTTCTATGTATGCTTTGTAACGATTGGTTGCTTCTACAAGACGTCGAACCGTTTCTTTTTCTCCAGGAACAACGTCCGCAAGTTCTTTTATCCAGCCGTTGTATCTGCGCAATGCCTCATTCACCCTCGGCTTGTCAGAGGCTGGAAGTCTGGGATTGTGAAGAAGCGCTCTGAGTTTGTTTAAATGTGGAGTTGGAAATTTGGGTTCCGTTTTTTGCATGTATTAGTCTCCAATTTCTTTAACCATCATTACATGTTCTCGTGTTTGGTAGTGCGAATACTGTGTGCTGTCAAAAATCGGGATTCCTTCCGTCTGTTCTACCCGGCTGATAGCATCGTGGAGCAACGAGGAATTCTTAGGTGGGACGATTTTTATCGAGGATTCGTAAGCATTACGAGCAATCGTCCTTCCCAGAAACAATGTATTTACAACACGGTAAGCGCCCGGCGTTCTTTGTAAGTTTAGAATATCTTCCCTTATGTTCTGTCCGAAACGGTTGAGAAACAATCGTTGTTGGCGGAGGACAACATCAAATAAACCCGACTCTAAAGCGATACGCTCCAACATATCTGCATTATAGAAAGGGACACCGAGGACTCTTGATTCATGTCCCACGATGAAAACCGCCCGTCCATTTTTCTTGACAACTCTGTATAACTCTTGAATGGTGTTTGCCATATCTACACAGTATTGAAGAACCGTCAAGAAACGATTTCCACGGTTCGCCCTATTGGATCCTATTTCAGATTTTGCCACGCGCAAGGTGTCCCATCCAAGAAGCTCAACCGATCGACGATAGTTCTGATGATAGTTGAAAACGTTGATATAAGGCGGAGATGTTATAATGAAGTCCACAGATTCCGATTCAAGAGGAAGCGCCCTTGCGTCTTGAAGGTCAGCCTTGATTGGCTTCGTAGTGAAGGGGAGTTTCAAGACAAGGTCGGCAAGCGCCTGGAATTTATTATGGATAAAGCTGCTTGTAATAGGATTGTTGTAAACATCGAGCAAAATCACGAGCGCGTTGCAAAGAATTTTTGCATGATCGCTTATCTGATTGGCAATGGAGGCGATTTTCGTCTCTGTAACAGTTAGGTCAAGTTGGTTGTCCGAAAAGAGGACAAGCGGAAACTGCCTGTTAAGGATATCTCGCAATTCTTTAACAGCCTCATACCGTTGCGCTTTTCCGGTATTCGTGAACTCATAAAGCTTGCTGAAGCACCAAGCAGCGGGATTGATTTCGAACCCGTATGCCGGTAAAGACATCGAGGCTGCCTCAAGCAAGACTGTTCCGCTCCCTACAAAGGGATCGAGAACAACCGACCTAGGCATACAATAAGCGTCGAGAAGATTTTCAATTAGCTGTGGTGAGAACTGGCCACGCCAAGCAAAAAGGTTTGACCTGTTTTTCTCCTCAATATTCAGCAGGCTCGATTGCAATTGCTTCGCAAAATCCTTCATTCATTATCCCTATGGTTTCTTTGCCCAATAAGTTGCAGATCAGCGTTAAGGCCGAGATAAATATATTGCTTTCCAGGCTATATGTCGAATCCGCTTGTTATGAAGCGCTTCGCGCCGAACTGCCAGTGGATGAAACTCACAGCTCTTTGTTGCCGGGCATAAAACGGCTGGCAACAACACGTTATTCAGTGGCTTTCCGCTCATCATATAAAGTAAAACAAAAATCATGTTGACATGCAATAGAAATGCCGTCTTTTTTAACTCGACATGTAAATAAACAAGCCAAAAAGTGTCTATAACTTAGCGGTGTCTGCCTCTTCATTTGAGGTGGATTTCCATTTCGGCAATCAACGGTTCCACCAACTTCACCAATTTGAGTTGCAATTGTTATGGGAGTGTTGACATCCGGGAATTGCTGAAGATCGTCTACTACTAAGTGGAGATAATTTGTGATTTGACCGTTGTCGTGTTCCACCGTAATTGTGAAACCTGAATCACCTCTCATTTCTTTTGTTCTTATAACGCCATCGGCTGAAGGATAAACAGCTTGACCAAATGCGTTTTTAAGATCAATACCAAAGTGATAACGGCCGGAAGATCGCAGCGAGCCCAGGGTGCTGATAACGCGATGATCTTTTCGAGGTTAATCATAATAGGGTGTCGGAGATTGTCGATCGATTACTTTCAGGGGGACAGACTTCCA
>CAYOJK010000063.1:0-3128 GCA_964404285.1 uncultured bacterium | reverse complement strand
CCGTCTTTATGAGTAGCGATCGAAAAAAACACGGGTTATCGCAACTTGATAAAGAGAGGGACAAAAAAAATGTTTGAACAAAAACCAGCCTTTCAAAGGAAAACGAAACCATTCAAAAGCTTTTTCAATAGAATCCGACCGATTTACTTTCGTGATGTTCAGAAATGGGAACACATCAAATCTGAAACATTGGATGTGAACTATCAGGTTATTTGGGATGCGTCATCCGGCCTTGATTTTTATCCGGTGATCGCCACCATCCATTGCCCGTCAAAACCTAAAATATTGGTTGATTCCCTACAAAATCCGGTCTTGATGATGTCGGACTTTAACGATGGCTATCTTCACTCACTCATGCGCGTCTATGACAAACTCCAGAACGGCCCGGTCAAAGTATTGAGTCCTTCGATATTTTCTAGATGTAACCAAATGATAGGATTGAACGATTTTACCTGTAACTTGGATCATAATTCCGAGGATTACGTTTTTAAGGGCGAAGCTTTTGTCGAGCAAATGATACCGCTGACACTCTGGACAAAATCCGAAATAGATGAACTGCGAACATTCCATAAACAAAACCATAGCTTTACACACTATTCGGCAATTACTGATGAACGTTGGCATATCATATTCTTTACGTTCCGATACACGTATGATGATCAGCGCTTTTCTTTGCCGGTTTTTTTCGTCGCAGCCGAAAACTTGACTGTTTACAGAGAAATTTTTGAGCAATTCCAAATACCAATCGAATTGTTTTTTGCGGTAAGAGTATACGGTTTCAGTTTTTCATGGGACAATACCCACGATTTTCGAACAGGAATACTTCCCAAGGCTATTCAGAGCAACACCCGTTTGCGCCCGGCATTCTGGGGCGTCGATACAAGAGGAGAAGACGGGCTTCCACACGCCTTCAAGAAAATATTGACTTTGCCCCGCGTCGGTTACGGTGGAGGCAATTTATATCTGACGAATTGGACGACACCTTGGTCAATCAATAGACCTGTGCGAAAAAATCGGTGAAAACAAAGCGATAGAAAGGGACCTATGGGACAGGGGATATGGGACCTATGGGACGGATGGGACGAAGGAAGAGTGTCTTTACTTTTTCTGCATTTTAATTGTCTGAACATGATTACAGGATTTAATGATTAACAGGATTTTTGTCCATCTTGTAATCGTGTTCAAACAGTCACCTTCGCTTCACCGTTTATTAGCTTTGGCAAGCGGTGTATTACGAAATTTGTCGAGGGTGTGGAAGTTGAGTTATTGGATTAGCTCTCAAATTATTTTTTTCTCTCGTGTCATTTGAGGATTCAGATCTTTTCTCCGATCCCAGCGATCCTTCAGGTTGATGTTGCAAGTCCGTCATGCTCATCCAGCATGTCCTTGCGGATATGGACAGAGAAATCCTTTGTTTATTCATGGAAACATAATAGACGGTGAAAGATGAGGAAATTTGTTTTTGCAAGTCAACAGGATTTCTGTTTTACTTTGAAAGATGAGCAGAAAACCATTGAATAACTTGTTAGGCTTCACAAAAACAAATTATGACAGGAGCGAAAATGGAATACGATAACTTGGAACTGAAACAGCCTCAGCAATGTGAAGATTACCATGAATGTTCCGAATATGTTACCAGAGCTATCGAGGCTATCATGCAGGCGACTATTGACACCGGACGAAATCAGATCATCATAAACACAAGTCTGAAACTTGGTCTTCCGATGGAAAACATTAACAAGATCGCGGGGCCGATTCTTGAGGCTTGGGCATATGAGGCATTTAAAGACGTGGTGGATGATAAAAACAATATGTATCATTTGATCAATGTGGAAGCTCAACAACGTTTGCACATGGCTGATGTAATCCTCCAATTCAAGAAGAAGCGAAAAGTCGATTCGGGTATTACAGCAGAGGTTGATGTCAAGGCCACATCGGAAGATTTTGAATCGAGCGGCAAATCTCCCAATATCACATCCTTTCAGCGAATAAGAACTGCTTATGTCGAAGATTCCGATTACATTTTCATTATTCTCTCATTAAAACATCGTGTATATTCCACAAAAAATGAAAAAACAGGCCTCATGGATGGAATCATGGAGGTCGTAGCACACAATGCTTATGATCTAAAATTTCTCTCAAGCTCAGATATAAGCTATAACCCAGCATTGGGAAGCGGGCAGCTTCAGGTGCGCGATATCCATTACGTGAAACTGGAGAGACGAACCACATGGGATTTTTGCCAACTGCTTGACAGGAAGTTCATAAATTCGCGTAAAGGATTCGACGAATGGCTTATACTTGCCAAAAAGAATGAATGGATCAAGACTGATGAATGACATTCGATTAATTACTGGGGATGCAATTCTAGAAATGCGAAAGATTAATAGTGTATCTATCGATCTTGTGATTGCTGATCCCCCATACAACCTTGGCAAGGACTATGGCAACAACCATGACATTAAAGGGTTTGAGGAATATCTCAAATTCTCCCGCGACTGGCTGCGCGAAACTTACAGACTCTTGAAGCCAAATGGTACTCTGTATGTATTTATGGGATTCCGCTTTATATCTTACTTATATGACATTCTTGATCGAGAATTGCAAATGTTCTTCAATAGTTGGATAGTATGGCACTACACGCAAGGTATGGGCAGGACAAAGGGATTCTCACCACGGCATGACGATATTTTGATGTTCACGAAGTCGGAGAAGCCAAAGTTCAATCTCGATGCTGTTCGTGTCCCTCAGAAATACTATCGAGATAGAAACAACATGCGAGGAGCAAATCCCGGAGACGTGTGGGAATTCTCTCATGTTCATTATTGCAATGAGAATCGGCAGAATCATCCAACTCAGAAGCCAGAAGGCCTTATTGAACGAATGATACTTGCTTCTTCAGATTCTGGTGATCTTGTCCTTGACCCCTTTTCAGGAAGCGGAACGACTCTCCGCGTTTGCCAACATCTTCAACGAAGAGTAATTGGTATTGAGATAAACCCCGACTATGTTAGCATGACCAATGATCGTTTGGGAAGGATTTTCACAGGTTTTGATAGTGTTGATCCAAGAATGAAACGGGTACCTTTAGACCTTCGACGCGCTGATGTGCGCAAAGAATACCTTGA
>CAYOJK010000062.1:0-3255 GCA_964404285.1 uncultured bacterium | reverse complement strand
GCCTTTGGCGGCAAACAATGCGCGAGTCCGCAAAAAAATCCTAGAATTACGACACACGTTGTAAAATGTTTCATGTCAATTGTCCTCCTTTCCATATTATACCAAAATTACACCTAAATTTCTCGGAAGGTCTCTGCGAAAGCCCTGCACGTTGGAATCCCGTAACAGTTCCGCACACTTAAATTCATGACGGACATTTGTACTTTCCGGGGACATCCAGTTTAAATCCTATTGTAGATATTGATGTTATTGGCGTTCATTCGCATTCATTCGCGGTTAATAAAAAAAGGGTTCTATTCCCATCCAAATTCCCAGGCATCCCATTCGCCGACAATCCGTGTTATAGCGGGGTCGGTCAATGCGGCGGAAGATAATTCAGTGGATGGTGGGCATCGCCGGATGTTTCATATTTTGGCGTTTGTCCAGGTTGTACGTCTCTGATTAATTGTCCTCTTCTTCTCATTACGCCTGAATTTCTTGGAAGACTTCTGTCTGCGTATTTAAGATTAAGCGCCCGATAGCTGAAAACACGTGCAGCATCAGTGATCTTGTTGGAAACAGCCATGTCAGATAACCACTAACAACTTTACGCTTCATAGTCTTGAAATTGGTTGTGTTCGTTATGTGTGATTGGAGGGTACTTGTTTAGACCTTCTTCGTCTTGTATTCATTTTGGGGATCAACTGCTGGATACTGATCCATCCATGAGAGTTCTTTTCCTATAACGAGCTCTTCCAGGGTTGCGTGGTGCGTATTATTCATCGGAATCAGCCGCATTTGAAATCCGTGTGCTCGAGCCATGGCTTTAACTTCATCGGCATTGTCGTATGTCATCAAAAAGTCGCCTTCAATTGATTCACAAACAGTAAACAGTTGTTCATGGTCGAGTTCAAAGTGCTTATAGAGCCTTCTGCCGGCCTTTTTGCCACCTACTGTGTACGGAGGGTCAATAAAAAATATTACATCCTTCTGTTTTGAATACCGCCGGATGACCTCAATCCCGTCCTCTTGTAAAAACTCGATTCGGCTGGCAACCAGATTCAAATCGGTGAAACGGCGTGCGAGCGTAGCAGGGTACCACCGAGATGTAATTCCCTTGCCACTCTCCCCATACTTCATAAAACCTGAACCTTCAGCAAGGATACCACCATGAAACGTTCTGTTTTTCAGGATTGTTTGAAATGCTTTTTCCTTAATATCTACATTTGTTTTCGAAATTTCCTTAATCACAGATTCTTTAGTGAGATCAAACTTGATGATTCTTTTTGCCAGCCATTCGGAATGACCGCCAACAACTGTTTGCCAGACTGCAGCTACATCCTCATCGAGTTCAACCATGACGACACGACTGACAAGATTTTCGAACAGCCCCGTCAAACTGATAATTCCACCTCCGGCAAATGGTTCAACCAGCGCTTTTGGTTTCGGGTTTAGATCGTCAATCCAAGCCCTGAATGTTGGAACAAACCATGTCTTCCCTCCCGGATACCGAAACGGACTTCGCTGAGGAATCGATGCAACATTAATCGGTTTCGGCGCATCAAATTCCTGATACAGGTCAGGAAACAGAGATAATTGTCTGCTAGTCATGGTCAGAATGGGTTCTCAACAGTCTTGTTGTTGGGTGGCGTCTCAAGTTGTTCATCAAGCCGAGTCTGAAGCAACTTGATAAAATCGTTTATTCTTCCTGGAACAGGGGTTGTGAGAGAACGAAGAGCCGGCGTGAACTCGGTGAACACTTCGTCAACCTTGGTTAATTTGTATCTCTGTTGCCCATCAACTGTTGTTAATAGCAAGTCATAAATGAGCCATGCAATATCTGCCTTACCTTTTGGAACCTTAGCGAAACTTGGCAAAGTGTCGAAAAAGCTTTTATTAAGCGCAACCGCACTTTTTTTGCGCCAAGAATTAAGGATACCGCCTTTGAAGAGTAATTGGGGCGCTAGCCTCTTTCGAGACGACGAAAGATAATCCGGCCGCGGATAATTGGGTTGGTCAGACCAATCCATGTTTACTCGGCCTCTTGGGTCCAGCATGTAATATTCAAAGGGATCCCGAATATTGCCTGAAATATAAACTGCCTGAATCTCCAGAGCTCCAAAATCGATCACCTTGCCACTATCGTCGTAGGAAACGAGCACCACGTCGATATTTCCCGCAGACTTGCCATTGGCATCATTGAGCCTGACTTCGGTCAAAGAACTCCATTTGGTATCCTTCGGAAAAAAGAAGGATGCTGCATCATCTGTAATTAACCAGTCTTCTCTGAATCTGATCGGACAGGTAATTACCGGCTCATCATTATGCAGAATACTACATACACCAAGCGGATTCTTTGCCTTGTCTTTTGTGCAATTTGGCACCGTATTATTGAAGGGGCATAGTCGATGTGAACGGTATCGGGTCGCAGCGGCTGATTGATCTGACGTCAAATAACCGAATACTTCCGCAAGTGGTTGATTTGTTTGTTTCATGTTCTCCATTTTGCAAATGCCATGATTGGTATATCTGCTTTTGATCCCTATAAGCTATTCAATGGTTCTTAGCTCGTCTTACAAAGTAAAGCAAAAATTATTCTAATACGCAATTCAAGGGCCAAATTTTTGAATAGATAATCTTTTTTATTCCTATGTCAGTCGCTAGCTTATGGAAATTTAGTTGAAGGATAAACCGCTTGCCACTCCACATTTTTCATGTCGATTCCCATATGCAGATGGCCTGAACGAAAAGAGCCCAAGGAACTGATAATTCTCAAATCGGATCGTGGCCACAAGAAATAATACGGAGTTGCCGTGGCTGTCGGTGTCACGCTTGGTGACGGTGTCGGCGTTTGAGCTAAAGAAAGAGCAGGAAACAACAGCAAGCTCAAAATGAGAAAAAATATGGATAATCTCAGGTTCTTCATTGTATTAATTCTCGATCTGGTAAAGATTGATATATTTATCGCTGTGAAAAACCAAAATCGATGTTCCAGGAATAAACTCCAGTCGATATTCCTCCATTTTCGGCCTCTTATTTATTTCGATGTAGCCCAGGATATCACCAGCATGAGTAAAAAGGGTTATCATGTACTTTTTTTGTGTGGGTTCAAGAGTAAAAAATGCGAAAAACTTTGCGTCGTACATTATCGGGAAGGGGTCATGCCAATAAAAATATTTGAATACGTCCAGGTTTTTGGACCATATTTCTTTAGTATTTTTCATATCAAGCAATTTTACCCAACCCCCTCTTGCCGCTACAACAGCATATTTACCG
>CAYOJK010000061.1:0-3383 GCA_964404285.1 uncultured bacterium | reverse complement strand
ATCGATTCCTGCTTGGATAGTCGGCTGGTCGGCAGGCACATGGATAACAGCGGCCGTGCACGTAAACGCCGGCAGACAAATGAGTCCAAAAACGACACAAAAGACTAAGATGGGTTTCATACTGTCTAACTCCTCAAAAATAGTCATCTTTCGACACCCTCCGAAATGGAGCCGAAAAGCCTGTGATAGGCGATTGATCTTCATTCGTTCCAGCCGAAATCAAATTGTGCAATATTACTCCATAATTCCGTCATTTGTGGGTTGGTCAAAGCAGCATACCAAGTCAGTCCTGATTGTTTTTCAATCCCTGGCGGCCATATAAACTCAGGTATGATCAATAGCTTGGTCAACCCTATCGGAAAATGTTGCGAATAGTTATCGAAGGACGTGAAGCTTGGAGCGAAATAATAGTTCCCTAGTAATTCCAGAACAACGAATAATTTCGTATCGTCAGGCGAATTATCTTTTGTATTCCAGACACCCACAGAACAAGACACGGTGTCCCCAGGATAAATTCGATGAGCGGGCATTCTGATATAAGTGGTGGTTTCGGCAGGTCCAAACTCATAAGCTCCCATATCGACACGGCCGTCGAAGCGCGGTTTGCCTTCGATGTCGGTTGATGGCGCGTTTTCGGAGGCGCCGGCATCGATACAGGGAGAAAACGGCGTCAATCGATATCCGCTGGTTGGGTCTTTGGTGTCGGCGAACAATGGATCCACGTTTATATTTCCAATACCGTCCCATCCTCCCTGGATGTTGGAATAACGGATATCGACGGTTTTATCGTCACGATTCAAATTTCTTATATCATTATCCCAAACAATACAGTTTACTAAGGTGAAATTGGAATCACTAGCCTCAAAAGTAGTGTGGTCTGAAGAAGTCAAAATCTTGCTATCTGCAATCACAACATTGATCAATATCATCGTGGAATGGGTGACAAAGCTCCAACTCCCAGAGGTATCGTTTTTGGCGATTATAGAATTTACTACTGTAATGCTTGAATGGTCAAAAGCGAACGCTCCGAAACTGTCATGACGTTGATCAAAATTTTTGATAATAAAAGATTGTTCTATCAATAGACTGCTGTTTTTACAGTCAATTATGCCTCCTCCTAATATTTGGCAGTGATGACCGCTATAAGCCTCGTTTCCGTCGATTGAACATTGAATGATTTCAGTATCACTATTATCGATGCAAATACCTGCGCCCCGAGGATAAACACCTGTGGCGATGTTTTTTTGAATAGAACATTGAACGATAGCACAATTGCTGTCAACTATGTAGATGCCTCCTCCTTGTGTTGCCCGACAGTCTTTGATGACACAGTTTTTGATCAGTGGTGAGGAGTTGGCGATCATGATGCCGCCGCCTATTCCAGTAATGCCTTTAGTAATTGTAAAACCGTCTAAAACACTGGATTTTGTCTCGTTCGAGTGAAAATGGAATCCACGGTGGCCTGGTCCGTAAATAACCGTGCAATCTATAATACAATCCTCAGGACCATTCTCAGAGGTTACCGTTATTGCTTTACCCTTGAAATCGATGTCCCAATTACCTTCACCCGTATAGGTCCCATCGGCGACCAGCACGGTATCGCCGTCCACCGCGGCATCGATTCCTGCTTGGATAGTTGGCTGATCGGTCGGCACATTGACAACGGCGGCCGTGCACGTAAACGCCGGCAGGCAAATGAGACCGAACATTATTAAAAAGGTCACGGTTGATTTCATAATATTGCGCTCCTGAAAAAATGTGGTCGTTCAATTAATTTTATTATGTCGCTAAATGATCAAGACGTCAAATGACCACAACGTGTATAGAAAATTAAATGGGTTTCATAGCTGGAAAATGTGGCAAGGGGGGGATATGGGACCAATGGGACAAAAACTGGAATTTTTAAAACATGATTTTGACAATTCTACACGATTCTTTATGATGATGGTATGAACACGAATTCGAGTATGCCCATGCTCAAAAACATCTTTTTTCGCCGGGTGAGCTCAACATACACGAGAACATACGGGCAATAACCGGCACGTGCTTATGACCAAGAACGCCTCTAAAAAGATGATAAAACAAGGGCTGATGTTCATTTTGATATTTGTCCTAATAGTGTTACGGAACAGGTGTTCTTTTTTGAGTCCTATTGCTGGTCATGAAGACGGTCGGGATCTTTTATCAATGTTTTTCAACAACAGATCACTGCGATTGTTGATCTGGAAATACGCTGGATACGTGTCTTTTGGCCCGAAATTGCTCGCCTATCCAGCTTCTTTCGCTCCTGTTCAGTGGATTCCGTTTCTGTATGTCGTTCTATCCGGCTTGGTGGCTGCATGTGCACTGACAACGGTGGTTCTGGACCAATCTCGATTAGCTGCCAAGTCGCAATGGGAGCGCTTGGCGATAGCGGTGATCCTCATCGTCATGCCTCTTGGTAAAACGCATATGTTTACCAATGTGACCTATTCTCAGTGGCACATGCTCTTCATGCTGTTTATGTTATCGCTTCAACCGGCGCCTAAGGCAGGATATCGACAGATCTTTTGGAGTATAAGCATTTTAATTTGCACGGCTTCGAACCCGTTATCGATACTAGCGTTACCGCTTATCATTCGACACGGGGTTGATTCTAAAACCATCGCTCAAAAGGCGGCAATCAGTGTCTGCGCACTCAACGTCATTCTTTATCAGATATGGGGCATACAGACTCATTCATTTCCACGTTTGACTGTAGAGTCTATATTGTTTTCATGTCGAGTTTTTCTATCTCGTGTCATCGTCGAAATACTGGTCGGACCTCGAATTACAATAGCTTTGGAAGCGCGTCATAAGGGTTGGGTCACCTGCCTTGTCGGCGCGGGACTGCTTATTTTTTGGGTTTTGTTTCGAATCCATCGATCGAAAAACCAAGATGAAACAGTTGATGCCACTTTCAAGACATTATGTTGGACGGAATTGTACTTGTGGTTGACGGCTTTACTCATTGTCATCATCAGTACTCATCTTAGACATTTAAACGATGAACGGTTGATATTCCTGTTGGAGCCCAATCTTCAGCGTTATATTTATGTGCCTAAATTAATGATTTCGTATCTGGTGTTATCACGGCTTGTGCCGGTTATACATCGTCGAGTGAAGCGATTGACGATTCCCGGTTTATGTGTGGCGGCGTTGTTATTTGTCATTTATTTAAGTCTCATAAATATTGCCAATGCGTTTTTATATCGATCAGATGCTCAGGAAAGCAGGCAGTTGGCGGTTTTTCTTCAAGAGGCACAACTCAATCTAGATCGGAAAGCGTCCGGTGAACCGTATAACGATAGGTTGGTTCTGGTTCGTGATGTTGATTGGGATATTAGGCTTCGGATTGATTGAGC
>CAYOJK010000060.1:0-3448 GCA_964404285.1 uncultured bacterium | reverse complement strand
CATAATAGGGTGTCGGAGATTGTCGATCGATTACTTTCAGGGGGACAGACTTCCAGAAATAAGCGATGCAGAAAATGCGGGCTTCTTTTTGCGGGACAACTTCCAATTTTTATATAACCTTAAGCGAAATCCTTTACAATCGTTTGCGTTGGGCATAACCGGAATGTTTACAATTTGACACTAGTGAGCAATTCCTTTTAAACTTTAAGCAAATGTTGCACAAAAGGCTTATTTTAATCTATTGAGGAGAAAAAATCATGAAAAGAAAGCTTTCAGCGATAATGATTCTGTTTCAAGTAATCGTTGTGTTTACAGGTCTTGCCTCTGAAAATGATCTACCCCTGAATGAGCGCATCAAAATCCTCACTATAACTCCTTATGGTGAAGTAACCAGGGCAATATTTGAAGACACGCTGCAAGACATCACGTATGAAGCCATAAAGGAATCGGTTCTTCGGAAAATTCGGACTGGCTATAAACCGGACTGTGAATGCGATTTCGATAATGCGTTTTTCCTGAACCTTGCTAATCGCCCGATCCCTTACGGGGGTGAGCGGGACAATCCACCGGTGATCCGGTTTCCCGGAACCTTCAAGGAAGGCGGCGATAAACTGATTGATATTCGGATTCAATGCAAGATAATCCTTTCTCAAAACAAAAAATATGCAGGTCTGGTATTTCAACAACACATTAATACCGGATTGAAACATCAGCATTTTCTGCTTGTGAACTCGAAAGGCGATATCTTGTGGGAGATGCCGCACGAGATGAAAGAAACACTGGCGGATAATTTATTGAGAAGAATTGATTTTCCCAATGACAGCGAAAACAGAATTGACGGCCATTACCGTGTATCAAATGAAGGAAAGGTCGTTTATTCAAAATCGCACATGTATGACAGAGAAAAATTCTGGGAGCTTTATCATAAAGATGGAAAACTCATCAAGAAACAAAGCAACTGGTGCGCCTTGGTTGAGTTTTCACCTGATGGCAGTTATTTTCTTGTTCAGGAAAACAATGAGCCTCAACCCAGTCAATTCGATCCAGAGTCCGGTGTCTCTTGTTATGATGCCAATTCCGGAGAATTGCTCTGGCGAAACAAAAACATCCTGCCGATTCAGGACGCAGGGTATTTTATTTCGCCCAGTGGAAACAAAATTCTGGCCTGCCGGAAAGGATTCTTTTATGACCTATGCCTTCTCAATAAAAACGGCAAAATCCTTTCTACTGCAACTGGTTTCGAAAAGGAGAGATATTCTGCAGATTCGGCAAGTATGTTCTGGTCACCCTGTGAAACGTTGCTGATTATCAGAAAAACACTATTAGGTGATGATTTGAAGTATTTCAAGAATCGGAGAAATGTTCATTCATTTCCGGATATTACATCTGGGTTGAAAAGCAATAATGCCGGATTGTTTATTACGGATGTTATTCCGTTGACGGAACAGAATCTTGTTGCAGTCGGTTTCCAAAAGCCGGACAGTTTGGAGAAACCCATTGAAAACTATAAAAGATACAGGTTTATAGCCCTTCTGGATTACCAGATGGAAATTCAAGGTGTAACGCTTTTCCAAACCGCTTTTTCTGAAGATAGCACCAATCGGCTATCAGTGGATTCCAGATCGGGAACACTTTTTTGGAACACGAACCACTTTTCGCTCCAAGCCGAATTTAACTTGTTTGGAGATTCGGAATGAAACTGGTGAGATTCTCATTTTGGGTTATTCTGTTAATCTCGACAACAGTAAGTTCAGAAGAGTGGCCTGTCTTTTCACCCTCTACTTTGGACTCTACACGAGATCCAGCGAACTCCAACTTGGCAGAAATCCCACTTCGAAGCATTGTGATAAATGATAAATTCGATTGTGCACCTGGTTGCAGTTGGACAATCGAGATGATTTCTAGACGAAATTTCAGAATTTGGAGCAACGATTTACCTTTGGAAGAAGAAATCGGACATGCAAAAAAGGAATTTCTCTTTTCAAAAGGAATCTTGAAATTGATTAATCGGGAAAAGATTACCTTATGGGGCAAATGGATATTCTCTCAGGAGCCTCCCAATCCCGGGGATCGTTTTTACATCACCGTGACATCCAGCGGCGAACAGGCTGGAAAGTTATCTGGCGGGTATTGCGATTACACAGGCGCCGCTGCCTTCAAACACTCCAACACCCACACCGACAACGATACCAGGTCTTGGAGTCATTTATCTGGATTCACCGGAATATTTTACTGAAGACGATACCGCGGAAATTTTGGTTTGGGATGCCGATCTGAATACAAATCCAACCATAGCAGAATCCTATGAAGTGAATGTCACCAGCAACGCCATTTATCCTGCAACTATTCCAATGACAGTCACAGAGATTTCTGTTGATTCAGCTTACTTTACAACCTGCGCAGCGGGAAGAGACCTGGGATTCACAACTGGGCCTAGCACACCTTATTTTTCCATACAGGTATCGGATGGAGATACTGTCACCGTTATTTATGATGATGCGTCACCTGCAGGTCAACGGACTGATGCGTCTCAATGGCACTCAGCGGTTCCGCCGACGGAAACACCCTTTCCAACGAGTGTTCCGACCCTGACCCCAACCCCAACAGAAACTCCGACAACCACACCGACTGCTCATTCTGGTGTGTATTATGAAGATTTTGAATCCGGCGCTCCCGGATGGGACACAACCGGACTCTGGCATCTAACAACCCGGGACTCCTACAGTGGCAACCACGCCATGTGGTATGCGGACATTGACCTGGAACACTACGATACCGGCGGTCCAAATTCCGGGACGTTAACTTCTCCTCCAATCCGGCTTGAAACCGGATACACGACATTGACCTTTTGGAGCCGCGAAGAAACCGAAGGAGCCCGGTATTGGGATACCCGTAAAGTATGGATTTCCAACGATTCCGGCGCTTCCTGGGATTTACTGTTACAATCCTATAACAACGACAATTCCTGGTATCAACCCTGCGTTGCCAATCTTGCGCATTATGCCGGTGATACAATAAATATCCGGTTTGAATTTGACACAGTAGATGATGGCGATAATCAGCATCTGGGCTGGCTGATCGATGATGTTTCGATAGACGATTCGCCTTTGCCGATCCCTGCGCTTGGACTGACAGGGAAACTGGCGCTGCTGATCATGTTTTTCATTCTAATGTACATGCATGGAAGAAGGGTCAGGCATTCCAGAAAGAAATAATGGCAACGATATCGTCCAACGATCGCATCCACTGTGATACGCCTATGCGGTAAAACTGATGCCGACATCGCCCGGAGAGATTTCATCCCATCCCCCGGCCCCTTCTCCATTGCTGGAGAAGGGGGTTATTTTGGGGGGACAGACCTCCAATTTATTCGCCGATGTTACAGCGGGGTCAGTCAATGCGGCATACCAGATGATGCCGGTGGCTGAAGTGTTTGTTTTGGGCTTGG
>CAYOJK010000059.1:0-3784 GCA_964404285.1 uncultured bacterium | reverse complement strand
TTAACTCCGGTAAATGAATTAAATTACCTGAATGCACTTGAAACCGAGGTATGTTAGATGGAGGATGAATCATGAGAAATTTACAGTTTGTGGTTGCATTCGTTTTGTTGCTTTCGATATCCGGTCAGGTAAATGCCGATCAGGATCCGTCAAATCTGGATTATTATGGGTATTTTCACCATTATACTGTCTTTCCAAATGATGATGATTATTGTTTTTATAATGCCGTGTACACTTTCGATGTCATAGATCAAATTACCTCTGCGGTCAATTACCTGTTTATCAATGGAAATCTATCACTTTTCGACGATATCGATGAAAAATACACTGTTGAAAATCTTGGTAAAAAGTTTGTGGATTCATTAAAGAAACAAATCGTTGTTCAGCTTCCTGAAATCATGGGCAATTTTTCCGGGACAGGAACAGCTATAATTATGGATGAATGCAAAAATGATAATGGCTCTATAAAGCGATTCAACGAACTAACTAAAACCATCCAGGATAACCAGATTCAGCGGTTTGCGCTTTTATGGACGGGCTGGGAACCTTGTGATGATGATAATAGTAAAATCACTGTGCTGGGCGTAAGTATCCCGAAACCAAGTTTGACACCTGAATCGGAGTTTACAGAAAATGAAAATTATAAAGGTCTTGGCGTTGCCGTTGCTGATTTTTATGAGCATATTGCTTTCCTGGAATTCAGGGATGAACCCTACAATATTTTTCCAACACCTGTTATCTTTGAAGACAATGATTGCAGGGATTGGCTGTATCATCTGGTGAACGGCGCCAAACTTGCCGCAGATTACTTCCCGAATGAAATGGGTTTTCTGAATTTTATACCCAAACGGGTTAATTTCAACACGGAAATGCTGATATTGAAAACCTATAATAACGGCTATGAAGTGGATCTCATTCCGAACAACATCGATGTGCTTCAGACGGACCCCTATTTCGGATTAGTTCTAAGAATATGTCAGGATGAAACATTCAGAGATTTTGTCAACGAGGGACTGTACGAACACGATTTTTGCGGTAGTAGATTGAATTTGACTCAGGAACATAATGGTTATCATCAATACTGGAACTCTCAATACGGGCCAAGACCGCCGAATAATAAAGGATGGAGCACCAATGAATGGCTGGTCAATCATTCACGGGATCCCAATGACGCATTTATGAATCAGAAATTTATATTTGATTTTCTGAAAGTTTTGGACATCAGTTACAAAATCTTTGAGACTTACGGAAATCCTGCGTCTTATTTTGGAATCTATGCCGAAGCTGTAGGTGACTTGGTAAAAGAGGACGGAGCATTTTACCGTCCTGGTCCAAACGGTGAGTTCCTCCCGAATCTGCTGCCGAATGCACATATGGACTATGTCAATTGGTTTTATGATTACGCCACAAACAATGACCGCTTCAAGAGTCTCGAATATTACAAGGCTGGCCCGGTTAGGCAGAACTTATATGATACAAATTTTGTCATACGGGAATTGCTCAATCGGATGGCTCATTATATCGAATATTTCCCTTTAGACAATCCATGTTTCCCTTTAAATGAATTTTTTATGCTGGGCGCGAGCAATCTAGATGGGTATTGTGAACCTCCGGGGCAGACTGTTGAAGAAGGAACGCAAATCGACCTGGAAAAGCTTGAATGGAAGATGATCAACACCTCCCCCGACTATGAACACAATGAGATCAGATGGCATATAAGCCCTGATGATTTAAAATGTATGTTCATTGATGTAATAATAGATGACGAAAAGCAGTTTACCCTCTGGGAATGCATTCTGGAAGATTTCTACTATCATTTAACGGCCCAGGATGAAAAATATCTATTCAATTCGTTCATCAATTTTCTGGATCATTTCTGTTGGCTGATAACCAAGTCGAATCCTCCCGATGATTTTAAAAGTCTCAAGATTGGAGATCCATTTCCAATCAGCATGGGAAATGAGGAGTTTCATCTTATTTCAAGGTATCTCTATTATTTCGTTTGTCAATATCGGTACATTGATTGTGATGAATGTTCTTCAGAAAGCATCGATTTCTGGAGTAACAATTATCCGATTGAACCGAATTTTGATGCATTTGGCGTTACGGACCTCCCAGCAGAAGACTATCTCAATCCTATTTCAGCAAAAATGCAGGAAATCGCGGATACAAAACTCAAGATCCAGGCGCGTTGGAGGTATGTTGCATGTGATAATAAACTTGAATTAGGATTCCATAGTGAAAATTCGCTTAAACCAATGTTGGCGAAAGCGTATGCCCGATTTTTCTTGGTTAAAAATGGACGAAATTTTAACCCGGCAAACGATATTTATGTAGAAATCGATAATACACTTCCTCATGAGGACAGTATCCAGGTTGGACCTGATGATCAACTATTCTGGGACTTGTACGATCTTCAGCCGTTAGACCCCGCTGATATCTATCAGTTCCGTGTTGCATTAAGAAAGACAGGTCAACCGCAATATCTTGTCGCGACAGATTCCAAAATGATAATAATCAAACAAGCAGGCGGTATAAGTCCCGCAATAATGGTCAACGACTGTGTTGCAAAAGAAGTCAAGCCGATGAAAACATTCGATATGAATGGGGATGGATTCATTGACATTGTAGGGGTATTTGATGGTCAGGCAGTTGTTCTGCTCAATGATGGCGAAGGCGAGTTCTACAATATCGGGCGCTATATCGGTGAAAATGTAAAAAAAGTCAGTGTCGGCGATTTAAATCGAGACGGCATTCCAGATATTGCAATTGCAACCTCAACGTCTATTGAAACTTACATCGCTTCGGCTGATCTTGACTATGAATTTTCCGATATCATTTACTCATGCAACGAATTTAACGACGCAAAAATTGTGGATATCAACGCTGACGGATTCAATCATCTTTTTTATTCATCTGAGCTGACTGCATTCGAATTTTTCGATGTAGATATGGATGGTGACCTTGATATTGTTGTTTCTTCATCAGATGGGACATATCTGTATCTGAATGATGGTTTGGGAAACTTTGAAATTTCCGAGCATGATTTCGGAACAGGAAATGCTACAGTTATCGCATTTTGTGATTTTAATCGTGATAGTTATCCGGATATTTTTATCGGTCGACCCAATTCGATGTCGTCAGTATATATCAATGATGGAAATGGGCAGTTTGTTCCTAGTTCATCAGTATTTCCTTCAAATGAAATCAGAGCGGTCTGCATAGAGGACTTTAACCATGATGGTTGGCAGGATATCATCATTGTCAGTGGAGAGACTGAAGTGGATTCCATCTGGGTGAATGACCAGATGGGAGGATTTTACAATTCTGGCGATCGCCTGATTGACGGCAAAATGACCGCGGTATTGAGCGCAGATGTTGATAACGATGGGGAGATAGAATTTATTATCGGGCAGCAAGATAAACTTGTGATTCAGTAAATTACACGACTGAATCCTGCCAAGTTGGATACTTGAGGAGTGCGGTCGTTGACATGAGCTTGGAGAATAAGGCACCCGAGGGCGTGATGAGTTTTGGAAGGCGGAACGTTAGTAGATGATCTGCCGTGTTGCCCGTTGATGTTTTATGGGTTATCCACGATGGGAATGTCAGAGGCGCATAAACCTAAGCGTTTAAAAAGACGGCGCTGTGAATAGAAAGCTTGTTTTTTGTTTTCTTGTATGTGCTGAACAACTTGTCTCATGCAGATGGTTTACGATTATCAACTAACTAGAAACCTCCAAAACGAACCATCTTTTATTTCTGAATATCAAACCCGTAAGGC
>CAYOJK010000058.1:0-4004 GCA_964404285.1 uncultured bacterium | reverse complement strand
AAGCCGGATATACCGTCGCCGTCATACCTGGTGAACCCGACAATAAAAAAATCACCCGAACCGAAGACCTGCAATAACCCCCTTGTCCCCCGAAAGTACCGATGTCTGTTCCCGAAAAACAAATCCTTTAATCCCGTAATCGTGTTCAGACAAAGTGGCGTTCTGGTTAGGTTTTTCAGTTGATTTTGGTTTATGAGTCTTTTGGACAAAACCAGAAGACTATAGATTCTATTTTCTAACCCTTAAAAAAACAGATAGTGATTGCTGAATAATTTTTTGTTGCTTTTCAAACCTTATTCGCGTTCATTTGCGTCCATTCGCGGTTCTTCCCCAAAGATGTCTGTCCCCCGAAAAACAACCCCCCCCTTCTCTATTCATGGAGAAGGGGCCGGGGGATGAGGTCTCTCGAAAATAAACGCCGGACAAGTTAGAGGATCACATTCCTCCTGCTTGATCCCATATATATAACCACGTCATCGCCATCGAACTGACCGCGCTGGAATACGCAATCGACCCTGCTCCAAACGGCGCCGACAACGTGTCGTATTCCGAAATACTTTTGTTTTCACGATTCAAATTATCTTCCAGGATTTTTGATACCTTTTGATGATTGGCAACCGATTTCGTCAACAAAACTTTCAACTCATCGCGACTTTTCGGGCGTCTATCCATTCCCTGCCAGCGTATTCTCAAAAACTGTCGGTTTTTCTGTAGAAAAATCGCATAATCCGTCTGCCAGTTTTTATTATTGAGTTTACTCGTATCGGTCAATAACGCATGCACATGTGCTATCGACGCCCCGATGCGCCCCAATAACCGAGTGCCGGACGCAAACGATCTGCCGGTCGTAAAGGACGTGATGGCATCATTGCTGTCTTTCAAAATTGATTCCACAAGCTGCTCCCGAGCATCGATCGACGCACACGATGAAACACATTCCCGATAAAACTCAGCGGAATACCTGTTGATAAGATTTTGCAGGTTATTCGGAAGCAGATGCTGGGCATCGTTGATCATTCCCAGAAAATTCTGCTCCGTCCAACACGCACCCGCAGTCGCTCCAACGAATATCAGCCATGAAATCACGATGTATCTGCTCATCATTGCGGTCTCCCCCTTTGAAACCCGTGCCTAACCTTAACAGGAGCGTTCCTGTTGAGCAATCATTTTTCGAGTGGAGAGAATCAGACAAATACGGTATGCTTACAAGGTAAGAGTTGGCTGTTTATGTGAAAGGATTGAACAGGTTCATGTTAAAAACAGGTATTTTCATTGATGCGGAAAACGTCATGCGAACCGGCGGCTGGGGATTGAGATACGATACGCTTTTAGACTTCGTTCGAGCTCAAGATGCCTATATCATTCGAGCGAACACCTATCTGGCTTTCGATGGTGAACGCGAAGCGACCGATATGGATTTCAGGCGTAAAAAAGATTTATATCGCTCAAACCTTCGCCAAATGGGCTACAAAGTCATTCTAAAACCTGTGCGCCGCTACAGGGACGCCGACGGTATTCTGGTCACCAAAGCCAACGCGGATCTCGAGCTGGCCGTCGATGCCATCATGCAGGCACGTGTGCTGGAATATATCGTGCTGTTGTCTGGTGACGGAGATTTCACGCGACTGGTCGCAGCTTGCCAGGACCTGGGCTGCCGCGTCGATGTCATCGGCCTGCACTACTGCAGCCGCGAACTGCGCGAAACAGCAGACCATTTTATCTCCGGCTTCACGATACCAGACCTGATTCCGGTGCCGGAAGGCCGACACCGCGGTTTGCTGACAGCCGTCAACGAAGAGAAATACTTCGGGTGGCTATCCGTTTTCCGCTCCCTGAGATTAGACGATATCGATAGAGAAATTTTCATTCACGGCAATGATCTGGAAGGCGGGCGTATTTCCAACGAACGATTCGCCGCGCTACGGGATCAACATGCTATTATTGATTTTGAGTTGGTTGAAGATGAAAAAGGGCGACGCGCCGTGAACGCATGCGTGTTGCGACCGGATGAAAACGGCTGGTCAACACGATGTGAGGACGACTTGCAGCCTCCTATCGCCCCACCACAAACCACGGATGAACTTATACAAGGAGACGATAATCATGAAGATTAGTTTTACTTGGCCGGATCACTTGATACCAATGGTGGCGCCGCTTGAGGACGACCGATATATGGTGGACTTGTTTATCAATAGTATTTTACTGGAGAACAATGAACCGATTTCACGACGATTGACCCGTATTATCCTTGATTTGATGTACCAAGATAACCCTGTCTGGAGAATGGAAATCCCGATTCCGGCATTGATATCACACCTGGCGATTGATGCTGAGTTGAACTCGCTGTCGAGTGAATCCAAACGCAATTTGGTCGGCGAATACCTTGCCGAACACATGGATTCGTTGCAAACTGATCTGACCTTTCAACCCGGCAGTAAAGGCCTTTTCAGGCGTTTTCCAATCCGCTTTCTGGCGGCTTCGATACCGGACACCTTGATCGCCCGCGCCTTTTCGGGAACCCATCTGATCGGTCGAGCAGAAACCGCTATCGTGCCGTTTGTCGGTAAAAGACCCTATCATTTCCCGCTCAAAGATATCTGGCAAGTCGTCAATAATTTTGACAATACGCTGGGACACCGCGTTTATGCCGGCCAGGAATTCGCTATAGACCTGGTCAAACTAGGCGAAAACGGTATGGTCCGTAAAGGTCTATCCAATGATCCAACCGATTACTACGGTTTCGGGTTGCCTGTCGAAGCCATGCACGACGGCGATATCATCTCAGCGGAAAGCCGACTGCCGGATAACCCTATCGATAAATCCAACGATGCCGACCTGTTCAATAAACACGTAAAAAAATTCGGCTATCTATCGGCATTATTGGGGAACCATATCATCATTCAGCATGATAAAGACCGTTTTAGCTTTTACGCTCATCTGCAAAAAGATTCGATCACGATCAAGCAAGGTGACCGAATCAAGCGAGGCACACAGATTGCCAACGTCGGTAATTCCGGCACCTGCAATTACGCGCACCTGCATATTCAGCTCAACGAAGGCAAGAATCCCCTAGGCAGCCGGGGATTGCCGATGACGTTCACTAACCTGGTCAATGTGTTTGGCCAAAATCTTCCGTTCATCATTCAAAACAACGTCGTCGTCCACCGCATTGAAAACCCGTCGTAAACAACGACGCTGAATAAAGGCCATGCGGGATAACGACTCAACGGTTTCCGGCGCGCTATGGCCGGGCATCCTTTTACTGGTTCTATGCTTTATCTGTCTGTTTCCCGCCGCTGTCTTCAAAGGCCACGCGATCATACCCGCTGAAATTCTGTATCGGTATCATCCGTGGCAACAAGAATTTCCTGAGACACAACAGGATCCGGTCAACTGGATTCTATTCGACGAAATTTTGGAGTTTTATCCCTGGCGCGAACTGGCCCGAACCTCGATACAACAAGGCCGAATCCCGCTGTGGGACCCGACCGCTTTCTGCGGCTATCCATTCGTCGGCCTATACCAAAACGCGCTGCTTTATCCGATCGACCGAATCTTGGACTCGTTTCGTATTCGGTTTTATACCGTGCTACGAGCTTTCCTGCATATTCTCATCGCCGGTATCGGTATGGGTCTTTATCTGCGTCACCATCGCCTGGCAACATCCGCTGTCACGCTGGGCATCACGGCATTCGGTTTGAGCGGTTTCATGATTGTCTGGCTGGGCCATCCGCATGCTCGAGTAGCCGCTTGGCTACCAATGCTGTTTTTGGCCATGGATTTATTACATAAAAAAGGGTTCAAAGCCGTTCCGATCGCTTCCCTGGCCGTAACCATGAGCCTGTTAGCCGGTCACATACAAACCTCTTTACACACTATCAGCGTAGCTGTCTTATACTTTTTTTCCGGATTCCTGGTCGATAAACATCATGATCGACGTTTTATCGACATAACCGGCGCACTGTTCCTTGCCGTATTAATATCCCTATCGATCGCAGGTGGAA
>CAYOJK010000057.1:0-4025 GCA_964404285.1 uncultured bacterium | reverse complement strand
GATCGAAACCCTCAATCAATTAGTCAGGATTTTCATGGTTTAAAAAGCTCTTTTTTTTTGTGTATTTTGCCGTTTTTTTATCAATTATCCAGGTTAGCGCTAGAGCTGGAAGGCGGCGGTATCGGAACCCATGCTATTCGGCTTTCATTAAACTTGGTATCGTAAATGCTCACCCCGATAAATATTGCGCCCAAGGGTATATCATTCGGGTGTCTACTAAATTTGAAAAAGGGGGTGAGGCTTGCCTCACGAGGGCGCCGCTCACCTATTATAACTCTTGTTAAAACGTGTGAGGTATCGCTTAGCTTGCCCCAATAAATATAATAGCCGCCAATTTCATGAAAGTGAAACAGCGATCCGTCAAGCTTGTATTGAGGATTCGACCAGATCAAGGCGTCATAATCATGAAAAGAGCGTACATCTATGTGTTTCACCATTGGTATCATGTCTTTGACATGTCTTCCCAAATCGACCCAACCCGTGTCTCTCCTGCCATCTGAACGAGTGACACCGGGATTAAGGTCCAATCCGCCTCTGTTATAGCAGTTTGATGGTGTTTTTTCAGGATCACCGGGTTCAGGATAATCACGCAGATGCCAGTCATATTCGGGTGGCTGCCCGGGTGTCGGTGAAACCCAGCCGACAAATTGCGGGTTATCTCGCATAGCACAAACCTCCCAAGCTGAATTTCCCATTTCGTAATAACCCGGAACCGGTGACCCTGTTGTCGGTATCGGTGTGTTCGTAGAAGGCGTGTGTGAGGGGGATTGCAGAGGGGTATTAGGTGTTCTAGTCGGAGGTGTCGGTGTCGGTGTCCGTGTCGGTGGCGGTGTTCGTGGCGTTGGTGTTGGCGTGAATGTGCAAACCGCAGGCGGCCATCTGTTATATTGCATGGGATGATACATCCGTCGCTGGTGTCCGTCTGTGGGATCGTGATAGCAGTTCCAGGCAAAGATGGGGCCACTCCCGTGGAAATCGTAGTCCGAATCGCAGGGTTTGGGGGTTAGCGTTGGGGCAGGCGTTACGGGTGTTATTGAGACGTTTGTGGGAGACGGGGTAACGATGTATGCCGGCGTTGGCCCGGCGCTGATCAGAAAATCATACTGGTCGGGTGGATCATCCGTCAGCAACGGCGGCATGTTCTCTTCCACACCGATAATGTTACTCATGATGACCGGTGAATTGTAGATTTGTTTGCAGCATTCAATCCCAGCATCAACCGTCTCAGTAAAAACACCTATCTGATACCCCTTGTTGCCATAAATGTTGTTGGACAGGATCACCGGGCATTGGATATTACGTTTGTTGTCATTTGCTATAATTTGATCGGCAGTGAAAAGACTCAGCAAGCCGCCGGACTTATCCGGAATGCCTATCCAGTCATTATCGACAGAATAATCCCCGTTCCAAGCGATGATGTTATGCGCGACCTCTGCCCGGGAACCATTTGTCAACACTACTCCCCAATATCGGTTGGAACGAATAATATTGTCGGTGATTCTGTTATGTGGCCGGCTTTCATAATTCATGTCCTGCGGTTTTGTCCAGTCCGGTTCGACTGCCACAAGACCAAACCCGTTGCCAGGGTGATGAATAATACAGATGTCCTGGTAATTGTGCGTCGGGCTCCAGTATTCCTCCTGGTGGGTATCCGGGTTTATGGGGTCCAACCATCGATTACCAATACGATTTCCATTGATATAATTATCTGTTCCTTCCAAATAAATACCAGTCATGCAGCGTGTTATGGACACGTCGTGCACCGTGCAGTCATCGGCGGAGACGAGGATACCGATCTTAGTGTCCATACAGGATAATGGGCTAAATGGAGACAAAGGTTGGAGCGTGCCGCAATAGGTTATCTCCCCGATTATGGGTCCCCTTATATCCAAATGCTTGATTACCGTTTTTTCACCCCCAGGTTGAATATGGATAATAGCATCCGGCGGCGAACTGCCGGTAAATGAATGTGTAATGATCGGATAACCAAGATCACTTTCCGGATTATCACAGGTTAAGGTGAGCGGTTTGTCTATGATAAGATGTTCCAGATATTCAAAAATAATATCATAATTCTCGGGATCTCTTTCCCCCCAGATATTGATGATGTCCCCGGGTTCGGCAGCAGCGATTGCGGCGGTGATGGTTTTGAAGGCCCCTTCTTCTTCACATTGCTGACAAACAGTATGTGTGGTTTGGGCAAATGCGCTGATAGTGATTAATAAGCTAACGATTATTATATAAAGCGCTTTTTTCATTGTTTTCTCTCCTTCCCCTATTATTTCATCCATTCAATCATTACAGGGTCACTGTAAACCCATCGATTGAGATGCGAAAATACCCAGAAATAAAGATGATCGTAGTCCAATGCCAGATTGTAAAAATTAAAGTTGGTTTCTTCACAGTAGCTTGCTTGCACGTTATCTCCATAAACGGTTTCCACTCTTACCAAATACCCGTGTGGAAACGGTGGCCCGTTCTTTTCCCACAACAAACGCATTTCCTCTTCGCCCATGTTTTCTTCAATGCGAAGATTGATCGGCGCAAGCAGGTGAACGCCTGTTCCTGGTAATTGATGAAAACCTATGTCCATCTGACCATAATCAGAATAATTCTTCTCGCTCATGACACCAGGATTTAAAACAAACATGCCGGCATCAATACAAGGTGATTCCTTTTCGAGCGTATAACTGAACTCGTCCGAAAAGCCGGGGGATTTATGCATGTCCAGACTGGTCAGCCAGTCCTGGTCGCTCGAAACAACATCCTTGTAACTTTGCGAATCAAAGCAATTAGCAGCTCCGATGGCGTGGCATCGAACAGAATCACCAACAAATAGAACACATGGCTTTGAATCACTGATGATGTTGTTGAAGAAAAATGGCCGATTCATATACTGTGATCTATATTCCGGTTCCACCACAACCAGGGCACGCTCATTATTGACAAAAGTATTATTAAAAATAAGCGGCGTTTGAATTTTGGGAACAGAGGATGTAATACAAAAACATGATAATATTGCGCTCCGGAAGTCATTCATCGGATTGTTGGGTTCAATTATACCCATGTGACCGTTTCCCACAAACAGGTTTTCTCTGCAGATCGATCGCGAACCCTTATCCAGAGCAATACCTGTAAGGTAATTATTACGAAATTCGTTATGTTCTACCAAGTGCTCTTTCTCCAAGGAGGTCACACCGATAAAATTCTTGTCGAACAAACTGTGTGTTATTGCCGATTGATAATTAATCGAGCTGACACAGATTACCAACGCACCAATTCCATTACAGACGAACTCACAGTTTTCAACCAAAGTATGGGCATGAATCCATAATGACGGATCGTCATTATGATGTCTGGCCAAGTCCCATATCTCATCATCTTCTGAACAATACTTTTCAAGCTCCTTCATCAAGAGCGTCTTGCGATCGATTTCTTTATATTTGTCAAGAACACTGTTAGGAATATCTTTCGGCAGCGGGTCAGAAGTTTTCAATATGTCATTCGTATGACAAAAAAGAATGTTTCGGATGGTGATGGAAGCGCCGCAATACATGTTTATCCCCAGCTTGCTGTAATGGGGTATCAAAGGTGTATCCATCGAATAGTCTGAATAGCTGGTGTAAAGAACTGGCTTGACGCCGTTTTTTATCACCCCTTCCAATATTACATCATGTACCCAGGGTGGAACGACATATTTATTATTGTGACGAATTTGTGACACCATGTCAAGGTTTCCAGCATTTATCTTTGACATACTTCACCGGCATCCTTTACACTTGTTTTCAGGAGGCCATCGATATGCTCAGGCAATTGAGTGATTTATTGCATTCGCTGTCATTCCGGTCAGCCTTATGCTGGGCAGGGATGTGCCTGATGATCTGTCTGGTTGTTCCGCATGTTTTCGCGGATGATTTTTACGTAGATGCCTATTACGGCTGTGACGAAACCGGTGACGGCTCACAGGAAACCCCCTGGCAACACTTGCAATTTGCCCTGGATGCCATTGAAGGAACCGAGGAAAA
>CAYOJK010000056.1:0-4033 GCA_964404285.1 uncultured bacterium | reverse complement strand
TTCCACCTGCGATCGATAGGGATATTAATACGGCAAGGAACAGTGCGCCGGTTATTTCGATAAAACGTCGATCATGATGTTTATCGACTAGGAATCCGGCAAAAAAGTATAAGACAGCTACGCTGATGGTGTGTAAGGAGGTTTGTATATGGCCGGCTAACAGGCTCATGGTTACGGCCAGGGAAGCGATCGGAACGGCTTTGAAGCCTTTTTTATGTAATAAATCCATGGCCAGAAACAGCATCGGCAGCCAAGCAGCTACTCGAGCATGCGGATGGCCCAGCCAGACAATCATGAAACCACTCAAACCAAATGCTGTGATCCCCAACGTGACAGCGGATGTTGCCAGGCGATGGTGACGCAGATAAAGACCCATACCGATACCGGCGATGAGAATATGCAGGAAAGCTCGTAGCACGGTATAAAACCGAATACGAAACGAGTCCAAGATTCGGTCGATCGGATAAAGCAGCGCGTTTTGGTATAGGCCGACGAATGGATAGCCGCAGAAAGCGGTCGGGTCCCACAGCGGGATTCGGCCTTGTTGTATCGAGGTTCGGGCCAGTTCGCGCCAGGGATAAAACTCCAAAATTTCGTCGAATAGAATCCAGTTGACCGGATCCTGTTGTGTCTCAGGAAATTCTTGTTGCCACGGATGATACCGATACAGAATTTCAGCGGGTATGATCGCGTGGCCTTTGAAGACAGCGGCGGGAAACAGACAGATAAAGCATAGAACCAGTAAAAGGATGCCCGGCCATAGCGCGCCGGAAACCGTTGAGTCGTTATCCCGCATGGCCTTTATTCAGCGTCGTTGTTTACGACGGGTTTTCAATGCGGTGGACGACGACGTTGTTTTGAATGATGAACGGAAGGTTTTGGCCAAACACATTGACTAGGTTAGTGAACGTCATCGGCAACCCTCGGCTGCCCAAGGGATTCGTGCCTTCGTTGAGCTGAATATGCAGGTGCGCGTAATCGCAGGCGCCGGAATTACCGACATTGGCAATCTGTGCGCCTCGCTTGATTCGGTCGCCTTGCTTGACCGTGATCGAATCTTTTTGCAGATGAGCGTAAAAGCTAAACCGGTCTTTATCATGCTGAATGATGATATGGTTCCCCAATAACGCTGATAGATAGCCGAATTTTTTTACGTGTTTATTGAACAGGTCGGCATCGTTGGATTTATCGATAGGGTTATCCGGCAGTCGGCTTTCCGCTGAGATGATATCGCCGTCGTGCATGGCTTCGACAGGCAACCCGAAACCGTAGTAATCGGTTGGATCATTGGATAGACCTTTACGGACCATACCGTTTTCGCCTAGTTTGACCAGGTCTATAGCGAATTCCTGGCCGGCATAAACGCGGTGTCCCAGCGTATTGTCAAAATTATTGACGACTTGCCAGATATCTTTGAGCGGGAAATGATAGGGTCTTTTACCGACAAACGGCACGATAGCGGTTTCTGCTCGACCGATCAGATGGGTTCCCGAAAAGGCGCGGGCGATCAAGGTGTCCGGTATCGAAGCCGCCAGAAAGCGGATTGGAAAACGCCTGAAAAGGCCTTTACTGCCGGGTTGAAAGGTCAGATCAGTTTGCAACGAATCCATGTGTTCGGCAAGGTATTCGCCGACCAAATTGCGTTTGGATTCACTCGACAGCGAGTTCAACTCAGCATCAATCGCCAGGTGTGATATCAATGCCGGAATCGGGATTTCCATTCTCCAGACAGGGTTATCTTGGTACATCAAATCAAGGATAATACGGGTCAATCGTCGTGAAATCGGTTCATTGTTCTCCAGTAAAATACTATTGATAAACAAGTCCACCATATATCGGTCGTCCTCAAGCGGCGCCACCATTGGTATCAAGTGATCCGGCCAAGTAAAACTAATCTTCATGATTATCGTCTCCTTGTATAAGTTCATCCGTGGTTTGTGGTGGGGCGATAGGAGGCTGCAAGTCGTCCTCACATCGTGTTGACCAGCCGTTTTCATCCGGTCGCAACACGCATGCGTTCACGGCGCGTCGCCCTTTTTCATCTTCAACCAACTCAAAATCAATAATAGCATGTTGATCCCGTAGCGCGGCGAATCGTTCGTTGGAAATACGCCCGCCTTCCAGATCATTGCCGTGAATGAAAATTTCTCTATCGATATCGTCTAATCTCAGGGAGCGGAAAACGGATAGCCACCCGAAGTATTTCTCTTCGTTGACGGCTGTCAGCAAACCGCGGTGTCGGCCTTCCGGCACCGGAATCAGGTCTGGTATCGTGAAGCCGGAGATAAAATGGTCTGCTGTTTCGCGCAGTTCGCGGCTGCAGTAGTGCAGGCCGATGACGTCGACGCGGCAGCCCAGGTCCTGGCAGGCTGCGACCAGTCGCGTGAAATCTCCGTCACCTGACAACAGCACGATATATTCCAGCACACGTGCCTGCATGATCGCATCGACGGCCAGTTCGAGATCCGCGTTGGCTTTGGTAACCAGAATACCGTCGGCGTCCCTGTAGCGGCGCACGGGTTTTAGAATGACTTTGTAGCCCATTTGACGAAGGTTTGAGCGGTATAAATCCTTTTTACGCCTGAAATCCATATCGGTCGCTTCGCGTTCAGCATCGAAAGCCAGGTAGGTGTTCGCTCGAATGATATAGGCATCTTGAGCTCGAACGAAGTCTAAAAGCGTATCGTATCTCAATCCCCAGCCGCCGGTTCGCATGACGTTTTCCGCATCAATGAAAATACCTGTTTTTAACATGAACCTGTTCAATCCTTTCACATAAACAGCCAACTCTTACCTTGTAAGCATACCGTATTTGTCTGATTCTCTCCACTCGAAAAATGATTGCTCAACAGGAACGCTCCTGTTAAGGTTAGGCACGGGTTTCAAAGGGGGAGACCGCAATGATGAGCAGATACATCGTGATTTCATGGCTGATATTCGTTGGAGCGACTGCGGGTGCGTGTTGGACGGAGCAGAATTTTCTGGGAATGATCAACGATGCCCAGCATCTGCTTCCGAATAACCTGCAAAATCTTATCAACAGGTATTCCGCTGAGTTTTATCGGGAATGTGTTTCATCGTGTGCGTCGATCGATGCTCGGGAGCAGCTTGTGGAATCAATTTTGAAAGACAGCAATGATGCCATCACGTCCTTTACGACCGGCAGATCGTTTGCGTCCGGCACTCGGTTATTGGGGCGCATCGGGGCGTCGATAGCACATGTGCATGCGTTATTGACCGATACGAGTAAACTCAATAATAAAAACTGGCAGACGGATTATGCGATTTTTCTACAGAAAAACCGACAGTTTTTGAGAATACGCTGGCAGGGAATGGATAGACGCCCGAAAAGTCGCGATGAGTTGAAAGTTTTGTTGACGAAATCGGTTGCCAATCATCAAAAGGTATCAAAAATCCTGGAAGATAATTTGAATCGTGAAAACAAAAGTATTTCGGAATACGACACGTTGTCGGCGCCGTTTGGAGCAGGGTCGATTGCGTATTCCAGCGCGGTCAGTTCGATGGCGATGACGTGGTTATATATATGGGATCAAGCAGGAGGAATGTGATCCTCTAACTTGTCCGGCGTTTATTTTCGAGAGACTTCATCCCATCCCCTGGCCTCTGCAGAGCGCCAGAATCCTTCCTTGTCTGAACACGATTACGGGATTAAAGGATTACCAGGATTTCATTGATCTTTTCTTTCTCGGAATCTAGTCGTGGCCATCTTTGTAATCTTTGAAATCGTGTTCAAACAGACATTCGGGATGCGAAGTGAATAACCAGTCATCAAGTGTTGGAATTGAGTATTTAAAGATTTTGGGGGAAGAACCACGGATGAACACGGATAAACACAAATGATTAATTAGGGGACAGACATCTGTACTTTCCGGGGGACAGACATCCAATTTTAAGAACCGCATGCCGCGTCAGTGGAATGCCGCTCGTAGAGCGCCAGTATCCTTCTTTGTCTGAACATGTCTGAACACGATTACGGGATTAAAGGATTACCAGGATTAGTCTTTGCTTTCTC
>CAYOJK010000055.1:0-4066 GCA_964404285.1 uncultured bacterium | reverse complement strand
CAAAGATTACAAAGATGGGCAGGATTAGATTCCGAGAAAGAAAAGACTAATCCTGTTAATCCTTAAATCCAGTAATCGTGTCTAGACAAAGGTTTTAAACACTAGAAACCATGCCGCGGAAGATGGGTTATAAGTAGATTTTTCATTTTCGCAACACCATCGATAGCTCGTCAGCATATCCATCGTTATCAGTGCCTTCCGTCCGAATTGCATTTAATTCAAAGCGAATTGATTGTGCGCCTATAGGAACATTGCCTGTGTTCTTTCTAAACACCATTGTTGTAACATTATTACGGTCAGAATTGGTGACGGGTCCTATTTGCGCTGTACCCAACACGACGTCATTTTTATCAAGGAATTCAGCCAACAGAAAAGCCCTGTCGTTTTGTGCCTTATAACCTCCAAGAATTCCTGATAATTCAAATTTAACAACACCTTTATCAATCCATTTCGAGACGTCAGATACATCAGCAATTTGTTCTATCACACTATGGGCAACCTTACCTCCCCAGAAATAGTTTTTACCTCTTCCTCGTGCTTCTGATTCAGCGATGGGCCCATACTCCTCTTCGTATTTATCGTACTGGGAAATACACATCATTCCTTCAACATCAGTCCAATGCTGTGGGGTCTGTCTTTCTCCAATTTTATCAAATAACACAGTAGGACCTGCTTCTGCATCTCCGTTCTTTATTAAGTTCTGTCCAAAAAAAGAATCACGACCACACCCATTTATTATTAGCATTAAACTGAAAACAGTTGAAATCATTAGTAATTTATTCAGAAAATTCATAAATTCCTCCCTCTTAACTGATAGTCAATCGATTTCTTGAACATAGTATAAAATAATTAGCCGCCAGAAACAATTTTTCGATAATATTAGAAATTACATGTTCCCGTTTTCTTGATCGCCATACAGATTGCACTTACCAATCCCCATTCACCATTGATCCAGAGCAAAATCTTGACTATTCTTAGTTCGATCTTTAAATAGTGAGTGCGACAGCAACAGATATTAGAACCAATAACCAGAAAAAGGATGCGGGGATTGTCAAAGGTGAACGAAAAATATCAGAAGTCGGCGTTGTTAATTTAGGAAATACTCAGCAATGGGGCGGATGGGACCGGTTATCTCGCAGATATCTTCAAAAATGCTTCTCAGGCTGTCGGCGGAAAGTTCTCCAAGTCCGAGTAAATCCAGATCCTGGGTGGGGCGATACGCGTCTTCCAACCAGAAGTAAAACAACATAGCTCCTTTCAAAACAAACCGATCTTTGTAGGGTGAACATGAAAGGCAATACATCAGGCGTTCGATTCCATAGCGCATCAGTGTGTGGTTATGGTTCACTTGACGACTGCGTGAATAGTTAAGGAGACGTTTTTGAATCGAAAAGGATCGCGGTGAACTCAAAGCAGCGCCTCCAAATAAGGTTTCATAATATGATCTACTCGGCAAATCCGGCTATATTTCGTGAGATCATCAATGGTGCCTTTACGTTGTCGCAGGTAATCTCGAAGCGCCTCTATGGCGACGTCTACGCCGATTTTATTACGATATTTAAAGCAATCTGCAACAGTCTTAGCCGGCGAGAAAACTCTTAGTTCAGTTCTATTCACCTTATGAGTTTCAACGCCCGCGTTAAGAGTGGCAATAGAAAATCTTGCGATACGAAGTTTGACAACGCTGATACGGGGAATTTCACTTGATTCACCGATAGCGATCCAAACCTCAAATGGACTTTGGGTTGTCATCCGATGATATTGAAGCGCTGAAAGAAGACAGATAACACCTTTCGGTACGAGTTTACAGACTTCAATGAGACTTCGATGCTCTGTCTGTATCACATTGGGAATAGAGTAGAGACCTCGATCCAGGCGTTCCAGCAGACCCCGCTTGCATGCGATTGTCAGATACTGGCGGGGAATTCCGTATTCAGCCAGATCACGGGCGCGGATCAGGCCCTTGGATTTTGCTAGCTGCAATAGATTGTCAATATGCGTCTTCATAGTACGGCAAGTTTACGAAATCGCTGGACTTGTTGTCAATCCCCATAGATTTCGTAAATTTGATTGTAGAATTCAAGGAAATCATTTTCGAACGGTTCGATCATAAAACTAAGAGTATTCCTACGGTCTTTCATTCAAAAAAATATTGTAAAGCGCCTTATATCTGAATAATTCTAACGCGATTCCTGAGATTGTCATAATTGATTAAGAAATCCCGGACCTGCAAATACCGACCTTCGCTGGAACTGTCAATATCGATGAGTAAATCGACTTTTACCTTCAACTTATCCCTGACCATAATTGAGAATTTACATACCAAGCTTCCTTCTTCATAGATCCTGCGCAAAATCTTGACTATTCTTAGTTCGATCTTTAAATAGTGAGTGCGACAGCAACAGATATTAGAACCAATAACCAGAAAAAGGATGCGGGGATTGTCAAAGGTGAACGAAAAATATCAGAAGTCGGCGTTGTTAATTTAGGAAATACTCAGCAATGGCGCGTTTGGGGCGTGTGTGATGTATGGGATAGCGATTAAATATTTTGCTATAATGTCAGATTAGAGTCCTATTTGTGTTACAAAACATCCCGGAATTGTTATTCCAGGAAACAGAAGGCTCGTAACAATTTCCGGCCGGAAAGGACATGCATAATGGATGTAGACAAATACATAAACGATGTTCACGCAGAAACTCTTGACGAGAATACAAAAACCCTGATTGCCTTAATAGATATTTGGCGAGCGTTATCTATTGATTTAACAAGCGATGTAAGCGCCGATAAAATAGATTTTATCGCGACTAATATCATGATCTATACAGAATTGCTGTTCCGGCATAAACATTATTGTAGTGTAAAAGACATTCCTTTCCCTTCCAAATCAGAAGATGCACTGGAGGAAGGTGAGGATATCATAATATATGAAAGAGATTTGTTTGATCTGGTTAAAAGGTCATTCTCAACGAAAAAATTCCTAGACGATTTGGGTCGGTTTATCAAAGGTTGGGCTGATGAAAGTTATGACCCAATAGAAAGTGAACTTTATTCGACAAACCTAGCAAATCAGTATCTTAGGCTTGAATCACTCGTTAACGGCATGGAACGACTGGTAAAGAATAACAGGATACCGAAACGATTGAGGAAACTCATATCAGAATACAGAAATAAGTATAAGGAGGCGGTTAACGACATTTACGAATTGGCAGCCTCAACACATGCCGCGGCACTTGTGTTCCCGGGCGGGTTGGACATGGCGGCTTCCCAAAACGAGGTGATGGATGTTGTCAGGGATACATTATGGAAGGCTGGTTATTTTGACCAGGGTGGAACAAAGCAATGAGCCAGGGAACGATAGCAGGAAGAAGCGAATGAGGAACCATTCAAGCTTAGAGCATTGATGACAGCTTGATCGGTAAGTTCATGTGTGTGGTTTCAGATCGGGATATCAAGGGGCGCTATTGATTTTTAGAAGCAATGTGTATATGGTATACACATAGGAGGTGATTCCCATGAGAACGAATGTGGTTCTGGATGAGACGTTGATTAAAAAAGCGTTGGAACTTGGTGGATACAAGACCAAAAAGGCTGCTATCGAAGCAGGATTACGCTTGGTTGTTCAAATGAACAGTCAGAAGCGACTTCGATCCCTGCGCGGAAAGGTTTTATGGGAGGGCGATCTCGATGAGATGCGGAGGATATCGTGATTTTGATCGATACGTCGGCTTGGATCGATTATTTCAATGGGATCGACAATAAAACGACAGCGCTGGTGGATAAAATACTGGATACAGAGCCCGTTTTGATCGGCGATTTGATTTATTGCGAGCTGCTTCAGGGTTTCAAGACAGAAGAAAAATTCAGTGAAGTCAAGGAGTTGTTAAGCAATTTGACCCTTGTTGAATTGGTCGGATTTAAAATTGCGGAGAAAGCAGCTCTGAATTATCGCAAATTGCGCAAGCAGGGTATTACGATCAGAAAAACGGTGGACATTATCATCGCGACATATTGTGTTGAAAATAAAGTCGTGCTCATACACAAAGATCGAGATTTTGATCTTGTA
>CAYOJK010000054.1:0-4229 GCA_964404285.1 uncultured bacterium | reverse complement strand
TTACTATATCGACTTTATTCCTGAAACGAATAAAATTGTCGGGTTCACGGATAATACCCTTTCTGTATATGAAATCGTAGAAAGGGATTAATATCATGAAAATAAATATATCGGTTGCAAGTAACATTATCTGGGCTTTTATCTTTATTCTGAATTCTACAAGCCTAAATGGTATCAGCAAAGCACAAACGCCGACTGAAACAACCACCGAGATTCCGACCGAGACGCCAGCGGAAACGCCAACCCGCACTCCTGTCATTCAAACACCAGTGACACCAACACCGGGCTATCTGCAATGGCCTAGATCTGATGGAAAAATAGTTAGCCCTAAGGAAAGGTAGGAGATGCAAATGAAAAAGCAGACACTAAAATTGATACTGATTGCTTTGATGGTTCTTGGTATTTGGCGAGCAAAAACAGCGGCAGAAACCGGGGATGTAAAATCAAGCAAATCAGAACTTAAGCTTTTGTACGATTTTACGCTTCCTGAATGCATTTCAGGATACTCTGTTAAGCAAATCAAGGATGAGGGTGTTGTCATAGACAAAATACTAACTCTTTCTGGAATTTACTCAGTTACAGATAACAAGAAATCAATTCTTTTGCGAAAGAGAAGTAGAGAGATTCATGAGTGGACACGATGCGATCCGCGATTAGAATCTTTTAGTCATGATGGAAAACTCCTTATAGAAACCGTTAACTGCGGAGAGAAGTGTTCAATGGTTGTGATCAACCATTTGGAGAGGGATGGTTCGATAGCTTTTGACTGGGCAACTTCGTTCGGGGCAATTTCAAACCACGGTTTATTTCTACACACAGGAAACAATACTCCTTCGTTTATCGCAGATTTTGCTGGTAAAATTCTTGCCGAATTTAGTGAAATGGCTACAACAAAAAGCTTTTCAGATGGATTTATATGTAGCGGAATGGATTCTTATTTTTACTTTTTAAACTCATCTGGTGAAATACATGCAAAGAAACAACATCACTCACAAGGGATTTCCTATGATGTCGATTATGTAACAGGGACTACGGCTTTAATTGTGCCAAATGAGTCACTATTGTATATCTACGATTCACATGGTAAGTTGAAAACAAAGTTTAAACTACCATTTCCTGGTTATGCTGTTGGTATCGGCATTTCTGAAGGTGGTGAGTATGCCGTAGTCATAAGCAGCAAAGGTTGGATCAGACTTTTCGATATTGATGGAAAGAAAGAATTATGGAAGAAAGATTTAAGAGGAGGGGGGCGTTTCGTCGGTTCCAGTTCGCCCATCCCAATTTCATATAAAGGCGAATATGTTATCGTGTACGGTGATCTTGAAATGGGAGAGAATCCAAAATGGTCATTCATAGTGTTCAACAAAGAAGGCACGTGTGTTTCTCAAATTGAAGCGCCCGTGCCTCGAAATATGATTTCCTATTACCACATGGATTTTATTCCGGGAACGAAAAAAATTGTTGGATTTACGGATAATACTCTTTCTGTGTATGAAATCGCAGAAAGGGATTAATATCATGAAAATAAACATATCGGTTGCAAGTAACATTATCTGGGCTTTTATCTTTATTCTGAATTCTGCAAGCCTAAATGGTATCAGCAAGGCACAAACGCCGACTGAAACACCCACCGAGATTCCGACCGAGACGCCATCGGAAACGCCAACATCAACTCCATCCCGTACCCCTGTCATTCAAACACCAGTGACACCAACACCGGGCTATCTGCAATGGCCTCGTTCAGATGCTGAACCAACTTATAGTGGACGAGTGAATTCATCCTTCGGTGAATATAGATCTGATCATTTTCATGCAGGAATCGATATCCCAAGAGGTGAAGAGGAGTTTGCAATTGCTTGTGTCGATGGAATTGTTATCGACAGAGATTACTATGAAGGTGCTGGAAATGTAGTAAGTTTGCTTGATTCAAACGGATACATTGTGAATTACCTGCATTTAAGTGATACTGGCTTTACCACAGATTTCCCTCCTATAGATTCGACGGTTACCAAGGGCTCATCTATTGGGCGAATAGGAAATACAGGTGCTAATTATCCTTACCACCTTCATCTGGAGTTGTGCAGTATCTTACCAACACCAGGTCCCAATTATCGGAGCCGAGCAGACGCCTATAACCCACTTTCCTGGTTGGATCCGCCTTGGACACCGACGCCAACATCCGGGAATCGTCCTCCCTTTCTGAATAATCTGTATGTTGTTCCGGAAGGCTCGGGGAGCGAAATCTGGGTGAACACACCTGCGCCTTATCTTACACCGTTACCTGATCCCCATAAAACCATTCAGATTCCACTTCCTTTCCAGACAACCCCGACGCCCAAGGTGTTTCACGCACGGGGAAAGCTGCAATTTATGCTGGATACATTTGATCGGATCAATGATCCAGGAAGCAAATGCGGCGTCTATGACGTCGGTTACAAAGTCGTCAGCGAAAATGAATGGAAATACCGGCTTCAATTCGAGGAAATTCCAAAAGACTTCATCAGCAAGGAAGAGTTGGTCTTCCAAAAAGGACCACCTGCATCATCCGGTGTTCATCCGACACGATTTATATATCGGCTTTTCATGCCCGTTTCAGAAACGCCGACTCCGACCCCGCCGATGGTTATCGAAGCGGAACCGACGCATCTTGGGGTATTCAATACGCTCGACTATCCAAACGGGACACCAGTTGTCTTGAGATTTGAAGTGAAATCAAAGGAACTTCATGGGTTTCCTGCACGGATACCGAAAGTTGAAGAAATTGTGATCATACCGGACAATCCAACCTTTTGGGTAGATTGCGAAAATGGCGATGACGATAATCCTGGCACGGACCCGCTTCATCCGATCAAATCTTTAAGCGAGGCATTATTCTGGAGTGGTCCAGGTGATCGGATATTCATTGCGCCAGGCATGTGCAATGCTGCAACCGGGCAGGGTTTTCCACTTGGAATGGTGGATGGTGTTGTACTGGAAGGGAGCGGGTATTTCTATCCGGGCGGAACCTGGATACAAGGCAATGGCGCCGAAGATCTTTTGTGTTGTCTGGATACCACGGATTGTAATACGATGATAGAGAATATCCGGTTGACGCATGGATACACGGGTATTTTCATGGATAATTCAAGCCCGATAATAAAGAACTGTCATATATCATCTTGCTCCGATGGCATCTGGTGTACTAACTCTTCGTCGCCTTACATTGAAAACTGTATTCTTGAGTTGAACGGTTATAATGGCTTGTACGTAAACGCGATGAGCGGGAATGATCCTTTTGTCGAGATTCACAATTGCACAATATCCGAAAATTCGCAGCATGGGATCCACAGTTCTAAAAATTCCAAATTGCTTGTCTCAGATACCATCATTGCAGATAACGAATTATGGGGAATATATGCGGAAGCCGCTTCATCTCAGTATCTGGAATTCATTGATTTTTATAAAAATGGCGAAGGACCGTATAATTATTTTCCACATCCGGGAACCGGGATCATTGACTCCAATCCATTGTTTGTATCGGGCACGTATGGTTCATATTATTTGAACCATACGGGGACGGTCAGTCCGTGCATCGACGCTGGGAGCACTGATTCAGCATCGGCTCACATGGATGACAAGACAACGGATCCATCCGGTACACTCGATGTTGGTCGGGTGGATATGGGATTTCATCACAAGGTCACCATTCCCACGGCAACCCCGACGCCGACCGAGACACCCACTGAAACACCATCTCCCACCCCATCTGGACCGACGGCAACCCCGACGATGGGGCCGACAGAAACGCCATATCCAACCGACACGCCGTTTCCAACCCCAGTCGCAGTTGGTTTCTATAATGACGGATTTGAAGACGGTTTTGATGGATGGGACTGGGATGGATTATGGCATCCGGTATCAACCAATCTCTCTTCGCCGTATTACACCAGCTATGCGGAAGTGGCTGAGGGTGACGTTTCGTTCTGGTATGGTCAGAATGCAAGTGGTGATTACGATACGGGAGACACGAATTCAGGATCATTGACCTCACCGGTGGTTGTGATAGGCGAACATTCGAAGTTGATGTTCAGCAGTTGGGAGCAGACGGAAGGAACCAGACCCGGCCTCGACAAGCGGGAGATTTTCATCAGTATAGATTATGGAGAAACCTGGACGCCGATCTGGTCGTCAACTAAAAATCCGTCATCCTATCGCACTGTTGTAATTGACTTGAGTGGATATAATGGGTT
>CAYOJK010000053.1:0-4694 GCA_964404285.1 uncultured bacterium | reverse complement strand
TATTTCTGCAATTTTGTTGTGTTGATCATTAAAATCAACTCCTTCAAATCATTCAGTTTAAGTATATCGAAGCTGGCTGAAAACTGCAAAAAGGGGAAGCGGGAAGCAGGGAGCGAGGAGCAAGGAGCAAGAAGCAAGAAGCAAGAAGCAGGGAGCGAGAAAGTGGGAGAACCGCGAATGGACGCGAATGAACGCGAATAGGGTTTGAAATCGTGTTCAAACAGCCACTGAAACCCGCTCCGTTGGATATTGGACATTGGGTGTTGGATATTGGAAATTGAAAAAAGAAATATCTTTTCTTCTCCTGAATTAGTTCTACTGTCCGTACCCCCATTCTTGGACAGCCATTTCACCCATAATACCGTTCATTTCCGGGTTCAGCATCGCGCCATAGAATCCTAGGCCGGTTACGATGTCTTGACCGGTATCCGGCCATTCAAACGGAGGCATAACTGTGATACTGGTTGTGCCGGTTGGAACATCGACATATTCAAAATCGATCTCAGTATGTTCCGGATCGACGAACAGTTTCCAGGACGGCCAAAACAGGAAATTGCCATAAGCTTCCATGATAAAGAATGTCGGTACTTTGCTCATGGGTTCACCCGGGTTGTCAAAATAGCCGATAATAGAAAATTCTTCACCGGGATAAGCCATAGTAGGCATCTCCAGCCGGATACCCAGAGGGTAGTTATTAGTGAAAAAGGCTTGTGCTGTATGATTGGCATCCATCACAACGGTCGTGAGTGGTTCATAGGAATAGAATTTACCATCAATTTCCCAACGGTCGAATTCCCATGAGTAAATGTTACCGTATGGTATAGCGAGACCTTTGATCTTGTGATGAGCCTCATTCTTTAGGAAGTCTCCGAAACGAACAGCACGGCCGGTAGTCAGGTCGATTTCTAATAAAGATACACTGTGTGGTTCATAGCCATAATTAGTCAAGAATAATCTGTCGTGGTCTTTATCATACTCCATTCCTGATTCACTTAAAGATACAATGCCAAGTGAGCCTAACAATGTCAGTTCAGCGTTGGCGATATCAATAGTGTAAATGCTGTCTTTATCGGAGCAAAGGCCGTACAAAACTCCATTGCCATAAGCGATGTCGGATATCTTCAGCCGATTGTTAAAAGCTCCGATAGCTGTTGCCGATCCCGTTGTTCTATCGACTATGAAAAGCGTTGTATCTGATGCGCCATAGAAAATATCGTTCACCTCATCGTAGGCCAACCCCAAGATTGTTTCGTCGGACAGACCCACTTCAGTCATAGTTCCATCAGCGGTGTCAACAGTCCATATGACAGAAGATTTCGTTTTTTTATCGATTGTCGATACATACCAAGTTCCATCAGCCCACGTACCGGCAGATATTTTATCTTGATCGACGTTGGGGCCCAGAAATTTAAAGCTGTTTGGCTTCATCGGGTCGAATATGATGCTTCTGTTAATCACACCTTCAATATCGAAAGCATACCATGTTGATGATGGCAGAGCATTAAGAGTGATTTGATAGCCAAGAGGGCGCTCATGGTGTCCGATAGGAGGAGAAACAGCGCCTTGACCGGAAGGCGTCAACATATCGAACTCCCGGAATTCGCCGATATAGATATCATCAATGCACATTGTACTCGTACTAATAGGTATAAAAAAGGTTGGTGGAGTATAATCAAACTTGATCAGGAATTCTTTGCCGACAGCAGTGTCAAGGTTGATAAAAGCCTCATTTTGCATAGAGAAAGCACCCTCAATTAAGCAATACTGCCAGGTGATCCCATAATCTACCGAGGTTCTTACATTAAAACTGGAAGGCATAAAAAACCAGGTACTTAAGTACTTAAACGAGCAGATAATCCGGGTTGATCTGGTTCCATCAATTAGTGGCGTGATCAGGGAGATTTTTGTTGGACAAGTATCATAATCTCGACGCAGCCGTATTTCCGGCACAGCGCCGCCGGCTTTATTCGAGTCGGCTACTTCCACGCAGATGCTGTCCCTACTCCAGCCGATAGGAATATCACCTATTGGCACATCGGTGAAATCTTCGTAGAAAGGCAATGGATGAGACTCCATCGACCTAAAGAAGAAAGCCTGCACTGTGTACTCATCATCCATCATTAAAGTTTCCTTTTGATCATTGGAGTAAAAAGCTCCATCAACTTCCCAGTAATCGAATTGAGTATCGAAATTCGGTGTCGCAAAGAGGGTCACAATAGAATTTTCGGAAAAGATATGAGTTCCAGGAGGCGGCAATACCCTACCTATCGACCCTGTCCCGCTAGGTGAAAGCATTGTCAAATTGTGCGTCGGTTTAGGTGAGTGATACTCAAACCATGTTGTTGCCCAAGCATCGGGATTCTCCTTTCCCATGATAGGAACGTCGGCTGTTGTCATATTGCAATCAAAGTACCAAAGAGGAGTCCAATGAGTGAGAGCGCATCCAACAAAATCGTTTGCCGCCCAATAGGTTTCAGATGTCTTATCACCATGCTTTTTGTCACAAACAGTAATAATCAGTGCATTTCCAGGTATATAGACAACAGGCACATCCAGTACCAAAAAATAAAGATTACTGGTTTGAATCAATTGCTTACTCGTAGCGACAAGGTTTGTATTAGCATATGGAGTTGTAGATATACCGCTTAAATCATATGTGTTTGGTACAAGATCGATATAAACATCCAGGGAATAGCCATACACAGGTGGATTGTCGCAGTTGAACCAGCCGATTTTTGTTATCTTAACAGGAATATCGCCCAGAAGCGCCAATTCATCTTCCGGTATGCCATATTGGGATTCAGAATAAGCAAACCTATGAGACCATGGTAAGTGCTCAGTCTTCTGTGAACAGGTTGGGTTTCCGATGGTAACGGAAATCTGGCTAAAAGTAACCGGCGCTAAAATGATGGCAAACATAGACAAAAATAAACACTTTCTCATAATACTCTCCTTTTTTATATCGAGCGAGAAGGTTAATATCATCGTGTTTTTGTTCTAGAGCCATTTTTCGAACCATTTGAGTTGAGTGTGAAAAAAAACTCATTGAAACAATTTATCTTTAGTATAAAGGGATTAGATTTAGAAAGCAAAAGAGGGGAAGCAAGGAGCGAGGAGCGGGGTGGGAGGATTCAATATCCAATCACCAATAACCAATTTCCAAGTGTACGAATTCAGAATCTATAGTCATCTACCACCATATAGGCAAATCAGCAGAAATGAATCAAGCGAAAAACCACAACCAGAGACCCAGTGCCAGAAACCAGGAACTGCGTCTCGGCATCAGCAGCACGCCGACGTGGCAGATAAAAAAAAGTTTGCATTCAAAACCAGGTTGGGTATAAAGAAGCAGACATTTATTGGACCTGTTCAATAAACGGTTCCAGTATCTGCTTTAAAAGAGGGGTGTTTGGATTGACAGGGGATATAATATGACAGATACGATAACGACGCAGAAAGAAAGCCTGGCGGAGATACTGAAAGCCGATAGTACAGAATATCTTGACCCTGTTCGAACGGTTCAATTGTGTTATGGCATCACGGGTATCTCAGTGTTTGCCGGTGTCGAAGATTATACGGAGGGTATCTATAACGGTAACCCTAAAGAAGATTTTTTTGCTGCTCAAAAACGACAACATCATTATCTGTTGGACGAGCTGAGAGCTGGCCCGGGATTCCGGCTTCTGGAAATCGGCTGTGGGCTGGGCACTCTACTGGAAACGGCTGCAGAAAGGGATATTGAAGCTGTCGGCATCACCATTTCAAAAGAACAATGCAAAGCCTGTCATGATAAAAATCTGACTGTGTTTCAGAAAGACTACAAAACCCTATCTAAAAACTGGAAAGGCCGATTTGACGGCATTATCGTTAACGGCGCTCTTGAGCATTTCTGTCAGCCGGAAGATGCTATTCAAGGCAAACAGAACGAGATCTATACCGAAATGTTCCAGATTTTCGCCCCCTTGCTAGACCCTGATTCACCTTCCCGAAAACTTGCAACAACGGCTCTGCACTTTCGTGACGGCCACATCGATCCCCATAAACTATTGAAATCACCCCTGTCGCAACTGTTTACATCAAAAGAATTTCACTTTTCTATTCTGCATCGCGGTTACGGCGGCTATTACCCCGTACCCGGTCAATTGGAAAAATGCGCCGACGGTGTGTTTACCCTGATAAAAGAAGTTGATGGAACTCGGGATTATGGCTTTACAGCGGAAGACTGGCTGCGGAAATTTTTACGCGCCATGGTCACCACAACAAAATTTCCAGGGGCGCTGACCCGTTTCTTTTTTTGTAATCCTGCTCACACATTTTGGTTTGTAATGAGTTTCCTTGGTCCTGCCTCCCAACTGTGGCAGTTCAGAGGCCAAGAGACGCCGGTTCAACATTTTCGACATACCTGGCAGGCGATATAGGCTGAACGTCGGGTGAAGACCTCATCCCCCGGCCCCTTCTCCATGAATAGAGAAGGGGGGTTGTTTTTTGGGGACAGACATCTGTACTGACATCTTTTTCCGGGGGGACAGACATCCAGAAATATGAGATCAGGAACTGTGCTCGTAGAGTGCCACTGTCCTTTTTTGTCTGAACACGATTACGGGATTAAAGGATTACCAGGATTAGTCTTTGCTTTCTCGAAATCCAATCCTGGCCATCTTTGTAATCTTTGAAATCGTGTTCAAACAGTCATT
>CAYOJK010000052.1:0-4734 GCA_964404285.1 uncultured bacterium | reverse complement strand
ATAGATTTGTCCAACAAGCCAAAAAACTCAAACCACGGTATCTGACCATGATTATTCCATCACGCTGGTTTGGCGGTGGAAAAGGCTTGAATGAGTTTAGAGAAGAAATGCTTGCTGACAATAGAATTAGGAAGATAGTAGATTTTGAGGATTCATCTGAAGTGTTTCCGGGTGTCAGCGTTGCTGGTGGAATTTGCTATTTCCTTTGGGACAAGGACTATCAAGGCCCTTGCGAAATTGTAAATATTCATGGTGGAATAGAAATTCGTGCCACAAGAAGACTTGATGAGTTCGACGTGTTTATCCGGCATAGTCAAGCCGTGCCTATAATCAGGAGAGTGATGAGCAAGAACGAAAGGAGAATGCAGGAGCAGGTCTCTTCGTATAAGCCATTCGGACTAAGGACATATGTCAAACCGAAGAAAACCGGTGACATCGAATTGTATTGGCAGAAAGGCATCGGTCCATATAGTAGAAAGGATATTACTGTCGGTGTGGAGATGATCGATAGGTGGAAAGTTGTTTCTTCGCGTTCCGGGCATGAACATGCGGGAAATCCCGGGACAGACGGGGCTCGCCGCGTCCTTGCGAGAACAGATATATTGCCGCCTGGTATGGTCTGCACCGAGACGTATTTAGTGATAGGACACTATTCCACCGAAAAAGAAGCACGCAATCTGCTAACATACATGAAGACACGCTTCTTTCGATTTTTGATGTCCCTATTCATGTATTCTCATGGCATCACAAGGGATACTTTCGCATTTATTCCCATTCTTGACATGACGAAGCAATGGACCGATGAAAAACTCTATAAACGATATGGACTTACAGAAGCGGAGATTGCATTCATTGAATCGAAAATCCGCCCGATGCCCAGTGAAAACGAGCCTGCAGGAGGGGCTGACAATGAATAACGAAAAAGCCCTGGCTGTTTTCGAGAATTTCAAAATCCGTAGGACTTATGACGAGAGGAATGAAATCTGGTATTTCTCCGTTGTGGATGTGGTGGCAGCTTTGACGGAGAGCGTCAATCCACGTGACTATTGGTTCAAGATGAAAATCCGGGTAAAAACCGAGGGTGGATTTGAACTGTCGACAATTTGTCGACGGTTGAAGATGAAAGCGCCCGACTGGAAGATGCGGGCCACTGATTGCGAGGAAAAACACACCTTTCTGACCAATCTGTCTCTACCTGTGGATAAAACAGGAGATTTCATATGAGCAACGAAAAAGCCCTGGCTGTTTTCGAGAATTTCAAAATCCGTCGGACTTATGACGAGAGGAATGAAATCTGGTATTTCTCCGTAGTAGATATCATCGCAGCGCTGATTCAGCAGCCGGATTATCAGACCGCTCGAAAGTACTGGAACAAGCTGAAAGAACGGCTCAAGAAGGAAGGTAATCAGTCGGTGACAAATTGTCACCAACTGAAACTTCCGGCCGCGCCGGCCAAGTCACACAAGAGGATCGAGGGGGCAGGTGATGAGTAAGAGAGGGCATCCGGGAAAGAATGCAAATAACCGTGGATCGCGTGCAGCAGATAATGACGCCCAAAATATTGGCGTGTATTCGCGTTCATTATCGGTAACAGATTTCTTTCCTCTGCGGACGGAGTCGCGACCAAAAATCTACGCTTATGAAGACACAAACCCGCAGTATGCAGGGCTATTGAAAGTTGGTTATACAAATGGTGATGTGAAGAGCCGCGTTGCTCAGCAATATCCGACTTTACGCCCGGGCGAGTTGGCTTATCGGATCGTGTTGGAAGAAACTGCCATGCGCAATGATGGGAGCAGTTTCGTGGATCATGAGGTTCACCGGGCGTTGAAGGCCAGAGGCATCAAAAACCCGAAAGGTGAATGGTTCCGTTGCACGGTCGATCAGGTGAAAGCAGCGATTATCGCTGTGCGCGCTAGGCAATTATATGAGGAGAACCGGTCGCTCGATTTCAAAATGCGTCCCGAACAGGAAGCGGCGGTAGTGAAGACGATGGCCTACTTCGAAAGTTACCATGGGGAGAATCGTGATAAGTCGCCTCATTTTCTTTGGAACGCCAAGATGCGCTTTGGCAAGACCTTTGCCGCTTATCAACTGGCAAAGAGAATGAAATGGCGCAAGATCTTGGTGTTGACCTTCAAACCGGCTGTGCAAAGCGCTTGGGAAGACGACCTGAAAGAGCATGTCGATTTTACAGGCTGGCAGTTCATCAAACCCGGGGGTCTGATGACATACAAAGATGCTGACAAAGAAAAACCTATCGTCTGTTTCGGCTCGTTTCAGGACTATTTGGGAAAGAACAAGAGCACAGGAGGTATCAAGACTAAAAACGAATGGGTTCATGCGACGAATTGGGATTGTGTGATCTTAGACGAATACCATTATGGCGCGTGGCGTGAGAACGCTAAAGACCTTTTCGAAGCGGAAGACAAAAAGGAAATCGAGTTTGGCCGAGGTGAAGGGCTGGACGACTTCGACGAAGACATCATGCCGATCACGACGAATCATTATCTGTATTTGTCGGGGACGCCGTTTCGCGCCATCGCCTCAGGAGAATTTATCGAGGAGCAGATATTTAACTGGACTTACTCGGACGAACAGCGAGCCAAGGCAGACTGGTCAAAGCCGGATAATCCTTATCTCTGTCTGCCGCGCATGGCGCTAATGACCTATCAACTGCCCGATACGATTAAGGATATTGCGATGTTAGGCGAGTTCGATGAATTCGACCTGAACCAATTTTTTGCTGCCGAAGGGCTTGGCGACAAGGCTCGATTCACGTATGAAGACGAGGTGCAGAAGTGGCTTGACCTTATCCGAGGTGCGTTTCAGGCGACGACAGTGGATAACCTGAAACTGGGTGCAGAAAAGCCGCCGATGCCCTATTCCGACGTGCGGCTGTTGAATGTGTTGTCGCATACCTTTTGGTTCCTGCCCAGCGTGGCGTCTTGTTATGCCATGCGCAACCTGCTGAAGCAGCGCCAAAATCGCTTTTATGACGACTATGAAATCATCGTAGCAGCGGGGCCTGCAGCCGGTATTGGTGTTGCAGCACTGCCGCCGGTGCTGGACGCGATGGAGGAGCCGCTTAAATCGAAAACAATCACTCTATCATGCGGTAAATTAACGACAGGAGTAACAGTAAGGCCTTGGACGGGAATACTCATGTTGCGGAATGCTTCCACCCCGGAAACCTACTTTCAGGCGGCATTTCGTGTACAGTCGCCCTGGACCTTGAAGAATCCGGGCGGTGTCAATCCAAACGAAGTAGAGATCATCAAGAAGGAGTGTTATATCTTCGATTTCGCTCCGGATCGAGCCTTGCGCCAGATTGCTGATTACAGTTGTCGATTGAATGTAGGTGAGTCCAACCCGGAGAAAAAAGTCGAGGAGTTCATCAGTTTCCTGCCGGTGCTAGCGTATGACGGCAGTTCAATGAAGCAGATCGATGCTGCCGGAATTTTGGACATGGCTATGAGCGGGACGACGGCAACGCTGCTGGCGCGGCGCTGGGAGAGCGCGTTGCTGGTAAATGTGGATAATGACACCTTGAAAAAACTCATGGAAAATGAAGCCGCTATGAACGCGTTGATGAGCATCGAGGGTTTTCGCAATCTGAATCAGGATATCGAGACGATCATCAATAAGTCTGAAGCAGTCAAAAAGGCGCGCAGGGACAAGAATGACGAAAAACTGACTCCACAGGAAAAGAGAAAACTTACGGAAGAAGAAAAGGAATACAAAAGTAAGCGCAAGCTGATTCAGGAAAAATTGATCAAGTTCGCTACGCGCATACCTATCTTCATGTATTTGACCGACTATCGTGAGCGCACTCTGAAAGATGTGGTTATCCAGCTTGAACCAGGTTTGTTCAAGAAAGTCACAGGACTGACTATCAAAGACTTCGAATTATTGATCAGCCTTGGAGTGTTCAACAGCGCCCTGATGAACGACGCGGTTTACAAGTTCAAACGTTACGAGGATGCCAGCCTGAGCTACACCGGAATCAACAAACACGAAGGCGAAGACATCGGCCTTTACGATACCGTCATCACCAGGGCGGACGCGAATAAAGTGTTCGAAAACATGCCTCCGGATGCGAAATAGTGGCCTGTTCCTTGTATCGGAAGATCAGATGAAACTAGCAAGCATTAGTTTCGTGGATAATACAGGGGATATGTTCGCTATGTTGAAAAAAAGACGATGAAAAATAAAACCCAATACAACTAAGAGACCACATAACCAGTCAGGCTATTTTTCAACTGGAAGACGGCCCTGTCAGAAAGAAGTGGTCCCCATTTTCAAACCAAGTCCCTGTTGAATTAAGTTATAGCAACGCAATGTAAGCTTGATGCTGGCGGCGATTCCTTGTGAAGACCTCATCCCCTAGCCTGTCCCTATTTACTCAGTGTGATAGAAAATAAAAGTGTGCCCTAAAGATACCCCAGCCTCTTTAATCGCTCCTGGATTTCCCGTGATTCACTTTTCGTGTAAGGCGTTGGTTTGCTGCTACCTTTGGTTAAATCATCACCTTTATTACTATCCGCGAAAGTATTTTCGGTAAGCGTCTTGAACAAAGGGATACCGTCAAGGTCTTTGGTCTCAACACCAAACAACGATAATACCGTAGCGCCGATATCTTCCAGACACGGAACCCGCTGGTTGTCCAAACACATCGACGCATTTGAGAACAACACTCCAAATGGTCTGTGACTGCCGTTCATCGACCCACCT
>CAYOJK010000051.1:0-4740 GCA_964404285.1 uncultured bacterium | reverse complement strand
AACCCATTATATCCACTCAAGTCAATTACAACAGTGCGATAGGATGACGGATTTTCAGTTGACGACCAGAACGAAACGTCACCCTCTGCCACTTCCGCATAGCTGGTGTAATACGGTGAAGAGAGATTGGTTGATACCGGATGCCATAATCCATCCCAATCCCATCCATCAAAACCGTCTTCAAATCCGTCATTATAGAAACCAACTGCGACTGGGGTTGGAAACGGCGTGTCGGTTGGATATGGCGTTTCTGTCGGCCCCATCGTCGGGGTTGCCGTCGGTCCAGATGGGGTGGGAGATGGTGTTTCAGTGGGTGTCTCGGTCGGCGTCGGGGTTGCCGTGGGAATGGTGACCTTGTGATGAAATCCCATATCCACCCGACCAACATCGAGTGTACCGGATGGATCCGTTGTCTTGTCATCCATGTGAGCCGATGCTGAATCAGTGCTCCCAGCGTCGATGCACGGACTGATCGTCGTATGATTCAAATAATATGAACCATACGTGCCTGAAACGAACTGTGGATCGGTATAAATGATCCCAGTTCCAGTACAACACCATCCACCATTCCAAGTGGAAAACCCTGCCCGGTTGCAGCATTGCACATGCCTGGCGCAATGAATATCCGATCACCTGGACCACTCCAGAATAATGCCTCGCTTAAAGATTTGATCGGATGAAGCGGGTCCGTGCCAGGATTATCGTCATCGCCATTTTCGCAATCTACCCAAAAGGTTGGATTGTCCGGTATGATCACAATTTCTTCAACTTTCGGTATCCGTGCAGGAAACCCATGAAGTTCCTTTGATTTCACTTCAAATCTCAAGACAACTGGTGTCCCGTTTGGATAGTCGAGCGTATTGAATACCCCAAGATGCGTCGGTTCCGCTTCGATAACCATCGGCGGGGTCGGAGTCGGCGTTTCTGAAACGGGCATGAAAAGCCGATATATAAATCGTGTCGGATGAACACCGGATGATGCAGGTGGTCCTTTTTGGAAGACCAACTCTTCCTTGCTGATGAAGTCTTTTGGAATTTCCTCGAATTGAAGCCGGTATTTCCATTCATTTTCGCTGACGACTTTGTAACCGACGTCATAGACGCCGCATTTGCTTCCTGGATCATTGATCCGATCAAATGTATCCAGCATAAATTGCAGCTTTCCCCGTGCGTGAAACACCTTGGGCGTCGGGGTTGTCTGGAAAGGAAGTGGAATCTGAATGGTTTTATGGGGATCAGGTAACGGTGTAAGATAAGGCGCAGGTGTGTTCACCCAGATTTCGCTCCCCGAGCCTTCCGGAACAACATACAGATTATTCAGAAAGGGAGGACGATTCCCGGATGTTGGCGTCGGTGTCCAAGGCGGATCCAACCAGGAAAGTGGGTTATAGGCGTCTGCTTTTTCTTCGTATCCTGGGTCTGGTGTTGGTAATATATTTCTTATCTCGAGATGCAGATGTGGGCTATATTGAAGATCACCGGTATTACTGATTCTTCCAACCGGTGTGTATACATTGACCACTGCGTCCTTTGGCGGAAAATCATCATAAAAACCTTTATCGCTCAAATGAGCATATATGATCAGATATCCATTTGAATCAAGTATTCCAACTACATTTCCAGCTTTCCCCCTATCTTTTTCACGAAACAGAATTATGCCATCGACACAGGCATGTGCAAATTGTTCATCACCTCCTGGAACATTGATTCCAGCATGAAAATGATTGGATCTGAACTCTCCAAAAGTTGAATTCACGAGGCCGGCATTTGACATTGTATCTGAGCGAGGCCATTGGAGATACCCTGGGACAGGTGTTACAGGTGTTTGAATGACAGGAGTACGGGTTGGCGTTGGGGTAGGAGTTTCCGTTGGTGTAGTGGTAGAAGTATCTGTCGGTGTTTGGGCTTTCGCTATGCCGGTTACGCTTGGAGAAGCAAGCGCTAAAAACAAAACACAGGTAATATTATATGCGAATAAACTGCTGATTTTCATGATGTTATTCCCTTTCTACGATCTCATATACAGAAAGGGTATTATCCGTGAACCCGACAATTTTATTCGTTCCTAAAATAAAATTTATGTAATAATAGGGGATCAGATTTCGCGGCACAGGCGGTTTAATTTGCCCGATACAATTGCCTTCTTTATTGAGTATTATCATTGACCAGGTAGGATTCTCTGTTATCTTCAAATCCCCGTAAATAATAATATATTCGCCGTTTTCTGAAATAGGCACAGGCGAACTGGAAGAAACAAAGCGACTACCCCATATGAAGTCTTTCTTCCAAAGTTCCTTTTTGTTTTTAAGATCGAAAAATCTGATCCATCCATTTCCACTAATAACACCAACATAATTACCACCTTCAGATAGACCAACTCCTGCCATATACCCAAGCTTCTGTAAAATAAATTCTTGCATGAGGTTACCATAGCCATCGTAAATTAACATTTTCGATTCTGTCGGGATGACTATTGCAGTGATTCCGGTAATTTGATCCACGTCATAAGCGAGCCCAGGTGAACGGTGTTCTTTTTCTGCTTGTAACTGACCTTGAGTATTCAAAAAGAAAAAATGTGGACCGTCTTCTTCACATATGAACCCATTTTCGAAACCTTTAATGGTCAACATTTCAGGTAATTCTGTAATTATATTGCCTGAAAAATCGGTAATAAGTGATGGAACCTGTCGGGCAAAAAACATTATAGATCGATTTGAAAATGCGCCAAAGAGAGCGACATCTATCGGGCAGGATGTTCTCTTCTCAAAATCGTGGATAATGAAACTGACAGGATATTCGGAGGGATTGTTATCAAATACAACGTATCGCCCATCGGGACTAAACGATTCAGATGATGGATAACATCTCGTTTTTACCGGCAATTCTTGAGTTCGCTTCTTTATCAGGTTGGCCTGTTTCTTGTCATCGATCTCATATATGCCGGCAATCGTCAGAATCTTGTCAATCTCATTTTTTCCGTCTCGGCCTTTTTTGACGGAAAATGCCGTAATGCATTCCGGAAGAGTGAGTTCATACACAAGTTTGAGTTCTGATTTGCTTGATTTTACGTCCCCGGTTTCTGCCGATGTGTTTGCTCGCCAAATACCAAGAACCATCAAAGCAATCAGTATCAATTTTAGTGTCTGCTTTTTCATTTGCATCTCCTACCTTTCCTTAGGGCTAACTATTTTTTCATCAGATCAAGGCCATTGTAGATATCCTGGAAACGGGGTAACTGGAGAAAGGATTATTGGCATTTTCTTTTTCCTCATATAATTTCGAAAACAAAAATGGTGTTGTCATAAATTGCCAAAATTTTTCTCGAATCCTGGATAAATTGGATGACGTAATGGGAATATGATCTTTCAGCATCAGGAGGATCGATAGAATCCACCACTTTGCCGGATTTATTTAATACAACCATGTTTGAGTCATCTGAAGATTTTCTTTTTTTACAATTTAGAACACAGTATTTTCCATCCTGCGATACTGGAACAGGTTTTCTCCAATTGAGGAAGGCATTCCCAATATCAACGTTTTTACTCCAAAATTCTTTTTTGTTTCTGATATCAAAAACCTTTATCCACCCTTTATGACTTAGAACAGCAACGAAATTACCGCCATAAGACACTCCAAGTCCGATAGAATGCCCTGAAAAATTCACGTTGAAAGTCGCCAAAAGTTTGCCATGATGATCGTATATAAGTAGTTTAGAATCCTTGAGATCGATTACTGCTGAGATACCTGTCGAATAATCAACATCAAAATAATTAATATGACTGTACTGGAATAGCTGATAGTTTAATTGGCTGCCATTTGAATCAAAAAAATATAGTTTCCTGTCCCAGCCCCAACCGATGAATCCATATCTATGACTTTTAGCCGCAGCAATTGACGGAAGTTCAGCAATAATATTGCCTGAAAAATCTATTATTCTTGACCTTCCAGTAAATGAATCACAATCAAATATTCTGTTTTCTGAAACAGCCATAGGAAACACAGAATCTTCAGGAACAAGCGCTTGCTTAGTGATTAAATTTGTAATTCTCACCTTAGTGCACTCATCACCACAATTTAATAATTCAATTAGGTGTTCGCCTTGTGAATCGAACGCATTGTAGTTCAATTCACATTCTGCGTATTTAATAGCTTTAACATTTTCTTTGTTTTTTTTCTTATCCACAATTTCATTTGTTGATTCAGTATTTTTCACATGATCTGATATATGACGACTTCCCCTTTTCATCATAATTTTTTTATCGAGATTTTTATCGATCTTATAAATTTCATTAAGAGTAAGAATATTCCCAACTCGCAATTCCCCTCCTTCCCCTTTTTCCAGGCTATATGTCTCGATGCAGTCAGGAAAAGTCAGTTCATAAAGAAGCTTGACTCCAGATTCATCGCCAGAAGTTTTTGCAGACTTTTCTTCTGCCTTTACTCCTTGCAAAAACATCATGACAACTATCAAAAAAGCGAGTGTGGCTATCTTTTTAAAAATTTTTATCCTCATCTTGTTCTCCTTTCCTGTTTTTCAAGCCACTTTTATCTGAACTGTGGCCAAGTAAAAATCAGAATAAAGATAAAAGCCCAGATAATGTTACTTGCAACCGATATGTTTATTTTCATGATATTAATCCCTTTCTGCGATTTCATACACAGAAAGAGTATTATCCGTAAATCCAACAATTTTATTCGTTTCAGGAATAAAGTCGATATAGTAATACACCATATAACCTC
>CAYOJK010000050.1:1966-4927 GCA_964404285.1 uncultured bacterium | reverse complement strand
GGTATGCGGCATTGACAGACCCGACAGGAACAGAAATATGGGGCGATTTCGGAACCTTTGAGTTTGGTTGGAATGAGTAAATTCATCAACTAATGATATGAATTATCATTAGCCCCCAAGATCACCCTCTTGGCTGACTCGACTCAATAGAACTCTTAACTAACTTCAAAAACACCTCGGACTTCTGTGTAGAACAAATTGGATATAACAAAAAAAGGATTAACTTATCTGATTTCCTAATATCAGGGTCTGAAGCTCTTCGATGGTATCCACATAAAAATCCGCGCCGGCATCTTCCAGTTCTTTTCGGCTGCCGAACCCATAACCGACACCTATTGAATCGATCCCGTTTTTCTTCGCTCCCACTATGTCATACAATCTGTCACCTATCATTATCGAGCGATGTTTTTGCAGATCATGTCGATTGAAAACGGTCTTGATCACTTCATCTTTTTTCGTGCGTCTGCCATCGAGTTCACTACCGACAATTTCAAGGAAATACCGGGAAAAATCGAATCTGTCCGCAACCTTCTCTGCAAAAACAGTCGGTTTCGTCGTGGCGATAAACATTTTTTTACCGTGCTTGTGCAGCTTGTCCAGCATGGTTTCGATACCATCGTACTTGATGTTTTGATAGAGCCCTTTATCCCTGAAAAATTCCCGATAATGCGCAATAGCCGTTACCACTTGATCATCGTCAAATCCATACCAATGCACAAAAGAATCGACTAACGGCGGGCCGATAAAGGTCAACAGTTTATCATGATCAGTTTCCTGAATACCCATTCGGGACAAGGAATACAGCAAAGAGTTGACGATGCCTTCGCCGGGATCGGTCAGTGTTCCATCCAGATCGAATAAAAACGTGTCATAATTGTGAATCAGATTCATGCGTTATCCATTTCTTGTTCAGAGCCAACGGAGCCGTTTTTCCAGCGACCCTGATAGAGTAACCGGCGCACACCAGGATGTGGCGCCGGATATTGTCGGATTAATCACTCTATCGGGTTCGTTAATTTCCCTATTTCTCTTTCGTAAACGGCCATGCCATGATACCGCCTTCAAGCACTTTGATATTCATATAACCGTATGCTTTCAAAGTGACAGCCGCTTCGTAACCTCTGAGCGATATTTTGCAATAGACGACAATCTCTTTGTTTTTGTCTTGCGGCAATTCGTTCATCCGCTGTCTTAGGGCGCCGATCGGGATCAGTCTTTCACCGATTCCCAACCGGGTTTGTTCATATTCATCGGCGCCACGAGCATCCAGAATAAACATATCGTCTTTACGGTTCAGTTTTTCTTTAAATTCCAACGCCGATATACCCTCGAAAACGCCTTTGATCTTGTTTTCTAGAATATGTGCCGACGCGATGCTATGGTCGATAGCCAATGAAAACGGGGGTGCATAAGGCAAATCCGCGTTGACCATGTCTTCCACGGTCAAGCCGCCTTTAATCGCTATCGCCCAGGTTGCCAGTTGTTTGGCGACATCGCCGGGGCCCAAACACTGAGCGCCGATGATTTTACCGGTTTTTTTGTCGGCCAACAGTTTGGTCACAAGCAGTTTGCCTTCCATAAAACCTGGTTTATCCGGACTGGCATTGACCACTTTTACGTAATCAATATTGCTTTCTTGGGCTTTTGTCTCCGATAAACCCGTTATACCGATATTGTAATCAAACAGTTTGCAAATACCTGTCTGAATCGTACCAGGGAAAACAGCGCTTTTTTCTTTGATGATATTTTGACCGGCCACTCGACCTTCAAGATTCGCCAGATCACCAAAAGGCGCTAAAACAGGCTTTTGCGTAATCAAATTCTTGATCTCACAGCAATCACCAACAGCGTAAATATCAGGGTCCGATGTCTGCATGTATTCATTGACTTGAATGCCACCTAGATTCCCGATAGTGATCCCCGCTTCTTTGGCCAACTTGATATTCGGTCTGACACCGATGGCAACCACAGCCAGTTCACACGGAATTTCGGTGCCGTTCTGGAGTTTGACACCTGTCAATACACCGTCTTCGCCCAAAAATTCAGCGACCCCGTTCTTGGTGATAACGTTGACTTTGGTTTTGAGATAATTCTCGACCAATTTCGCCATCTCCCAATCCAAAAATGTCAGCAATTGCGGCAATAGCTCAATCAACGTCAGTTCGATGCCGGCCAGATGCAACGCCTCGATCGTCTCAATACCAATCAGACCTCCACCGATAACGACAGCTTTTCTGATTTTACCGTCATCTTTGATTTTTCGAAGATAATCGGCATCTTGCAAGGATTGCAGCGTGGTTATGCCCTTCAGATTTATTCCCGGAACAGGCGGCATACCGGCAACCGCACCGGTGGCAATCACCAGTTTATCGTAAGATTGAACACCTTTTTCACCGGTGACAAGATCGACAAACTCAACCTGCTTGTTTTGCCGATCGATTTTTGTAACCTCCGTTTCGACTTTGGTTTTTATACCCTTGGCATTCCAATAGAATTTCGTGTCCCGAACAACTCCGGCAGGAGTGCAAAGCAATTGATTTCGATCATTGAAAAAACCTCCGACATAATACGGATAACCACATGATGCCATCGACAGATCAGGACCTTTTTGTAAAACAGTGATGTCCGCAAATTCATCCATACGACGTGCTTTGGCCGCCGCTTTCGGCCCGGCAGCGGAACCTCCGATAACAATAATTTTTTTACTCATGTTCATCTCCCTTCGTAACGCAAAAACAATAATATCCTTTGACATCGTTACTTACTATTACGTTACAGAATTTATGATCAAACCGAAAGAATATATGATTTTTTTACGAAATTGACAAAACACTTGTCCGAAAACCTGTTGTCAAGTCCTGTCTACACAATTGTTCCAGACTACTATCTCGATATCCGACAAAAGCGATACCGGAATAAAGCTGGTTCACTTCTTAAACACGAAATACACCGCCAGAATCA
>CAYOJK010000050.1:0-1866 GCA_964404285.1 uncultured bacterium | reverse complement strand
ATCGCGGAAACCGGGCATCTGATTGAATTTCAAGTGTCCATACCATGCCAGCGTCATAAACGTATTGGACAGGATCAAAAGCAAAATCGTCAGAACTCCATTGTTCATATCCGGTGTTCCTTATCTGCGTCGCTGTTATTATGATTTTTTGCCGGAGCCACCCCAGAAACCTCCGAGCAGCCCGCGAATGATTTTCTGGCCAAGCTGGCCGCCGACTGTTCTGGCCGCTTGTTTGGCCATCGTTTCAACCATGCCTTGCCGCTTTTTGGTTCCCCACAACATGTCATGAATCACGCCTTTGTTTTCTTCTGTTTGAGGAGTTCCAGCAGGTTTTTCCACTGCTGCTTCCCGTTCTGCCGCCCGGCGAGTCAAAATTTCATAAGCAGATTCGCGGTTGATGGATTTGTCATATTTAGCGCCTACAGGGCTTCGTGACCGCACCATCGCCCGTTCTTCCGGCGTAATTGCCCCCATTCTACACCGCGACGGACACATCAACGTCTTCTCAACCGGCATCGGCACACCCTTGTCCTGAAGCGTCGAAACCAACGCTTCACCCACCTCGAGCTGTGAAATGACTTTGGCGACATCCAGATTCGGATTCGCTACAAACGTTTCCGCCGCTGTCTTGACCGCTTTCTGATCACGAGGCGTATACGCTCTTAACGCATGCTGAACACGATTGCCCAACTGCCCCAAAATTTCGTTCGGAATATCATCCGGAAATTGTGAGCAGAAATACACGCCGACACCCTTGGACCGAATGATCCGAACAACTTGTTCGACCCGTCGGCGAAGCATCGGCGGCGCATCATTGAACAACAGGTGAGCTTCATCGAAGAAAAAGACCAGCTTGGGTTTTTCCAAATCACCCACTTCGGGAAGAGTCTCAAACAGCTCCGACAATAACCACAACAGAAGACTGGAATATAGACGAGGTTTCAAAATGAGCTGATCCGCAACAAGTACATTGATGATTCCTCGACCAGACAAATCCGTTCGCATCAAATCAGTGAGCTCCAGCGCTGGTTCACCGAACAGAACATCACCGCCCTCCCGCTGAAGCGTCAACAGTGAACGCTGGATAGCCGCGATGGATTGCGGGTTGACAAGACCGTATTCGGTCGATATCAATTTTCGATTTTCAGCGACAAACCCCAATAACGCCCGTAAATCGTCATAATCCAACAACAACAAATTCTGGTCATCCGCCAACCGAAACGTGATCTCCATCACCCCGGTTTGCGTCTCGTTCAATTCCAAAATTCGACTCAATAACGTCGGACCGATCTCGCTGACCGTCGTTCGCACTTGATGTCCGTCTTTTCCGAACATGTCCCAAAAAACCACCGGATTGGCTTCGTTGGTAAAATCTTCCATCCCGATCTTGTCGATGCGTTTCTGAAGTTTTTCATTCAAAACACCGGGTTGAGCAAGCCCGGCGACGTCCCCTTTGACATCGGCAACGAAAACCGGGACACCCATCCGCGAAAAACCTTCTGCCATCACCAATAACGACACCGTTTTACCGGTACCGGTGGCTCCCGCTATCAAGCCGTGACGATTACCGTATTTCGCCAGCAGATGAACCTGTCGATCACCTTTACCAAGCAGTATTTCTCCCATGACATCCTCCTCCCCACCGTTTCAACCACATGATCATCACATCTAAAAAAAAAGTAAAAGTATCGCTTAAGCTAACATTCCATTATACACGTTTCAGCAGCTGTTAAATGGATACGCTATTTTTTCACTCTAACACCGTAAAACTAACCTGTTAAGACCTGCTATTCATTCTCGGTTAGGTAACGTAAATCCATAAATTTTTAGCATAAAACCCGATAAAAAGCAAAAGTGAGCCCTGTT
>CAYOJK010000049.1:0-5011 GCA_964404285.1 uncultured bacterium | reverse complement strand
TTTACTACACTAATCTTTCATAGGCTAGCTGTCTCATTCATATTGACACAGAGGGTAGTCTCTATTATTTTTTGGGGGACAGACTTCCAAAAAGTAATAGCAAACACTAATCCGAAGATAAAGGCTGGGCTTCTTTTTGAGGGACAGACTTCTGTTCATTTTAATCTGGGGGATGATCTCTACGAAAGACCTGTTTAATTCAAGGAATATTAAGCGGAATTGAAAACTGACTAGTGCGCTCGAAATGAGGCTTTAAAAATTTGCTTTAAACTTAACAGTGGAAAAAACGAAACTGGCGGAGAGGGTGGGATTCGAACCCACGTGACGGCTTTTGGCTGTCAACCCGATTTCGAGTCGGGCCCGTTATGACCACTTCGGTACCTCTCCGCGGTCTTCCGTAAGAAAATAGCTTCACCTATAGTGAATAGTCAAATTATTTTCTATTCTGATTGAGTTTTCAAAACTTGCGATGAATGAGTAGACTCGCTTTATGGCTCTCGCCTTCTATCACGAAAAAATTGTTTCATAATTTCGGCAGCCTGGTCGGCACAGACTCCTGGAGTAATTCGTAAGCTATGATTCAAAGCAGGATTATTCAGAAGATTTAGAAAAGATCCAGCAGCCCCGGTTTTAGGCTCGGCTGCTCCGTAGACAATCCGGTCAACCCGGTGTAAAACCATGGCCATTGCACACATTGGGCAAGGTTCAATGGTGGTATAGAAAGTAACATCGGTGAGTCGCCATCGACCAAGTATTCTGCATGCTTCTTGTAGAACCAGCATTTCCGCATGAGCAGATGCATCTTTGTTCATTTCAATACGATTATGATTTCGAGCGATCACATGTGAGCCAACTACAGCGATTGCTCCAACAGGAACTTCACCTAGAGCGGCTGCCAGGCGTGCCTGATCCAACGCTTCTTTCATAAAAGCGATATCGTTTTCATTATAATCAGAATTTGTCACTGTGTTTTCCCTGATTTTCAAACAAAAGTTGCTTCGTTTATTTTATGCTTACAAAGTAAATAAAGCACGTCACAATTTTATTATAAACTTGCGAACCTGGTTCTTCGAAATTTATTTGGGGACAGACTTCCAAAATGTTCTAGTGATCAGACTCGGTAGCAACTTTAAATTAGGGGACAGACTTCTGTACCACACTTAACAACATCACGTGTCGAGACCTTTAAAAACTGGGATGTTACACCTTAACAACAGTTGAGGGCCAACTATTTCAACCGCACGAAAATACCTTGACAAGATTATCGAAGATAGATACAAAGCCACCCGTGTGTTGAGGATTGTAAATAACCGGAGAAAATGCGCGTGCATAGTAATAATTTGATCAAGTTTTTTATTGGGGGGTCATTTAAAAAATTGAGAGCGCTGATCCCAACGACTATCGCATTGGTTATTGCGTTGTGTTGTTTTACTGAAACAAGCGCGGAACCTCGGCATATCCATTTTGCGCCTGGATCAGACAGTACGGATATTATCGGAGCTGTATCGTCTGAAACCAGTTATGTGTTACGCGCTAAAAAAGACCAATTGATGACGGTTGAGCTGACTGCAAGCAAAAATCGCTTTCTACTGGCGGTAACCGGCCCAGATGGCAACAAGCTTAAAAACGCAGATTTTACAGGTAAATGGACGGGGGTTTTGCCTGAAACTGGCACGTATCTTATCACTATTTCTAAAACTCGATCTGATGATACAGACTCAGCGCCATTTGTATTGACAATACGTATTCCTGCTCAGGAAGCCGGTGTTTCCACCGGTGAAAAATCACCCAAAATCACAGGTTTGTATTCGGCAGCCAACGGATCGCTTTCGGCGGAGCTGCAGGAAGACGGCTCGGTTCGCTTCTATCTGTCGGCTTTTTATCGTGATCACTTTGGCGAGGTTTGCGCCGAAATTAAGCCCACAGGAAATACACTCGAATATCGACAGGATGACTGTGTGATCCAGATCACGTTTGGTGGAGATTGGGTTTTTGTCGATCAGTTGTCAACAGATGCAGAATGCGGATTTGGAGCCAATGTGACGTCAACCGATGTGTATAAACTGGTAAATCGAGACAAACCAGATTTCAGTCTCTGCCCGTAAAAGCTATCCTTTTCCTTTTATTCTCAGCAAGGAGCAAACCATGCAAAATGCTTCACCTATCGTCGTATTTGACGGCCACAATGATACTTTGTTGAATTTGTTCATCACAAAATCACGTTCCGAACAGTCTTTTTTTAAGCGGAGCGACAGAGGCCATCTTGATTTGCCCCGCGCAAAGCTGGGTGGTTTTGGAGGAGGTCTTTTTGCGATCATGGTACCGCCGGAGCGCAACTCGCCTGATCCGGATAAGCAGGCCACACACTTTGATATTCCAGAGTTTACCTCGTTAAAAACCACCGAAGTGCAACAAGGCGTTATTCGGGCAATGGCCGGGCTGTTTCGTCTTGAGGTCGCTTCTGCTGGAGCTTTGAAAGTTGTCAGGACGGTAAATGAAATTCGGGAATGTTTGAGCTCCGGTATTTTGGCCGCGGCGCTTCATTTTGAGGGCGCTGAACCGATCGACTCGGATCTGGATGCACTGCACGTTTTTTATCAATCAGGATTGAGGTCGCTAGGAATTGTGTGGAGCCGACCCAATGCCTTCGGCCACGGTGTTCCTATACGTTTTCCTTCATCGCCGGATACTGGACCAGGTTTGACGGATGCAGGAAAAGCGCTGGTGACGGAGTGTAGTCGGCTGGGTATCATGGTTGATGTTTCGCATCTGAATTATCGGGGATTTATGGACGTAGCTGAAATATCGGATCGACCAATCGTGGCGACTCACAGTAATGCGCATGCTATCTGTCCGTGTTCAAGAAATTTGACCGATGAGCAGCTTGATATTATTGCTGCGTCCAACGGGTTGGTTGGAATTAATTTTGGTATAGGATTTCTCCGAGCTGATGGTGGACTGAGTGCGGAAACGCCTGTTTCTGTCATAGCGGATCATATCGAGTATATTTCTGAGCGAATTGGTGTCGATCACGTAGCGTTGGGGTCGGATTTTGATGGAATATCTATTCCGGCAGAACTCAGAGATGTGACCGGCTTGCCGATAATTTTCGACATTCTTTCACAAAGAGGTTTTTCCGAGTCAGATTTGACAAAGATAGCGAATTCTAACTGGTTGCGGGCGCTTGAGGATACGTGGCGGGCTTGATTTAATTCAGACATCCAAAAAGCAATTTGCTTACTTGGGGACAGACATCTAAAAATTGAGTGAGAAGCAGGAAGCTGGAATAGCGTTTTATGTCAGCGGAACGCCCCACTCAGCACTTAGCACTTAATTTCGGAGCAGGTCTCCAAAGTCGTTGAAAACAAATTAAGGGACAGACTTCCAAAAAACAGGAGCGAGAAGCGAGAAAGAGAAACCAAGAATCATATCCGAATGGTGCCCTGTCATTTAATAACCGATTTAATCGAGAGATAGAGATAGACTTTTAAGGCTCAAGCACGAGATTGACTTTGAGCATAAAAAAACACTTGCTTTATGGGAAAAAGCATATTATAAAAAGCGCTTGCCGGTTGAGCTGATTATTTGTTATAATCTAATCGGTTAAACGGTGAAGAACCGATCTTCCCCGGTAGCTCAGTAGGTAGAGCAGGTGGCTGTTAACCACCCTGTCGGCAGTTCAAGTCTGTCCCGGGGAGCTATGTACGCCAATAGGTAGAACTCCTTGATCAGGACGTTCTACCTTTTCATTTAGAAACGGTAACTTATACTCAATTTGCAATTCAAAGTGGTTAACAGTTATATCATTCAAGGTCTCGTATGATCACTGACTCATAAAGGCTTCAAATTCCGTCAGCCGGTGGATCAGGCGCCTGGTTTCCCGAGCTTTTCTCTCTTCATCAAAATACTCGTGTGCCATACACTTATACCCATCAATCTGAATCTCTTTTGACGTGTGAAACAGAGCTTGACCCCGATGGATGAAGGCATGCTGTGGCGATTGTAACGCCTTCCAGGCGCCCAGATCTCAAAGCAGACTTCAAGCACAAGCCTAACTCAATAAGCATATTAAATTGATGAGAGAATTACTTCGCACGAACATATAGGTTTTTCTGATTTGAACCTGGAACTTTACGCTCTATTAAAATAAAATAATCAGGCTCTGATTTTATAAGATCCGAAAGTTTCTTAAAGCCGTAAAGCCTAGAATCAAAATCGGGCTGTAATTTTGTAAGATAGGTTCCGAATACACTAAGAGCAGCCCATCCAGCATCGTCACTTGCTTTGTCTAGCGCAGCTAAGAGAAACAATTTTGGGACTGGTGGTTTCTGGGATGGCGCTTCATTAGATGTTCGGACTGTCTTTGGTTTGTTTTCGATAGCAACCTTTTCCAGAGCTTCTAATGATTTCTCTGGATCAGTTGGTCGAAGGACTTCGGTAAACACAAATTTATGGCAAGCATTTCTGAATGCCTCAGGTGTTTTTTTCTCACCAAATCCTAGAACAATGAGTCCCTCCTCACGCAATCGTACAGCAAGGCCAGTAAAATCACTGTCACTTGTGACCAGACAAAAACCATCAAATTTACGTGTGTACAGCAAATCCATCGCATCGATAATTAGCATACTGTCTGTGGCGTTTTTTCCTGTTGTATATCTAAATTGCTGAACTGGCTTAATTGCATATTGCTGGAGGACCTTTTTCCATGATGCACTTTCTTGGCTTGTGAAATCTCCATATATACGACGTACCGTTGCTTCTCCATATTTTGCAATTTCAGCCAACAGGGCTTCAATAACCACCGCTTGTGCGTTGTCAGCGTCAATCAGCACAGCAAGCCTGAAGTTTGATTCTTCAGGCTCAATCTGTGTAAGCAATCGTCGAGATACCAAAATGTTTTCCGCTCCTATCAAATAATTAATAGACGATGCCTTTACCGCTCTATCCAATTAACCTTGATGCGTGTGTAAAAAGTCTTTCATCCTGTTCGTAGATTTAAAATAAAGAAAAA
>CAYOJK010000048.1:0-5032 GCA_964404285.1 uncultured bacterium | reverse complement strand
TTGAATTATATCACGATATTAAGGTTTTGCCACTTTTATTTATGAAATATCCGGGATAAGTCACCGCTTCATACGAGCGCATTTCTTCAAAACGTAACACGTGCATTTTGAGCTGAAAAGGTCTGAAGCGATAATAAAAACCATCTCTCCGCACCTGGAGCTGAAGATTGCTGGTAAACATCAACAACGGCAACAGAATCCCAAACGCCAACCAGATGACAAGCATTATCTCATCCGGGGCAGGATTGCTGCCGAAAGGACGCCCGAGAAAAATCTGTTGCACAAACCCGGACCATATGAAAACAACCATTGCGCCAATAAGCAGCCGAGGCCACCATTGCGTAAAATATTGTTTCTCGTTATATAGTGTATCTGTGTACATAGCTTCTATTTTTAAACTCCCGTGTTGCCACAACGCCTTTTAATTGTGTTTTTTCATCGTAACTACCGATTAGTTTTTTGTTGGTTTTCCACCTTTTGAATTTTAGACCAGAATGGTCGCCAGTAATAAGGTTTTGAAAAACAAGTCCAGGCCCATTTCATGATATCCACCATATAGAAAGCAGCCCAAAGCGCCCACAGGAGCATCGCCAGTCTGAAGAACAGCACGGGGATAGAAAACAAACCTATCGGCGGATATTCGGGGTTGCTTGAATCCACATACCATTTCAAGAATCTGAAGCGTGATGAGTTACCGGCAATGTTCATTTCCGGATGCCCCACCAACCCGCTACTGATAGCGCTTATCATTGAAATCAGCGCGATAAAAGTCAAAATCACAATAGCGATTTGCATCAGATCAAAAATCCTTCTGTTCAGGTCACGGCTGAGTTTGCTGCGTAAATGCAAGACAATTATCCATATTACAATGATGAATAAAAAAGACATTCCGACCAAGGACCCGGAGCCCCCTATTACGCTCTGGGTCATCCCGAGCCCTAAAAAGAGCCAGTGTCTTGTTTTCATTGGAGAAATACCCGTTCTCCCCAGAATCAACGCTCCAAGAAAAATAGCCATAACAAGTGGCCAGAAAAGCACGGCCGGGCCCAATCGCGGGCCATAGACCCATAATGGCCAACGATTCTTTGGATACGTGATTTCAATATTTGCGTTGGCGTTACGAATCCCCAGATCGATACGTGATGCTTTAAAGTGAAACGATATGCCTCGATTCTCCCGCCACAAAATCCGAACGTTCTGCTTTCCCGGCGTAACCGCAATCGTTATATCTCGGCCTTCATGACGCATGGGCTGATCCTTGTCGTCAATCTGAACGCGATGCGCTTCGGCGCCTTCTGGAAGTCGAATAACATGATGAGTTCCCTGGCCGCTGTGGATGGCCAGATTCAATTCACATTCCGTAACACTTTTTCCAGGACTCACACTCAACACACTCTTTTGGATCGTCAATGTCTGGCCATCTACGCCTTCCGGCCGAGTAACGGCCAAATGAACTTCTTCACCCGGCCAGGGACGCCACCGTGGCAACCATCTGTCTTCCTGTTGATGCATAATTACAGGGATACCGTCATATTCAAGATGTAAGATCGGACTGACATCGACCTCCCATTCCTCAGCCCATGCATGAGTCTCCATATGTTTTAACACAATTTCCTCAAAAGGTTCCAAGACAGACTCCCATCCAAACACTTTCACTTTTGTGGCCATGTCAAAGTTTACACGCGCAAAACCACCTTTTACATCGACTGATTCAGTGATGACCGATTCGCCGGGAATAAGAGGAATTTCAAGTATTATCGCCGAATCAAGGGGCGTCAATCGATGAACACGAGTCACCACTCGCCATTCAAGGCCCAGCAAAAGCGAGCGCTCAACCTGAACAAACGGAGGCATGATGCCGCTTTCGAATATATCTGTTGGTTTTATGTCTTCGGCTGTCAACCGTTGAAACTGGATTTGATTGTCAATGGAACCGTTGTCCCGAATGCCTTCAACAGACCATCCATCCGCCTGCACATCGATGTGCCCTGGCTTCATGGGAAGAGACACCTGAACCATATTGTTTTGAGGAAGCAAACCCTTCAGTTCAATTTGATGCCTGCCCTCGGGTATAAACATCCAGAATATCTCACCAGAACGAAACAATGTTCCCTGTCGCTGTTCATCCAGAGTAACTTCCTGAGGCAGCCACTGTTTCTGATGGCCGGGTAACGGAATCGCCGTATCGATCCGGCTGTTGACGACCAGGGAAAGCGTGAGATCGACCGGCGTGATACGCATCGACATGTTCGTGATATCCGCGCAATTGGGAAAACAGTCGTCAGCTTTCAGTAGCCGTATTCGCAGTTCATCCAAAAGCTGCGGTGATGGGAATTCACTTGCGTGTGTCGAGTTAGGCGCTATCAAAAGGAAGAGTATCAAGGCGAAGAAAGAAAAGAGATTTTTAAGGTTAAGGCTGCTCAAGCCTGCTGAGCGTCGATAAGTAATTTCCAGAAAAGCGGCTACCAGCACAATCATCAGCAGAACCCTGAGAATCCCTAGGATCATGTTTGTTTTAGGTCCGATCAAAAACAACGTCAGAGTATGGCCGGGGCTCACGGGTCCAGAACTCATCGTGACCGTTCGCCATTCCCATTCAGGAAGTCCGGGTCCTGTCTGGAGCGCCATATTGGGGTCATATTGAAAAACCCGTTCTCTTTTCGTGCTCACATGGCTCGTCAAATCGCCCACGGAAGCATCCACTGCCTCCAGACCCCGTTCAAGCGCATCTCCCATGACGCTAAAATCCCGTGATCTGCCAAGAGTCGGAGCGGCATTTTTAGCTACGTCGGTCGATACTTTGTAATCCGGTTGCAGGTAGACAGTTTCAAGCTGTGGGTAGATCGACTCTCGTAAATGCTTAACAGCAAAATTAAAGACGAAGATAGCTAGAAACAGGATAACGCCTATTTGATATATTTGAACCAATTTTTTGAGTCTGCCTTTCGGCAGATATTTTAGAAAGGCGACGCCGATTAAGAGCGCCAGCCATATCCATCGGGGCGAGTTGGTTTCGTGATAGAGAAGTCCGATAGTCACAAAAGCCAGAACACTCGTCTTTTTCGATATCAATCGAGCTGCCGACGCCGTGATCAGAAGAACGAAAAACATATCCCATAGTTCCCATCGGCTGATCCAGGTATCGGAAATCGCATCAAAACCAGTGGCATGGATCAGCCGGTATCCAGGTGGTAACGCTAGCTTTGCTGTCATTTCTTGAAAATGCTGGTTCCATCCTGTCAATGGCATCCTAAACAAGCTGCCTGAATAATCGCTTTCCGCCACCAGATTCATCTGCCCTCTACGCACCTCGACACCCTTATTTTCTGTGCCTTCACGGCGCGTGATAAACTGAATAGCTCCATCCACTTCGACTTTGTTCAGACTCATCGGCGGGAGCATCTCCATGCGCCAATCGGAGTTTTTTCTACCGGATATCTGGTCTCGGTTGGTTAGACCCGAACCGTCAAACCGTAGCCACATTTTCCTATCCAACATCAGTTGATCCGGTGAGGTTTGTTGTTCGCCACGCTTCATTTCACTAAAAATCAACGAGTCGCCCGGTGTCATCCTCCAGGCCGGCAAATGACGCCATTTTTCCGGTAGCATCGTCTGCTGCGGATCAATAGCCGACGCGCCACTCACTTCAACAACCCGAAGATGCGGCTGCGCCTCGAACACCCAAACGCTTTCACTCGGCCAAAAACCGTCCTCGGGACGCTCGAACATCAACTCTGCAAGCGGTTCAATGCCCCTGGCCTTCAGCTCGACAGACCATTGCCCTGGGCGAACCTGCATAACCAGACGACCATCCGGATCGATCCGCGCCGGCAATGAACTTGTCAGTGAAAGCGGTATAAACGTTTGACCAGCGGAAAAAATCGGCCCAAGGATTACTTCTCGGGCTGTTCCCGACACATCTAGTTTTAACAACACCGTTACGACCGGTGGGATACTGTCACGAATCAACCGGTATGCCTGAACGCTCAGCCGATTTTCGATTGTTGGTTCCGCTCGCCGTTCCGCCTGGAACCATATCCGTCCCTGCTCATCTATACGAGGAAACTCGATCGCGACGCCATCCACATCCAAGTTGATCAGCGCCGTATCTTTCGGAATCGACAGGTGTTCCGGCAGAGAATTCCATTTCAGGCGGCCGGTTATCATATAATTTCCTGCAGTTAGTTTGATGGAAGGAATGCCGTTGCGTTTGACCGTGATTGCAGGCTCCCCGTTCAGAAGGATATCCAGTGGCCAGAACGGCTCCGATCCCGGCAACGACACCCAAGTCTCACAATTGATATCCCAAGACTGGCTGAAAACACCTCCATGACCATTGACCGATAACGCCAATTCCCCCGGCCATGCGCATATTTTCATGCCATTGTCATTGTATAGCGGTATGCCTTTATAAAGCTTCTCCTGACCATACAACACCCAATCCACCCAAGGTTCCAGCATTTCTGGAATTTCTATCGGTTTTTGAGCTGTTACCGATAAAGACGCTAAAAGAAACCATGCTATAGCGATAAAAATTTTCTGTTTCATCGTGTTTGCCTCTTTGCCAAGACCATAATTCCTATACCTTCACCAAGCTGCTGATCAGGTTTTGATTATAAGCCCTCTGGCTCAAAATGTAAAAAAGCCATCTTTAGCTTCCAATTATTGGGGGACAAATTATTTGGGGACAGACTTCCAATTATTGACCTTAGATTGACCTTAGACCTCATCTCTCAGCACTTTCTCATAATTATTGGGGGACAGACTTCTAATTATCCACCCCGGTCCCTTCTCCATTGCTAGAGAAACCGCCTAAAATGAAAGAACAATAAAAATCTTAAATTGGATGTCCCCCAAAATTTCGTATCTTACTTCTTTGAATCGTTGCGCTATGAGTTTCTGAGAGAATTGTCATAAATAAATTGCTATATTTGCGGAATAATTAGAAGTCTGTCCCCAAAATTATTTAATAAACGAAAAATTTCCTCGACCAATGTATTGGAAAGGGTATTCAAAGAGATTCGAAGGCATA
>CAYOJK010000047.1:0-5703 GCA_964404285.1 uncultured bacterium | reverse complement strand
CAGTAACCAGAATCCTTTATATAATTGTCATATTGTTTCTGATTTTGCCCGGCGCATCGATTGCGGCAGAACCTGACCATTATAGTATTCGTGTCCAGGAAGGACTAAGGCTGGTTGAAACGTTCTATACGTTTTTGCTGTCCGACACCGATCTCAAAGAGTGTCCGGATATTTTTACACACTACTATTACGGACCCCGCTGGAGCACTCCTGTTCAAAACTTTGCTGGAGATTCCTCTCGCTGGCTTGGTCATGTTGTTTATGATTTCTTTTACGAATCAAAAGTAGGAAAGAGAATGGAAAAAAAAGTGTTAATGACTTATTGGAAAATATTACGTAGCAATAAAGAGTTGTTTCTCTTTCCGTATGGTGAAAATGAACCCTCGCACGATGTTGAGGATATCATGCAATTGCGTGGATACTATTTTTTTAATCCACCTCCAGGCAGTGATTATATAAAGGAGGGTCACCTGTCTATCGTGATTAGTAGCGCTATTGGGTATCCAGATGGCTTTATAAAACAGGTGTTTTTCCCAATAGATTATGATGAGCGCAAACAAGCGTATGCTATCTCGAATAACAGTCTGATTAATGGAATTTATTATGGTGAATTTGATGACGCCTATTATGACCGCTATTATTGCCGGGATGTTGATCTGGTTGAAGAGTTAGGATTTACGAAACAGAAAAGTCACTTGGAACCGGTATCTGTACTGCCGGAATGATCCGGTGAATTATTTGGATCCGGATGGCTTGGAAGTCGTGGTTTCAGATGCTTTAGCTCTTGAAAGAATCCGAAGTAGCGTTCCAGCAAAACTCCGGAACACTATTACATTGACCAACAGCAACCGAATTTGTGAAAATACTTTGCGTCGTGCGAGAACAAGCAATCAAAATTTTAATGATTTGATTACGCTGGTTTCTGATACTCATTTGATTACCGTCAGGACCGGAACATCAAGTGATTTGATGGAATTCACTTACCGAACTCAAGAACAAGTAAGACAAGATATCATTAACAACTATCCCGGCAGTGACCCAAATGATGCAATTGCTACAATACATTTGGGTGTAGTAAATGAAATATCCGATAATGAGTCAGAGGTTATTCTGGCCAACAATGACGGATTGTTATCTAATGTACCCGCTATAGAAAATGCGATTACTGCAGCCCACGAATTGTATGGACATATGATTTTACGAGTATTAGGGCTACCCTGGAAGCATGGAGACAAAGGGGTTGATCAATTCATTAAAAATGTCGAAGATCGAACAAGGGCAGATTTTGAATAATAGGAGTTAACAACATGAAGCTTGTATTATACTTTGTTATGTTCATTACATTCATTAATCTATGCGTTGCAGATGAACAAAAGAATGTCATCCGTACGAGAATTGAATTATGCCATTTTGATTTGCCGGAAATTGTGATGAGAGCAAACGCAACTTTTAATTTAGTATATAGCTTTGAAATCAGTGATCAGGGGCAGCCAATCAATATAAAAATAGCTGATGATAAGGGTGGTAACATCTTAAAGCTAGAGCAGGTGGCAAGTTGCATTACTAACTGGCGATTAGAAGGATTAAATACTTCTAAACCAGTTTATCTGATTTTGAATTGGAAACATGGCGTAGGATGGGTATCATTTTTGATAGGAACTGAAGGTTTTAGTTACTCGATAATAATACCACCGGGATTTAACAGGTATTATGGTCGAGGTGAATACTGGCAGCATGACGAAGGTGGACCTGTTGATCAGCATATTCACGATGTCGAAAAGCGAACCAGAGAACAATTCGAAGAATGAGTGGAAGCACATCGATCTATATGCGATTTAGTCACACAATAAAGTCCGGTAATGTCAATAATCGAGGTCGTGAACTAGACACCGGCGATACCGCAGCAATGCTTTTGGATGATTTCAATGGCAATGGCTTGTCTGATCTGGTAGTCGGCGACGATCCGCCTGATATTGTACGGGAATCGTATCTGTTGAACTTCACTAACAAGGAAATCGATTACACGCTGGATTTGCACTATTTCGGCGCCCGGTATTACCATTCCACGTTCCCGAGGTTTATCTCCCCCGACCCGGTAGGCGGGAACCCGATGCTTCCGATCACTTGGAACCGGTATCTGTACTGCCGGAATGATCCGGTGAATTATCTGGATCCGGATGGAAGAGATGCAATAAACAATACGACATATGTTTTATGGGTGAAAGATGCAGACAGTCCTAAAGTTTTTCCGCTTTTGCCTGGTGGTAGACATGTTGGTGAGCAGGATGGTATCTGTGACTCTAAAAATCATCCAGGAACAGTTTTTAAGACAAGTGGAGGATTGATTTCTGATGGAGTTCATGTCGAAATAAGAGGAGATGGTAGCATTAGCTGGTTTTCATTAGATCCAAGCGCAGTCGTTGGCCAATTGTTGAGGGGAGGAGAAAAAGATAATGCTTGGAATAAAACGCTCAAATTACAAGATGATGAAGGCTGGGATCCTCTATTTCAAAAAGCAAATGACCCGACATCTGCCGATATCGGAGAACTTAAGAAACAAATTGCCGATGCGATAGATTTTGGTAATCTACCTATTGAGAATGCGTATGAAAGGCTAGTAGATGCAGCTAAATAACAAAAACCCTTCCTACAAAGAAAAACCTCCAAAACGATACTGCCTGGTATATTGCTTAATAGCTGTTCTTATACTGATATTCGTAGGTATCTTTGTTCATCACAATACACTTGATGGTCTGGATGGACTGTTTTTAAGATTGCTTTTCTTTGAGCGCAATACCGTATTCGCTCAAGGATATTCTGACAAAGCATTCAAGAAGATTAAGATAGGCATGAGCAGTTCAGAGGTCATCTCATTAGTTGGTTCTCCTCTTCGCCAGCTTCAATGGTATGCTGCAAACCCGGAAGGAGAAATCGACCGCTTTTTTATGGGAGTCCGTTTTGTTGAAGGTGTCGTGCAGAATTTTTGGCTTAAGAATGAAAAACTAAATGCATTGACTGAGTTTGCACCCGATTTTTCACTTGATAAATTGAAAAAAGTACGGATTGGAATGCACATACGGGAAGTTCATCGGGTACTTGGTGAACCCCTGGGTGAAACGTTTGTGTATAGCAAAACTCCCAATGATTCCAGTTATAGAGTGAGGGTTGTTATTATAGAAAAAGGATTTGTCACTAAGCGATTTGCACATTTCTATGTAGATTAGTTCATGAATATTATTTTACAATCGGGATGGTTACAAGAATTTGTGCATCGGGACATCCAGCGGCGTCACTGTTCAGATGGCCAACACGCATCTGTAAGAAGTGGCCCCATTTTCAAACCACGGTATTGTTAAATTAAGTTATGGTATATGATTCAGTTTTCACGAGAATATCGAGGAGGAGAGCAACAATGAAAAAAATACTGATCTTTTACTAGGTAGGGACTCTGGTGTTTTCACTGCTGCTGTCCTCAATGCCTGCTACACAAGAATTATCAAATGCTCTGGTTTTAAACTATTTAATCATGAACTTGGGATTTGTAATTGGTTTTTTGGGAAACAAATATTTTATGAAGCACCCATGGCTTCTAGCTTTTATCCCAAGTATATCATTGATTTTTAGTGCTTATCGATGAATTTGATAATAAATACTCAACTTCCGTACTCCTGCTCAAGTAGTTGAGGAAAAAGTGATTTAATGAATTTGAAGAAGGTGTTGACAATTGTCTGAACACGATTCCAAAGATTACAAAGATGGGCAGGATTAGATTGCGAGAAAGAAAAGATCAATGAAATCCTGTTAATCCTTAAATCCCGTAATCGTGTTCGGACAAAGGTTTTAAAAACTAGAAACTACGTCGCTGAAGATGAGTTGTTATTTAAGCGATACCTTCCAGGGATCGCCTGGGATTTTTGATATGAGATGCTCAATCACGGCGTCTGCGGCAGCATTTATGTCCCACTTGGTTCCAAGACTGAGCAAAGGTGTAATGTCATTCATGAATTGTGGATCTATCCGTTTGCTTTCCATGTTTTCTTCAAACTGTGCACGACTCACTATGCGGCCGCTTTCGTGCATGTATCTATGGAAGCAGTCCAGAACACGGGCTGGGTTCAGATCGGTGTGTTGGAGCGCAATCCAGATGTCGAAAAGATCGCGCCCTTTCTTTCTTTGGTATAGCGCCCTGAGCTTGGTGCCAATCAGCTCATCCAGGGTATAAGTCGTAACCAAAATACTCCCACTGAACCATTTGGACGCCACTGCAAATGGCATTTTCACAAAACCACATTCCGAATAATGTTCACGTGTATTGATTTCGATTTTGAGACGCAGCCGGACGACTGGTGGACCTTCTGAGAAAAATCGGTAAATCAGATTAACCCGTCCCTCTTTGAACACGCGGCGCGGCTCGCCAAGCCATGGATCCAGAACCCTGCGGAGGATATCAAGGATATCACCTATAGGCTCAGCGTCGATTTGAACGAGGTCAATATCTTCGGAGTATCGAGGAGCTGACGACAGATAAAGCTTATGAAGCGCGGTTCCACCTCGCCATGCCAGTCGTGTTGATAGTTGTTCTTGATTAAATATTTCTACAATAGCTCGGCTGATGACCAAATCCTGCTCGACCTGTTCATTGGACGGCCAAGGCGCGACCTGTCGCCACTCCGTGATGAAATCGATCGGGATCAATAGTCTGCCTCCACATCGGTATTGATGGCAATGAGCCAGCGTTTCGAGCGTTGGCTTCCTGTTCGCGGCAGAGAAGCATCGAGCGGAGCCACGCGTCCGGCATACTTTTCAACATGCGGTAACAGTGCCTCAGCGTTAGTATCGGCTCCTAAACTTTCCAATAAAAAACCCAATCTCTGAGACCAGGTCAGAGGGCATTTGACCGCCTCTTCAGCAAGTCGATGGGGATCGATGACCTCAGCCAGCTCCATCAGAACAGTTGCGACCGTGCCAAGACCTCCGGCATGTTTGGCATAACCTACCAGTTCGAATGCGGTTGCCTCCGGGGATGATATCCGCACAATACCCCTAGGAGTATTTTTGGAAACCGTCGATACAAGATCAAGATCCTTCCGAACGAAGAAATCCACACGAATTCGTCCACATTCTATAAAAGCGCGAGGTTTGCCGACCATTACTTGAAATCGCTGTGGTTTATGATGAGCGGCTCCATGGAACTGGGCAGCGCTCAAAAGTCCCACATGGTAACTATCACCTGTTTTTTTCATCAGTTGAGGGATGAACTGTTCAGGAGGCAGGCAGCCAAGTATTTTGTATTCGGGTGGAACTACCATATAGAATCCACGCTGGGGTGAAGCCAATTCGCCCTTGACCATCAGTCGTTTGAGAGCTCGTGAGATAGCGCTTCGTCTGCTACCCAAAGCTTGGACCACCTCTTCTGTTGTGAAATTGTGTTGACCTTTTTCAAGAAGCCCGTCGATGTATTTGGCAACCACAGACATATTCTTGCCTCCTATTTGGTGAAAATACCACTTTGTGGTCGTTTTAGCAAATAATAGGCAAAATTAGAATCAAAACCAGCTTTCCACAAAAAGAGTAGTTCTGAATTACCGCAAATTGCGCAAGCAGGGTATTACGATCAGAAAAACGATGGACATTATCATCGCGACATCTTGTGTTGAAAATAAAGTCGTGCTCATACACAAAGATCGAGATTTTGATCTTGTA
>CAYOJK010000046.1:0-7029 GCA_964404285.1 uncultured bacterium | reverse complement strand
TCTTTATCAAGTTGCGATAACCCGTGTTTTTTTCGATCGCTACTCATAAAGACGGCGGAAAAAGAAAATTCTGACAAAAATTGTTTTAATCAGCCCCACAAACCTTGTTATTAAAACAGTGGAAAATCAATCAACCGGAAAACCCCGAGGGTCAACAAGAAAACCTACCCTAAATAAATGCAGCAGCTATCTCAAAATTATTGACACATTCCGTTCCACATTATTTAAATAATCTATTGACAAACAGTTCGTTGAGAACGATAATAATATTAATTCATCCCCTCGGAAATATTCCGAGGCCTGCCCCATGGTGTATCCTTGGGGCCTTTTCATTTCAGGAGTTTTGTATGACTAAACGTGTTGCAGCGTTTATTGACGGCTTTAACTTCTATCACGCGGTCAAAGATTTGAACCAGCCGCATCTTAAGTGGGTTAATCTTTGGAATTTATGTAGTCACTTTGCACCTAAGCCCAATCTTAATCTAGTCAAAGTTTTTTATTTTTCAGCGTATGCTCTATGGAGACCAGATTCTTACAAAAGGCATAAAGCATTTGTTAAAGCCTTGGAATCTACCGGCGTAACAACAGTTATGGCAAATTTTAAAGAGAAGGATCGAAAATGCTTTAAGTGTAACTACAAGTGGATAGATCATGAAGAAAAACAAACTGATGTTGATCTTGCACTTCATCTTCTTGCAGGTGCATGGAACGATGAATATGATTTAGCATTTCTATTAACCGCTGATTCAGATATTACACCAGCAGTAAGGATGGTCAAGAACCGTTTTCCTGATAAGACAATCAGAGTATTTGCACCCCCGGGTCGAAAACACAGCAAAGAACTTGGTGAGGCTGTTGGAAAAAACAATCTTCGCCGCCTTAAAACAATCCACCTTGAACAATTTCTTTTCGGAGCTGAAATATTTGATAAGATGGGCAATTGTATTGCCGTTCGCCCTGTAGATTACAATCCTCCGCTATAATAATGATACACGATCGTTGGGTACATTCAGCACAATATTCTGCCGATATAATTATATTGAAATTGTAATGGTTTGCCTCGTGTGGTTTTCCATCAGTGGCTGTTATCCGGCAATTCGGGGCAACTGGTTCAGGAATTAACCATCCTTTTTCAAGATATTTCAGAAATCTTTTTAAAACAGATCTGTCATCAACTTCTGTTTATGCCTGATCCTAAATCGATTAACAAGACCATATTTTTCAAGACTAACATCAAATGAATAAACCATTTGACTTTTTACTTGGAGAACAAAATATGTCTCATTATTTTGACTTTTTAATCGGTTTCCAATAAAATCGTTTTTTCCTTTTAAGGAGATTACATTTTTATGAATTACCGTGTTTTTTCAGATGAGAGTTATATTACCAATTCACAACATCGAGCGATTTCAGCTTTATCTCTACCTGCTATGCATTCGGAATTTATGGAAACAAGTGTAAGGAATATTTTATTACAGAATAAAGTTACAGAGCTTAAGTGGAAAAATCTTGGTAAAGATAACAAATATAAAGATAGTGCTTTTCAATTTATAGATTTTGTGATCGATAATTTAGAAGAACTTGAAATTAGAATAGATACAATTATTTGGGATACTCAAGATTCACGGCATAGAATTAGAAATCGTGATGACCATGCTAATTTGGGAATAATGTTTTATCATTTGTTAAAAGACCTTATGCTTAGACGCGGTGAAGGACATTCCTGGGGTATTTTCCCGGATGAAACGGTTGTAGTTGATTGGGAGCTTGTCCATCGATGTTTACACTACACAGGTAAATGGACTCATGTTTTTGATCCAACTCTTTTTAATGGATATAAAATCAGTGATAATTTTTTTGATATACAAATTTTTCAGCAGATAAATTCAACTACCAAACCGTTGTGTCAGATCCCGGATCTTTTTGGTGGTTTGGCAGTTTATTCAATAAAAAATTATGATAAGTATTGTTATTGGCAAAAGAGACAACAGCCCCAACTTTTTCAAACTGATCACACAATTAATTTTTCTGGCAGTGATGAAAAAAGATTGCCTATTCTTGCATATCTTGTAAACAAGTGCTGCGCAAACAAATTAGGCGTAAGTATCGATAGTTTTAAGAAATTATGTACACCAGATCCTAATAATCCTATCAATTTTTGGCATTATACACCTCAACATCCTAATGACAGCGCTCCTGTTAAAATTAAGGAGCAATAGTAGCGCTAGCTAGATTTTGCTGCTAGAGCGTATACATTATTTGTCAATTCAAACGATTATAATTTGTTAAGCCTTTGTTCAGCATTTTAAGCTCTAGACTTCATAAATATATATGTTTTTACTAGATTTCTGTCTATCAAGAAAACTCAGAGTTAACAACAAAAACTGATCTATTAAGCTTTGCTAACGCTTTTTTCATAGGTTATCAAGCCTAGTTGCTATTAAGCGATTACTTCAGGATTGAATAAAATAAAGCGAGAATCTTTAAATTATGGCTTCATAAGATCCTTAGAAAGGTCAAGAAGCTAAATAGGTTACTTATCTTTTCCAAACCACTAAAAACAAAGGATGCTCTTGAGAGAATTCAATATATCCAACTTTAAAAGAACCTAATCGTTTAAGCTATGAGAATTCGAACCCTGCAATAATTGACATAAATGCTTCTTTAGAAAAGCTACTAGATGTTGATCGCTACCCCCTATGCGACCACAACGCAATAAATAGCTTGACAACATATTATTGCCCATGATATTTAGTAGATAGTTGTTTGCGTTCTAACGTATAATGGAGGTAAGCAAATGAACTTAAACAGAGAAGAGAAAATTTTTAAAACAATGTTAAAAAAGCGTCGTGATTACTATAAAAAAATAATTGACGCTATAAACTTGCTTTTGGATGATGTAAAAGATTTCGCTGAGTATAACTCTTTAGACAAACAGTCTGTTGAGATGAACACAAAAGCAGTGGCAAATAATAGTAATATTAACGAACTCACCTTAACGATGGCAGTTATTCAAACCCTTGAAAATGCTGATCGTAAAAAATTAAAACCTTCTGAAATCGCTGATACTTTGGAAAAACTTGGGTATACAAGATCGAAAAGTTTGAGAAAAAGTGTGCGTTCGACACTCGTATTTCTCAAGAAAGCTAATAAAATTCGTTACGAACGTAATGAAGATCCTAAAAAACGCGGCTATGTTTATTGGATTGAATAACGACATTACTAAACAGCTTGAGCTTGGATGTTTTCTTTGCAAGGACCTCCAAGCTCAAGGAGCATTCCGCTCAAGATATCAAAGCGTATCTATTTATTTAGATAACACTCCTGAACTCTGGTGTCAAGACCAAGGAGTTATGGAGGAACCGTGATGTTTCGACTAAAAATAAAAATCAAGGTCGGTAACTTTACTGTTGATCTTGATATCGCGATATCTAATAGCGCCCTTTTAAGTCGGCGCTAACATAAATAGACTTAAGTAGTTATCCCAGGAACGTTTAACAGTTATCGTTCCTGGAATAGCTACAATCTTCTTTATCTATATGTTACTTGCCATCAGGTTTTTCCCATTTTTATAAGTATAATCGGTTTCTCAGGAAATTAAAAAATCTCTTATAACTTCCCACCGGAAATATCAAAAAACCGCTCAAAAAAACGTGTCAGCTTTTTCAACACGCTTTCGCGTTTTTTGGTTCGCTCACCACCGGGCGTAAAACGTGACATGGCCGGCAAAACCTTGGTCAAGTCTGTTCCGGTGCCGGAAACAACACCGTTGTGAAACGCTTTCCGAACAAATTTATAGGCTTCGTCAGAATTCAGATTTTCTGCTTGAATAATCTGATCCAGTTCTTCTATTTTTTTCTTTTCGACATATTGACGCCACTCTTCATCAACAACGGAACGACCGTCGAGAGAAGCAATAAATTGATTGATCAGGTCTTTCTTGTTTCGCAGTTCGACACTGGCGTCAATGGCTTTGTTGATATCTAAAAGCAGTTCTCGATTAGCGATATTATCCTGATGATACTTTTTAACCAGCTCCAAAATATAATCGATATTGATCTCGACTTGCTTGATCAGTTCCATTTCAAAAATGAGATCATCGTTGATATTTTCTTTTTCGCTTTCATCTGTTCGGCGTAACTCGTTGTAAAGATCGATATAGGCGCTGTGATAATCCTGAAAATCCCGTTCCGACAAAATTTCGTTGCCGGTAAATTCATCGAATGTGGTCAATATGTTTTTTACCCGCAAAATCGATCCATAGAGCCGAATAAAGTCCTTTTGGTTCAATTCGCCAGTGATCAGTTCACCTACCGGGAACCTTATCAAAAGTTCATCGATCAGACTGACATATCCTCGAACTTTTTTTTCACCCTCTTTGTGGCCGTTGTAGTATTCGTCATAGGTTTTAAGCAACACAATACCGCCGGCATTCTTGTCGCCGAATAAGGCGATGGATTCATTGGTCGCTTTTTCCAGGTTCCGAAAACAAACAATATTCCCGAATGTTTTGACGGTGTTCAATATTCTGTTGGTACGCGAATAAGCTTGTAACAGACCGTGTAACCGCAGATTTTTATCGACCCATAAGGTGTTCAGCGTGGTTGCGTCGAAGCCGGTTAAAAACATGTTTACAACCAACAGTAAATCCACTTCCCGATTTTTGACCCGCTCACTGACATCTTTATAGTAATTCTGGAATTTATTGGATGACGTATCATAGGATGTTCCAAACATCGCATTGTAGTCTTGGATAGCGCTGTTTAGAAAATCCCTGGAGCTTTTGTCCAATCCGCTTGTATCTTCCGAGTTTTCGTCTATCACGCCGTCGATCCCTTCTTCATTAACACCAAAACTGTAGATAAGCGCGACTTTGAGTTTTTTGTCACTGGGAAGATCTTGCAACTGTCTTTTAAATTCAGCGTAGTATTTTTTAGCGGCATCGATAGATGAAACAGCAAAAATGGAATTGAATCCAGCCAGTCTTCTATCTTTGAGTTTGTAATAACTGTTCCGTTTTGTTTTCTGATCGAAATGTTCACGGATATAGTTGACGATGTTTTCCAATCGTACCGGCTCTAAAAGAGCGGCTTCACGGTCAATATCCCAGACTTTTCCGTCTTGGATATCTTCAGCTTCACGCATGGTGGAGATGTAATCGACTTTAAACGGTAGGACATTTTTATCGGAAATCGCATCGACGATCGTGTATGTGTGTAACTTATCACCAAAAGCCTGCTTAGTGGTTTTGAGCTTTAAATGTTTTCCGGAAGGCGCGTTGACGGGGAAGATCGGAGTGCCGGTAAATCCAAACAGGTGATAATTTTTAAATGCTTTGGTGATAACGGCGTGCATATCGCCGAACTGTGACCGGTGACATTCGTCGAAAATCAGGACGATATGCCCGTCAAAAATCGTATGGCCTTTGTTTCGGCTGATAAAACGATCGAGTTTTTGGATTGTCGTAATTATAATTCTGGCGTTCGGATCCTCCAGTTGGCGTTTCAAGATTGCGGTGCTGGTATTGCTATTGGCGGCGCCCTTTTGAAATTTGTCGTATTCGCGCATCGTTTGATAGTCAAGGTCTTTGCGATCGACAACGAACAATACTTTATCGATATAGGATAACTTGCTGGCCAATTGCGCGGTTTTGAAGCTGGTCAGGGTTTTACCGGAGCCGGTGGTATGCCAGATATAACCACCTGCTTTAACGGTTCCAAGTGTTTTGTAGTTGGTACTGATTTCTATTTTATTTATGATTTTTTCGGTGGCGACGATTTGGTAAGGTCGCATGACCATCAGCAGTTTATCGGTCGTAAATATGCAATATCGCGTTAAAATATTCAGAAGGGCGTGTTTGGTAAAAAAGGTTTTAGCAAAATCGACCAGGTCGGTAATGGGTTTATTGGTCGCATCCGCCCACCAACTGGTAAATTCGAAGCTATTGCTGGTTTGTTTTCCTCTTTTAACGATGCCTTCGCTTAATTCTTTGATGTGTTGGGAGCGGGTGGTATTGCTGTAATATTTTGTGTGTGTGCCATTTGAAATGACAAATATCTGCACATATTCAAACAGACCAAATCCCGCCCAAAAACTCTCCCGTTGATATCGGTTGATCTGATTAAAAGCTTCCCGGATCGCTATCCCACGCCGTTTGAGTTCGACATGGACAAGCGGCAAACCGTTGACCAGTATCGTGACATCGTAGCGATTGCTTCTTTGACCTTTTTCGGTGGTGTATTGGTTGATCACCTGGAGATTGTTATCGTGGATATTGTCTTTTTGGATAAGATAGATATTTTTCTGAGTGCCGTCGTCACGATCGAGAATTTTGATATAGTCTTCCTGAATCGTGGCGGTTTTATCGGCGATACTCTGGTTGGGATTGGCGAACTCGTGACGAAAAAACTGCTTCCATTCATTATCGGAAAACGTGATGGCATTCAGTTTTTCCAGTTGTTTACGTAGATTTCGGACCAGGTTATCTTCAGACGTGATTGTCAGGTATTCATAGGCTTGGGATTGGAGTTGGCGGATAAAAGCTTTCTCTAATTCCGCTTCACTTTGATACTGGGTCGCCCGTTTTTCATCGGGTTTATATTCAGCGACAACCGTGCTTTTTGGGTTTTGCACGACGAGGTTGTATCTGCTTGGATCGGTCATACTGTTTTTTCTAATGGTTTGAATGTCAGTAGTTTATCGCGATAGTATTCATATTGCTTGCGTCGGGCCTCGAGTTCAGCCGGTAAACCGATAGAAATATCATTAACCAGTGCATCGAATTTATCCAAAATACCTATGATTTCACGTTGAATAGCCAGAGGAGGAATGGGTATCTTATACTTCATAATTGCCGACTTATCACCACGGGGCATTTTTGCTCCTTTTGCGTATTTCATATCATATTTAAAAAAATTATCAGACGAAAGAACAAAATATAAAAACGTAGAAAGCAATTTTTCTCGATCAGTTAGCCCGCATATTTCATGAGTCGATTTTGAACCTCATGTGAGTCGATTATTTTTGACA
>CAYOJK010000045.1:0-7271 GCA_964404285.1 uncultured bacterium | reverse complement strand
ATAACCGGCGCACTGTTCCTTGCCGTATTAATATCCCTATCGATCGCAGGTGGAATGCTGGTGCCGTTCGCAGAATATCTATCGCGTTCCGTCGCCTACGCCACACGCGCCAAGGGAGTCGTCATCCAAGGCTGGTTAAACCGGGAATTCGCCCTGACAATCCTGATGCCTAAACTCTTCGGCGCTTCCAGCAACGATACCTATTGGCACCCGGACTTCAATTCATCGGAAATCGGAAGCCTATATACCGGTATCACCGTCATCGTGTTAGCGCTGGCAGCCGTTTTGATCCTGCGAAAAAAAACAATCGTCAAAATCCATGCCGCTATCGCGTTGATAACCGTGCTGACCGTGTTCGGAGTGCGCCCTATCTACTCCATCGTGTCGTCGTTGCCCGGTTTTATCATGGCATACAATTTTCGGCTGTCTTTGGTGACATCGTTCAGTCTGATCACCTTGGCGGCTTTCATGCTGAACGCTTTCGTCAACAATCACAACATCAACAGCCACCGCGTGATCCGATGGATAACGGTCTTGCTGATCGTTGTTGTGTTGATCGGCGTCTATTACCTGCCACGCTTAGCTCCATATCGGGCTGAAACCAGTCCCTTCCGGTCGGCATGGATCGCAGTTGGTACCCTTGTCCTTCTTTTTCTTGCTGCGATGAATCCATCGATACGGTATCAGTTTTTGTCGGTCCTGATGTTTCTGCTGTTGCCGGCTATCGAATTGCTGTGTTTCGGTGCCGGCTTCAATCCGACAAGCCCACCGGAACGCCTGGATGTGCGGCCGGAAAGCGCTCGGATCGTTCAGGTTGATCCGACTCAAAACCCGTTCAGAACACTTCCGATCGGTCACACCTATCCCCCACACCTGGCATCGCTGCTGAACATGCACGATATACGCGGTAATGATGCGATGACACCACTGCTGACAGAAGAGTATGTCCAACTGTTTTCACCCGATATTATGACGCGGGAATATACGCTTCCAGCTCTTCGAATGATGTGGTTAAACACGTGGAGCTCACCGTTGATTGACGCATTGAACGTCAAATATGTGCTGCTGCCGACAACTGAGTGGGATACGGCACCGGAAGACCTGGTACCGTACCAAACAGCAGGCGGCGTGCATGTTTTCGTGAATCCGCGATATTTTGAACGCGCGTTTTTAGTGCACAACTGGAAAACCTATAACAGTGATGATGAGATCAAGAAAGCATTGCTTGAACCCGGTGGTGATTTGAGCGTGACCGGTTATATGACGGATATGCCTCCTGATCCAGCGCCATCTTCACTATCTGTTGACTCGATAGAAGATACTGTTCAATTCACGACCTATAATTCCCATCACATCGATCTGGAAACCTTTTCGCGTTCAGATGCTCTGTTGGTATTATCCGACACGTACTATCCGGGATGGACGGTCAAGGTCAATAATCAGGTTAAAACCTGTTATAGAGTCAACCATATGATGCGGGGTGTATTTGTCGAGCCGGGTCATAATCGGGTCGAATTTCGATATGAACCGATTTCGTGGAGATTGGGGTTATTTCTGACATGTATCGGCTTTTCTGTTTACCTGTTTGTATTTAGCTTGATTTGTGCTACACTTTTGAAGAAGAATTTTTAACAGGTTTTATGATGTCTGAAGAACGAATACAATTTCCAGCCTGCAGCGCTCAAGTCGTCTGCAAAAAGTCGTTACGTGAAGAACTGAGAACGATCTATTGTCAGCATGATTGGGTTTATGACTGGATCAAAAACCAAACCGGTGTCAAGGAATTTCAGGGGAGACGTCCGGTGTTGGGAGCCAAGATTTTTGGCCGGGATTGTATTGTCAAAAGACATTATCACGGCGGTGTTTTCGCTCCGCTGACCACCGATCGATTCATCGGTTCGGATCGGTTGCTGAATGCTATGAAATCAGCTGACTACCTGCTTGAAAAAAATATTCTCACACCTGAATATCAGTTTGTTGCCTGGCGCAAATCAACCTTATGGACACGATATGAATCCTGTGTGACCTGGATCACGGCAGGAGTCGATACCGCTAAATTATTTTTCAAATATAAACAAGAAAAAAATATCGCTTTTATTGCTTCTATCGCAAAACAAGTTGGCGCTTTTGTATCAAAGATGCATCAGGCGAATTTCTACCACAGCGACTTGAACCTGATGAACTTTTTGTCGATTGATAACAAAGAAATTGCCATTTTGGATCTAGATAAATGTACCCCACCCGATGGTCCTCTTCCCGATCGGAAAAAAATTCAAAATCTGGATCGCCTGTTTCGATCCGTACGAAAACTTGGGGAAAACCATCCTGTCAAATATGTCGATACGATCATCCAGGCTCTTCAGAAAGGATATGAAGACGGCTGATGCCTCGTATCGAAGCGAAACGTATCTGTTTTATCCGCACCAGCGCGATCGGCGACGTGGTACATGGCCTGGCATTCATGAACGGCTTACGAGCCGGCTATCCGGACGCTCATATCACGTGGATCACTCAGCGTATTCCCGGTGAACTGATCGATGGTCACCCTTCGTTCAATCGTCTGATCACATTCAATAGAAAAATGTCCTTTACGGAATGGTTCAATTTTATCCGGCGGATCAGGTTGGATACCTATGACTTGGTCATCGATCCACAGGTCAGTTTCAAAGCCACACTGCTGACACTGTTTTCACGAGCGCAAACCAAACTGGGCTACGATTTTCACCGAACACGTGAATTGAATTGGCTGGCGACTACGCACCGAATACCACGAAAACCGCTGGGACACGTGCTGGACAATCTGCTGGAATTTTTGGATTACCTGGGCATCGACTATCCCGAACCGGTCTGGAACTTTGTGATGTCGCCGGCAGAACTTGCGTGGCAAGATAAATGGAAATCTCGATTTTCGCGTCCTATCGTCGGCCTGGTACCCGCTTCGTCAACACCGAATAAGGATTGGGCGCCTGAAAACTATGCTGCGCTCGCTGACCGAATCGACACCGAATTGAACCTGGAACCCGTGCTGATATGCGGTCCGGGGGAACGGGAGCAGCGCCTGGCACAAACCATACACACAACAGCCAAATCCAAACCAACGATTACATCGGAAAAACCGATACGACACACCTTGTTGCAGTTAGCAGCCTCCAAAATAGTGGTTGCACCCGATACCGGTCCTCTGCATATAGCAGTCGCTCTGGGTATTCCAACCGTCGGCCTATATGGCTATTCCAATCCTCGACGGTGTGGACCGTATAAGTTTAAAGACTTGCTTATCGATATGTTCAATGATCCCAATACGGAACCCGAACCAATCACCCGAAAAACCAAGCTGAACCGCATGAACCTGATCACTGTGGATATGGTGATGGAGCGGATTGCGACTGCGATAGAAACCTATTGAACTACAAAACTTCGCTGCTGACAGGTTTTTCAGGATCGACACGAAAATAACTTTTTAACAGTTTATAGAGTTCAGGATCTTGCATGGCAAGTTCGGCTGGTCGCTGAAAAAAGACTTCGACCGCAACCGCGAAAAACTCCGCTTCATCGACTCCTGCATAGTCACGCAATATCTTTTGACATTCCCCTCGTCTGACTTTTTGAATCCGATCGGCCATTACCTTGACCCACGGCGCTGTGACCATCCAGTCCATACCGACCGGAACACCATCAGCCTGACCACTGGCCATGTCCAAGACATGAGCCATCTCATGTAAACCCACGTGATACCCTGTCCCGGAAGATATAAAACCCATTTTCAAGTCCTTTTCGGAAAAAATTATCGGACCCTGTCGATGCACCATACCCCTGATAGGATAGTCGTCTTTCAGGCCATACTCTTCATTGAATCCCGATGGATAAACCAATATATCCCGTAAATCCGGCCACTCCCATTCCGGCAACCCAAAACCCAGAATCGCCGCAGATGCCGCAATCAACAGCTTGATTTCATCGGAAACAACCTGCCCCTTCAACGCATATATCCGCTGCTCATCCATAAAAATCCTGATGTCACGCTCAAATTTCCGTTTGTCCGATTCAGATAATTTACGATAAAAATCTACTCTCGATTCCAGAATTCGACGCCACTCTTGCGGAAAATCATTACGGTCACGGATGATTCGACGGATATATTTCGTTGAAAAAAACACGAAAAAACCAATGCCGACACCTATCGACATAATCGACGTTTTTCCGATTCCCAATTCATAATGAAACATGGCAAAAAACAAAAATGCCACGACAACAGACACTAACGCATGCATCCGAGCTATCGAAACCGGAAATAATTTCATCACATGCTCCAAAAAACAGTTAGAGCAGGATAAGTCATCAATTCACAGTCTCCCGGTTAATAAAAAATTTCACCCGCAGTGTTTTTCAAGTAATAATTGCACATTTTTAACCAGCTCATCCAAATCCACTCGATCGATACAGATCGGATCCGGACACCAGGATTTCCAGCAGGGACGACACGGAACATCCGCTAATACCAGATAACCTCGATCATAAAAGTCGATTTCGACATCACAACTTATTGTAAAAAATGCGACAGTCGGCACTTTTAGGGCGATAGCTGCATGCAAACCAAACGTATCCCCTGTCAAACAGGCATCACACGCTGCAATATAAAGCAATCCTCGACGAATACCTTCCTGCGTCGGCGTGGCGATAAGACGAGAATCCCCTATCGTTTCAACAAGACGATTGTTCAGCTCGGTTTCCGAGATTCCACCTAGCAACAGAACTTTCAACTGCTGCTGTTTATCTTGATCCAAAATCTTTCTGATCACCGTCTCCAGTTGATCTTCATTCAGGCGTTTGTACTTGAATTTACTGGAACAACCTGTGTTGATACCCAAGGCTTTGACGGAACCAACTATACCATTTAAAGCCCGGTATTCGGCTACCTGGCGCTTTTCGTCATCCGTCAATTCCAGAATATATTCCCGACGCCGATACTCGAACCCCATGCCTTCTGCCAAAATTTGCTGCCCGGTCTGACGGTTGACTTTGAACTTCAGATGATCGTCCAAACCCAGCCTATACGCATAGGCCATCTCCTTGTTCAACGGTATCACAACACCTTGAGGTCCCAAGCCAAATCCGCGTTTTTCTATTGCAGACACACTCATAGCTATCGCCGTTGACTTGCGATCCCGGTCACAGGACAACACCAGGTCAAACTCCATAAAGGGTAACCAGGACAACGTTTCGGGTGACCACGGAATAATCTCGTCAATTAAAGGATTGTTTTGCAGTAACGGCGCCGCCAACGGCAACGTGATCCAATAGATGGCGCTGACGGGATATTTCTCTTTGATTGCCGGTAACAGAGCTGTCGTCATTATAACATCCCCTAAGGCATCCAGATTGATGATCAGTATTCGGAAACCCTGTGGCGTATAATCCGGGCAATCTTCGCAAATTTTATAGGGCTCACACGGTTTGTAACCATTGAACAATTTACAATCGTAACGATATTGCATTCAAAAAAACCTCCTACGACATCAGTCCGGTCAAAAATACGTCAAAAAAGTGATTCTGGCAAGTTGGCACGGTAATTGTATAGGGTATTGGCGCAGTTCCTCTTGGGCGAGGGTTTACATGTTTACTTGTGAAAAGCTTCCTCATACTATTTTTTTACAAGAATGAACCTGAGCCATAACCGGGATGAGATAAGGGCATCTTATCCCGGTTGTTTTTTTTGATGGGATCGACACCAAAAACAGCTAACTCCCATTCTGTCTCTTTCTTGTCCCCATTTTTATTTCCCAACACTTATGAATTCGTTTGTTTCGCGCAAAATCCTTCGGTATCGTCGCCTCAGAAATATCGTTTATAAGTAATCCGGTCAGTTTGCTGTCATCGAGTTTGAATTTTCGAAAATTGGTGGAAAACAACAGGGTGCCGTCGCGCTTCAATCGATTGACGGCAAGCCAAATCAATCGAGTATGATCTTTTTGAATCTCGAAAAGCGGCCTGTCAGTCGATGCGGAATAGGTTGGAGGATCACAAAAAATAACATCGTATCGCTCGGTATCCGTTCTTAACCATTCCAAACAATCAGCTCTGACATGCGGGCGCTGATCAGGATTGAACCCGTTCCGTCTGAAATTCGCTTCCGACCAAGCCAAATAGGTGTTTGACGCATCGACCGATCGCACCAACTCAGCGCCTCCGGCAGCGGCATATACCGACGCAGTGCCCGTGTATGAAAATAGGTTCAAAAATCGCTTACCGGAAACCATCGAACGTATTTTTTGTCTGACTGGTCGATGATCCAGGAAAATTCCGGTATCCAAATAATCAGAAAAATTGACTAAAAACCGCAATCCTCCTTCACGTATTTCTTCAAATCTCTTTTGATCCGCCAACTTTTGATACTGATCTCGACCCGTCAGGTTTCCTCGTTGCTTTAAAAATATGTCTTCCGATGAAATCTGCAGCGTCTCCCGAATAATTTTGAGCGCTTCATGTAATCGATCGTTTGCTTTGACCGGATCGACTGATGCCGGTGGAGCATATTCCTGTACGACTGCCCACCTGTTTTCATATACATCCAGAGCCAGCGAAAAATTCGGCAGATCCGCGTCATAAAGTCGATAACAGGTGATATCGTTGCGTTTAAGCCAGGATGTCAACGCGCGCTGGTTTTTGGTCAACCGATTCTTAAACGCCAGCGTTTCTTCCGGGTATTGCTTGATCTGCGGTTGTAAACCATGGCGATACCCTTCACCGGGATTGTATTCCCGATATTGATTGTCTGCCTCCAGATCAAATTGAGCGACAACACATTCCAACGCACCGTTAAACACTTGATTCAGTTTTGTGGCTCTTAAACCCGTTGATCGGGCAAACACTTTGTCGCTGGTGATCATAACCGCTTTCCATCCAGTAAAATGCTCTGCCCACACTCTGCCTAAATCACTATATAATTGAACGATATCCGACTCCGGTTCGCTCCTTTTTCCATATGGGGGATTGACGGCTATCAATCCATGATCAACATCCGGCGGCGGTTTGATGCGCCGAAAATCACCTTGGCTAAACGTCACTGCGTATTCAATCTGTGCTCGGGCAGCATTCGTTCGCGCCATTTCAACCAAACCAGCATCTTGATCGATACCGATCAAGGTCGGCATTGTCTTGACGCCGACTTTTCGTCTGGCACGAGCCTCCGACACCAACAGTTCCCAAATCGATACATCATGACCGCGCCATCCGTTCAATCCCGGCGCACCCGGCAGGATTCCCGGATCGAT
>CAYOJK010000044.1:0-7982 GCA_964404285.1 uncultured bacterium | reverse complement strand
ATAGGTTACAGACCAGTGTGCTGGAATCATCAACCAAAAAAGCGCCAATCTCCAGACCTCTCCCATAAAGGGAGAGGTTTTTTGCAGTTGAGGACAATGTTTTTCTTTTCACTGGCTGGGTTTATTTCGTTACGCTGAAAAATGTCTCTCCCTTCATGGGAGAGACCGGCGGTGTTGTGCAGCGCTTACAGCGCCGAGAGAGGGCGTTAAAGTTCTATTCCCACCCAAATTCCCAGGCGTCCCATCCCCCCGGCCCCTTCTTCATTGCTGGAGAAGGAGGGCCGGCATGTGCAAAGGCTTCCGCCGATTCCGTTTTGTTGAAAATCATTTTAGGCCCAATTTCCCTTTAGAAAGACTTGAAAACACAACATCGATTTTCCGGAAAATTATTTTTTATGAAAGCATTATTTATGAGGTGTATGAATCTCGCTTTTTTTCTTAAACCTTTGTATAAAAAAAATGCTCTAAGAGTATTAGGGCTGCCGATAGTCCTGTTATCCTGCGGAGTGAAAGGAGACCTATGATTCGATATCGCGATTTTTTTCCATCAAAAACAATGTCGATAGTGATTTTGTTATCGTTGTTCATGATACCTTTGATGGCTGATACCGGTTTCTCCGAGTCACGCGAAGGCGCCGGTGATCCGACGATAACCGACGGTATGTCTCAGTCCGCCGATTTGTTGGCATTGAATCTGGAAACCGCTTTCAGACTTGCGTTGGAGCATAATTCCGAGATTCAGAGCGCCGACTTGGACGTGCAATCTTCACGTATCGGGCTGGATCAGGCGGAGAGGCAGTATCATCCAACGTTGTCGTTGTCGGGATCGACATCGGCTCGGTGGAGTGAACCGGCTGTTCCGGGCGCTGATTCCGTCACGCATTCGGCGAGTGTTCGGTTGGGTTCGAATTATACCCTGTTCAACGGTTTTACGGATTCCGCCAACCGGGATGCCGCTCGAATAGAACTGGTCGGGTCTGAGCGATCAGCGGACAGGATTGTCGAAGGGGTTTTGTTTCAGGTTATCGGCCGCTTTCTCAGTACTGCTTCAGGGATCGAGCAAATCCGGGTTCAGAAGGAAAATTTGTATGCTCAACATGAATTACTGAGTAAAATCGAGGCGTTTTACGCTAGTGGAGTGCGACCTATCGCGGATGTGTATCAGCAGCAAGCCGAGGCGGCATCGGCTGAATTCAGGTTGCTGAATGTCGAACGGGATTTTGAGTTAAAAAAGCTGGCGCTCCTAGACCAATTGGGCTTATCTGCCGGTCGATTGGTGCAGATCGATCCGGTCGGTTTGGAAAAGATATTAACTTATCTGGAACCTCTTCCTGATCCAGAAAAAACGTTGCTGGGTGCCAAAGCCAACCGTGCTGACTATATGGCGGCAAAAGCGGTTGTGGATGCGGCGGAATTCACGGTTCGAGCCGCAGCCGGCGGGTTTTGGCCGAACGTTTCACTGAGCATGGATGCCGGCTCGACATATTCCGATACGGCTAAAAACTCCTGGACGGACCAGTTGATCCGTGACAACCCGTATGCTCAAGTGGGCTTGTCGATCAATCTCCCCCTTTATGACCGATATCAAACTCGGAACGCCGTCACATCCGCCGACATACGATATAAGCGGGGGTTACTGGCATTGCAGGATATTGAACGCAAAATCGAAAAAGAAATTCTGACGGCGCATCTTGAATATCGAACGGCTCAAAAACAACTGGAAAGCGCTCAAGCTCAAATCACGTTCACTGAACGGGCGCTTGAAAATTATGAGCAACGTTATACCGTAAACGCTGCGACTCTGCTGGAAGTCGTCCAAGCACGTGCGAATCATTTGAATGCGCTGTATGAAAAAATAGCTGCGGAATACAATTTGATCGAAAAGGCGATAGCGATAATCTATTACGCCGGTGATATAGGGCAATGGTGTCAGACGATGCAACAATCCAGTGAAAATTCAGCTAGTGTTGAAGGAGAATATTAATGAAACGATTCCTGGTCACAGTCATAATTTTGGCCGTTATCGGCGGTGGTATATGGCGCTTTTTTCTTCGTGATACGGAACGAGCAGGTGCGGTCACGTATCGAACTCTCGAGGTGCGACAGGGAAACCTTGAAAACCTGATTTCCAGTTCCGGCACTTTGAGCGCTGTCAGCACGGTCAAAGTGGGATCACAGGTATCCGGAACCCTGACGTCGATTCACGTCGATTTCAATGATGAAGTTAAAAAAGGCCAAATTTTGGCGGAACTCGATCGCTCGATGCTGGAGGCTACCGTTGTGGATGCGCGTGCCACTGTAATGCGATCCAGAGCGCAATTGGCTCAAGCTCGGGCGGAACTCGAGCGGAATCGCCAGTTATATGACAAAGGTTTTCTGTCGGAATCGGAGTTTCTGGTGCTCAAAACCGATGTCGATGTCAAGGATGCCGCTGTCGCCAGCGCTGAAGCGGGATTGAACAAAGCAGTGACCAACCTGGGCTATGCCGTTATCTCCTCCCCAATCGACGGAATCGTCATTCACCGATCGGTGGATCCCGGTCAGACAATCGCCGCCAGCTTTCAAACACCTGAGTTGTTCATTATCGCGGAGGATTTGAGCCGAATGCAGATAGAGGTTTCCGTCGATGAAAGCGATATCGGGCAGGTGCGCGAAGGCATGCAGGTGCGGTTCGAGGTGCAGGCATATTATGACGAAAAATTTTATGGTGTGGTCAGGCAGGTCAGGTTGCAACCGGAAACCATATCGAACGTCGTCAACTACACTGTTATCGTCGATGCCGACAATACTGACGGCAGGTTGTTGCCGGGTATGACGGCGACAGTGGATTTTATCGTCGATACCGTCTTCGATACATTTTTGATACCGAATGCCGCCATCGCATTCCAACCGGACCAGGCGTTGTTGGAAAAAGTGACGAATAGGCAGGGAAAACCTGAGATGAAACCCGGCTCTGAGGGTATGGACGGCAAGTATGCCACCGTGTATTTACAGGATAAGTCTGGAGGATTTCTGTCACTTGTTTTTGAATCCGGCATAACCGATGGCGTCTATACGGCCGTGACCAAAATTGAGGATGGGCCTGACAATCCGGCGTCGTATCGAGCGATTACCGGCATCGGTGGCAATTCAGCCTCGCGATCGAGCCAGGGGGCTTTTCCGGGAATGGGATCACCGATGGGCGGTCCTCCGCCGGGCGCCAGGGGTATGCGTAGGTCGGGGCTTTAAGGTAAGGTATTGGTGATCAAATAATGAGCGCTATTATTCAAACAGTTGGAATCACCAAAACATTTCATTTGGGTGAAATTTCGGTTCAGGCGTTGCGAGGTGTTGACTTAAAGGTTGACTCCGGAGAATTTATTGCGGTTATGGGTTCATCCGGTTCCGGAAAATCGACCATGATGAATATTCTTGGTTGTTTGAGTTCACCTAGCAGCGGTCAATATTTCCTGGACGGCGTTGATGTCGCCGGTATGAATCGGCGGCAGTTGGCCGATATCCGGAACACCAAGATCGGGTTTGTCTTTCAGGGGTTCAATTTGCTTCCACGCACATCGGCATTGGAAAACGTCGAATTACCGTTGGAATATGATCGGTATCGACGCATAAAAAAACCGCGTCAAAACGCCATAGAAGCGTTGGCGCGAGTCGGCCTGAAAGATCGTATTCACCATGAACCCAGTCGGCTCAGCGGTGGTGAACAACAGCGTGTCGCTATCGCACGCGCATTGATAACCGATCCGACGATCATACTTGCCGATGAACCGACCGGTAACCTGGATACGCGAACATCGGTCACCGTCATGAGCATATTTCAATTGCTGAACGATCAAGGAATCACCATCGTGATTGTCACGCATGAGCCGGAAATTGCTGCGACGACGAAGCGGGTTGTCGAGCTTCGGGATGGATTGATTATTCGGGATGAACCCATTCGGCAAAAGCGCCTGGAAGCAGATTTGGAGGCGGTTTCATGAAACTGTTTCGACTATTGAAAATGGCGGCCCGAAGTATTGTGCGAAACCGTATGCGCTCATTTTTGACGATGTTGGGCATCATCATCGGGGTCGGCTCGGTTATCGCGATGCTGGCTGTCGGTCAAGGCGCTCAAGCGTCAGTGGAAAGCAATATCGCGTCGCTGGGCACCAATCTTTTAATTGTCATGCCTGGATCGTTTATGAGTCGAGGTGTCAGTATGGGCGCGGCGACACGAAGCAGGCTGGAGTTGCGTCATGCCCAGGCGATCGCCGAAAAGGCTCCTAGCGTCAAAGCGGTATCACCTGTTGTAAACTCCCGTAGCCAGCAGGTGATTTCCGGTCGAAACAATTGGAACACCACGATAACCGGTGTTTCGGAAACATATTTGGAAATACGGGATTGGGAAATGGAGTCCGGAGCGTTTTTCACGGAGCGTGATCGGCGTTCCAGAGCCAAAGTCGCGGTATTGGGTTATACTGTAGCAAACGAACTTTTTCCTGATTCTGAACCTGTCGGAGCCCGTATCCGTATCGGCACGATTCCTTTTACGGTGATCGGGGTCTTGCGCGAAAAAGGCCAGAGCGCGATGGGCAGTGATTCCGATGATGTGATTCTGGCGCCGATGGAAACGGTTTTCTACCGAATGACGCGAGGTCGGTGGATACATACACTTCTAGTCAGCGCCGAATCAAAAGATGTGATGGATCAGGCGACCGACGAAATCAAACAGATTTTGCGACAGGAAAACCGCATACCGGAGTCGGTCGATATCGATGAGCACTTTACGATACGATCTCAGACACAGATCACCGAGATGGCTGCCGCTATTACCGGGACATTTACGATGATGCTGGCGGCGATTGCCGGGGTATCGTTGCTTGTCGGAGGCATCGGCATCATGAATATCATGCTGGTATCGGTCACGGAACGAACGCGGGAGATCGGTATCCGTATAGCAGTCGGCGCCCGTGGTGTCGATATCATGCTACAGTTTTTGGTTGAATCGATGGTGATGTGTATGCTGGGCGGGTTGTTGGGTATTCTCACCGGCTGGGGCATCAGTCGGCTTTTGGGTAACTTGTTAGGTATGGATGTGTTGTATAACCCGTTGGTGGCTGGTATCGCGTTTCTTTTCTCGGGAGCCGTCGGTGTGTTTTTCGGGTTTTACCCTGCACGCAAAGCGGCGACGCTGGATCCGATCGATGCGCTTCATTATGAATAATGGGAAGCAGGGAGCGGGAAGCGAGAAAGTGGGAGAACCGCGAATGGACGCGAATAAGGTTTGAAAACCATCAAAATTTTATTCTGCAATCACCATTTGTTTTTTTAAGGGTTAGACTATGGGTCAAATTATCCTTTATATTCAAATAGATAGGGTGGGTTTGAAACCCACCCCTACGGATACTATTGGTTGCCGGGATCATTGGTAAACATGAACTCTCAACCAGAAACCAGGAACACACTGAAAATCATGTCAACCTCGTAATCTAATCCTGCCCATCTTTGTAATCTTTGTAATCGTGTTCAAACTGTCACAATCGCTTCAGCGCTTCGTTAGTTTCGGCAGCAGCGTATGTTCTCCAAAGTACAGAAGTCTGTCCCCTAATTTACTTTCAACGACTTACAGAATTACTGATGTCTGTTCTTCAAATTACCAAAGAAAAGGAAGCGTTGATTGCTAAAGGTGAGCAATAACTATCAGAAGTCGGCATTGTTATTCCAGGGAATACACAGCAATGAGACCTATGGGACAAAGAATAAGAATTTAACATTATCACGAGGCTGGAGCCCCATTTTTTCTATTCGTCGCCATTGCAATACCTCCTAAAAATATTATTATACGAAATCAATGAGAACTACTCATTGGGGCAAGTTTTTACAATGCTGAAGAAATTTAAAGGAGTAACATTTTATGCGTCGTTTAGTCTCGTTTTTGACATTTTTTATGATGTTCGTCCAGGTAGGACTCGCTAAACCGGAATCTTCTATTCTTTCTGTCGAAACCTCTCAATCAGCGCTTGAGGTTGACAATTTTTTACCATTTGAGGATCTGGATCTGGAATGTGACCCAACCAGTATATTTTCACAGCCTTTAACGGGCATTTATGCTGCAAAATCAGATTATAATGCGCCCGTTCAGCTTGCTGATGACTTTGAGCTTTCTTCGCATGCGCTTGGCATTGGCGCTGTTGAATGGTGGGGAGGAGAAAGAACGGCAGACAGTCCTTTTCCTGGATGTGAAAAAACAGAGCAAGGTTTTGAGATTACATTTTATGCGTCAGGTTCTGTGCCTGGAGTTCTCATTTATCAGGAAATAGTTATACCGACAAAAATCGAAACGTCCAAACACATAGAAAACAACCAGACTTACGGACCGTTTTATAAGTACAGCGCTCACTTGTCAGCGCCTGTGCACCTGGAGAAAGGCTGGATTTCAATTGTTGGTCTTGAAAGCACAGGTTGTGATTTTTATTGGGGAGAGATGACGGGAAGTCCTAGCGGTTATCGATACAAAGCAAAATCAGACACTGACAAATGGGCAAATGGCGCTCGAAATGTAGATCTGGCCTATTGCTTTCTGCCCGCTGATCCCGGCTTTCACCTTAGCCCCATGTTTTCCTTGGAAAAAGGAGCTGCCGGAGACACGATCACGCATACTTTAACCCTTTATAACAATTCAGGCGCTTCAGATACGATTGCGCTGTCAATTACAGGTCAGAATTGGCCGACGATGATCACCAGCTCAAATCCGGTTATATTGATGAATAACGAAACTGCATTGGTTACCATTGAGGTTCAAATTCCCGACGATGCGTTGCTTTTTGATGCTGACGACTCAATCCTCGAGGCAATTGCCGATGTGTCGGGCAGTAGCATTTCGTCAACAATTCGAACAATCGAAGGTAATGAATTTGCTTGTCATGCAACTAGCATCTTTTCTCAACCTATCTCTGGATCAGCCGGAATTGTATCGGACCTTAACCGCCCTATTCGGCTTGCTGATGACTTCACTCTTCCTCCGTCTTCCCCGGACATTGGCATTGTTGAGTGGTGGGGCCGTGAAAGAACGGATGTCTCCCCTTATAGAGGGTGTATAAAGACAAATCCAGGGTTTGAGATTGTCTTTTATGCGCCAGGTTCATTGCCGGGAGACATTGTTTACCAAGAAGATGTTATCCCCGTGAAAATAGCAACAACGATGCTACCCCAAAATTCCGGGCCATTTTACAAATACAGAGCTGATCTGTCATCACCTGTAAGTTTAACGGAGGGTTGGATTTCAATTGCCGGCCTTGAAAGCGAGGGTTGCGATTTTCTCTGGTCAGGAGCGGAAGATGAAACGGGGAGTAATTATTGCACAAAAACTGGTTCTGGTAATTGGAATCTCTCACCCGGGACTAACAAAGCTGTTAGTTTCTGTCTTCTACCTCTTCCCACTCCAACACCCATACCCACCAATACGCCCACGGAAACCCCGACCAACACGCCGGAGGGTCCTTCACCTACGCCGACACAACCGCCGCCTATACCGACGACTTCACCTTTCGGAATAATCCTCGCGCTGCTGACTGTCACTCTCTTGATCGTTTTACCAATTATAAGAAAAGCAATATAAACTGATAGAAATTAATGGCGCTGTAAGCGCTCGCTTCGCTCGCACAATACCGCAGGTTTCTCCCATGAAGTGAGAGACATTTTTCGGCGTTACGAAATAAACCCAGCCAGTGAAAAGAAAAACATTGTCCTCAACTGCAAAAAAACCTCTCCCTTTATGGGAGAGGTCGATCCTGTCGGCAGCGCCGGCCTGGTGAGCCCTTTAGAATTACAGATTCCTATGGCCGACGATGCCCTACAGGATCGGGAGAGGGTTCTTGATGAAGAAGAGGCCGGAGGATGGGATGCCTGGGAATTTGGGTGGGAATAAAAAGCTTTTATTAACCGCGAATGAACGCGAATGGACGCCAATAACATCTAAATCCACAATAGGATTTTGATCGTTCAAA
>CAYOJK010000043.1:0-8683 GCA_964404285.1 uncultured bacterium | reverse complement strand
CCTTCGGGTCACTCCAAATTTTACTGGGAAGCATATCCAATATCTGATTCACCAGCCGCGGCGGCGTGAACACTTCATCACTGCTCAGGTTCGCAATGCACGACAGCACATCCGGGTTGTAGCTTTTATCCGGGAATGGACGCGAATAAGCGCCGCTAACTGAAGAAGAATCCTTGTCTTTTAAGTTATGTGAGTTGGTATTCATTGGAAGTTCCTCGTTTTTGAAAGCGAATAAGTCATGCGTTTCCATTCTAGTTTTGGAGTATAAAAGTTCTGGTTATTATCCGCGAATGAACGCGAATGGACGCCAATAGCTAAAGATGAATGCTTATTTTTCATCTCATCAGAGTTAGTGTTCATGTGAGGTTCCTCGTTTTTGAAAATTAACTCGCATTCATTCACGTTCATTAGCCGTTTCCCCAACCTTCAAAAAGTGTACCGGCGGGAATTCTTTGACAGGTTCGTTTAAGTTGACCTCCTGGTTTTCGTCGTTAAACAGCGAGGGTTGATGACTCTTGTCGAGCATGAAAGAAAGAAAAAAGTCTCGCCGTTTCAGCATGCTGCCATTGAGCGGCGACCATTCGGAAAAGACAATCGGAACTCTAGGCTCATTCATGGTCTTCAGGTCGAGAGCGTCGCCCCATATAATGTTGCGGTCAAGGATGAACCGGACGGACTCGCGGCAAGCGTCTTTTGTACTGTTCTTAAACAAACGTAGATAAGCTAGATCAAATATTTCAAAGAGCCGTTGGCGACAATGTTGTACGTTATCTTCCAGAATATCGATGCCGTAAATGGATGACACAGCCAGAACAGCATACCTTTCAAATTCCAATTGCGACTTACCGTAGCGCTTTTCCACAACAGCAAGCTTTCGTTCAAAAATCGGGGCAAGAAAATTTCCGGTGCCACAGGCTGGTTCAAGAAAACGCGATTCGATCCGCTCCGTTTCATGCTTGACCAAATCAAGCATGGCGTTGACTTCCCGCTTGCCGGTCAATACCTCGCCATGATCAGCCACCCGCTGCTTCGATTTGACTATTTTTTCCATCGGTTTCCTTTGCTTATCATCATTTTATATTCACCCGCGTCATAACATGTATTATACGGCTTGTTCACATTTTTCTTTATGCATTCCAATATGAAAATGAATGTATTGAATATGTTTTTTTGCGTCAGACAACACAGCATACCTATACCCTGCCGATATCTGTTTCTGTCGAATCAATTTCAGCTTATTCAGATGATCTGTAGCGACTTTTTCAGATTCTCCGGCAACATTGTCTGGCAATTTTTATCTCCTTTACCTTTTCTTATCATAATCCGATTCCCAGAAAAATCAATGTTTTGAACTAGAAACCAAGCATATTAGGTCTATCTCGGTTGACTTGTTCTGATGATTCTAACAAAAACATCTGACTTTTTTTTAAAACACATCGATAAAAAAAGAATCGCCCTATAAAACTGAATCTGAATCAATGCATTCACGTCACGAATTTCCCACCAATTTAATAAAAGGGCATGATTATTAGTAATTTATCCATTGATTTAAGCCGAAAAATTTATTATTATCAATAACATGAGCTACCGAGTCGAACAAAAACGCGGTAAACCGATTCATGTTTACAAGGTCGAAGAATACTGGAACCCCATTAAACAGCAGTCCTTGCAGTGGCAAAAAGACATTGGCAAAAAAGATCCAAATACCGGAGCAGTCATTTCTATTAAAAAATTGCTGATTACACCTTCTTCTCATGATTTCGGTGTTGTACACTTGCTAAGATACTTCGTAGAATCCCAAGAACTGAAATCGCATCTGGAAAAGGGTTTTTGAGTATATTTTATAGAGTAAGAATGTTTAACAGGAGTAATAATGTCTAACGGCAGAAGGTATCTCGCCGAAGTCAAAATAATAATAGAAAATTAATGAAGTATTCGGCGTTCCTATCCTCCAAGAACCTTACTATTAAAAAGAAAGGATTTTAGGTTTAATATGTCAGCCACAAACCAATATCAGGTAGAAATGTTTTGGGTGGAAAACAAATCGTATAAAGAACCGAAAAGGTTTTTAGTTTATTGTCGAGCAATTCAGATCGATCCAGATTCCTACATCGAAACAGGTATGAATGAGAACACGATAGCTTTATCAGAGAAGTTTCCAATCAAATTAATAGTGCAAAAGCATCTTATATCAAGTGACGAGCTAAACGACTTCCGAAAAATGCTTCAGAATTGTAAATTTGATCCTAAGCATTTCAAGCTAGATGATAGTCATCAAGAATTTGAGCTTGTTCCCCGACCCTCAATAATCCAATTTGACGCAGAATCTTTGAATTTTACTCGTCCTCCAAAACCGCCAGAGAGTGGACTCAACGTTATGGCCAGAGTTGAAACATACTGGCCAATGAATAAGATAAAATTAATTAAATTAGCTCTTGAGTTGAATTCAAATCATCATCAAAATATAACCGAAATCTTTCTTGATGATATCGAGTTTGAAAAGATACTATTTGAGCTGGTTTCTCAAATGCAAAAGTTCTCTGGGCTATCTTTTAAAGAAGCTTATTCAGAAAGAATTGGCAATATTGAGATATTCGATGTTCCTTTCAACGCGCATCTGAAACACATACCTTTTCAAATTGAGACGGATAAAGATCTCGATACATTTGGTGAACCCGTTGCAAAAGGTGTTGTTATCACTTGGAAGTCTACCAATAGCTTTCGCCCTTATTGGGTGAATGTCATTTTGCAAAATAATGACGAAATAATCACAGATACGTTACGATCATGGGAGACAGAGCAACCTTTGCATGTAAGTTCAGAAGAGATCCTTTCCGGATACGAAATTCGAATTTATGATGCGACCCCCGAAAACAAATTAGTTTACCAGGAAAAAGCCGTTTTATTACGAATGCTTATTGGATCCGGTCAAATATCTTCAGGCTCTAAGAAGATCAAGGATTCCCTGTCAACTAAACTCGCTAATCACAAGATCGAAATTGGTGAAAAGATAGAAGAATCTTCTTCTTTTGCTCATACATCATTTAAATCTGGAGGTTACCAAAAGGATCCTTGGGTTCTTGAAGCAAGATCGACACGTCAATTTATACAAGATCATGTCGTTCTTTCCCAAAATTCAAAATGGTTTTCTAGAGGATTAACAGAACAGGGAGAATGCCTAGAATACATAAGAAACATTATTGACGACACTAAAAATAGTGAGGTGTTGATTGTCGATCCGTTCTTCGGTGAAACTGCTTTTGGCCTACTGATCCCTAGGCTTAAATATTCAGGTCTTTTAGTTACTGTCATCACAAGCTGTTTAGGTTTAAATCCTGATTCGGAAACATTGCCCGACAAAGTATCTGAAATTGAGAAAGTATCGCAACAAAAGCAACAGCGAGATCGGATTGAAAACTGGTGTAATAAACATTCAGCATTGATAGCAGTAAATCTTCAAATCATTTGTGTGGGAGCTGGTCAAGACGGTTTGAAACAGGCGTTTCATGACAGATATATCGCTTGTGTTCAAGAAGGGAGGCCAGTAGTTTACAGTTTAAGTAATAGTATCAACAAGTTAGCCGGCAATTATCCGTGTCTGATTACTAAACTTGAACCTCAAATAAGCAAGAAGATATTCAGATACCTACGCGGACTTGAAAATGGTTTGGATTTCTCAAAAAAGGAAAGTGATAAGTTTAGAGAACTGAAAAAAGATGTAATCTGGAATATGAAAATTGCAAGAGAAAAACGTCAGGAAATCATGACATCTAGTCATATTTCCAAGGAAAATCAGATTATAGAATTCCCAGCTTGGCGTACCTTTTTGTCTATTATGCTTGATTTAAAAGGAGTATCCGATAGCGAATTAATAAAGCATGCACTAGAAGCAGGTTATCTCAATAATGAAAGAAAGTGGCAAGTTCCAGATTCTTTTACAAAATCATTGGCTCAAGCTTTTTCACGTTGTCAAGACGATTTGGAAATTCAATCCAAATTTTTTGCAGCCTTGGGCGAAATTAGAGCACACGCGTCTATTAGGAAAAATGGGAATGATTTAGATAGAGAAGTAATTAAGTATCTTGAAAACAATAGAGAATCCGTAAATGTCATAAAGATTCTTGGTCAAGTTCAAGCGCTATATCAAGACACACCACCGCCTTATGGAGTAAAGGAACTTGCACCTACTATCGAGGAGTTAAGCCTTGAAAATTACTTGAAGGCGAGAACAACTTCTGAAGAAGATGAGATCTATATTGATCCCTTAGATTTAATGCGAAATGCTGAAAGAATTTTAGATTCAATATACATGCTCGGTGTCAGTCGTCTTTACGGTTTAAAATGGACAATAAAGATATTCCTCATTGTTTGTATAAAACAAACTCTTGAGTGGATTGAGATTGATAATAATAGAACTACTCAAAGTAATGCAGCTATCATTAAGGCGATTGCTGATGCGTTTTTAGTTGAACAATCAATGGAGTTTTCCACTGATTTGATAAAAAGCAAGGTTCCTTTTATCAGCATGTTTGGGGTAGCAGGGCTATATTTCAGGAAATCATATCATAAAACAAAAAAGAAGCTTGAAACTCAATCCCAAGTCATTTCTGAATTGAAAAAAGTCGGTTTTTCAGATGCTGATATTTTATGGATGTCAGGACTACAACTATCTGAAGCTCAATCGTCTGTTCACAGGGCCATCGACCAATTTGGACAAAATTCGCCTGAAGTCGAAGAATCAAAAACTGAACTCGATAAAATGTTAAAAGTCGCCGGTGATCTTCTGGCTAAATCAAGTCCTGATGAACAGCAAATAAAAAGGTTGAATTCAACTATAGGGCACTCAACAAAAGACCGTTTGACGATTGCGGAATACGCAGAAAATCAACAAGATAAAAATAACAAAAAGTCATGGATACTTCTTTATAAACAATGTGTTGAAGATGTCGATGTTCTTATCGGAAAAGTTCGAGATGAGGACTTCCATTTTTACGCTAGAACAGATTTTGAAAAGTTAATAGCTGCTGCAAAAGCATTTTTTAGATTAAACGAAGGGAATACTTTGAGACGACTTAGAAATCTATATCAGAACTATTTGGAGAAACTTGCTATAGATGTGTCTGATCCCTTAGCCCCAATAAAGAACTATCATAGGTGGAATGAATCACTCGGTCGGGCTGCAGCAGGATTACTTTTTGCCATCTATATATGCGGCAAATCATCTTCATCGAATGAAAATGCGGATCTTTCATTAAATTTAATGTGGATCATCAAGGCAGTATGCCAACTGTTTATCGGAGCAAAAAAGGGTTGGTATGACATCGCTGGGCTATTAGACAGATTAGCTCAAGAAACTGCATGGTCAATCTCTTCTATTGATGATCCCGAAATACAGGAAATTGCCCGTCGAGCAGCAAAAGATGAACGATTACCTCTATTTTTTAGGGCGTGTATGTGTATCATGCCAACTAATGTTTTCAAGAGTGACTATAAGCTTGGCTTAAAACTCATCTTTCAAATTTCGAAAGAAAACCCTAAAGATCCCAAAACTTTGAACCAATATTTTTACTTGTTGGACTATATTATAGGGAATGGGTTTAAGACAAAATTAGATAGAGCAATTGTGAGTAAATCCATCGAGCATGGCTTTTCAATTTTCACCCAATTAAACGAATCTTGGAAAACTTTTTATGAAATCGCTTGGGATGCACTGTCTGGTGATCAGGATAGTATAATCCAAATTGTTAACGATTCAATTATGAAAAGTTCGTATGTTGGGTTTTTGTTGCAAAGTGAAGAGAAAAATGCCTGATTTGCTTACCTTATTCAATAATACTCTCGAAAATACAAACTGTTTCACTAGTAACTATGAAAGGGCACGCATATCTCTTCAAGAGTTTTACTCCAATTATTCATCTTTTAAGGATCAAAAACCAGGAATCACTCTTTATTTACAAGAATTAGTTAATGATTTTAATTTGCCTGTTCCATACATTTTACTGAACTTGTTAGAAGAAGCTGAATCTGGAAAGTATCCAGATGTTGTTTATGATGAATGGCAAAGAGACCATCTTCTTCATAGTTTGAATTTATTTACATTTGGAGCTGTTCTAATCTATAGGCAATCATTAATTTCTCGTCACTTTCATGGTTTAAACCAGGAAGAAATTTATAGACAATGGGCTTTTTGCTCTATTTTTCACGATATAGGTTACATTGAAACGTGTAATTTATCATTGAAAGATAAGCTTATATCAAAATTAAAAACACGTTTAGAAACAGACGCTTTTCAACTTGTCTGTGCTTGTGGGCATCGTCACAGGTTAACACTTAATCTTGATCCCGATATACTCTCGTCATGTAAATATAGACAAAATCTATTACGTCCTTCAAAAGAACTAGTACGTCAAGAACTCTCAGAGCCAACGCTATCAACAATCCCAGGAGCTATTCCAAACAGTGGAGGCCTTTTGGGGCGTCATTTATCCCTAGTTAACATAGACCATGGAGTCTCATCTGCTGCAATCTTAAGGTTTTGTAATAGAATTTCAGATTACATTCTTTCTGAAGCTAACCCATCCTATCAATTGAACAACCTTTGGGATGGAATGGAACGACCTATTCATGCCATTTGCGAACACACTAGAAATCCATTTCCTTCTAATTTGGTACTGGTGAATCCTTGGGCCACATTTCTCCATCTCATGGATGAATTAACAGAATTCGATCGGCACCCGTTGAAAGATAACAGCCCGAGAACTCCTGTTCGTATACAGGATTTTAATATAGAGGAAATAAATGAGGTTTACGAATTCTCTTTTCCTCAAGAATGCATAGACGAAGATAAAATTGAAACCTTAAATAATTTTGGGAATGATTTTGGAATAACGGTAGTCACCAGATGAATATGTTCAAAGAAGTAACTCAACATTGGTCTCTAAATCTTCTAACCGTAGATCGTTGGAAGTGGCGATCTTTTTAATTTAGTGTTTTTCTGATTATCTGTTTTTTTTACTTTAACGAAACCCCATGCGATCGGTTATCAGAACGAATAAGGGTCTCTTTCCAATCCATTTGTACCATCAGTCTTTCCACAACGGAACTTATAATAGATTCCCCTGCTGACTTTGATATGTGTTATTCAAAGACAGCCTCTTCCATAGATTGCCAGTAAGCAAAACAATGCTGTAATCTTTGGAATCGTCTGAGAAAATTATCCAAATAGCTTTCTCTTACCCTTTGATTTTTAATAAAAAGCTCATTTGAAAGACCTTCCCAGTTAAACCATATGAGTTTAATATCATTTTTTTTGCATAACTCTTTTTTAGTTTGATCGTTTCTTTTTAACTGCTGGTTATCACCATATATTTTTCTGAAATGTTGTGGCCCTTGAACTTCTATTGCCAATTTTTTTGATGGGATATACAGATCAAATTCTAATGGCCTTCCCTTTTCTGATCTTATAAAGTCCAGCCGTATGTTTCTCTGAATATGATCATCTGGAAAAATATCAGAAAGCATTCGGTACAAAATATCTTCAGCAAATGACCGTCCGCCGATTTTTAGTCGTGAATTTTGAAAATCTTCATGGATGGCATCCAGATATATTCTGATCATATCAATCACCCTTGATTTTCCAAACCGGTTTAACAGGGCATATCGGACATTTTTGACTTGCTGAGGTAATATGTCGAAAATCTCATCGGGTAAATATTGGGAATATCTGAATTCAACTTTAACATTTCCAGTATCACTGTTGACGTTCAATAAAAGCGGTTCTTCTTTCGATCTATCTCCAACATACCAGCAGGTATATTTCTTGTCTTGAGGATATTGAGTGCGCCATACACAGAGCGTAGGAAAATTGTCAAGAATATCGGCAGCTTTAATAGCATTTTCCCTATGGTCCGGATGGGATAGATAGGTTATCAGTGGACGTTTACTTTCCTGTGGAAATTCATGAGTCGCCATTTTTATCTCCTTTTTATAGTAGGTGGTTATAAGAATTTAGGTCATTGTCGAAGTTATACAAATTGAAACATCATTGCAAATCGGCACAAAACAAGCTTGCATATCAATGACTGCACCTCAGTAGTGTGAATTGATCCCATATCTTCTAGACCGTCCGCTTCAATATATAATTGTTCCAAGATAACCTGTTGACGCTTTCTCGATAGAAGGGGAATATTTTTGGAAGTCTGTCCCCCGAAAGCAATCGATCCGAAGATACAAAATTGGATGTCTGTCCCAAAAAACAACCCCCCTTCTCTATTCATGGAGAAGGGGCCGGGGGATGAGGTCTCTTTGGGTGATGCCCACAATCTACTGAATTATCTTCCTCCGTAGTGACCGACCCCGCTGTAACACGGATTGTCGAAATACAGATGTCTGTCCCTCTAATTAATCGTTACTGACGTCTAACACTTGATGACTGGTTATTGACTTCGCATCCCGAATGACTGTTTGAACACGATTTCAAAGATTACAAAGATGGCCAGGATTGGATTTCGAGAAAGCAAAGACTAATCCTGGTAATCCTTTAATCCCGTAATCGTGTTCAGACAAAAAAGGACAGTGGCACTCTGTGAGCGGCATTCCTGATCTCATATTTCTGGATGTCTGTCCCTTGAAAGTAATCGATCCGAAGATACAAAATTGGAAGTCTGTCCCCTAATTAATCATT
>CAYOJK010000042.1:0-9145 GCA_964404285.1 uncultured bacterium | reverse complement strand
TAAATCCATAAATTTTTAGCATAAAACCCGATAAAAAGCAAAAGTGAGCCCTGTTATCACGCTGTCCAAATAGGCTTTTTGAGCCTCTTCATAACGTTCCGTTTCGTCCGGATCGTCCGCGGTGATCTGTTGCAGTTGAGACTCTGCTCAGGTAGCGCTCTTAGTCGATGATGTTCGAGTTACCGGTTTTTGAGTAATTTTACTGTTCGGCGGCACATTTTTCGTCAGCCAGACATTTCCGCCGATCACCGATCCGGCGCCGATAGTGATACGGCCTAGCAGTGTCGCACCCGGATAAATGACAACATTGTCTTCCACGATTGGATGGCGCTCGATACCTTTAACCGGGTTACCTTTTTTATCCGGCGGAATCCTAGTAGCGCCAAGGGTCACACCTTGAAATATCCGCACATGACTGCCGATTTTACAGGTTTCTCCAATGACAATTCCCGAGCCGTGATCCATAAAGAAATGGTCTTCAATCTCAGCGCCCGGATGAATATCGATACCCGTCAAACGAAATGTGTGCTCAGAAATAATACGGGGAATCAATGGCACCCGAAGTTGGTACAATTCATGGGCGATACGGTGATGGGTGATAGCCAGGACACCGGGATAGTTGAAAATGACTTCATCGATAGACGATGCCGCCGGATCACCTTCATAAGCGGCTTGGATATCCGTCAACAGGTACCGTCTGATATGCGGCAATTGAATCAACAATTTTTCTGCAATTTTACATGCTCGATCGACACATTTTTCTTTGATGACGGAACAATCTTGATCGGTGCATTCATAGCAAAAACCCTGAGCAATTTGTGTTTCCAGCAGAATCCGCGTCTTATCAAGAACAGCGCCCAGATAATAGGGTAACATCTCGTCCGTTATACATGTCGAACCGAAAAAACCAGGAAACAAGGCCATCCGAAAATTTTCCAGAATCTCGGCTATCCGAATAGCAGATGGCGCTGGATGCTGGGTTGATTTGCGGCGCAGTCGTATTTTATTTCCCGTTGCAGCAGCACACAAATCAGCAACGACGGAGCTGATCAATCCGTCGTCGGCTTTGGTAGGCATACCATATTTCTGTTTTCCTGCTCCCGTGGAACTATCCATATCCCGTCCTCTTTTCCCTTACCCTATTTCGCAGGGGGCAAAACTAAAGTTTCAGACCTCCAATAAACTCCCGCAAATGGCAATCTTCCGGTATGACAGTCGGCGACAAATCTTTTACAGACATCAACGTCTCCAGAATCCGTCTGACACGCTCACCCCTGATATAAGCGTCCAATCGACCTTGATTTAAAAACCATTTCGGATCTGGAAACTCGTTTCCCATGACAGTTTTCAGTACCGGCAATTCAAACGACAGCCCACCGTTCATGACGTAATCAACGGTTTTGATATAAGGTATCATATCCCTGAGTTCGCCTTTTCGAACGAAATGCCAGTGTCCCAGCGTCATTTGTGGCTGATGGTTTCGTTGGGTTCGGTCACGCAGCATACGGCGCAGCATTCTGATATCCGTGCCTTTGGTTATTATACCATCTGTTCCGTCACCATGTCTGATCATACTGAACGCTTCGATAAACAACTTGAATTTGACTGTTTCAGGCACACAGGATGTCATTGGTGGATAAAGGCCGTGCAGGCTGTCCAGCAGCAGGATTTCATCTGATTCGATACGCACCTCTTCAGCCTCCAGCACGCTTCGGCCCAGTTTGAAATCATAGATGGGCTTGTAAATAGTTTTGCCGTCGAGCAATTCGACAAGGTGCTGATTGATCAAATCCAGTCTAAGAGACTGTGGTGTTTCAAAGTCCCAATCACCGAAAGCATCCCGTGGGTATTCCGAAAGGCCTTTAAAATAATCGTCCAGGTTCAGCTCATGGAATCGTAAGCCTTCTTTAGCCAATCGTTGCGCCAACTTAGATGTGGTCGAAGTTTTTCCCGATGAAGATGGCCCGGCAATAAAAAAAATACGGGCGCCTTTTTTAGCCAGAAAAAGCGTGGCGACTTGATCGAGTTGGTGATCGTATTCGGCGATAGAGGCGTCCACCAAGTCCTTGAACCGGCCGCTTAACACCCATGCATTCAGTTTTTGTATAGTTTCACAATTATGCTGACAATTCCACCGATACTGCGCATCCATTTCTGCTCGGGGATAACCGGAACTCGCAAACTGCTCTTGGGTCAATTCGCCTTCCCTGACCCGCGCCTTTCCCCATCGATAGGTCTCATAGACATCCGCCGTATCGACAAAACCACGGCTTCGCAACACGTGGACAACATGATTTTGGACAGTTTCGACATCAGGGGCAGAAATCGGATTTTGATAGGATTGGTGTGAGTTGAGGCACATAATGACGTCATCGGTCAACAGCGCAGCGATCTCATCATCGGTTTTTTCTTTGAAAGCGCTGTAGATCGTATCAGGAATGATGTCCTGTTTGAATCCACCTATATCTTGAGTTGCTTTCAGAATCGCTTTTTGAATTCGTTCCGGATCAAAAGGAACCAGCGCGCCTGTTCTTTTCTTTATTGTAACGATCTTGTTTTCAACAGCCATTTTTTGCTCTATACAAGAGGTTAAAAAACCCGATAACTGAGTGTCAGCAGTGTGCCTGTTTTGTATTGAGTTCCATCGAACACCGATTCATCGTAAATGACATCGGCAGTCAGGCCCAGACCGACATGTTTGCTCAATGTGACTTCCAGGGAGTTATCCCAGCGTATCCGCCAAAAATTATCGTCAAGTCCATAGAACAACACAGCAAAAGAGGTAAATTTTGCATGTTTGTTAAACGTTAACAGCGTGTCCAACACCACTTCGAAACCGAATTCTGAGTCATCTTTAACGGTATGAAATTCAACGACTGGGGAGGCTTCGATATCGTCGGAGATACGATACGAATCCGTAATCATTTGCCGGGCGCCCAGACCGGACATAATCGTGATTTCCGTGGATTTGTCTTCAGTTTGGTAGAGCGTGTACCCAATACCTATTCCTTGCTCCAACTGGATGGGATCGAACCCACGTGAAATTCTGAATTTTTCGATATTGTTATAGGTTTTATCGCCATCCAGAATGATATCGGTCGGCGTGTCGAAATAGACATATTGTTTTGCTAAATGTGTTTCCAGATAACCTCTACAGTATGCTTTTGCTTTTGCATTGAATTTTCGTTCAAACCGCGAATCCAATTTGAGACTATCCGTCGAATTGCGAAAACTTTCGCCATTGGTCTTGCTGATTCCAAACTCCGATCGAAGCCTGTTTTTCCATTCAAACCGTTTTGTTGACCTGACGGCCCAGAATTCACCGCGGCTGTTCATTGTCACCGTGTCGGAACCACCTGCTTGCCAATCACTGAATTGGATAACATTTAGACTTCCCGAAACAATACCAGCCAGCTTCCAATTACGATGTTCCGTCTCGAACTCCGGTAATTTTTCTTCTTCTTCTGCAGCTTGCAAAACCAAGCAACAAATTCCCATGATCAACAGCGCTAAAACTAACAATCTGGTTTTCATTTTTACTCCTTTCATCCAATGTCGCAATTCAATCAAAGCATCACGTCATCAAGCAGTTATAGACAAAGCGTATTGATTTTTCAATCCTGTCAATATCGTCTTGGTATTCCTCTGTCACTTTACCTCAACCTATAAAACAAAGATAAGAAACAATGAAATGATAGGTTGATCTTAAAATCCAAAAGTGCTATCTTTACTGCAAAGTTAAGGACAGTTGACCTAATAATTCAATAGTTGTTCAAAGAGAGAGCCCCAAATGGATAAAAACATACAATCTCAGGAATCTCAGATATTAATTGATTTGAGAAGCGGGCTGACGCGAATAAGCGATGCCCACAAGCGCCGTGAATACATATTCAACTATATCAAGAAATCGACCCCTGAAGCGATTATTGAGCTCTACGAATCTATTGCTGATCAAGGTTTCAAATGGGAAGCGGAAAACGGGATATTCATCACGATTATCGATCAAGCGGCACTGCTTCGCTATTTGGGAAAAACTGGATACCAATCTTTTTGGCAAAAATTGGAATCATCGGTAATATTTCGAAAATATCTCTCGATTTTTCATGAATTAAGTGATTTTACTTCTGAAAAAATTATTTATTTACAAGCTGTTTTCAATGTATGGCTTCAAATTGTGACACTGGTTGATGAACATATTTCTCAGATGGGCCACGCACCGTTAAAAATATCGCTGCTTCAAATTTTAGCTATTGTCTGGCGTGATAAAGACATGGAAACGTTCAAGGTGATTTTTGATCGCGATGAAATGCCTCCCCATTCTTTTCCTGTTTTGATCAAAGTTTTGGAAGAACTTGATTTTTCGTCTAATGACGATGGGTTGTATGAACTCGAGCCGGCTGAAGCCACCATTGAAAACCTGGCATTAGGAGCCGTTATACGGTCCAAAAAATTTGGTGAGCCTGACATGACCAGCGCAGCCGGCAAGCTGACAGATGCCATGATTCAACGGCAAGCGGAGACGTTACTGAGAAAAATCATTTTCGCGATTAGAGCCCTGTCAATGTATCCCCAAGGACATCCCGGCTTGAAAAACTTATTTGAAGGAAGCCTTCTGACTATCGAAGAAATGATGGCCAGTCGCAAAATGCTCGTTATCACTCAACTGGCAGGAACACTGCTGGTGAATGAAATCCGCGCCAAAACAGATGATCGGTTGCTTACGAATTTTGTCGAGATTTTAGAAACTCGCGGAATATCCAGTATCATGTTTCGCCCCGGTGTAACCCCGAAAGAGTTTGAGGCCTTGATCAAATTATTCGATCATGGAATCTCCTATATCAATGATCAAGGCGGACCCAGAGGGTTTCTTCAAAACCACGGTGTCGAACATATTATCCTCGATCAATTTAGATATGGCGTCATTGGATCCGACGAAGAAATTGTCCGCGCCGGCACTCCTGGTATGGGGCCGGGGCTTGGTCCAGGAAAGGGTCCGGGTGACGGACAGGGTCCGGGTGACGGGCAGGGTCCGGGAAGCGGTAAGGGGTTCGGAGATGCCAGGCTGAGTATAGATGAAGAATTGGACTCCGAGGACACTCTTGTCATTGGAAGCAGGGGCAAAGGTTCCGGCACAGGCGATGGCACAGGCGATGGCGCAGGCGATGGTAGCGCTGGCTACGGCTATGACGAAAATGCAGAAGGAGGTTCCACTGGCTACGGCAGCGGACCCGGAGAAGGTCTGGGAGCCGGAACCGGTATCGGCGGATTTATTGCCGGTGGTGGATTCAGCACGACAACAGACCGTTTGGTCTATGGCACCGGACGAAGCGCCGAAATTCTTCTTCTCAACGAAATCGCTTCACGTGTCGGCAGCGGCGGAGTTTTCACGGATATTTCAAATGAAGAAATCGGAGCATTGTTTAAACGGATTTTGTCGGGAGAAATCGAACAATATCCGGAATATCGACAATCTCTAGCGGAAATGATCGTTTCTCTGGACCCGGGTTTTCTTCAACGCGTGATTCTTGAATCATCGGAAGTCCAGGAACGATTGTCCTGGAGCGTTAGCCGACGTGTCATCGATCGAACGTTGAATAAGTTTGATTCCGATAATATTGATGAAAGATATGCCGCACTGGAAATCATCCAGCCTATTACAGAATTAGCTGTTGTCCGACATAAAGATTCCAGTTTGCGAAAAATAATGGATAAAATCTCCAATCACCTGGAAAATATTGAAACAGATCCGGACCTGTCACTGCAGATTGCCGAAACAATCGGTTTGCTTCTGTGTAAGATTATCATTAGCGGCAATTTAACCATGGCGCTGGATATCATGACCAGCATCAGAAACACAGCCGATAAACTCGCTCTGCACCCTTCACGCCGATTTCTGACATTTAAAATTGATGCTTTTGATAAAGTATTTATAAAAGCGTCATCCCAAGACACCATCAACTATTTGATTCGCCAACTGGGAAAAGATACGCATTCCATCGTTAAACGTGCTATCAGCTTACTGAAGATGCTAAAAACCGAAGAAGTGGTCGTGTTGCTGTTGAACGTCTTTGAAACTGGTTCTAGGCGGGAGAGAAATCGCGCGTTCGATATCCTGGCTGCTAACTCAGAACTGTCCGGATCCGTTATTATACACCATTTAAGCGTTTTGAGTGATCGGGAATATTTTCCGCGACGCCATGACAATATCCGGGAAATGATTGACCAAGCGTTTTATCGTGTCCGAAATGCCCTGGGAGTCTTGGCAAAAATCCAGCACAAAGACGCTCCCCCTATATTCAGATTGGCTGCCCGCGATTCGGATCAACGTGTCCGAAAAGAAATAATTACCGTTCTGATGAATGCCCGTCACCCGTTAACGTTAGAAATAGCTAGAACCCTTCTCAAAGACCCGGATGAAGATGTTAGAAACCTTGCAATCTTAGCAATGCGTGAACCGTCCGGCACACATGCTGTAAATGACCTGATCCAACTGTTTATGAATGAACCAAACTTGCGAAAACAAATTGTCGAAACCCTGGCCTTTATCGATGATAGAAAAGGCAGAGTTTTTCTGAGTCAGAGCCTTACCTTAGCCGACAATACTCTCAAAAAAATCTTTATAAATGATCTGGACCTTCAAGCCTGGGTTATCAAATGTCTTGCAGAACATGGTGATTCCAGAGAACTCAGCGCAATGAAAACGTTTAAGTCAAACTACTCGAGCCTATACCGACGGTTACGCTTTTTCCCGCTTAGATACGCTTTTAAAAGTAAACGAATATTAAAAACGGTCAAGAAAGCCATTATCGACCTGGAACAACATATTACAGAAATCGAACAAGATGCATTAATGGAAAAAATTGAAGAACCTTTGTCTGTCGAGAATTAATCCCTTATCAAGAGACTGCGCCTGTCGGCAAAACCGTTTTTACTGGGCAAGCTCTACACCCCATAATTCATTAGCGCCTTCCAAGCCGATAATTTCTTGCTTGGCGTCAATCTTGCGTTTGCCGGACTTGTCGACGGCAAACTGATGAAACTTAATCGCCTACCCAGTGAGATAAATGGTAAAACATGTTTTGTAAACAATTTTTCTGCGTTCTTTCCATTGAAAAACACCTGTTCGACATGAGAATGCTCAGAAAAAAACCAGTTGAAATCATTCACAACAATGCTTTCCGGAACAATCGAAGAATCCAAACTTCCTAGCCTGTTCGCTTCCTTTAAAACATCCCATAAAGCGATTTTGGCTTGAATCAACAGTTTTTTACGAAAACTGTAATCCGACACCGACTCATCGGACAGCAGCGATTCAATAATAAACCAGAAGGCATTCCGAGAATACGCGTAATACTGACCCTTCTCCAGTGATTCCCGACCGGGAATCGTACCTAAAATCAATCGCGTGGCATCGGGTCTGGAAATCGGGCCAAACCCTTGTATTAACGCCTTATCCATCAATACACCATTCATTGATTTTGTATGGAGTGCATGAACCCGGGTTTGTGCTTCAATCCATGCAATACCTGGAATGTGACAATCAAACCAAGCAGACCACGAATCAACAGGGTAACCACAACGACTCCAACCGCGCCATAACGGGATACCACCAAAAGATCACCGATAATATTCAAGACCATTTGGACAACGACATACATGGCTAGAAATCGGGGTCTATTGAGGCCAAATAAAACAACCATCATAGGGGTAAACAACAACTGAAGGATATGGTCGAGTGCAACCCAATACCAAATAGATGTTGCCGGTAAATAGTTTGCGCCGGCAATCCAGCGAATCAACCAGGGCCCGAGAAATACGGTTGGAAAGATCAAAATAGTGACTAGCAGTGTTCGCTGATTCGCTTTTCGGTAAAACGCCAACATGGCATCCGGTCGGGTAATTTTGCCGACATGTGGCATCAAAACCGTATTGATAGCTTGAACAAGTAAAAACAAGATAGAGCCCAATCGGATTGCCGAACCATAATAGCCGACCTCTTCCGCCGGCCGAGCGACTGCCAGAATCAACAAATCAAAATTCATGAATATCATCAAACTGACCGCGCTGACCATATACCAGGCATTGAAACGCAAAAACATGTCGATATGCGTTTTTCGAATAATATGCGGTTTGGGCATATCCTGCCCCCAAATCACATATACCATCACTGCTGCCAAAAAAGGCGCCAATGCATATACGGTTACACCGGCAAAAACACCTGTCTCAACTAAAAGATAAACAACGACTGCTGCCCCCAACATTTTGAAAACAGCATCCACAAGTTGGGTCGCCACAAGTTTCCAAAACGCTTCATCAGCTTGAAAAACCACCTGAAAAAACTGATGACCAGATCCTGCTAAACCACCGGCAAAAGTCATGACAACAACCATCCAGAGGTCAGCATTTTTTAATAAAAGCAAGGCCAATGATCTTGAGAAAACTAAACCAACAAAAAAGATCGGCACACCGATAATGATTCGTATGAACAACGTCGAACTCAATAGATCATCGATGTCCTGAATCATTCCGGATGCCTTCAATGTTGGAAATATTTTAAGCAGTGTGCTTCCGGAACCAAAATCCATTACGACATGAAGAATACTCATCAATGTCACCATCGTCATGACATATCCGAACCCGGCTGGTGACAAACCACGCATCAATATCACCGTGGCCAGAAATGCAAACACTTTGACCAAGATATTTCCAAATGTAACTAGAACTGTCGATCGATACGGGTTGCTCATCAGAACGCATATACCTGATTCATGTACTTTTCTCCAGATCAACCCACGTTTTTTACCTCTAACCTCGTCCAATCAGCCTATGCTCATCACCCGCGCCTCCAAATCAATGAGTTCCCTAAATATCTTCAAACAATCTCTAAATATCCAGTCCTGCTTTTAACTTACGATTTCTTTACCTGAATTTGTTTCCACTGTTTGCCATGTGATCGATTGCTAGTCAATCCCTTCAAAAATCTTCTGGTTAGAAGACGCGCCATTTGGCGTATTCACTCTTTACCATTACCTGCGTTTTCCTTTAAAAACAGTGTAGTTGCACAAATTAAGCAACTCTGATATTTTTAGATTCAACCCTATTTAGGAGGTAATAGAATGGGAACACGTGGTATATCAATTATAAA
>CAYOJK010000041.1:0-9455 GCA_964404285.1 uncultured bacterium | reverse complement strand
GACTGTTTGAACACGATTTCAAAGATTACAAAGATGGGCAGGATTAGATTCCGAGATGGATAGGATTTTCAGCAGGTTTCTGATTCCTAGTTAGATTTATCGGATGAACTTAGTTGATGAGATATCTTAATGGCAGGTAAATAACTTTAGATTCTGAAGTTTAATCACTTGGAATTTGGAAATTGGATATTGGTTATTCGATCGTTTCTAGTTGTTTTTTCTAGCCTGCCCTTCCTGTCGGCAGACAATATCTCTCTCCAGGGAAGCTTCACAGACGCTGCTTATCCATAAAGGGATTTTACAGAAAGATCGTTGCGCCACGTTATCATAACGCCTAAATCTTGGTCAGTATTTTCAAATATAAAGCAATGGTTAGGTGTCTCCTTTTGACATCTTTCTATCAATTCATTATAGTTTTTTATCTGATAATGAAGGGTTTCCAAATGTGGAAGCTGATAAAAACTATGGAAGCGTTGAGTATTATCCTACGGAGGTAATCAGCAAGTGAAACTTCCTATTAATGAACCATGGGGAAAACTTGATCGTAATAATGATACTGTAGACTCTTGGCATCCTCTTCGTCATCATTGTTGTGATGTTGCCGCTTGTTTCACTGCAATTTTCAATCAACGTTCTATTAAACAACGTTTTATTCGTTTGGCGCCCAGTTGTGATTTCGATGAAACAATGATGGATCGACTGAAATTCATGGCATATATCCATGATTTAGGAAAATGCAATAGCGGGTTTCAAACCAAAATTTTTTCGGAAAAAATAAATCAGTTTAAAAGTGGTCATGTAAAAGAAGCTCTGTCGATGATATTCAAACCCCAAGAGGATACAGCAAGGAAAGCTGAGGAAGTTTTCAGTCGATTGCTGTCTTGGAATCCCATGGATTCGTTGATGGAATTTATTTGTTCTTCTGTTTGTCATCATGGCAGACCTTACAAAATAGATAATATTGATTCCAAATCGCTAAATTGTTGGTTGCCATTTAAAATAAGTGATTTTAACAACCAATTGTCATCTTGGTGGATGCCGGATAAAAAGTATTATGATCCTCTGGCGGAGCTGGATGCATTTTTTCAATATGGTTATTCATTATTTCCTGGAGCAGCAAGTGAAACTGAACGTGAATTGCCGATCGAGAATGAATTTTATCATGCCTTTAATGGTATCTTGATTTTGGCTGACTGGATAGGATCAAATCCCCGGGTTTTTCCTTTTTCCAAGGCATTGGATGAAGACAGGTGGTCATTTGCTTTATCACGAGCTGAACGAGTTGTTGAAAGCATTGGCCTAAATCCAGATAAAGGAACACAAGTTTTTAATGGTGTATCGCCATCCTTTAATGCCATATCAGAATACTCACCCTATCCAATGCAAGCATTAGTAGAGGAAATTGTACTATCACAAGAAGGAACACTATCCATTCTAGAAGCTGAAACCGGATCTGGTAAAACTGAAGCGGCGCTATTACATTTTTTGCGATTGTTTTCCCAAGGCCTTGTCGATGGTATGTATTTTGCGCTTCCTACAAGAACATCTGCATTTCAAATGTGGGAACGCATTGAAAAGATTTCCCATAAAGTCTTTAAAAACTCGTCTTATTCACCACATGTTGTTTTAGCTGTTCCAGGTTACCTAAATTTAAATGTTAATAAGGACAATATTAATTTTGAAACCTTGTGTGATGATGAAATGTTTCACAAATTAAAACACTGGGCGTCCGAACACTCTAAACAATATTTTGCAGGCGCAATTGTTATAGGAACCATCGATCAGGTTTTGTTGTCGGGCTTGAAGGTTCCTCATACCCACCTGCGAGCAAGTTTATTGTTGAGAAGCTTGCTTATCGTTGATGAAGTTCATGCTTCTGATGCCTATATGAACAGTATTTTAAGATTGATAATTAACAGACAACTTAAGGCAGGCGGCCATGTTTTGCTGATGTCGGCAACTCTGGGTTCTTCTTCGAAACACATGTTCGAATCCAATTTTTATACTGATAAAATGCCATCGTTAGAAAAAAGTATAAAAGAGCCATTTCCATTGATTACTGTAATTTCAAAAACAAAAAACAAACCAGAAAAATATTGTCCGCAAAACAAGGACACAGTCCCCTGCAAGAAAATTAGTCTTTCCCTTTGTGAAAGTAATATTCAAAACATTACAATCAAAGCTTTGGATGCCGCATCTCGGGGCGCTAGAGTTCTTGTCATCAGAAACACAGTAAATGATTGCATAAAAACACAGAAGTCAATTGAGAAGGCGGCGGAGTCGCTGGAACAAAACAAGATGTTGTTCACCTTGAACGGCACTCCGTCACCCCACCATGCGCGTTATGCGCGTAGCGACAGGCAGGGACTTGATAAAAGAATCGAGCAATGCTTTGGAAAACAGACTACCCAGACCTCATTGATTGCCGTCGCAACTCAAACCGTTCAACAAAGCCTGGATATCGATGCTGATTACCTTATCACTGATCTTTGCCCTGCAGATGTTTTGCTTCAGCGCTTAGGGCGACTTCATAGACATCAAAGAAAAAATAGACCTGTAGATTTTTCGAATCCTCAAGCTTTAATTTTAACGCCAAACACGGAAAATCTGGCTGATTTTATCAAACCAAAAGGGCGGTATCCTGGTGCCGCGCGGGGACCCTTCGGATTTGGCTCCGTCTATGAGGATTTAAGAATTTTGGATATGACGTGGAAAGAGATAAAAAAAACAAGCACAATCTGTATACCAAATGATTGCAGGGTGTTTGTTGAAAATTGCACGCATCCTGACGCGCTTGAAGCTTATGGAAATAACATGGGCCCAGAATGGAAAAGTCATGAACTGCACGTACGCGGAACATTGATCTCGCATCGAAGCGCTGCTTCAATAAACGTCATTAATTGGTCAGATTTCTTCAGTCAAACAGAATTTGAAAAAGACAATGAATCGCATATCTCTACACGACTCGGGCTTAACGATAGAATCGTTTCATTTAAACCACATTTAAAAGGACCATTTGGATTTGATGTTCAAATAATGACAATTCCAGGATGGCTGATACCAGCAAGCGTGAAAGAATGTGAGCCCGAGAATATCAAGATGCTTGAAGGTGGCTTTACTTTCAATTACAATTCCATTGAGTTTTTATACAATCGATTGGGTTTAACCAAAATAACTTCAGACCCTGAAAAGGAATTTTATGAGTATGATTAAGCACTCTTTGTTAACTGAAAAATTGGCGCCTGTTAGATTTAGTGACGGATCGTCTGAAAATTTTACACTTCCAGGCATATTCAATATTCTTTCACAACCCGATTCAGAACCCTTTTTCTTCGATTCTTTGCAAATTCATCAACAGCATGCCTGGCATGCTTTTTTAGTTCAATTGGCCGCAATAGCCTTGAATAAAAATTCGTTTAAAACAGTTGATGGTTTCGATGAAGAAAAGTGGCGGGAAATGCTGTTGTCTTTGACGGATGGAGATGAGGCTCCCTGGTGTCTGATCGTTGACGACTGGACAAAACCGGCATTCATGCAGCCTCCATCACCAGCAAACGATATTTTCAAAAAGCCGGATAATACAAGGGATATTAGCGATTTTGATTTGTTGGTCTTATCCAAAAGTCATGATATCAAGATGAATCGGATAAACAAACCTGAACTCGCGCACTGGATATATTCTCTGGTTACGTACCAAACAATGAGTGGTTTTAGTGGAAATAAAAACTACAATATAGCCAGAATGAACTCAGGATTTGGCAGCAGGCCTTGTGTAACATTTGTTTATGGCTCAACTCCAAGTCTTCGTTTTTGCAGGGATGTAAACATTGCCCTGAAAATCAGAGATAATCACAGATACTGGGAACACCTTGGTTTTAATTACAAATCATCTCGGGATCTAGGTCTTCTTTGGCTGGAGCCGTGGGATGGAAAAGATCAAATTGAGTTGGAAGACTGTGATCCTTATTTCATTGAAATTTGCAGACGAATACGGCTTCAGGAAGAAAATGATAAGGTTGTTGCATTTTTTAAAGGCACTGAAAAAGCTAGGATCAATGCGGCTAATATAAAGGGTCGAACAGGCGATTTATGGACCCCGATCGACACCTCAAAACCCGAACCCTGTGCCCTGACAATTCCAGAAAGAGGATTTGGCTATGAAATGATGCGAAGACTGATTTTTGAAGATCAGATTATTTCTGCGCCGACAGCTAAGTTATATGACTTTGACTCCGGTAAATTTGAAATATTCGCTGAAGTTGTGTCTCGAGGACAAGGCCAAACAAATGGTTACCACTCAAAAAGAATTCCGATACCGAAAAAGATCGTTCGTTTGTTTTCAAAAATTGATGATAAAAATCTTTTGGCAGAACGCGCCAAATACCAGGTGGATGATGCAAAAGTTGCCAACACAGCCCTAAAATTGGCAATATTTATTTTTTTAGATGGGAAACAAGGAAAAATCGATTTCAATGACAAACGAGCCGATGAACCGCTCAGGCTTTTTGATCTAGTGGTTGACCATCAGTTTTTCGATAATCTTTGGTCTTGTGCTGATGAAGACTCAACGCATGCCAGAGTACAATGGCAAAAGTTTTTAACTGATAGGGCACGCAAGTTATTAAGACAAGCGTATAATTCGCTGCCATGTAGCGATGCTGTTAAATATAAGAATATGACTCATGCGGATGTTTTTTTCCAAAATTATATAAATAAGAATTTTCCCCAATTAACAGTTATAAGGAAAGGCGGTGAAGACCATGATTCCCGTTGAAAAAGCGACAGACAGAATAATTCTTTCGGATACTGATCAGAAGGACATTGTTTATTGGCTGGCAGTGCAGATCGCCAAAGTTCTTTCACCTGGAGCTTTGGCTGAATTACGACGGCTATCCGTACAAAATCCTTTCAGTCCCACCGTGTGGCGGCTTTTAACGGACAGTCGTTTTGACATGATTTTGGCAGGAAATACAAAGCAGGTTGCAAAGGCAGAATTCCAGTGGTCTTTAATTATTCACATGCTTGCTTTAACCCCAGGTCAGCACAACCCGATACAGCCCCTTGGTAAAGCATTGGCAAGCAACGGTTTTTCTGAAATTCGCCTGAACCGATTATTAAAATCACAAGATGATCAAATGTTCGATCAAATCGGAACGACGGCTCGGTTTTTAAAGTCCAAAGCTGTTGATTTTAATGCCTATGAACTGGCTTCATTAATACTGTCGCCATTAAAAACAATGCGAGGCGATGCTGTCAGAAATTGGATCGCCCGCTCCTACTACATAAACCTTGCAATAATTGAAAGGGAGTAAACTATGAATCGTTTTCTGCAAATTCATTTTTTAACATCATATCCCTCAGCGCTTTTGAACAGGGATGATGCTGGTTTCGCAAAACGTATTCCTTTTGGGGGAGTCACACGAACCAGAATTTCTTCACAATGCCTTAAGCGCCACTGGCGTTTGTTCAGTGGTGAAAACTCATTAAATGAAATTGATGTGGCCAAAGCCGTTCGATCCCGGAAAAGTTTCGAAAAATTTGTCGCCCAACCACTAAGAGAAAAAGGATTTAATGTGGAATCGGTGAATTTTGCAGTCCAATATGTCATGGGAGTGCTGCTTGGCGAAAGCAAATCGAGAAAAAAATCCAAAACAGAAGATTCGAAAGCAATCAATCTGGAAAGCAGTCAGATCACGGTGCTTGGTCACAACGAATTGGATTATATCAAAAAATCGATCGAACAGATTATTACAGAAAATGAAAACACTGATGACCTGAAAAAGCTTGAAGGTTATTTGGATAAGACATTCAAAGAAAAGGATTTTAAAAGGAATTTCCAAGCGATAAAAAATGGCGCTGGTTTGGATGCCGCCATGTTTGGTCGAATGGTTACGAGCGATATCTTGGCCAGAGTTGATGCTGCTGTTCATGTATCACATGCATTTACGGTTCACGGTGAAGCGACTGAGGCTGATTATTTTACAGCTTGCGATGATTTGCTGGATAGTGGCGACGAAAGTGAATTGGGCGCTGGGCATATCAACTCAATGGAATTGACCACGGGCCTGTTCTATGGCTACGTTGTTGTCGATGTGCCTTTACTGGTTTCAAATCTTGAAGGTTCTAGTGTCGAAGAGTATCCGACTGCCGATAAAACGCTTGCATCAGAAATCATTGAACGGTTGATCAAGATCATCGCCACGGTATCACCGGGAGCAAAAGTCGGTTCAACAGCGCCTTATAGCTATGCATCCATGATCCTTGTGGAATCCGGTAATTCACAACCGCGAACTCTGGCAAACGCTTTTCTTAAACCGGTTCCCTTTAACACTTCGCTCCTGAACAGCGCTTACGGCGCCGTTTCCGGTTATCTGAATGATTTTCGTTCAATGTATCCGAACTACAAGGCCGCAAGTAAAATCGCCTGCATGAATTACACTGACAAGCTATTAAGCGCTTTAGGGCAGGAACATCCTATTTCCCTGGTTGAACTGGCTCAATGGGCTTCTGACCAAATAAAAGGCAACCATCATGGATATTCTACTTATTAGGTTTGATGCGCCTCTGTTCAGTTTTGGCGGGCCTATAGTTGACAATTTCGGCGTCATACAAGAGTGGCCGTCTTTATCGATGATGACCGGGTTGCTTGCCAATGCCTTGGGCTATGATCACTCTGATGCCGATCTACTATCAGGCTTGCAGAAACGTATCAGATATGCTGTCAGATGCGATAAAAACGGTGGCATTCTTATAGATTTTCAAACCGTTGATTTGGGACAGAAACACATGATGAACACCGGGTGGACAACCTGGGGAAAAGCTGAAGTCAGAGGTGGCGGCGCGGCAAAAGCCGGTACACATATCCGTTTAAGGCACTATTTTGTCGATAGTATTTTCACTGTAGCCCTGACGCTTTCAGATGATGATATGGAGCCAACTCTCACCCGGATAGAAAATGCATTGAATCAACCCTCACGCCCTTTGTTTATAGGTAGAAAATGCTGTATTCCATCAGCTCCTTTGGTATTGGCACGGCGTGAAAGCGAGTCTCTTTTAGCTGCGCTGAAAGCCGCTGAATTGCCCCATTCTGTTGATATCAAAGAAATCATCGATTCACCCGTGGCTAACAAATTTTCAGTATATATTCCATCAGACGAACCTTGGGACGTATTGGAACACTATCGTGAAATACCTGTAACTGATGAGCGTGACTGGATTAATCAGCTTCATACGGGAGTTCGATTTATTAGGCATGGACATATATCGCTTGATAGTCAGGTATTGGAGAAATCAGCATTATGACATTATATTTAACCAAATTTTCTTTTGATATGCGGCGTATCATGAGTTTGCACAGGCATCTTCAGTTTTCTCCAAGTTCTTTAGATACGGGTTATTTGGTACATTGCGCTCTTTCTCAGTTGTTTCATTCATCAGCGCCCTCCGTGTTTACCGTTATTGACAGTTCATTTCGTAACAGCTCAGCGCTGCAAAACTCCCATTTTAATTTGCAGGCGTTGGGCTATACGACTGTTGACAGTGACGCGCTTTTCGATCATGCAAAAACGTATGCGGAGCCGGATGCTTTTAACTTGTGCGATTGGGATAAGCTTCAAAGCAAATCAATGCCTTCGGAATGGCCTTCAAACCATGTTTTGGATTTCAGGATACGAACTTGTCCTGTTATCAGGATTTGGCGAGGTGATGAAACGAATCGGCGTCAGGTTGAACGTGATGTCTGGCTAGCAAAGGTTAAAACGCTTGAAGAGGAAGGTGTTCCGGTGACGGAATCGCCGGGGCGTGAAGAAGTTTATTTACAGTGGTTCCAGAAACAAATGGAAAAGAGAGTTGGAATTGAGCTTAAACACCATCAGGTTTTGAGTTATAAAAGAGATCGTCTGATTCGCAAAACACGTCATTCTGACAATTCTGAACGGAAATCGCATGTGCTGGATCGACCTATGGTAATTTTTCAAGGTTCACTGCAAATAAAGGATTCTGACTCGTTTAACTTGTTGTTAAAAAACGGGTTGGGGCGACATAAAACGTTTGGTTACGGCATGTTTTTATTAAAACCTTTTGGATCAAGATAATGTTGAAGGGTCGTCTAGGACTAGAAACAGCCAGAATTCTGCATTCCGATCGTCATGGGCTCATTTATTTATCGCGAGGAAACATTTTTGTTGAAAACGGGACATTACGATTTATAACAGCAGGTTCAGACAATCTGGAAAGCGGTAATTATGCTATACCGTATCAATCTGTTTCGCTTATCTTGATGGGACCGGGATCGACAATAACTCACGATGCCATGCGAATTTTGGCGTCGCATGGCACAGGTTTGATATGTGTTGGTGAAGGAAATGTTAAATTTTACGCCAGCATGCCCTTTGGTTCCTCAGATTCAGAAATGGCGCGAAAACAAGTTTATTTATGGTCAGACTCTGAAACACTTCGAATTGATGTAGCAAGAAGGATGTATGGCATTCGACTGGTTGAAATCTTTCCGCGTGACTCACTGGATGTTCTTCGGGGCATGGAAGGCGTGCGAATGCGGCAAATGTATAAGCATTTGGCTGAAAAATACCGTATCGATTGGAAAGGAAGAAAATATAATAGAGCGCGACCCGATGATGCTGATCTCCCTAATCAGGCGATTAACCATGCAGCAACTTTTATTGAAGCGGCAGCAATGGTAGCTGTATCGGCAACAGGAACAATCCCGAGTCTCGGATTTATCCATGAAGACGCACAGATAGCCTTTTGCTTGGATATAGCAGACTTATATCGTACGGAAATAACTATACCTCTGGCTTTTCGTAGTGTTAATGACTACTTGAAAGGCCAGGATTTTAAGAACAGGTTCGCTGGTTTCAGTTTAGAGCGAGTGGTTCGTTTTAACGCAGCTTATGTATTTAAGAGCGAGAAACTGATCAGCAGGATGATTGATTCGATAAAACTGTTGATGACACATGACTATAGTTGTAACTAGGAATGTCGAGAACCGAATTCGGGGGTTTTTGGCTTCAATAATGCTTGAAATAGCTCCGGGTGTTTATATATCTCCACGTTTAAATACCAGGGTACATGAGCAGATGATCAATGTTTTAAAATCATATTGGATGAACCTTGAGAACCAGGGAATTGTGGTTTGCTGGAATGATAAAAAGGTACCTTGCGGCATAGGTTTATTTGTTATGGGTTCACCTCCTACCAGCATCTGTGATTATGATGGTCTTTTTTTATCGATGCGTCCTTTAACAGAGAAAATGGAACGTTCTTTGAAAACTGAAGATTCACAAGAGACATAGAACGCTATTTTGAAGTTATAGCGTTTTCATTTTAGAAGGGAATAGAATGGAAATATTCATTTATATCAAGAGGTTCTAGGATTTGCGGATCAATTTTTTTTTGTTATGATGTTAGGGTTTCCCCCGCACACGCGGTGATAGACC
>CAYOJK010000040.1:0-9560 GCA_964404285.1 uncultured bacterium | reverse complement strand
GAGCAAAGGTCTTCGGTATGGTATGGAACGGGACAGTTTGTATTGTTTTCATCATCAGTAAAACCTCCAGAAATACAAAAAAGGCCGGAGTGAATGGATACTCCGGCCAGGTTTAGGATCACCTATACGATGACAGGCGATCAGTTTAGATTGTGAATGAAACATATAGACTTAGAACAATCATGGGAATCACCTCCTTTCAACCATGAAAATTACAGATACAGTCACCCCAGAAGACCTGAGACTTGTAGGAATAGATATTAACTAATAGCAAAGGGGTGGGGGCACGGAACGTTTGTTGGGTTACAGCAGAGCCCCTTAACCAGACCTAGTGCCCCCACAAAATTATTCTGATTTTTTGTCTTATGCGTGAAGAAATGTGCAGGATTCATTCTTGATTTACCTTGATGCTAAGGCTACGAAAGGGTATTGTTTTACTCATGATTATCGAAGGCCAGTAATATATATTGAGGGAAACAAATTGGAAAACGGACAACTAAACTGGATCGCAAACTTTATCATGGGTATCGCTGACGACGTGTTACGAGATTATTATGTGCGGAGTAAGTACCGGGATATCATACTCCCAATGACTGTCATCCGTCGGCTGGACGCGGTGCTGGAACCCACCAAGCAGGATGTCCTGCACTGGAAACAGAAGCTGGATGAAGCGAAAATCACAAACCAGGACTCAGTGCTTTGCCAGACGTCCGGGCATTCGTTCTATAACACCTCTCCCTTTACTCTCAGGGATCTGCGATCCCGAGCGAAGTCGCAGCAGCTACGTGCAGATTTTGAAGCGTTCCTAGATGGATTCTCGCCAAACGTCCAGGAGATACTGGAGATGTTTCAATTCCGGAATCAGATCCCGACGTTAATTAAATCAGATCTCCTGGGGCACTTGATAGAAAAATTCCTGGATCGGACTGTAAACCTGAGTCCTTACCCGGTGAGGGATGCTGACGGAAAAGAGCTCCTGCCTGGCTTGGATAACCACGCTATGGGCACCATCTTCGAAGAACTGATCCGGCGGTTCAGTGAAGAAAATAATGAAGAAGCCGGAGAACACTTCACTCCTCGGGACGTGGTGCGGTTGATGGCGAAACTGATGTTCATTCCAGTGGCGGATCAAATCGAATCCGGCACTTACCTTCTCTACGACGGCGCTTGCGGTACGGGCGGGATGCTGACGGTCGCTGAAGAAACACTGAAAGACCTCGCCAAGGAACACGGCAAAGATGTCTCCATACACTTGTACGGTCAGGAATCAACCGCAGAAACATTCGCGATCGCCAAGGCTGACTTATTGCTAAAGGGTGAGGGTCAGGAATCGGACAATTTTTTTCACGGGTCCACCCTATCCCAGGATGAATTCAAGTCACATAAGTTTGACTTTATGCTCTCCAATCCACCTTACGGGAAGAGCTGGAAAATAGACTTGGACCGGATGGGTGGGAAGAGTGACCTCACCGATCCACGGTTTGTTATCGGGCATGCCGGTGATCCCGAATACAATCTGGTTACACGTTCCTGTGACGGGCAGATGATGTTTTTGGTGAATAAACTCAGCAAAATGAAACACGACACCACGCTGGGTAGCCGGATCGCAGAAGTCCATAACGGATCATCCCTGTTTACAGGGGATGCGGGTCAGGGTGAAAGTAATATTCGTCGCTGGATCATTGAAAACGACTGGCTGGAAGCGATCATCGCTCTCCCCCTGAACATATTTTACAACACGGGCATCGCGACATACATCTGGGTGCTGTCCAACCGGAAACCAGACCACCGACAAGGTAAAGTGCAACTCATAGATGCCACGGCATGGTACAAACCGCTCAGGAAGAATCTTGGGGAGAAAAACTGTGAGTTCTCGGATGCGGATATTCAAAAGGTAATCGATGTGTTCATGGCATTTGAAGAGACGGAGCAATCGAAGATTTTCGCCAATGAAGCATTTGGTTATTGGAAAGTGACAGTGGAGAGGCCGTTGCGGCTGCGTGGAGTGGAACCGGGCAGAGTGTATAGCTCAAAGGAGTTAAAAGCGCTGATGAAGACATCGGAACGGGATGAGCAGTCACCACCCGTGATCCGGAAGATTCACAAACAGGGTGTCACTCCCGATCCACTGCGCGGTCTATTTGAAGAGACTATTGATGGAAAACAGGTGGTCGTCGAATATGAGTCCGATACGGAGCTGCGGGATACGGAACGAGTGCCGCTGCTTGAGGCGGGCGGTATCGATGCGTTCCTAACGCGGGAAGTTCTGCCGCATGTGCCGAATGTGTGGTACAACCCGAAAAGCGTCAAGATTGGATATGAGATATCGTTTAATCGGTATTTCTACAAGCCGCAGCCGATGCGGACGCTGGAGGAAATCCGGGCAGATATACTGGCACTGCAAAAAGAGACGGAAGGGTTGATGGACGCGATACTTAAAGGGGGTCGATCATGAAAATCTCGACAATCCTTGATCATATCGATAGTAGTCATAAGGCATTGCCTGAATTCCAGCGTGGATATGTATGGAACCGGGATCAGGTTCGTCGCTTGCTTGATTCACTTGTGGACGATTTCAAGAATTATGTCGAGCGCGATATTCTTGCGGAGCATACAGCATGATTGCCAACCTGAAACCCTATCAGAGTTACAGATATTCAGGTGTTCCGTGGTTAATGAAGGTACCTGAGCACTGGTGTGTCAAGAGATTAAAATGCTTAGCCCGTTTCATATATGGGCAATCTTTAAACACAGAGATGCGACAGTCAGGATCAATACCTGTTTATGGATCAAATGGTATTGTGGGTACCCACGTGGTAGCGAATACCAACTCACCTTGTTTGATTATTGGAAGAAAAGGTTCTTTTGGAAAACTAAACTATTCATCCACCCCTGTATTTGCAATCGACACAACGTTTTATATTGATGGAAGTTCATCATCCAATAATATCAAATGGCTTTTCTACCTTCTTGGAATTCTACATCTAGATAAAGTCTCTAAAGATTCAGCAGTTCCTGGACTTAATCGTAACGATGCTTATCAATCTTTAGCTCCACTCCCTCCACCTGAGGAACAAGCCGCCATCGTCCGTTACCTGGATTACATGGACCGGAACATCAAGAAATACATCCGGGCGAAACAGAAGCTGATCAAACTGCTTGAGGAACAGAAACAGGCCATTATCCACCAGGCGGTGACCCGAGGATTGAATCCCGATGTGCCCATGAAACCCTCAGGTGTGGAATGGCTGGAGGAGATTCCGGAGCATTGGGAAATTAAGAAAGTCAAGCAGTTGGGTTCGGTCAGAATAGGACTGACTTACTCGCCTGCTGATGTTTGTGATGAAAGCGGTACTTTGGTACTACGGGCATCAAACATCCGAAATGCCTCTATTGTTTCTGCAGATAATGTGTATGTTTCGAAAAGCATACCAAGAAATTTATTAGTTGCAGAGGGCGATATTCTAATATGTGTTAGGAGTGGAAGTAAAAATCTTGTAGGTAAATCGGCTTTGATTACGAGTGAACTTTCTGGTGCCACCTATGGTGCATTTATGAGTATCCTACGAAGCCAACACAATATGTTTATATACTGGGTGTTAAACTCGAATATGCTTCCTTGTGTGATGGCCCAATTTGAAACATCAACAATAAATCAACTAACCCAAAATGACTTGAGAAATCTTGTTATACCTATGCCACCTGCAAAAGAACAAATATGTATTGCAGAGTATCTGGTTACAATGACAGAAAATACAAATTCTGTAATAACTAATGCTAATCATGAGATAAGTTTGCTAAAAGAATATCTTAATCGTTTGATCGCGGATGTCGTGACCGGCAAGGTGGATATTCGTGACATAGCCGCAAGATTGCCAAAGATGGACGAATCCGACATACTGGAAGAAGCTGTTCTGGATGATGAGATTGTGGACACAGAAGATGATGGACTTTCGGAGGAGGACACCGATGCCGAGGAGTGATACCACGGAAAGGGAATTCGAGCGGATCATCGTTGATGGTCTCACCTCCCAAGCGCCTGGATACATCGAAAGCAGTCCCGAGGATTACGACCGTAACCATGCCGTGGACTGGAAACAGCTCCTGGCCTTTCTTCAGGCGACTCAGCCCCGAATCGTTGAACAACTCGGTATCACGGACGAGGGACCCAAGCGGCTCAAATTTCTGGCACGGTTACAGGGTGAAATCGCAAAACGCGGGATCATATCCGTCCTGCGGAACGGAATCGAACACTATCCTGTCCATGTGGATCTGTTCTACGGCGCTCCCTCGCCCGATAATGTGAAGGCAAAGAAAAACTACAATGCAAACATCTTTAGCGTCACGCGGCAACTCCGATACAGCAAGGACGAAACTCAACTGGCGTTGGACCTGTGCCTTTTCATCAATGGGTTACCTATAGCCACCTTCGAACTCAAAAACCGCCTGACTAAGCAGACCGTGGAAGACGCGGTACAGCAGTACAAAACTGACCGCGAACCCAGGGAACTTCTATTCCAGTTTGGGAGGTGCCTGGTGCATTTTGCAGTGGATGACCAGGAAGTAAAGATGTGTACCCATCTACAAGGAAAACAGTCCTGGTTCCTGCCCTTCAACCTGGGATACAACGACGGCGCTGGGAATCCCCCGAATCCCGATGGCATCAAAACCGATTACTTGTGGAAACACATCCTGACCCGCGACCGATTGACAGATATCATCGAACACTATGCCCAGACCCTGGAAGAGAAAGACGCGAAGACTGGGAAAAAGAACCGAAAGCAGATATTCCCTCGGTACCATCAACTGGATGTGGTGCGAAAGCTGCTGGAAGATGCCGCCCGAAACGGGGCAGGCAAACGGTACCTGATCCAGCACTCCGCCGGCAGTGGGAAAAGCAACTCCATCGCTTGGCTGGCGCACCAACTCATCGGGTTGGAGATAGATCACAAATCTATCTTCGATTCCGTGATCGTCGTTACTGACCGTCGGATACTGGACAAGCAGATCAGGGACACTATCAAGGACTTTGCCCAGGTATCCTCCACCGTGGGTCATGCGGAATGGTCAGGGGATCTCCGCAAATTCATTCAATCCGGCAAGAAAATTATTATATCCACTGTTCAGAAATTCCCCTTCATTCTGGATGATATCGGCAACGACCACCGGGACCGCACTTTCGCCATCATCATTGACGAGGCGCACTCCAGTCAGGGTGGCCGAGTTGCTGCTAAAATGAATATCGCCCTTTCAGAACACGGCGCTGAAGAAGAGGAAGAAACATTCGAAGATATCATCAACCGGATCATAGAAACCCGGCAGATGTTACCTAATGCCAGCTATTTCGCCTTTACCGCTACACCCAAAAACAAGACTCTCGAGATATTCGGTGAAGCTGTTACTTCTGCTGACGAAATAACACACCGTCCATTCCACAGCTACACCATGAAACAGGCTATCCAGGAAGGATTTATTCTGGATGTGCTGAAGCATTACACGCCTATTGACAGCTATGTTCGCCTGATGAAAACCGTTGAGGACGATCCCGCCTTCGATGTGAAGAAGGCGCAGAAGAAACTCAAACGTTATGTGGAATCCCACAGCCATGCTGTTAGACAGAAAGCTGAGATCATGGTGGATCATTTTGTAGACAATGTCCTGGCTCGGAACAAGATCGGCGGTAAAGCCAGAGCTATGGTTGTCACAGGCAGCATCATGAGGGCGATTCAGTACTGGGCTACCATCTCCGATTACCTACGGGAAATCCACAGCCCGTACAAAGCGCTGGTGGCATTTTCCGGTGAGAAAGAAAAATCGAAGATGCCATTCCTAGGTGACAGGGAATTTGATGGAGATACGGTATCAGAAGCGACTCTTAATGGATTCCCCAGCAACGAGATTGCCAAGAGATTCAAAAACGATCCATATCGGTTTTTGGTGTGCGCGGAGAAATTCCAGACTGGGTATGACGAACCCCTTCTGCACACAATGTATGTGGACAAAATCCTGTCCGATATCAAAGCGGTACAGACTCTGTCACGGTTGAACCGTGCACACCCCGGTAAGCGAGATGTCTTCGTCCTGGATTTCCAGAACGACTCGGAATCCATCAAAAAGGCGTTTGAACCATACTACCGCACCACTATACTTAGCGGCGAAACCGATCCCAATAAACTCAACGATCTGAAATCGGAGTTAGACGGTATGCAGGTTTACTCGTGGGAGGCGGTGGAGCGATTGGTGGAACTGTATATCACCGGTGCGGACCGAACCCGACTGGATCCCATCCTGGATGCTTGCGTTGCAGTCTACAACGACCATCTGGATGAAGAGAATCAAGTAAAATTCAAAGGCGGGGCAAAAGTCTTCTGCCGAACATACAGCTTTCTGGCCACCATCTTACCAGTCCCCAGTGCGACGTGGGAAAAGCTGTCCACGTTCCTGAACTTCCTGATACCCAAACTACCAACACCGGTGGAAGAAGACCTTTCAAAGGGCATCCTGGAAGCCATCGATATGGACAGTTATCGGTTGGAGGTGCGAACCACATTGGACATTGCCCTGACAGACGATGATGGAGCAATCAAACCAGTCCCCATTGACATTACAGGCGGCAGACCTGAACCCGATCTGGACGTTCTGAGCAACATCATCAAAACATTCAACGATCAGTTTGGTAATATTGACTGGAAGGACATGGACAAAATCCACAAAGTACTGACGGAAGAAATTCCGGCGAAGGTGAAAGAAGACAAAGCTTACCAAAACGCTCGGCAGCATTCCGATAGACAGAACGCTCGGATAGAACACGATAGAGCCCTCGAGCGGGTCATACTAGCTCTCATGTCAGATCACCTGGAGTTATTCAAACAATTCAGTGATAATCCTGGGTTCAAGAAGTGGTTGGCGGAGACAAATTTTGCGTTGACGTATGCTCCTAAGACGCAAGATATTGATTCCTTTAGTGAATAACTTCAACTGACAGAGGAATCTTAATGACCGCTGGAAAAAGCCAGGCCGGGGCGGCATGCCGTCCACCACCACCCGCGAACTCCTTGACACAAAGTTAACACCTTGACATCCTCCAAAGTGGGGAATCTTATTGGCCAAAAAGTGGGGAAAACTTAATGGCCAGTCACACCGCTCCGCCAGACGGAAACGTGACTAATCCAGTTTGGATCAGTTGTTCCAGATAATAGCAGAACTCATTGGCGGATTTAGCAGGTAATTAAGTCCATTTTTATGCCTTACAGGCAGATGTGCTTGGTTACTCCTCGACAATTTCGCCTTGGTCAGTGGAGATATCACCTACATTCAGATTCCGAACTCTGCTAGCGAAAACCTTGTGCAGGCGTTCCAGCTTGCTCAAAATCCAATGGAACAGTTCTTCCTGATTGCCGGCGCTTAGATGCTTCACCGTCTTAAGAATGTATATCCTGCACACATTGGCGTTCGAGGGGTTGTACCAGTTCAATGTTTCTCCGCACTCCCTCTCTATCCGTTCCTTTTCGTGTTCCAGTATCTCAAAATACTGCTTAGAATGATGCCGGTCATAGATCTCCAGTTCAGCGCGAATCTCATGTTTGCCATAATCTCCACTCTGAGAACTATATACAGCAGCTATGGCAGCCAGTTTGAATCCTGACCTTCCGATGGAAATATTCATCCAGTGTTGTGGAAGCGGTTTGGTCGGCTTGATAATCTTGGAATTCTCAATGACATACTCCCGGAAACCGCGCCAGAACTCGAGCTGCAGCTTCTTGGAGTCGGTTAATTCCGATTCAAGTATCCGTGACGCACCACCACCTTTTGTCCACTCATTGGGACGGGCAACAATATTGAACTTCGGCGCAGGATTTGATTCACCGATCCGCCATACCTCAATCTCGATGCCAAAAAACCGCACGTTTTCAGACGCGATCTCATTGAGCCAGTCAACGGTGGCGCGGTGTTCATCGGTAAAGCGTTCTGCGATCCAGATGATGGTTACAGCATCCAATCCCGCAGCATACGTCAGAATCTGCCCCAGATGCGTATGGTTGGTCGCCGTCAACTGATTTTCGATCAAGACCCAACTGTCATCGGCAGTGTCTTTGCAGACGATATCAGCACGGTATGGTCCAACATCTTTTTCCTGAGCTTCCAGTTGTAGTTCAATCCCAATGGTGTCGCCAAGAAGCCGGAGATTCTCTTCACCAGCGAGCCAAGGTGTGAACTCCCCAGCTTCGTTCTGCCACACTTCCCGAAGCGAAAGTGGTTCTAACCTGCCAAGTTTTTTGTTTTTCATTCATAATCCTCCACAAATCATTCGGCGTCCTCAATCCAAATATCAACCAACTCAGTAGCATATTCATCTCTATTCCACCAACCATCAAGAACACGCCCTTATGTTTGAAATATGTTTTTCATAGTTCAAGCGGGTAACGCTTCCCTCTCCTCCACCCCAGCGCTCTCCTCTGCCCATCGATGATTCCACTCTTAATTGAGTGTCCATTTTTACCCTACCAGCTCAGAGCGCCGGGGCCTCGCCCGATACATTCGACGTCGCCCTTGGCCTGGATATTCCGAATCGTTCCATTCATCCAAAGATTCCCCCAGCCATTCCATCGCTCGATAGAAGTGATGCAGACTCAAAGCATTTCGACCGGGAATGTCCTGATTCTGACGCCAAACATCACAGGACAGATCAGATCCGGACACCATGATGCGATGCAGAACCGTGACAGAGATCGCCCGTTCAACATCAAAGCCAAATTTCCGCCCTTTCAGCAGATGCTTTAAGACGGATTGAATGCCGGTTTCTTTCCAGAGCTTTCCAAAAACTAGATCCGGCCCATTAACAAAGCAGATATCGCCAGAATCACACGTCGCGAAATACACTTGAACGAATAGTTAAACAATATTCAGAATTCAGCAGGTTGCGCACCACACTTTGGGCATATCATAACGGACTTTGTAGACCGGCCGGCAAAGCTTGTGACTATACCAATCAACATCATTACGCCCCCAGCAATAAGGTTCGCGAACAGCACACAAATACCGATAGTGAAAATCAAAGCACTTACAAGTCCAACAGCGCTCACATTTTGCTTTTTTTCTACTGTAATCAGTGCAACGTTGCATTTGGGACATGTTGCAAGCGATGGCGATGCTGAAATAGCGATAGTTTCTAACGGTGGTTGATGAGCGGTCACTGTAGTCAGATCAGAGCCGCAATATCGACACTTTATAGCCTCGACCTTGATCATTTCAGCGCAGTAAGGACATTTCTTCTCTTCGGGCATCTTCGCCTCCATTTCGAATGTTGCCTAATGCTCCGCTTCAGCGGCACGGCTTGTCCGCGTCCACTGCATGCGATTGTTGAGCTTTATATTTAGCTCGTTCTTCAAAGAGAGTCATCTGGCTTGGCGCTTCTTTTTCCTCTCTCCCATAGATCGATGAAACTGAATCCTCGAATTCTTTCACAGCATTCTTGTGATGATGTAAAAACCATCTCTTATGGTTTTCAAGGTATTCTTTGCGCACATCAGCGCGTCGAAGGTCTAAAGGTACCCGTTTCA
>CAYOJK010000039.1:0-9874 GCA_964404285.1 uncultured bacterium | reverse complement strand
AAATGTGCAAAGCAAATATTATTGCAAAAAATATTAATTTTATTAATCAAATCATTTATCTTTATTTCTTTGAAATTATCTAAAGTCTTCTTTGCGAAATCTTGCATAGCATTACATTGATTGCAATTTTTTATAAAATATTTAGATGCAAAAAACGCTTTGTTATTTATAGTGAATATTTGCTTATCATTGATAGAACACGAAATTTTTAGCAGGAGTGTAAGAAATTTTGGACTCGGTTTAGCTTTCCATCCAAAATATCTAGCTAATTCTTCTGTAAGATTCTGACCTGATAAAACTCCAAATTTCTGTATAATGGCATCTGAAACTAAATATATAGGCTTTAATTGATACAATGAGTATGGTGTTTCCAAATATTTTACGAGCCGGTTTTCAATTTGTCTGACTCGCTCTCTTGTTAGATTGTATTTCTCTCCTATGACTGTAAGTGTCTTTTTTCTTCTGTCTATAACCCCTAGTCTTTCCATTAAAATTCTTGAGTTACGATTTATATTTTTTTGATTTCTTAGTGATTGTTTGATCCAATTGAAAATTAATAATTCATAATCTTGCCATATTACTTCTTCATTTTGCGACATCATAGATTCATATTGTTTTGCGGATTCAATCAGGTTATAAATGTTATGCAGAAATCCTATTAACACGCCCGGTGTCCTGAAATTCTCCATTGCTCTCAATTCTGAATAATCGGAGATATCACTCCAATAAGCCATTCCCTTTTCAGTGAGGTATGAAAACTGCTTTTCCGGTAAATATGTCGGTGAAAAATTCAATTTGTTAAAGTTTGAAAAATCGATTCCTCGGAATATTCGTTTATGACAGGCTGGTATTTTTTCTTTTTGTTTGAACTCTAGTTTCAATACCTTATTAATTTGATTCAATACCTTTTGAAATATTCTGTTAAAATCATTGTCTGATTCCAAAATTAAATAAAGATAATCAAGAGACAATAAGAGGATATAGTGAAGCGGGTCTTCAGGATATAAGTTAAAATGTAGGAACTTCTTCTTGTCAGAATCGTTTAATTCCAGATCAAGGAAAGAAAAATGTTCAAATTCTGAGATAAGATAATCATAATATGATTCAGAAATATCAACTAAATATAAGAGTGTTTTTCTTAAAATGCTGTCTTGAGGATAAGAGAACATTTTCATGATTTTACCTCTAACATAATCAGGCATTACAGTCAATTATTGAACGTTGTTCGATAGGAACTAAAAGATAATTTCCAAAAAGTTGGTTTACCATTTTTTCTGTAAATTCCTTTTCCTGCAGTGTCAGTGAAGCTTCCTTGGAGAAGTTTCCTGTCTGTCGGGAGACAGGAGCTGCATAAATAATCGGGTCTTTGAACTACCACAAGAGTTTTTCTACTACGATCAACAAAGGAGGCACTCAATGAACTGTCAGAACAATGGTAGCGTAATAGAAGAATTTATTAAACCGGGAGTCCGAAGTGAACGGACCCGCAAAAGCAGAGGCTTTAGGGAATGACCATCATTACCAGTGATGACCATGAAGGGCTAAAAGCCGCGCTCAAAGCCACATTTCCCAGGGCCATCCGGCAACGATGCCAGGTCCATCTTCAAGATGGCCTATGTCCCCAAAGTACACATGCGAGAAACGGTCGCTGCGGATATTTGGACTGTTTTCAATGCACCTGACCGGGAAGGAGCCCAACGTTTTCATCACTTAACCGCAGAGAAATACCGCTCCAAAGCTTCGCTCCTGGGTAGTTGGATGGAGGATAACATCCCAAAAGGTTTCGCATGTTTTAACTTATCGATGAAATTCAGACATAGGCTTCGAACAACCAATGTGCTGGAACGGGTCCACAAGGAAATCAAGTACTGAAGGCGTGTGGCCACATTGTTTCCCAATAAGGCGGCACTATTGAGATTAGTAACAGCTATCCTCGCTGAGTTTAGCGAAGAATGGGAATCCGGTCGAAAATACTTGTTAATTGAGGAGGATCAAACCCTATGAACCAATTTACGGGAAAATCGTCGCTTTATCGACAAATTTTGGAAAACAAGCTAAAAGATCACACGCAATATGAATTGAGTTAAATAAGAATAACCCTAATCGACAAAGTGTATTACTGAAAGGATGTGGAATATGAACATTGACAACAAAAAAATATGGCAGATCGCTTGTGGGGATACTGATAGAGATTATTCACAAACCTGCTTGAAATGGGATGTAATAATTATTGGACCAGGCGATGCTGGAAAATACCCAGAGTGTATCGATCAACTGAAAAAAGATAAAGTGAAAGCAAAAAAGCTCGAAGACCTTAGGCGATTCTATGAAGAAGTTAAAGTGGGAGATATCGTTGTACTCCGATTGGGAACTGGTTCCGTTCTTGGGGTCGGTCAAATTGCAGGGGAATACGAATGGCGTGAATGTTTCGGTGATATCGACGGCTGGGACTTACAACATGTAAGACGCGTAAATTGGTTGTGGACTGAGCCCAAGGATTTCAAAGCTTACACTTTAAAATCTGGTGATCCTACTCAAGAATTGACTTCCGAAACGGTAAAAGAATGGCTAAGAAACCTTGATATACCAGAAGAAAAATACAATAGGAAACTTGTAGAATTACCCAAAGCAGAAGAATCGATAGACCAGAATGAAATCGCGGCGCATCTCTTTGAACAAGGAGTATCAAGTAATTCAATTGAAAATTTGATGAGTGAATTCGACGAACTCAGGAGAATCGCAAATTGGTATGCTAGAAGAGAAGGATCACCTTCGGAAAATGAGACAGTATGTTATCTGGTTGTGCCACTATTAAGGGTATTGGGCTGGACACCGCAAAAAATGGCAATCGAATGGAACAAGATCGATTTAGCATTATTCGATCAATTGCCACGAGAAGATCATAATTTATCGATAGTAGTTGAAGCTAAGAAAAAAGATAGTTCATGTTTAACAGCTATAAGTCAAGCAGAACGCTATGCTGAAGACAAACCAAATTGCAAACGGCTTATTGTGACAGACGGTTTACGATATGGAATTTATGTTAAGTCTGATAATAAGTACAGGCTCAAGGCTTATTTTAATTTAACTGATTTGCGAGAAAGTTATCCAATATACAAATGCTCAGGCGTTAAAGAAGCGCTGCAAATAATGACCCCTGAATGGAGAGAGTAAGACAACTTTTAGAATAGAAAATATTTGGACTTTTGTTTTTTCCTAAAGGCAGAAATAGTCAGAGTTAAGAAATAGTTGATTTTTGATTTGAGATTTCACCATAAATACCGCTATAAAGTTGCAATTTCAAAGCTTGTGTTGAATATATTGAGCCGGTCTCCAAAACCAGACCAAACATTAAGCTAGTTTTGATAAATAGTTCTTCCTGCCATAGGCGACTATTTGAACACAATTTAAAAGAATACAAAGATGGGAGCGCTCGCCGAGCCCGGTTCCTAGTTCCTAGTTTCTGGTTTCTAGTTAAGTTTTTCGACTGATTTACGCCTAATGAGATATCTAAATGGTGGGTAACTAACTATAGATTCTGAAGTTTAATCACTTGGAAATTGGATGTTGGACATTGGATATTGAAACCCTACCTCTCGCCCCTTTAATCCAGTCATCGTGTTCGGTTCCTTCTCCTACACTCTCTGGACTCACAAGTTTTTGGACTCGATTTCGGTCTAGAGATAATTCCGATATATCCGGATTGCATTACCGAGTGCGAGAATCGGATATAGAGCCATTACTGATCTTCTTCGTCACAAACTGCTTACAAGAACATCCATAACGAGTTCCATCGCTGTTCCTGGATTATATTCAGTATCCGATCTGATCAGAGATGACACATCGGATAGGAATCGAGTGTCCTTGATCTTTGATTCCAGGTTTTTCCGGTAATCCTTCCCGGATACCGATTGATTCTCTTTTTCCATGTATTTATTGAAGCTCTCGATGATCCCGGCGGGATCTGCATTTCCTCGTGTCAATCCCATCCACAAATCGAAGAGATCACGTCCTTTCTTGCGTTGATACAAAGCTCTCATCTTCGTTCCCAACAGCTCTTCAAGTCTATATGTCGGAAGTGTGCATGACCCGTGAAACCAGTTTGAATCTACATAAAACGGTTTTTCAATCCGAGGATAAACACTGAAATGTTCTCGCGTATTAATCTCGACTTTGAGCTTCAATCTCCTAACCGGCGGCATCTCTGAATTGAATTTGAACACCAGGTTCACAACATCCGGTCCCAGCTTCCGGTTCGGTTTACCCATGAATGGCTCAAGCGTTTCGCGTATGAGATCGAATAAGCTGCCAATGGGTCCGGGATGTATCTGGACCAGATCAATATCCTCGGAGTATCTCTGCGCAGGGGTCATATATAGTTTATGAAGAGCTGTCCCACCTCTGAACATCAGGTTATCCCTTATCGATGATCGCGAAAACAACTCTACAAGAACCCTGCTGATAACAAGGTCTTGCTCAACTTGCGCATCTTCAGACCAAGGATGTTTTTCCCGCCATCTGGTTATTTCTGCCACGGGGATCATACTTCAGATTCCGGTTCGCAGTTCACGATCAAATGCCATTTTCTGTTCAAAATTCCACCCTTATAAGGTTTAGAGGGATCGAGACGGACCTGGCTTGGATTTTGATGATTAAGCCATTCAGAAAGCAGATTTGTTAGATTCGTATGTTCCAGCTTGTCCAACATCCATCCCAGTCTTTGCGCCAGACTTCGATCCGATTCATTTTTGCAATTTTCAAGGACATCTTCCTTGGTGAAGTTTTCTGACAATTCCGACAAAACCGTCATCACGGTATCCAAACCTCCAATTCGCCTGTTGAACCGTAATAAATCCAAAGCTGTCGATACTGGATCAGAAACAGGAATATACCCGGTGTATGTTTTCACCTGTTTTATGGCGACTTTCTCGATTGCACGGTGTTGGAAAAACCGGATGCGAATCCGACCGACCCTGATGATTTTTCGATATATCGGTGTCACGACTTGAAATTCCTGAGGTTGTTGATGCGCTGCGCCGTGAAGCGCTGCGGCGCTCAGCACACCTACATAGTAAGGCGATTTCATATATTTCATCAGAGCGTCGATGTACCAATCCGCAGGAAGACCTTCTGCTTGCTTGTATTCAAGAGGAACAATGGTATAAAACTCCCGCCTGATTTGTTGAATCCTTTCTGAACTTGTCAGCCGCTGCAAAGCCTTGGTCAGCGTCTGAGGTTTCATATTCAGGACCTTCTCAGCAAGGTCGCGGGTAAACGTATAGCTTCCTTTTGACTGTTGGAGGTCAACCCATTCAGATAGAGATAATTTTGAATTCTCCATGTCTATAACAACTACCACAAGTGGACTATATCTGTCCACTATTTTATTTTATTGTCGATGCGCAACAGGTTTTCTCTTACTATAGTAAATGTTTGAACACGATTCCAAAGATTACAAAGATGGGCAGCGCTCACCGAGCGCGGTTCCTGGTTTCTGGTTTCTAGTTAAGTTTTTCGGCTGATTTATGTTTGATGAGATATCTATATGGTGGTTAAATAATTATAGATTCTGAAGACTAGCACTTGGAAATTGGTGATTGGACATTGGGTATAGAAAAATCCCGCCCCTTACCCCTTTAATCCCGTAATCGTGTTCAGACGATTAATAGATTAATTTCAACTAACCTGGGAATCGTAATGATCGGTGGAAAAAGCAGGGTCAGCTTCCGACCCTATCTACGGTGACCAGCCGAATTCGAATATATTGATGACGCCCATCAAGTTGCTTAGGTCAGGTTTAGCAAACAGACTGATGAAATGGATACCGGAAGCCGCACCTACACCGGATGGCCAGTGAAAGGGATCGATAATCGGGATATCACGGCTGCCGGGAGCCACCGCGGCTATCGACCAGGTTATCTCCGGCGACCATGACGGATAGAACCAATAGTGTCCTCCAGCTTCAAGCAGAAGAAACAGAGGAAGACGACCGTTGTAATCGGGATGATGGCTATAGATGGAGGCGGTCAGGCCGCATGCATCACCAGGTGTAAAGTGGTGCGATGGCATGGACAAGCCGATCCCGACATGCGGCTGGCATTCCCACCAGGCAAGACCACCAAATACGTCTCCCGCGACGATATCCCCATAACCGTCACCGGTTATATCTAAAACACTATATTCACTTGTTCCAACATCCGTAACTTCAATTAAATGTTTGGTAAAATTCAGGTGCCCGTCATTTTCATACCAAAGCAACTTGTTGCCATCTGTCGGTTGGACAGAACATAGCAAGTCCAAATCGCCATCTCCATCGAGGTCAACCGGTAATGGACAATTGTAATGAAATTCCGTATTGCATATGTATTGCTCAGTAAAAGTCGTGCCGCCATCTTCATTCACCAGAAGAATCAACCCATTCGGATTACCGACAGACAGCAGTATATCCGGATACCCATTCTGATTCATATCCTGCAGTATGCCTCTTTTAGTAAAACCGTGCGGCACATCTAACAGATGGCGCGTGAACTGACCGGTACCGTCGTTTTCATACCAAGACGTATTATAGTGTGAATCTCCGATATACAGAATATCTATGGCGCCGTCTCCATTGATATCACCAACATCAACTCGATTGGCTCCCTGGCAGATTATATCGATGCGATGCTTAGTAAAGTGGCCGGTGCCATCATTTTCATACCATGCCAGTTCAAGATAAGCGAGGCCGTACGGCACTATGCCGGCTACCACCAGATCCATGAATCCATCGCCGTTGAAATCGGCCGCTGAAATCGTATACGGTTCTAGAAACTCAGAATCGACAACACGCACGTCAAAGGTCAGATTCCCGTTGTTGGCTAGATAATGGACAGCGCCGGCAAAGAGATTATGAGGAGGACCCGGTAAGGTATAGGCAATATCCGGATGTCCGTTTCCTGTCAAATCAGCGATGACCATCTCATGTGAGTACTTATATGCATCTATAATAATCGGTGGCTGTAATTTTCCACCGTGATTGAGACATATCCCCAATTCGCTACCAATCGTATAAACGACATCCAATATGCCGTTTCCAGTGAAATCCGCTGTCTTTATATTATTGACACTAGGGTAAAACAATGATTTTGTCGGCCGCAACACCTCACTTTTGTTGAAGACAATGGATGGTGCGGAGGTAGATGTTGTTATCTCAGCGAACAAGGCAATGATTACAAATGAGATCAAGTAACATATATATCGTTTCATTACACATCCTTATATCTAAAGCGGCAGGCGCTTTACATCAAGCGCCTGCCTCCATCATAAAATATTTATCGTTTCAAAGTAAAGAAACCATTGCAGTCGTTAATGAAAACGATTGAATTACCATTACCGTCTATTACGATCAGATCAGGGCAACCGTTTTCGGTTACATCTTCCGACTGAATGGATGTTATACCTGGTGTATGTAGCCTCTGCAATGAATGATACAGGCCGATTTCTGTTTTTGACCAAATATCGATATCACCAGTTATGGTAGCTGTTATCAATTCTTTCTGGCCATCTCCCGTCACATCTACCGTAAGTAGAATCTGAGTATTACCGGAAGCAAGATTCTGGTAGGCTTCAGTTGAACCACCAGTGTCATAGACCTTGATCAGGGTTCCTCTGGTATTTCCAACGATAATTTCAGAAGTGTCGCCGGTATCCATTTTGTCCGAATGAATGACGTGATTCCTTCCAGGTGGAAAAAAGGTTTCTGCAAGATTCATCACACCATTGCCAACATTGAAGTATGTATAAACCTCATTAATTCCAGCCAGTGATAGATCCATATATCCATCGCCATTAAAGTCAAGTAAAGTAAAATCCTTGATCAGTGATGGCCAGGTTTGATTGGACAACGTCCATGTGCCGTCGCTTTCACCGAAATATAAGAGAATGGTTTCATCCACCATCAGCACGACAAGATCATCCAGACCGTTGTTGAGCAGATCGATCAGCATGACTTTCTGGATAGGATAAAGTATTCCGGGCGGCAGCTTTTTGCCCATCACCACATTGGAGAAGCAACTCGTGAAATCATCATCGAAAGGTTGTTTGGGTTCTAAAAGTGTCTTTACGGCAAAGAAGGTTGCAAAATCTCCATCAATGAGTGGCTGATGAATCGGTGGAGAATAATGGATAGAGTCAAAATACATCTGATCAGGATCAGAACCCCGATACAACGCACAATACTGTCCACCTGTTGAATCCCAGGTGATATCGAATCTACTAGAGCTGGCGGCATTTGCAACAATTTTGACATTTTGTGGTATCGGTAAAAATGACGGCGTTCCAGTTACACCTTCTGAAATGAGTTCGTTGCCGCAAAGATCATACGCCTTAATCCAAATTGTATAAGGCATACAATTTATCAGACCGTCTATGGCATAGTTAGTCTGCGTATTGCTTAGAAGAGGCGAATTACCCATGGCATACGTTTCCTCATTAATCCAGCTTACTTTGAAATTAGAAATCTTTATCCGATTATCCTGAAACCAGTTTACCTTACATTGAGCATCACCAAAATGAGCGGATGTGATAATCGGAGCGGATTCTTGAGGGGTAAATTTTGGAACCTTAGGCCATAGTTTACTTTCGTTGCCATTCATATCAACTGCTCGCATCTTCCATTGATAGCTGGAGGCACTATCGGGTTCAGGGACAATGGGTATAGTGTATTCAGCGTAAAAAAAATAGAATCCTAGGTGTTCGGTTCCCGGACCTGGCAGAGTATGAATCAATCGATTCTCATTGTCGTACAATTCTAATTTAGCGATAGAAGCTCCATCTTGATTTTTTGATACTACTGCAACGATTTTTAAAGTTCCAGGCTGCCCAACCGTCAGATCGGTGTCCAGGTATCCAGCCTGCCAGATTATGGGTTCAGCGCTTGGGCCTGGATTTAACGAATGAAGTTCCTCAATTACCTTGTGAACAGCAAGAAGGGTATCTCCCGTCAATTCGGCATCAGGAACAGGCACGAGCAATTGATCCCAACGAATAGGGTCACCCGGAACACTATTATTGGTAATAATGCCTTTGACAGGGACATATGGCCAATGGTGGCTGTGAAGGCCGTTTGAATCAGTCGCCGCCATACCGAAATCCAGATCTGCGTTTATCGGTTCGTTGTATAGAAGTTGATCATAATATGAATAAAACCCGTCTTTGCCTGCAACAGGATCAAAGTACAGAATATATTCGGGTGCCTGCCAGGGATCATTAGGCAGATATGTCAATCCAGCGTGACTAATAGATGCATCGGCTTTCTTAACTGACATGAGCATGTTGATCCGACCACAACTGGAGTCAGGATAATTGACAATCGCCGTATCCAGATATCCGCTGAATAAAATTTTTGGGACATCTTGGGGCACTGGGGTCGGGGTTGGAAAAGGTGTTGGGGTCGGAGAATGAGAATGATTGATTGTTACACCGCTTTCCTGCGGATAAATGTTCTGACCAGTAACAGTAATCGTCATCTCACCACTCGATGTGGGTGAAATGTTTAGAACAACGACACCGTTGGCATCGGTCAGATCAACAGAATGTACTTCGCCGGACTTATATGCACAAACCACTGCCTTTTCAACTGGAGAACCGTCTTTAGATACGGTTACGCTGAAATCTGTCGATTGATTAGGAATACTGGGCAAATGAACAATTGAAGGAGTGTAATAGGAGTCTGATCGGAACATCAGTGAACAATCTCCAAATAAAAGGTATTAAAATTGGAAGTCTGTCCCCCGGAATATTGGATGTAGTCCCCAACACCCTCTCTCGGCGCTGTAAGCACTCGCTTCGCTCGCACAACACCACCGGTCTCTCCCATGAAGGGAGAGACATTTTT
>CAYOJK010000038.1:0-11371 GCA_964404285.1 uncultured bacterium | reverse complement strand
TTTATAATTGATATACCACGTGTTCCCATTCTATTACCTCCTAAATAGGGTTGAACCTAAAAATAACAGAGTTGCTTAATTTGTGCAACCACACTGTTTTTAAAGAAAAACGCAGGGTATGGTAAAGAGTGAATACGCTAAATGGCGCGTCTTCTAACCAGAAGATTTTTGAAGGGATTGAATAGCAACCGGTCATATAGCAAACAGTGGAAACAAATTCAGGTAAAGAAATCGTAAGTTAAAGGCAGGATTGGATATTTAAAGATTGTTTAAAGATATTTAGGGAGCTAATTGATTTAGAGGCGCGGGTGATGAGCATAGGCTGATTGGACGAGGTTAGAGGTAAAAAACGCAGGTTGATCTGGAGAAAAGTACATGAATCAGGTATATGCGTTCTGATGAGCAACCCGTATCGATCGACAGTTCTAGTTACATTTGGAAATATCTTGGTCAAAGTGTTTGCATTTCTGGCCACGGTGATATTGATGCGTGGTTTGTCACCAGCCGGGTTCGGATATGTCATGACGATGGTGACATTGATGAGTATTCTTCATGTCGTAATGGATTTTGGTTCCGGAAGCACACTGCTTAAAATATTTCCAACATTGAAGGCATCCGGAATGATTCAGGACATCGATGATCTATTGAGTTCGACGTTGTTCATACGAATCATTATCGGTGTGCCGATCTTTTTTGTTGGTTTAGTTTTCTCAAGATCATTGGCCTTGCTTTTATTAAAAAATGCTGACCTCTGGATGGTTGTTGTCATGACTTTTGCCGGTGGTTTAGCAGGATCTGGTCATCAGTTTTTTCAGGTGGTTTTTCAAGCTGATGAAGCGTTTTGGAAACTTGTGGCGACCCAACTTGTGGATGCTGTTTTCAAAATGTTGGGGGCAGCAGTCGTTGTTTATCTTTTAGTTGAGACAGGTGTTTTTGCCGGTGTAACCGTATATGCATTGGCGCCTTTTTTGGCAGCAGTGATGGTATATGTGATTTGGGGGCAGGATATGCCCAAACCGCATATTATTCGAAAAACGCATATCGACATGTTTTTGCGTTTCAATGCCTGGTATATGGTCAGCGCGGTCAGTTTGATGATATTCATGAATTTTGATTTGTTGATTCTTGCAGTCGCTCGGCCAGCGGAAGAAGTCGGCTATTATGGTTCGGCAATCCGATTGGGCTCTATCCTGTTTTTACTTGTTCAAGCCATCAATACGGTTTTGATGCCTCATGTCGGCAAAATTACTAGACCGGATGCCATGTTGGCGTTTTACCGAAAAGCGAACCAGCGAACGCTGCTTGTCACTGTTTTGATCTTTCCTACCGTATTTCTCGGGCCCTGGTTGATTCGCTGGATTGCTGGCGCAAACTATTTACCGGCAACATCTATTTGGTATTGGGTTGCGCTCGACCATATCCTCCAGTTGTTGTTTACCCCCATGATGGTTGTTTTATTTGGCCTCAATAGACCCCGATTTCTGGCCATGTATGTCGTTGTCCAAATGGTCTTGAATATTATCGGTGATCTTTTGGTGGTATCCCGTTATGGCGCGGTTGGAGTCGTTGTGGTTACCCTGTTGATTCGTGGTCTGCTTGGTTTGATTGCCACATTCCAAGTATTGCATGGATTGAAACACAAACCCGGGTTCATGCACTCCATACAAAACAAGTGAATGGTGTATTGATGGATAAGGCGTTAATAGAAGGGTTTGGCCCGATTTCCAGACCCGATGCCACGCGATTGATTTTGGGAACGATTCCCGGTCGGGAATCACTGGAGAAGGGTCAATATTATGCGTATTCTCGGAATGCCTTCTGGTTTATTATTGAATCGCTGCTGTCCAATAAGTCGGTGTCGGATTATAGTTTACGTAAAAACCTGTTGATTCAAGCCAAAATCGCTTTATGGGCTGTTTTACCATTTATCTCGCCGGGTAGGCGGCTAAGTTTCATCAGCTTGCCGTCAACAAGTACGGCAAACGCAAGATTGACGCCAAACGAGAAATTATCGGCTTGGAGGGCGCTAGTGAATCATAGGGTATAGAGCTTGCGCAGTAAAAACGGCTTTTCCGGCAGATGCAGTCTCTCGATATGGGATTAATTATCGACAGACAAAGGTTCTTCAATTTTTTCCATTAATGCATCTTGTTCATTTTCTGTAATATGTTGTTCCAGGTCGATAATAGCTTTCTTGACCGTTTTTAGTATTCGTTTACTTTTAAAAGCGTATCTAAGCGGGAAAAAGCGTAACCGTCGGTATAGGCTCGAGTAGTTTGACTTAAACGTTTTCATTGCGCTGAGTTCTCTGGAATCACCATGTTCTGCAAGACATTTGATAACCCAGGCTTGAAGGTCCAGATCATTTATAAAGATTTTTTTGAGAGTATTGTCGGCTAAGGTAAGGCTCTGACTCAGAAAAACTCTGCCTTTTCTATCATCGATAAAGGCCAGGGTTTCGACAATTTGTTTTCGCAAGTTTGGTTCATTCATAAACAGTTGGATCAGGTCATTTACAGCATGTGTGCCGGACGGTTCACGCATTGCTAAGATTGCAAGGTTTCTAACATCTTCATCCGGGTCTTTGAGAAGGGTTCTAGCTATTTCTAACGTTAACGGGTGACGGGCATTCATCAGAACGGTAATTATTTCTTTTCGGACACGTTGATCCGAATCGCGGGCAGCCAATCTGAATATAGGGGGAGCGTCTTTGTGCTGGATTTTTGCCAAGACTCCCAGGGCATTTCGGACACGATAAAACGCTTGGTCAATCATTTCCCGGATATTGTCATGGCGTCGCGGAAAATATTCCCGATCACTCAAAACGCTTAAATGGTGTATAATAACGGATCCGGACAGTTCTGAGTTAGCAGCCAGGATATCGAACGCGCGATTTCTCTCCCGCCTAGAACCAGTTTCAAAGACGTTCAACAGCAACACGACCACTTCTTCGGTTTTTAGCATCTTCAGTAAGCTGATAGCACGTTTAACGATGGAATGCGTATCTTTTCCCAGTTGGCGAATCAAATAGTTGATGGTGTCTTGGGATGACGCTTTTATAAATACTTTATCAAAAGCATCAATTTTAAATGTCAGAAATCGGCGTGAAGGGTGCAGAGCGAGTTTATCGGCTGTGTTTCTGATGCTGGTCATGATATCCAGCGCCATGGTTAAATTGCCGCTAATGATAATCTTACACAGAAGCAAACCGATTGTTTCGGCAATCTGCAGTGACAGGTCCGGATCTGTTTCAATATTTTCCAGGTGATTGGAGATTTTATCCATTATTTTTCGCAAACTGGAATCTTTATGTCGGACAACAGCTAATTCTGTAATAGGCTGGATGATTTCCAGTGCGGCATATCTTTCATCAATATTATCGGAATCAAACTTATTCAACGTTCGATCGATGACACGTCGGCTAACGCTCCAGGACAATCGTTCCTGGACTTCCGATGATTCAAGAATCACGCGTTGAAGAAAACCCGGGTCCAGAGAAACGATCATTTCCGCTAGAGATTGTCGATATTCCGGATATTGTTCGATTTCTCCCGACAAAATCCGTTTAAACAATGCTCCGATTTCTTCATTTGAAATATCCGTGAAAACTCCGCCGCTGCCGACGCGTGAAGCGATTTCGTTGAGAAGGAGAATTTCGGCGCTTCGTCCGGTGCCATAGACCAAACGGGTCTGTTGTCGTGCTGAATCCACCACCGGCAATGAACCCGCCGATACCGGGCCCGGCTCCCAGACCCTCTCCGGTTCCACCGCCGTAGCCAGTGGAACTTCCTTCTGTATTTTCGTCATAGCCGTAGTCACCGCCACCATCGCCTGTGCCATCGCCTGTGCCGGAACCTTTGCCCCTGCTTCCAATGACAAGAGTATCCTCAGAGTCTAGTTCTTCATCTATACTCAGCCTGGCATCTCCGAACCCCTTACCGCTTCCCGGTCCCTGCCCGTCACCCGGACCCTTTCCTGGACCAAGCCCCGGCCCCAGACCAGGGGTGCCGGCGCGGACAATTTCTTCGTCGGACCCAATGACGCCATATCGGAATTGATCAAGAATAATATGTTCGACACCGTGGTTTTGAAGAAACCCTCTGGGTCCGCCTTGATCATTGATATAGGAGATTCCATGATCGAATAATTTGATCAAGGCCTCAAACTCTTTCGGGGTTACACCGGGGCGAAACATGATACTGGATATTCCGCGAGTTTCTAAAATCTCGACAAAATTCGTAAGCAACCGATCATCTGTTTTGGCGCGGATTTCATTCACCAGCAGTGTTCCTGCCAGTTGAGTGATAACGAGCATTTTGCGACTGGCCATCATTTCTTCGATAGTCAGAAGGCTTCCTTCAAATAAGTTTTTCAAGCCGGGATGTCCTTGGGGATACATTGACAGGGCTCTAATCGCGAAAATGATTTTTCTCAGTAACGTCTCCGCTTGCCGTTGAATCATGGCATCTGTCAGCTTGCCGGCTGCGCTGGTCATGTCAGGCTCACCAAATTTTTTGGACCGTATAACGGCTCCTAATGCCAGGTTTTCAATGGTGGCTTCAGCCGGCTCGAGTTCATACAACCCATCGTCATTAGACGAAAAATCAAGTTCTTCCAAAACTTTGATCAAAACAGGAAAAGAATGGGGAGGCATTTCATCGCGATCAAAAATCACCTTGAACGTTTCCATGTCTTTATCACGCCAGACAATAGCTAAAATTTGAAGCAGCGATATTTTTAACGGTGCGTGGCCCATCTGAGAAATATGTTCATCAACCAGTGTCACAATTTGAAGCCATACATTGAAAACAGCTTGTAAATAAATAATTTTTTCAGAAGTAAAATCACTTAATTCATGAAAAATCGAGAGATATTTTCGAAATATTACCGATGATTCCAATTTTTGCCAAAAAGATTGGTATCCAGTTTTTCCCAAATAGCGAAGCAGCGCCGGTTGATCGATAATCGTGATGAACATTCCGTTTTCCGCTTCCCATTTGAAACCTTGTTCAGCAATAGATTCGTAGAGCTCAATAATCGCTTCAGGGGTCGATTTCCTGATATAGTTGAATACGTATTCACGGCGCTTGTGGGCATCGCTTATACGCGTCAGCCCGCTTCTCAAATCAATTAATATCTGAGATTCCTGAGATTGTAAGTTTTTATCCATTTGGGGTTCTCTCTTTAAACAACTATTGAATTATTAGGTCAACTGTCCTTAACTTTGCAGTAAAGATAGCACTTTTGGATTTTAAGATCAACCTATCATTTCATTGTTTCTTATCTTTGTTTTATAGGTTGAGGTAAAGTGACAGAGGAATACCAAGACGATATTGACAGGATTGAAAAATCAATACGCTTTGTCTATAACTGCTTGATGACGTGATGCTTTGATTGAATTGCGACATTGGATGAAAGGAGTAAAAATGAAAACCAGATTGTTAGTTTTAGCGCTGTTGATCATGGGAATTTGTTGCTTGGTTTTGCAAGCTGCAGAAGAAGAAGAAAAATTACCGGAGTTCGAGACGGAACATCGTAATTGGAAGCTGGCTGGTATTGTTTCGGGAAGTCTAAATGTTATCCAATTCAGTGATTGGCAAGCAGGTGGTTCCGACACGGTGACAATGAACAGCCGCGGTGAATTCTGGGCCGTCAGGTCAACAAAACGGTTTGAATGGAAAAACAGGCTTCGATCGGAGTTTGGAATCAGCAAGACCAATGGCGAAAGTTTTCGCAATTCGACGGATAGTCTCAAATTGGATTCGCGGTTTGAACGAAAATTCAATGCAAAAGCAAAAGCATACTGTAGAGGTTATCTGGAAACACATTTAGCAAAACAATATGTCTATTTCGACACGCCGACCGATATCATTCTGGATGGCGATAAAACCTATAACAATATCGAAAAATTCAGAATTTCACGTGGGTTCGATCCCATCCAGTTGGAGCAAGGAATAGGTATTGGGTACACGCTCTACCAAACTGAAGACAAATCCACGGAAATCACGATTATGTCCGGTCTGGGCGCCCGGCAAATGATTACGGATTCGTATCGTATCTCCGACGATATCGAAGCCTCCCCAGTCGTTGAATTTCATACCGTTAAAGATGACTCAGAATTCGGTTTCGAAGTGGTGTTGGACACGCTGTTAACGTTTAACAAACATGCAAAATTTACCTCTTTTGCTGTGTTGTTCTATGGACTTGACGATAATTTTTGGCGGATACGCTGGGATAACTCCCTGGAAGTCACATTGAGCAAACATGTCGGTCTGGGCCTGACTGCCGATGTCATTTACGATGAATCGGTGTTCGATGGAACTCAATACAAAACAGGCACACTGCTGACACTCAGTTATCGGGTTTTTTAACCTCTTGTATAGAGCAAAAAATGGCTGTTGAAAACAAGATCGTTACAATAAAGAAAAGAACAGGCGCGCTGGTTCCTTTTGATCCGGAACGAATTCAAAAAGCGATTCTGAAAGCAACTCAAGATATAGGTGGATTCAAACAGGACATCATTCCTGATACGATCTACAGCGCTTTCAAAGAAAAAACCGATGATGAGATCGCTGCGCTGTTGACCGATGACGTCATTATGTGCCTCAACTCACACCAATCCTATCAAAATCCGATTTCTGCCCCTGATGTCGAAACTGTCCAAAATCATGTTGTCCACGTGTTGCGAAGCCGTGGTTTTGTCGATACGGCGGATGTCTATGAGACCTATCGATGGGGAAAGGCGCGGGTCAGGGAAGGCGAATTGACCCAAGAGCAGTTTGCGAGTTCCGGTTATCCCCGAGCAGAAATGGATGCGCAGTATCGGTGGAATTGTCAGCATAATTGTGAAACTATACAAAAACTGAATGCATGGGTGTTAAGCGGCCGGTTCAAGGACTTGGTGGACGCCTCTATCGCCGAATACGATCACCAACTCGATCAAGTCGCCACGCTTTTTCTGGCTAAAAAAGGCGCCCGTATTTTTTTTATTGCCGGGCCATCTTCATCGGGAAAAACTTCGACCACATCTAAGTTGGCGCAACGATTGGCTAAAGAAGGCTTACGATTCCATGAGCTGAACCTGGACGATTATTTTAAAGGCCTTTCGGAATACCCACGGGATGCTTTCGGTGATTGGGACTTTGAAACACCACAGTCTCTTAGACTGGATTTGATCAATCAGCACCTTGTCGAATTGCTCGACGGCAAAACTATTTACAAGCCCATCTATGATTTCAAACTGGGCCGAAGCGTGCTGGAGGCTGAAGAGGTGCGTATCGAATCAGATGAAATCCTGCTGCTGGACAGCCTGCACGGCCTTTATCCACCAATGACATCCTGTGTGCCTGAAACAGTCAAATTCAAGTTGTTTATCGAAGCGTTCAGTATGATCAGACATGGTGACGGAACAGATGGTATAATAACCAAAGGCACGGATATCAGAATGCTGCGCCGTATGCTGCGTGACCGAACCCAACGAAACCATCAGCCACAAATGACGCTGGGACACTGGCATTTCGTTCGAAAAGGCGAACTCAGGGATATGATACCTTATATCAAAACCGTTGATTACGTCATGAACGGTGGGCTGTCGTTTGAATTGCCGGTACTGAAAACTGTCATGGGAAACGAGTTTCCAGATCCGAAATGGTTTTTAAATCAAGGTCGATTGGACGCTTATATCAGGGGTGAGCGTGTCAGACGGATTCTGGAGACGTTGATGTCTGTAAAAGATTTGTCGCCGACTGTCATACCGGAAGATTGCCATTTGCGGGAGTTTATTGGAGGTCTGAAACTTTAGTTTTGCCCCCTGCGAAATAGGGTAAGGGAAAAGAGGACGGGATATGGATAGTTCCACGGGAGCAGGAAAACAGAAATATGGTATGCCTACCAAAGCCGACGACGGATTGATCAGCTCCGTCGTTGCTGATTTGTGTGCTGCTGCAACGGGAAATAAAATACGACTGCGCCGCAAATCAACCCAGCATCCAGCGCCATCTGCTATTCGGATAGCCGAGATTCTGGAAAATTTTCGGATGGCCTTGTTTCCTGGTTTTTTCGGTTCGACATGTATAACGGACGAGATGTTACCCTATTATCTGGGCGCTGTTCTTGATAAGACGCGGATTCTGCTGGAAACACAAATTGCTCAGGGTTTTTGCTATGAATGCACCGATCAAGATTGTTCCGTCATCAAAGAAAAATGTGTCGATCGAGCATGTAAAATTGCAGAAAAATTGTTGATTCAATTGCCGCATATCAGACGGTACCTGTTGACGGATATCCAAGCCGCTTATGAAGGTGATCCGGCGGCATCGTCTATCGATGAAGTCATTTTCAACTATCCCGGTGTCCTGGCTATCACCCATCACCGTATCGCCCATGAATTGTACCAACTTCGGGTGCCATTGATTCCCCGTATTATTTCTGAGCACACATTTCGTTTGACGGGTATCGATATTCATCCGGGCGCTGAGATTGAAGACCATTTCTTTATGGATCACGGCTCGGGAATTGTCATTGGAGAAACCTGTAAAATCGGCAGTCATGTGCGGATATTTCAAGGTGTGACCCTTGGCGCTACTAGGATTCCGCCGGATAAAAAAGGTAACCCGGTTAAAGGTATCGAGCGCCATCCAATCGTGGAAGACAATGTTGTCATTTATCCGGGTGCGACACTGCTAGGCCGTATCACTATCGGCGCCGGATCGGTGATCGGCGGAAATGTCTGGCTGACGAAAAATGTGCCGCCGAACAGTAAAATTACTCAAAAACCGGTAACTCGAACATCATCGACTAAGAGCGCTACCTGAGCAGAGTCTCAACTGCAACAGGTCAAATAAGCTATAAATAAAACCTATGCTCACAAAAAACATTAATATTCAGGAGTGATTCAGATGAAAAAGGCACGATACGTTTTTACCATCATATTTATCATCGTTTTTATCGCCGGCTGTGTTGCGATGCCGCTATCATTACCGGAACAAATCGATCTGGATGATCCGGAGGTGATGGAGATAGTTGCAAAAATGGCCTTGGACGATATCCAGATCGAGCGGGACGAACAGAAAAGACTTGAAAAGATAGAGTCTTTTTATCTGATGTTTCCTGAGTCGCGTTATCTGGCTCAATGCGCTTTTGTTGATTTGATGACATTAGCCCATTTGGACCAATGGGACGAGGTAATAGAAAGGTCCGCCTATTGGCTGGCACGGTTCCCTGATGATTCAAGAATTTTACGGGCAGTAGCCGAAACCACGATTCAGGACGAACAGTATAAACGGCATGCTCTTGACCTGGCAGAAAAAGCGTTAGCGATTGATTTGGCGGGACAGACACCCTTTGTCGATCCGGGCGAAACAGATGAGGCGGCACGTGAACGCGAGACGTGGTATCGACTGACGTTGATACAGGCTCTGCTTAAAAATTCCGTTTATCCGGCGGCTATGGAAGAAATTGATATTGCGTTGACACGGGTTCCACACAATGATTCCGGTCAAATTTGTGCGCTATATCGGTTCAAAGGTGATGTCTTCAATGAAACGGAACGTTATGAAGAGGCTCAAAAAGCCTATTTGGACAGCGTGATAACAGGGGATCCTCGACGACGACATTCCAACGATGCGCTCAAACAACTGGAGTCCTTTTTTCCGGATATGTCCGATACGGAACGCATGGATCACTATCGGGAATTGGCTGGATATATCGGTCCGGTATTCGATGATGTTACGGAAGCATCCGGTCTGGCAGGTTTTACGACCGGTCGTGTGGCTTGGGGAGATATCGACTGTGACGGATACCCGGATATCCTGCTGAATGGGTCTATCTTATTGAAAAATATCGATGGTCATTCATTTGTTGATATTTCCGAACAGGCAGGGTTGTTACCGGGCGGACACGGCGGTTTGTTTGCCGATGTCGATAACGATGGATATCCGGATATTTTGGTTTTACGTAACGGCCCGAATCCGGAAGACGGCAATCGCTTGCTGTTGAATGATGGAACCGGCAGCTTCATTCCGGCAGCCCCCTTTCCCGGCATCGAGTCGGAAAACCGTACGGAAGGCGCTGCATGGTGTGATTTGAATGGTGACGGTCTGGTGGATCTTTATCTTGCAAATTATGAAATGGATCATGCGAAAGCCGGTGGACAGTATGGAGTCGGAACACCGGATGAAATTTATCTGAATTGTGGTCAGGGAAAATTTATCAACGTGTCGGCAGCGTTTGCGCCGCTGGACAGCGCCCCTCTTAGCGGCCGAGGCGTCTCCTGTGCCGACTTCAACAACGACGGCAAACAGGACGTGTTTGTCTCGAATTATCGGTTGCAGCGAAACTTTCTTTGGGTCAATCACGGAGCGTTGACCGATGGGGATTTGGATGATGATAGTGAAAAATCAGCCCACAACGAGGCCGGCGATCCGTTGTCGGGACTTGTGTTTCATGAGGAAGCTTTGGATAGAGGCGTTGCCGGAACGGACACCGATGGTTGGTGGGGTCATACAATCGGGTCGGTTTGGGGAGATATCGATAACGATGGCTATTTGGATTTGTTCAGTGCGAATCTGGCTCATCCACGGTACATTGAGTTTTCAGATATTTCTCAACTGCTGATGAACAGTGGGCCGCCGGATTATCGATTTACCGACAAGATAAAGACATCCGGCATAGCGTATGATGAAACGCACAGCAATCCGGCTTTAGCGGATATCGATAATGACGGTGACTTGGATTTGTATATCACATCGATTTACGAAGACGAACGCAGTTATCTGTATCTGAATGACGGCGCCGGTTTGGCGTTTGAGGAAGCCGGATTTCTCTCCGGCGCCCGCGTGTTCAACGGATGGGGTTGCGCATGGGCGGATTTCGACGGTGACGGGTTTATCGATCTGTTGGTCGGCAGTGGTTCCGGTGTCAAACTATTCCGGAATCGCGGCAACACTCATCACTGGATACAGGCGCTGGTGATCGGGACAGAGGATACCGGTTCTGCGATAGGCGCCAGGGTAACTGTTATACAGAATGGGCGGGAACAGATACGTGAAATCCAGGCTGGAAGCGGTACCACCAGTCAGGATTGGGACGTTCAGCATTTCGGATTTGGGGATGACGATACACCCGTCTCGATCCACGTGCGGTTTCCAACTGGAGTCACGATGTCACGTGTCGATGTGCCGATCAATCAACGGATCACGTTTTAATGAGCACACAATGAATTTTCCGACACGTTTGGCGAATCGTCTTTAAAAAGTTTTCAGCTTCCTGTCAACCAAAATCAACGCATAAAAAGAAGTGGTTTTGGAGTTACTTGCAAACAGGGCTCACTTTTGCTTTTTATCGGGTTTTATGCTAAAAATTTATGGATTTA
>CAYOJK010000037.1:0-14701 GCA_964404285.1 uncultured bacterium | reverse complement strand
ACGCTGAAAAATGTCTCTCCCTTCATGGGAGAGACCGGTGGTGTTGTGCGAGCGAGGCGAGCGCTTACAGCGCCGAGAGAGGGCGTTAAGCTTTTTATTCCCACCCAAATTCCCAGGCGTCCCATCCCCCCGGCCTCTTCTCCATGAATAGGGAGAGAAGGGGGTTGTTTTTCCGAAAAAAGTGACGGATCAAACCCCATGAGCAACAAGAATTTTACGTGCCGCTTCCAGGCTCGTTTTTAAAACCTCGTCGCATACCAGCGGATTGGTATGGTAGCCGGAATTTTTTGTGGTGAATTGTCTGATAACCAATACTTCTGCTTGAGCATCTTCCTGATATTCCGCAATGACACGCTTGGTCTGTTTGATGGAACTCAGATATTGTTCCAACCCAAATCCTGGTTTAGCTGCAATAACACAATAAAAATACGGGTAGCTGTTCCCCTGAACCAAGTTGAGGTTGATTTGAGCCTGCAGACCATAAAACCCGCTGGGAATCTGAGCAAAACGAATGGTAAATCTCACATCAGTCGGCAGCGCCTTCCCTTTTTCATCTTTCGCAAGCATCAACGACGGAACAAACAATTCGGTTTCACTTTTAATCTTCTGAAAAGATTTTTCCATCTCCTTTAACACTTTGACTTTTACGGCCAAGTTCGGTTGTGTCAAAATAAAACGAAGACCGGAGAACCAAAACGGGACAAACAGAATGAACACATCGATCGGAATGATCAAAGATGCTGCGATCCTGCGAGTGAAAAGAAACGTTATCACCGTCAGCGCGGTTGCCCCCAACGCAATCAGTAAGAACGTCGAACATCCCATGAAATTCGTGATATCGATCGCATCTTTATTCCAATCTTGATTCTTTTTTCGAATAACGTCTATTTGATGGACTCTTTCCATATCCACATCGGTCCAATTGGAATCCGGCTGAAATTTTTTCAATCGAGCTCGACTGTCATACCCTTTTACCAGCATCAAGCCTGTAGCGATAATCAGGAATGGAATCCCCGGCCAAGGTGTCAAAGAAACAATTTGAAACATCAGGCCGACAAACAAAAGACCGATAAAAACCAATACTCTCCGGTCATACGCCATTTTCGGAGCAAAATGAAAGTGGACGCTGTCCTGGTTTTCAGGAGATGGAAATCCTGGAATTTTTAACAGGGATGTCATGGGATTCCTCCGTTTTATCCACAAAATTTTTTTGACAGTTCAACAATGCGCGATCTTCAGGAAACACATTGAAATACAGTGGGCAGGCTCCGTTGCACAAAGCAAAATCGACACATCCGTCACATTCCGGCGGCGCAGCGGATTTTTGGCGCAACCATTTTGCCCGCTCACCGAACCACAAGGTTTTAAAATCTTCTTTCAAAAGCGAACCGATCGGTTCTTTCCAACTGGAACAGGGCAACAGATTACCTTGAGGGTCTATTGCCAACAGCCCTTCACAGGCTGCACAACATTTATTTCCAAGTTGATGAGCCAACGGATTGAACAGACAGACAGGCGTCGGCGCATACCACATGAATTCAACTCCCGCGTTCCGTGCGGATTCACCGATTGGTTTCAACAGTTCATCGATTTGATGGTATCTGACCGCCAACGCTTCTTCTTTACCTCTTCCAACCGGGATCAACATATTCATCGAAAATCTATCGAGCCCCAATGTTTTGACATAATCCGCCATGTTTATCAGCGACGCCGCATTTTCGGCGCACAACGTGCTGTGTGGATGAACATATATTCCGGCTTTTTTCAGAGCCATCATTCCGTTCACCGATAAACGATGAGACCCTTTGACACATGTCAGGCGATCATGGGTCTCCGGATCAGGGGACTCCAAGCTTACTTGAGCGGACGCCAACCCGCTTTTGCGGAGTTTTCGCGCAGCATCCGCAGTGATCAAAGTCCCGTTCGTTATCAGATTCACCCGCATTTTCAACGATTTATGCGCGTATTCAATCAGCTCGAAAATTTCCGGACGAAGCATAGGTTCCCCACCCGTGAACGAAACACTCGGAACACCGGCATCATGACGAATCACTCTTAAAATCTGCTTACATTCCTTTACGCTCATTTCCGTCACTTGATCTGACGAGTCTTTCTGACAGGACGCATAGCAGAATCGGCATCGAATATTGCATCGATCGGTTATCGCCAGCTCAGCCAATACCGGCAATTCGATATAACCAAGTGTGTATCCGACACGTGTGACGGCAGGTGAGTGAAACTGCTCACAAAAATTGGCCCCGAGCATCAACGACAATGCCGTGAAAAACTCATGAATTTGGTCCGGCGTTTGCGCATCATTCGCTCGAATTTTCAGTAGTTTTTTAAGTTTTCCGCCGTTCAGCATATAGTGGAGCAATCGAGCGCCGGTCGGGTTGAGCTTAAAACATTCATTCGGCATACGAATCAAGACGTTATCTTCCAATCGGACCGAAACGTACGGTCGTATGCGTTCGACAAATGGTTCCACCCAACTCAAATCCGGTGTCGATCGTTTCATCAACGTCCTCCACCGCTGACGCACGCGCTGTGACACGCGCTATGGCATGCGCTATGGCAAGCGCTATGGCACGCGCTGTGACAGGCATTATGGCAGGCGTTATGACAAGCGGCATGACAGGCTTTGATCCCCGAAATAGCCGTCTGTGACGTATAGTCTGCAAATGTAATGTTGTCGGGGTTGACTTCCAAAGACCGTTCGAAAGGCTGTCGGATTTGATCCCGGCGAAAATGGTTCTGGAAACCATAGTGGTGATGATAGTACCACATCCATCCGTTTATCGGATCATCCTCAACTTTTTTGGTAGGATCCGCTTCTTCATCGAGAAACGCTTCCGCAATCTGTTTGTACCAGTATTTTCGAGTCGCTTCGACATCACAATCCCAGGTCTTTTGTTGGGTGTTGTCAACCATCGCCTGCATCATTTCCGTCAATTCTTTTTCACTGAATTTTCCGTCATCGCTGGCAGCATTGAACATCATCCGTTCATAAAGACCAAGGTTGGCTAATGACGTGGGAAGGGAGGTCGGCGCTTCCACAAACAGAGGATCGTTGTTGATCAATTTCAACATGTTTCGTGCCAATAACTGAGACAACACCGTCGAAAAAATCGCTTTATACGGTACCCCGATGAACACCGCCGCTTCGATCGGATCGAGGTCTCTCGCGATTTTTCCGTCTTTTCGAAATGAAGCCAATTCCAGTTTCGGCGGCTCCCAATCTTTACGCAACCAATTGATATCATCCAATCCTTTTTGTGCTCTAATCATCGACTGGTGTTTCCTGGAAGCGGTAAACACGCCGGCTGATCCCATCATCGACAGTAAAACTCCCAGTACTATCCGTGTAAATGAGCTCGACGATTGGGTAGCAGGCTCGATAATTCCCAACAGAGTAAGAATGGTTCCAAGCTTACCTCCCGGACTTCGTGTCGCAAGCTGCCAAACGTTGATATCGGCAGGAGGCTCACCCGGTCGATACTCTTCTGTTGAAAGTGTTGTCAAACCCTCAAACACTGCAGAATCGATGTATTGTTGAATAGCAAAATGATAGCGGATAGGAATTTTGTTTTTATGCAACTGAACCTGAACGACGTTTTTACCTCCCCGATCCGTCGTTTTGTAATCGATCAAATAATTCTCGTTCATGAATTTTTCGGTGGCGAACCCATTGGCAAGCAGCGTTTTTTCGACGGATTCCCTGTCGCCGGGACCGCTGTGCTCCAGCGGATACGTTATCCTGACGGTGTAATGGTCCAATGCCTGATCCCACTCCGTCGGCGCCCAATGAAACACGATCAGCTCACGGTCGTCATCCGTCACTGTCCGAGCCAGATAACCCGCTTTCCCCATATCGGCTGCAAATCGAAATCGATAGGTCAACTCCTTATCATAAGTCTTTTGATCGTCTGCCAAAATAATATCATACGTGCCGGTTTTCAGTTTTGTGATGTCCAGCTTGTAAGTTTTGCCCGATCCTTCGATAGCCCAGGCATTTTCTTTATCAAATATCGGCGCCAGTCGGTCCAGACCGGAAAAGTAAAACCCTATAAAAGGTGTCTCCAAAATACGCCACCTGACAACATATTCAATTACAGCGTTTCCATCTTCAAACAACTGGACATCGACTTCTGTGAACTCAATTTTACCCCGACCCGCCATCACCGGCCGATCGGTCACACAAAAAAATGCCGCCGTCAACAGAATCGTTATCGTGATTTTCCTGAGAAACACCTTCATCATCTCAGCCTCCCACCTCAAGGGTTTTGATCAATATACGACAAACTCCCCGAAATTTCGACAGATATCAAAATGGTTTTTGAAATGACAACAGACACTTTTTATTTGATGAATAGGAATGGTTTTTGCGCTATACTCATGTCTCTTGACAAGACTTTCAGTTGTGAAAGCACTTTAGTCAAGGCTGTAAGTGATCATCAATGAAGGTTTTATAAATATAGTTTTAACCCTGTAACCGTTATAGAGATGAAGGAGAATCGGCGCCATGCCGTATTCGTATTTAAAGCGCCTATCTTGTGAACGCGAAAATCTTGTCAAAGCGCTCCAGCTTGTCCAGAAACATGAGGGATACGTTTCCAATGAGGCGATCGAAGCGGTAGCCAGGCATTGCGGCGTGGAGACGGTCGAAGTGGAGGGTGTGACCAGCTTTTATCCGCAGCTCAGACGTTCCAAACCCGGCAAATTCACCATCAGTATTTGTGATGGGTCCGCCTGTCATATCAAAGGCTCCAACCTGATTGCTCGATGGCTTTATGACGAGCTTGGGATAACATCGGGGCAAACGACATCGGACGGCCTGTTCAGCTTGACTACCGTCGCTTGCCTGGGTTGCTGCTCGTTGGCGCCCGTCATTGCCGTCAACCAGGATATCCACGGCTATCTGAACCGCAAAAAGCTGCTGAGCGTCCTTCAAATCTATCGTAAACTGGCGGAAATATCATCGTGATCAAACGGATAAAAATCGGTTGTGGAAGCTGCGGTATCGCTGCCGGCGCCGGCGCTGTCCGTGATGCGCTTCGTGAGCGCGTCGGATCTATTCCTGTGGTCGAAGTGGGTTGTATCGGCCAATGTTACGCCGAACCGATCGTAGAAGTCGAAACAGACAAAGGCTCCATCTGGCACAGCCGCGTCAAACCGACAAAAGAGCATTTAGATGCGGTCATCGCTTGCAGTGATTATCTTCGTTTCGATCCCACCTCGATGCGCGGCGAATTGGAAACGCCTTTGGTACTGAAACTGGCCGGCCATATTGTTCCGATAGATTTAGAAGAATATATGCAATTCGGTGGTTTTGACGCACTGAAACAAGCTCTGGCCATGTCACCGGAAAACGTTATTCAAATCGTCACTGATTCAGGATTGCGCGGACGCGGCGGCGGCGGATTTCCAACCGGAGCCAAATGGTCGCTGCTGGCCGCTAATACCAAGCAACCGAAAGTGTTGATCTGTAACGCCGATGAGGGAGATCCAGGCGCTTTCATGGATCGATCCATCATGGAATCCGTTCCGTTTCAGATACTGGAAGGCATGTTTATCGCCGCGTACGCAACCGGCGCAACGCAGCTCATTATCTATTGCCGAACGGAATACCCTCTGGCGATCCAACGGCTGACGACTGCTATTGATGAACTGAAAAAAGTCGGTTTGAACATCATCGACGGCAAGGCGCTGGATGTCGTGATCAAAGAGGGCGCTGGCGCATTTGTCTGTGGCGAAGAAACGGCGCTGATTCATTCTCTCGAAGGCAAACGCGGCATACCCCGTTACAGGCCGCCTTATCCTACCGATACCGGTTTTCGAGGTTTGCCGACACTTATCAACAACGTGGAAACATTCGCCACTATCCCGGTGATTTTAAGGATGGGAGCGGTTGAATTCCGTAAGATCGGGACGACAAAGAGTCCGGGCACAAAAATATTCGCGTTGGCGGGAGATATTGAACGGCCGGGCCTGATCGAAGTGCCCATCGGCGCCACGATTGCCGATGTCGTTTACACAGTCGGAGGCGCTGAACCGGGCAATGTCAAAGCCGCGCTGATCGGCGGTCCTTCCGGAGTCTGTGTGCCGGCGGATCGCTTCGATGCAGCAATCGATTACGATTCTTTAAACAATTTGGGAGCGATCATGGGTTCTGGTGGCCTGATCGTTATCGGGAACCGTTGTATGGTGGAAACCGCTCGATATTTTCTGGAGTTTACCTCACGTGAAAGCTGCGGAAAATGCACTTTTTGTCGAATTGGTTCAACACGAATGCTGGAAATTCTGGAGCGTATCACCAGTGGGCACGGTGAGCCGAGAGACCTCGATTTATTGGAGAATCTAGGCAAAAAAATCCAAAAGGGTTCCCTTTGCGGTTTGGGTCAAACCGCGCCGAATCCGGTGTTGTCAACGCTTCGGTTTTTCAGGGATGAATACATCGCTCACGTTGAACACCACACGTGTCCTGCCATGGATTGCGCTCCATTGGTCAAAGTCTTTTTGAACAAGGATAAATGCATCAAATGTGGGATGTGTATTCGGGTCTGCCCGGTGGATGCGATTGAAGACGATTTTGTCGTCAATAACGAGATTTGTGTGCGGTGCAATTCCTGTATTGAAATCTGCCCGAAAAAAGCGATTCGTCGAGCCAGTATCGTTATGGTTCATTAAGTGGAGATTGACGTGAGTTTTGTCACATTGCGTATCGACAATCAAGAGGTCACTGTTCCTGACGGCAGCACGATTCTGGATGCCGCTCGGAAACTAGGTATCGATATACCGACATTTTGTTTCAACAAAGACTTGCCATCGTTGACATCATGTTATGTATGTGTCGTCAAAGACATAAAAACCGGTCGATTTCTTCCGTCCTGTTCGGTGCCGGCAAAGGCCAACATGGAAATCGACGCCGGCAGCGACGAGGTTCGCGATATGCGCCGAACGGCTCTGGAACTGCTGCTGAGTGAGCATACTGGGGACTGTGAAGCGCCGTGTACTCTGGCCTGTCCGGCTCATGCCCGAGTCGAAGAATATGTTCAGGCCGGCCGCAGGGGTGATCTGCTGGAAGCGTTAAAAATCGCCAAAGAACGTATTCCGCTGCCGTTGTCTATCGGTCGGGTCTGCCCGCGATTTTGCGAAAAAGCGTGTCGTCGACAGGTTTTGGATAACCCGGTGGCTATTAACGATTTCAAACGGCTTTCCGCTGATATGTATTACGATGAATACATGGAAGATCGTCTGCCTTTGACAGGAAAAAAAGTCGGCATTGTCGGCGCCGGGCCCGCCGGTTTGGCGACGGCGTATTTCCTGCGGCTTCAGGGTGTCGCGTCCGATCTGTTCGAAATGATGCCGAAACCCGGCGGTATGCTGCGATATGGCATACCCGAACACCGGTTACCCAAAAAAATCCTGGATCAAGAACTGGCGCATTTTGAAAAAATGGGAGGTATCCGGATTTTCTGTAACCAAAAACTGGGGGAGCAGATCGATCTTGAAACGCTTCAGAAAGAGTATGACGCTGTCGTGATATGTGTCGGCAGTTGGAAATCTTCCTCGGCCTATCTGGAAGGCGAAGACCTGGCCACAGAAGGTATTCAGTTTTTAGAAAATCTGGCCTTGAACGACAGAAAAGGTCAAAACCCCGGAAAAACCATCGTTATCGGTGGCGGCAACACGGCGATGGACTGTCTTCGATCAGCAGTCCGTTTGGGTTCTGACGAGGTTACCTGTTTTTATCGTCGAACGGAAAAGGAGATGCCCGCTGAAAAAATCGAATATCGCGAAGCGCTTGAAGAGGGTGTTCGGTTCGAATTTTTGGTTGCGCCGACAAAACTGCGCGAAGAAAACGGTCGCAAGGTGTTGACGTGCCTGCGAATGAAGCTCGGTGATCCCGATGTGTCCGGACGAAGACGCCCGATACCGATCGAGGGCAGCGAATTCGAGGTTGTCGCCGATACCGTCATAGCTGCAATCGGTCAAAAAACAGCAGCTCCCGAAGGCATCCCGACAAACCGATGGGGTGATATCGACGCATCGACAAAAGACGGGGCGATTGGTGACAAATTGATCTTTGCCGCCGGTGACTGTGTGTTAGGACCAGCGACGGTCGTCGAAGCGGTGGCGTCGGGCCGACGCGCCGCGATGGGTATTTTGGCGCGCTTCGCAGGTACAACCTATGAAGATCCTCAGGAATGGAACATTTCCAGGGGGCATCCGAATTTCGTCGCGCCGGATGACCTTGTCATTATCGAGCCGATCAGCCGGTCCAACCGCACGCCGCAGCGTTTGATACCGATCGAAGAGCGAAAAACCACGTTCAATGAAGTCTCATATACTTTCACTGTTGAAGAGATCATGGCGGAAGGTGAGCGATGTATTCAGTGTTCGTGTCTGGAAAAAACGAACTGCAAACTGCGGAAAGCCAGCGGGGAGTATCAAGCCAGCAGCGATCGGTTCACCGGCAGAAAGAAAAAGTATCCGATCGATACCCGTCATCCGTATGTGGTTTTGGAACCCGATAAATGCATTAAATGTGGTCTGTGTATTCTGGCAGGTAAAGAACACTTGAACAAAAGCATCTTGAGTTTCATGGATCGCGGTTTTTCGACTCGTATCAATACGGCTTTCAGCCGGGAACTCGAGATAGGTTTAGAAGAGGCGAAGATCATTGTCGAAATTTGTCCGACAGCAGCATTGAGCTTCAAAAAAGCCACACAACGATTGCTGAACGGCATTCCGCCGGCGCGGAATGCGGTTTCTAGTTCCTAGTTTCTGGTTCCGGGTTAGGTTTTACAATTTATTATTCATACTGGATTCCACCACTTAGACAGTGGATATCGAATCTCGCCACTAATCACTACCCGCTCCTGTAATAACTCTTGAAGAGCGGTTTATCAATTTTAAAACACTATATATTCGTATACTAAATGCCTTTGGGGCTCGCCTCGAAAACTCTCTTTTTTTTCTTGCTTTTTTCTACAATTCTTTGTAAGTTCACGTTTAAGAAGCTTCAATGGTTTACAATTTGTGATGGATTGCCATGTTTTGGATCATTGTTATAACAATAGTGTTAAACTTTTAAACCATTCATCCTCATGAGGAGAAACTTTGTATGAGAAAACTTTTATTGTTTATGGCTTTGGGTTTGGTCCTGGCGCCAGCGGCGCTGAGCCAGTCGACGATTACCATCGGCAACGTGTCGTGTTCGCCGTCAACCGCATATCTGCCTTGGGACGATCATAATTGCTATTCTGAAACGCAGTATGTGATACCGGCAACTGAATTGGCGCCATTGGGAAACAGTCTTGTGGAGATAACAAAAATCGGCTGGCATCTCTGCTCCTCTACAGCGCCGACAGTGAATTACTCGCTGAACGTTTTTCTTGACCAAGCGCCTGATTTCGACAATTTGTGCTCAAGTCCGTATGCCAATACAAGCCTGGTCGCTCAGGGTAAAACTTTAACCGCCGATGGCAGTATCTGTTATTTGACCCTGGACACGCCGATTGTTTACATGCCTGGAAACGCATTGATTGTCTCTGTTTGTGATAAAAAGGACGGAATCCAGTCTAACGGGACGTTCTGGTCTGGTAACACTTCTTCAGGGAATGGTTTTTGCAGATATAGCCTTTACCATAACTTTGATTGCGATGTGTCAACCCATGATACTGGTTCTTATATAGTCACGGAGTGTACAGATATGTGGCTGACAACCTGGTTCGAGTATTCCGAAGTGACGGATAAGCTGCTGACAATGGAGATACCTGGTGGAGCAGGTGGCGGCACTGTATCGCCAAACCCGGGAATCTATCAGTATGCAGCGAATACTTCGGTAGAAATTCGTGCCCATCCAATCTTCTGCGTTTCTGATTTCGATTGCTGGGAAATTGACGGTTTTCTTGAAGACCCTGAAGATTATCCTCAAACTGCTCAAATCTTGATGGATAGCAATCATACGGTTAAGGCTATTTTCAAACCGTTTGAGGCTAGGCCGCTGCCGTTCACTGAAGATTTCACCGGCCTTGGAACAGGTGGAATTCCCAGAGACTGGATTAGAACTCATGGAGGATGGGGTGCGTATCCTTCATCGTATGCCGGTGGTGTTTCACCGGAAATGCGGTACCTTGATGCGGTCGCTGAGGGAACGTTCCGGTTGATCACACCTAAACTGGAAGCCACTGAGGCTACCCACGTCATGCTCCTATTCAAGCATTATTTTAGCTACTGGCTTCTCCCTCACCCTCGCGATCTTAAGGTTCAGACATCGATCAACGGTGGTGTTGACTGGGTTGATCAATGGTCAACACCAGGAAATGTAACCATAGAAGCTGAAGAGGTTTGTGTAATCATGGACAATGTCGTCAATAAGGAATTCCAGCTCGCATTTGTTTTCGATGGAATGGCACGAAAAATTGATGGTTGGTTCATTGATGACATCAGTGTTACAGCGACGGACCACTTGTGGGAACTCAAGATGCTTAATCCTGGTGGGAATGGAACGGGCGACGTAAAACCAGCCTCTAAAACCCATGTTTATCCCGATAATCATCATGTGTCCTTGGTCGCCAGAGCACACGGGGGTTCAGAGTTCGATTACTGGAAAATCAGAAGCATCGCCGGCACCTATTATTCGTATGATGCGACAGAGACGCTTCTGATGGATGCCGATTATGAGGTTCAGGCCTTCTTTAAAAAACCGTTAGAGGTTCTGCCGCTGCCATTTTATGAGGATTTCACCGACATCGAAGCCGGTTCAATACCGTCCAATTGGAGCAGAGTGGATACCTGGTGGCGTGTTACCCACTCGAACAATGCCGGCGGTGTTTCACCGGAATTAAGATTTGAACCCATTGCGAACACTACGAATATAATCCGGGTGATCACTCCTAAACTTGATGCCACTAAAGCGGATTTCGCCATGATCACATTCAAACATTCCGTTCACCACTCCTCAGTCCCTAACACTAACAAGCTTAAGCTTCAAACATCGGTCAACGGTGGGGTTAACTGGGTTGATCGGTGGTCAATATCACCGGATGGAAACATAGATCCTGAAGAGGTTTGTGTATTCGTGGACAATGTCGCCAATAACACATTCCAACTTGCATTCGCTTTCGACGGAAGTACACTACATATCAGCGATTGGTCCATTGATGACATCAATGTAACGGTAGCGGATTATACATGGAAATTGAAGATGCTTCTTCCTGACGGGATGGGAACGGGCACCGTATCACCGATCCCTGGAATCTCTTGGCATCCCGATGGTTTTGTTGTGCCCATTTCCGCTATTGCCGATCATGGTTCTGAATTCGATCACTGGGAAATCGACGACGTTTCCATCCCTGATGGCGTAAACACGACCATACTAATGGATGCCGATCACAAGGTTCAGGCCTTCTTCAAAACGCTTGAGGCTCTGCCACTGCCGTTTGAAGAGGATTTCACCGGGGTCGAAATAGATTCTATACCGCTCAACTGGTTTAGAACGCACACCAACTGGTTTGTTTGCGATTATAATAGCGCCGGTGGTGTTGCGCCGGAAATTTGGTTCAGTAGGACGCCGGAGGCTACAGATACATTCCGGTTAATCACTCCCAAGCTCGATGGCTCCAGTGCAACAGATATCATACTTAGGTTTAAACACAAAGTCTGGCACTTATACCCTTCTTATACGCTTCGAGTTCAGACCTCGATAGACAGTGGAAACACTTGGCGAGATGTATGGTCACTATCTCCGCGTGCAAGTGTGGATAGTACCGAAGTTTTGGTCAACCTTAATGACTTTATCAATAAAAATTTCATGCTTGCCTTTGTATTCGATGGATACTCAAACAATATAGATCTTTGGTGCATCGATGATATCTATGTCGGCGAACAGCTCTCCGATATAGTAAACCTTAACATGCTACCTCCTGATGGAATAGGAACGAGCGTCATATCACCACCTGTCGGATCGTATATATATTTTGAAAACACCTCGGTCAACATATCGGTGACTCCGGATTTTGGTTACAAATTAGATTACTGGGAAGTTGACGAAAATCATTATTCCTCGGAGCCTTCCTTTACCCTCTTGATGGATACTGATCATACGATTCAGGCGTTTCTCGATTTCGATCGTCTGGTATTGTGCAACCCAAGTGAGCTGTTCGGTCAACCGCCGGTTGGCGATACAGTCGCCGTCACGTCGGATGCCCATTATGATTACTTGTGTGCCGACGAGTTCCGAAATGTGACTGAACCGATAAATGGTATTGACTTTTGGGGTTATGAAGATATTCCCGGTGACTGGACTCCGTGTAGTAAAACGTCATTGGACTATATCATTCGGTTCTATGAGTGGGGCCCGCTCCCTGGCACACTTGTTTATCAAGAAAGCATCACCGTGACACGAACACCTACGATATCTTTTGGTGAATACGACCCTGTCTATAAGTATTCCGGTATGTTTGACACGCCCATTGATTTGACAAACGGCTGGGTCGCTATCCAGGCTGTTGATAATGGTGACACATGCGCATTCATCTGGGTGGATGCTGGTCCGGCAACGGGTTATCAATTTGTTAGACAGAGTGGTGCCACCTGGGTACAAGCCACCCAAAATGTCGACCTCGCTTTCTGCCTGCTTGGCGAGCCGCTCCCGGATGATCCGACGAACTGCAACGCGGACCCGGAAGAAGTCTGCGCCGGCGACCCTGTGGATTTGACTGCGGATTCCGTGCATGAAATCCACTGGTTCGACGATGAATGCGGCGGCAATGAAGTCGGTATTGGTTCTCCGCTGACCGTCAATCCCGAGATTACGACCACTTATTACGCTCGTGCGGAAGATACCGTCACCGGCAAATGGAGTGTGGGTTGCTGCAGTGTCCACGTCACGGTTCATTCGCTGCCGGAAGTGACCGCATCGAATAATTCTTCGGAGTCGAACCCGTTGATTGAAGGTGATACTCTCCAGCTTACCGGCGACCCGCCCGGCATGATTGATTATTTCTGGGAAGGCCCGGATGGGTGGACAAAACACGAACAAAGCCCGATGCGAGAGAACGTCACGACTGATATGGCTGGTGTTTATACCTTGACCGTAACGGATGCCAACGGTTGCGAAGGCATTGCCACTACCACGGTTAATATTACTGAACCGCCGCCAACAAATACCCCAACGCAGACGCCGACACAAACGCAGACGCCGACACAAACGCCGACGCCGACCCCATCAGCAACACCGACACAAACACCGACTAACACCCCAACGCAGACTCCGACACAAACGCCGACCAACACGCCGACGCCGACCCCATCAGCAACACCGACACCGGACTGTATTCATAACGGGGACGTCAACCGAGACAGCGTAATCTCCGCCACTGACGCACAGTTGGCCTTCCTGATCATGCTGGGCCAGTACATACCGACTTATGTGGAAGAATGTGCCGCTGATTGTAACGGCGATGATCAGGTGACATCTATCGACGCTCAACTCATTTTCCATGTGGGACTGGGCACGGCAGCCTGTCTTGATCCTCTCTGAGCGCTGAATGCTGAGTGGCGCGCTCTGTGAGCGCTTCAGTGCTGAGTCTTGAGTCCTAAGCGGCATTCCGCCGGCGCGGAATGCCGCTTGTTTCTGGTTAGGTTTTACAATTCATTTTAAAAAGTGAGTTTTCTGAGTAAAACTGGAGACTATAGGTTCTGAATTCCAACACTTGGATATTGGTTATTGACCTCGCTCCGCGCTTCCCGCTCCTTGCTTCTTGCTTCTCGCTTCTCGCTCCCTGCTTCGCGCTTCCCGCTCCCTGCTTCCCGCTTCGCGCTTCATGCTCCTTGCTTCTGTTGTCAAAGGAATTTTGTTATCGTATGGAACGGGACTTGGAGTTCGAGAACTGAAGAGCGGGCGGGTTAAAGGGATAATGACGCAGATGATACCGACAAAAAACTGGATCACGCCGAAGGCGGAGATCACATCATCGAAAATTCATGGAAAAGGTCTTTTTGCCAAAGAAACAATTCAAAAGGATGAAATAGTTATCGTTTGGGGAGGTCGCCATTACACCGACAAAAAAGGCGCTGAAAAAGCTAAAATGGATGGAAAACATATCATGCAGTGGGATGATGATATATTCAGTTTTGAAGGCGATAGCCACGATGCGTATTCCATCAATCATTCCTGTGATTCCAATTTATGGATGGATGGCGCGTTTACATTGACAGCGCGGAAAGATATTAAAAAAAATGATGAGCTTACCGTGGATTATGCTTTATGGCTAAGCGATGAAGCGTATGTGTCAAAATGGACATGCACCTGCGCTGAACCCTGCTGTAGAAAAAAAATTACCGGCAGAGATTATCGAAAGAAAGATGTTCAGTCACGATATACGGGACATTTTTCTCCGTTGATGAACAAAAAAATCGACCACAAAAAAAACTTTATTTTATAGCTATTTCCTAGAACAACAATTCCAAAACAAACCGACCCAACCTGTTCAAAATCGATGATCCGGTTTTTAAATCTGGCAGATAGGTTATTGAAAGTAAATTCAGGGACATGTACTTTCGGGGGACAGACTTCCAGAAATAAGCGATGCAGAAAATGCAGGCTTCTTTTAGAGGGACAGACTTCCAAAAATAACAATCTTTTATTTCTGAATATCAAACCCGTAAGGCTGAAATACATGCGGCCGGCACA
>CAYOJK010000036.1:0-15689 GCA_964404285.1 uncultured bacterium | reverse complement strand
GAGCGATGCCGGGTTGTGGAGCACAGACTTTCCAATAAATGGAAGTCTGTCCCCCCGAAAGTACAGATGTCTGTCCCCCGAAAAACAACCCCCCTTCTCTATTCATGGAGAAGGGGCCGGGGGATGAGGTCGAGGGAGATTTGTGAACCGTTTTTTCCAAATTTCGGCTTGATAAGGTTGTCATTCTTACGTTATAATGCTTACGTAAGAAAGGAGGTGTGATGGATGGATAAAGTTATGTCAACGAGACTTGACGAAAAAGTGATACTGCAAATCGACCGATTGTCCAAGCAGTTGCGTGTTTCGAAGAAAAAAGTGATAGAAGATGCTGTAAAACTTTATGTCGACAAAGTCGAAAAACATCAAAAGACCGATATTCTTCAAGAAACCCATGGTATATGGTCGCGAGATGAATTGGCGGAAACCACCGTTCAGAAATCTCGGAATATGTTTAATGAAACAATGAAAAGGCATTTCGAGTGAGAGCGTACATCGATTCAGACATATTGATATGGCATTTACGTGGCGAAGATAAAGCCACACAATTTTTAAGAGTGATTTTAAACGATAACCGATATGAATGTTGGATTGGAGCGATGCAGCGGGCAGAAATTGTATTCTTTATGAGACCTGAAGAAGAAACTATGACGATGCTTTTTCTTTCACAATTCAAAACTGCGCCTGTCAATCAACAGATTGTTGATGCCGCTGCTTTACTATATAGAACTTGGTATAAAAGCCACGGAATTGATATAAACGATGCCTTTTTGGCTGCCACCGCTCTGGATTCAGGTGGAACAGTGTTTACATTGAATATCAAGCATTATCCTATGCCTGAGTTGTTGGTTGTTCAGGCCTGGGATTCCCCTAAAACACAAGACATTACAGCGTAGTATCTCTGGGGTCATTCGATTACACAACAATTTTCCTGTAACAACTTTTTTTATTAACCGCGAATGAACGCGAATGAACGCCAATAACATCAAGATCTACAAAAGGATTTTGATCGTTCAAACATTAGGAACTTTTTTTATTTTCCACAGATGACGCAGATGGCGCAGATATGTGCTGGCTGCATGTATTTCGGCCTTACGGGTTTGATATTCAGAAATAAAAGATGGTTCGTTTTGTTATTTTTGGATGTCTGTCCCCCGGAACTAACCGATCCGAAGATACAAAATTGGAAGTCTGTCCCTCAAAAAGAAGCCCGCGTTTTCTGCAACGCTTATTTCTGGAAGTCTGTCCCCCGAAAGTACAGATGTCTGTCCCTTTGGGTGCGTTCTTGATGATTGGCGGAATAGACTCGAATATGTTACTTTAAATAGTCATCCGGACCTCATTACCGGCAAAGGAAGAACATCCAATGGCTCGATCAAGAAAAACCAAAGCTGACTCAAGCGCTGCGACCATCGGATATGAAGCTCAGCTCTGGCAGATGGCAGACACCCTGCGCGGCAGCATGGACGCCGCCGAATACAAACATGTCGTGCTCGGCTTGATATTTCTCAAATATATCTCTGATGCTTTTGAGGAGCAGCATGCCACTCTCGTTTCACTGCGGGTTCAGGGCGCCGACCCGGAAGACCCGGACGAGTACCGCGCCGTCAACATTTTCTGGGCGCCACCGGAGGCGCGCTGGCAGCATCTGAAAGCTCGGGCTAAGCAGAGCGCCATTGGTCAGCTTGTGGACGATGCCATGACCGTTATCGAAAGAGACAACCCGTCGCTCAAGGGTGTGCTGCCCAAAGAATATGCCCGGCCCGCTCTGGACAAACAGCGGCTGGGTCAGTTGATCGACATGATTACAAACATCCGGATCGGGGATGCGGAAAGCCGATCCCGTGACGTGCTCGGTCGTGTCTACGAGTATTTTCTGTCTCAATTTGCAAGCGCGGAAGGCAAGAAGGGTGGCGAGTTCTATACACCTCGCTGCGTGGTCAAGGTGTTGGTCGAGATGCTCGAACCATATCGCGGGAGAGTCTATGATCCCTGTTGTGGATCGTCCGGTATGTTTGTCCAGTCGATGGACTTCATTCGAGCACACGCTACCGGTAATGGGAATGGCAGCAACGCCAAGTCTGATATCTCCATCTACGGACAGGAGTCGAACTACACGACATGGCGGCTGGCCAAGATGAACCTTGCTATCCGGGGCATCGACGGGCAGATCGCGCATGGCGATACGTTTCACAACGACCGGCATCCCGATCTGAAGGCGGATTTTATCCTGGCGAATCCGCCGTTTAACGTCAGCGACTGGCGCGGTGAGCTGCTGCGGGAGGACAAGCGGTGGCAATTCGGAGCGCCTCCCGTCGGTAATGCGAACTTTGCATGGGTTCAGCACATGATTCACCATATGGCTCCTTCGGGCTTGGCCGGGTTTGTTCTGGCGAACGGGTCCATGTCATCGAATCAGTCCGGGGAAGGAAAAATTCGGAAAAACATAGTGGAAGCAGACCTGGTGGACTGCATGATCGCCATGCCGGGACAGTTGTTCTATACAACTTCAATTCCCGTCTGCCTATGGTTCCTGGCCCGAGACAAGAAAAACGGCGGCTTCCGGGATCGGAGGGGCGAGATTCTGTTTATCGATGCGCGCAAAATCGGCGTCATGGTCGATCGCACGCACCGGGAACTGACTGCAGAAGACATCGGGCGGATTGCCGGCGCGTATCATGCCTGGCGCGGAGAGAAAGACGCTGGGACGTATGAAGATATTCCGGGGTTTTGCAAGAGCGCAACGCTGGAAGAGGTTCGAAAACACGGGCATGTTTTGACGCCGGGACGCTACGTCGGAGTGGAAGCCCAGGAAGACGATGGGGAGCCGTTCGATGAAAAAATGAAGCGGCTGACGGCGCAGTTGCGGGAGCAGATGACGGAGGGCCGGAAGCTGGATGCCGCTATCGAAGCCAACCTGAAGGAGTTGGGGTATGGTGGATAAGCAGCTTGCAACCGAGGAATTCGATTTGGTTGAACATGAACGGAAGCTGATCACGCGCGATAAACAGATCGTGAGAATTGTGGAGGCGATCAGTCAGTTGACGCCTTCCCAGCCGCTGAAGAAGAAGCGCGCCTACGGATTCATCGATGAGAAGGACAAAGGAGAAACGAATGGCGGGTGAGTGGGCAGATTTCATTCTTGAAGATTGCATGTCAGCAATAATTGATTACCGCGGCAAGACACCGAAAAAGACAATTTCGGGAATTCCCTTAATTACAGCAAAGATTGTAAAAAATGGACGAATCGAAACCCCTTCCGAGTTCATTGCGGAAGAGGGTTATATAGATTGGATGCGCCGTGGTATGCCCCAAAAAGGGGATGTGTTAATGACCACAGAAGCTCCGCTCGGTGAGATTGCGCAACTAGGGTCAGAACGAGTCGCGCTTGCTCAGAGATTAATCACATTACGAGGAATTCCAAGCATTTTGGATAATACGTTCCTGAAATTCTTGATGCAATCAAAGATTGTTCAGGATCAGATCAAATCGCGAGCTTCCGGAACCACAGTTTTGGGTATAAAGCAGAGTGAACTTCGAAAAATCACTTTTACGTTACCACCCCTCTCCGAACAACGCGCCATCGCCCACATTCTCGGCACGTTGGACGACAAGATCGAACTCAACCGCCGGATGAACGTGACGCTGGAGGGGATGGCCCGGGCGCTGTTTAAAAGCTGGTTCATTGATTTTGATCCCGTACGCGCCAAGATGAAAGGCCGACCGACCGGCCTGCCCGATCACATCAGCGACCTGTTTCCTGACAGCTTCCAGGACTCTGAGTTGGGCGAGATGCCGGAGGGGTGGATAATAAAGTCATTTGGTGATCTTCTTGAGTTGGCTTATGGGAAAGCTTTGAAGGCAGAAAACCGGCGTGATGGACCCATTCCAGTGTATGGGTCGAATGGACAGGTCGGGTGGCACGACGAACGACTTGCTACTGGCCCTGGAATTATCGTCGGACGCAAGGGTAATCCTGGTGTTGTCACTTGGTCCACAAACGATTACTTTGTTATAGACACCGCATTCTACGTGATTCCGAAGGTGCCAGGCTGTCCTATGCAGTTTCTGTTTCATGCTCTTAGACATCATGATCTCGCATCGCTAAACGCGGACTCAGCCGTACCAGGCTTGAACCGGAACCTAGCCTACATGAGCATACAATTGTTGCCCGGACCACCTATCCTAGAGATATTTGAAGAAATCGTGCGAACTTTTACAAGGCGAATGGATTGGCTTGAGCAAGAATCCCGCACCCTCGCTGCTCTGCGCGACACGTTGCTGCCCAAGCTGATCTCCGGCGAGATTCGGATCAAGGATGCCGAGAAATTCATTCGGAGGTCATTTGATGTCTAAAATTACCCTATCACAGGCTGAGGCCGATGCATTGCTCGCGATGGAAAAACACACAGTGACTAACGATCCACACTGTTTCCCAACAGGTGGTGAGTCCTTAATTTTAAAACTCCAGTCACCTGATAGACGAGAACAATTTCTGCTTGATATTAGCCGAGGCAAGATCGACCTGCTCAAGGTAAAGATGCAATGTCGCTGTCGGCAGGTTGTGGTATTGCTCCGTCTCGATCTCAGCGGAGCGCCGCACCGGAATCCAGATGATGAAGAGATTCCCGGTCCACACTTACACGTGTACCGAGAGGGTTATGGTGACAAGTGGGCGATACCGATTCCTGCTGATCGCTTCCGTGACATAAGTAATGTTCGGGTGACGTACAATGATTTCCTGCAATTCTGCAACATCACACAAGCGCCTAGGGTGCATTGGGGACTATTCTCATGATCCAAGACATACAGAAGTTAATAGACACGTATTATGCTTGGCTGAAGGATAAGACTATTCTGCGCCAAGTCAACCAGTGGGTAGAGATCACAACACCCTTTTTGGACAATCACAACGACTATATCCAAATCTATGCGAAGAAGGTCAACGGAGAATTCATCTTGACGGACGACGGATATACGATCAGCGATCTTGAGAGCAGCAGTTGCAAACTGGATACCCCGAAACGCCAGGATTTGTTAAAGATGACTCTGAATGGTTTCGGAGTGCAGATGGAAGGGAAGGCATTGCAGGTGCACGCTTCGTCAGACAACTTCGCGCTTCGCAAACACAACTTAGTACAAGCTATGCTTGCAGTCAACGACATGTTCTTTCTTGCTCAGCCAATGCTTGCAAACTTATTCTACGAAGATGTTGTTGCATGGCTCGATTCAAATGATATTCGTTACTCGCCAAGAGTTAGCTTCAAGGGGATAACAGGTTATGACCACTTGATCGATTTCGTGATTCCGAAGTCTCGAAAACAGCCTGAGCGCCTCGTTCACGCAATCAATAGACCCAATCGGGAATCAGCGAAATCGATCGCCTTCGCATGGACAGACACGCGGAAAAATCGTTCTCCTGAATCACGCGCTTATGCATTATTGAATGATTCGGAGCATAGATCTATTCCTCAAGGTGTTACTGAAGCCTTAAGAAATTACGAAGTGCATCCTGTGCGCTGGAGTCAACGCGAGGATGTGCTGGCGGAGTTAGCGGCATGAGCGGAGCCAAATTCACTGAATCCCACCTCGAAATAACCGCTCTTGAATGGTTAGAACATCTTGGGTATGCGATCAAGAGCGGCCCGGAGATCGCTCCGGACGGCCTCTTTGCGGAACGGTCCGACTATTCCCAGGTTGTGCTCGAACAGCGATTAAGAGACGCTCTTGCCCGTCTGAATCCAACCCTCACGGTCGAAGCTCTGAACGATGCCTACCGAAAGCTGAACCGTCTGGAAGGTTCGACACTGGAATTCCGTAACCATGCTTTCCACAGGATGCTGGTCGATGGGGTCACTGTAGAATACCAATCCGCGGATGGCTCTATCCGTGGCGCTCAGGCGAAGGTCATCGACTTTGATTCTCCGGATGAGAACGACTTTCTGGCCGCCAACCAATTTACCATCGTTGAGAACAAGCATAACCGTCGCCCGGATATCGTTATTTTCGTCAACGGGCTGCCTCTTGTTCTGATCGAACTGAAGAACCCGACCGACAAGAAAGCTAATATCTGGACAGCCTTCAATCAGTTCCAAACGTACAAATCAGAGCTGCCTACTTTGTTCTCTTACAGCCAGTTCCTTATAATCTCGGACGGAGGAAACGCACGGATTGGAACGCTTACTGCCGGGCAAGAGTGGTTCAAACCCTGGCGGACGATTTCAGGCGAAATCATCGACGAAACAAAATTTATGGAATTGCAGGTCTTGCTGGGAGGCGTCTTGAACAAGCAACGGTTCTTGACCATGATCTGTAGTTTTGTTGTATTTGAAGATGTCGGCGACGGTAAGATTGTGAAGAAGATGGCCGGGTATCACCAGTTCCATGCTGTCAATATAGCGGTGTCGGAAACGCTCCGCGCAGCGCGACTGCAATCCGAGCAATACGCAACCGATCAGGCCGGCACGTTGGTCACACAGCACGGCGGACACCCGGGTGATCGTCGCATCGGTGTTGTCTGGCATACTCAGGGTTCGGGCAAAAGCCTGACCATGGCGTTCTATGCCGGCCGGCTCATACGAGAACCTGCCTTGGCGAATCCCACCATTGTCGTGATAACCGACCGCAACGATCTGGACGACCAATTGTTCGCCACCTTCTGCTTATGCCGGGACTTGCTGCGCCAACCGCCTGTTCAGGCAGTCAGCCGCTCGGATTTGAGGGACAAGCTGTCAGTGGAAGCCGGGGGCGTTGTGTTTGCCACCATCCACAAGTTTTTCCCCGACGAAAAAGGCGATCAATATCCGCTTCTGTCAAAACGCCGCAATATTGTTGTCATTGCCGATGAGGCGCATCGAAGCCAATACGACTTCATCGATGGTTATGCCCGGCATATGCGGGATGCGCTGCCAAATGCTTCATTTATCGGCTTCACGGGGACACCGATTGAATTGACCGACAAGAACACTCGGGCGGTGTTCGGCGACTACATCAGCGTTTACGATATCCAGCGCGCCGTTACTGATGGAGCAACCTTGCCCATCTATTATGAGAGCCGCTTGGCAAAACTCGAACTGGTTGAATCCGAAAAACCGACGATTGATCCGAAGTTCGAGGAAGTGACCGAAGGCGAGGAAGTGGAGCGAAAAGAGAAGCTCAAAACGCGGTGGGCGCAATTGGAAGCGATTGTCGGAGCTGAGAAGAGGTTAAAACAGATTGCAAAAGACATGATAAATCATTTTGAGCAACGTCTGGATGTCTTGGAAGGCAAAGCCATGGTCGTTTGCATGAGTCGCCGAATCTGCATCGAGTTGTATCGGGAAATCGTCGATCTGCGTCCGGCGTGGCATTCAGATAATGACAACGAAGGCATCATCAAAGTCGTGATAACGGGTTCTGCGACAGACCCGGCGGATTGGCAGCCGCATATCCGCAAGAAGCTAGGCCGGGAAAAACTGGCTACCCGATTTCGTGATCCTTCAGACCCCTTCAGAGTTGTTCTGGTTCGTGACATGTGGTTGACGGGGTTTGACGCGCCCAGTTTGCATACCATGTACCTGGATAAGCCGATGCGTGGTCACGGCTTGATGCAGGCTATTGCCCGTGTCAATCGGGTATTCGGTGACAAACCCGGTGGATTGATCGTTGACTATCTGGGAGTGGCGCCTGAACTCAAGGAAGCGCTTGCCACTTACACTGAAAGCGGCGGTTTGGGCGATACCACGATCGATCAACAGCAAGCCGTTACGGTCATGCTGGAAAAATACGAAATCTGCTGCGCTATGTTTTTTGGTTTCGACCACTCGAAATGGGTTACAGGCACACCTCAGGAGAGGCTCCAGTTATTACTGCCGGCCCAAGAACACATTCTGGCCCAACCGGATGGCAAGGAGAGACTGATAGTAGCTGTCCGGGAACTCTCCCAGGCATTTGCCCTGTCGGTTCCGAACGAAGAGGCCGTGCGCATTCGCGATGATGTGGCGTTTTTCCAGGCGGTGAAAGCGTGGTTGATCAAGCGTGCTCCCGGTGAGCCTCGATCGCAGGAAGAACTGGATCAGGCCATTCGTCAGATAGTCTCGCGGGCTGTCACATCTGAGGGTATGGTTGACATTTTCGCTGCCGCCGGTTTGAAGAAACCCGATGTGTCCATTCTGTCAGATGAATTCCTGGCAGAAGTTCAAGGATTGCCTTATCGGAATTTGGCTGTCGAACTTTTAAAAAGGCTGCTGTCTGGTGAGATAAGAACATACGGAAAACGGAATCTGGTGCAATCACGATCTTTTGCTGAGATGCTGGAGCAGGCGCTCAGGCGATACAAAAACCGGGCGATCGAAGCAGCTCAGGTTATCGAGGAACTTATCGAGTTGGCCCGTGAAATGCGGAAAGCAGGAGCCAGGGGTGAGAAGCTTGGCCTGAATGAAGATGAACTTGCTTTCTACGATGCCTTGGAGACCAACGACAGCGCTGTGAAAGTACTGGGGAACGATATGCTGCGAACGATTGCGCGAGAGTTAGTGACGACGGTGCGAAACAACGTCACCATCGACTGGACGCTGCGTGAGAATGTCAAAGCTCAACTCCGGGTTATGGTCAAACGGATTCTCCGGAAATATGGCTACCCGCCGGATAAACAGGAAAAAGCGACGAAGACGGTTCTGGAACAGGCGGAATTGTTATCGGAGTTTTGGACACTAGGGTGGGACAAAATTGTCAAGCATTAGCCAAATAAATTGGAATCATCGATATCACCGGCAAAGGAAGAACATCCAATGGCTCGATCAAGAAAAACCAAAGCTGACTCAAGCGCTGCGACCATCGGATATGAAGCTCAGTTACCGACCGCTCCATCCCCATTGCCTACGGGCTTGAGGATGTCTGTGGAATTGAAGTCCCGAAGCCCAAGAAGAAAGGCGGTCGCTGCTACCGAAAAAAGAAAAATTCCTGATACAGGAGGAACTAGTGAATAAGATTAACCGGATTAAAATAAATGGTTTCAGACGGCTGCTCAACATAGATTTACAGGTGCGGCCTTTTATGGTTCTTATCGGTGCAAACGGCGTCGGCAAGACTTCTTTTCTAGATGCCTTTTCTATCCTCTCCGCTTCGGCATCAGGCAATTTAAACAGTATCTTGTCACTATTCGGCGGTATTGCAAATCTTTTGACTCGCGGTAAAAGTGAAAGCCTTTCATTGCTCGTCGATATAACTGTTCCTGGGCATGAGCCTCTTGAATATGACCTCCGGCTCGATCCAAAAGGCTCTGGGTATTCCATCTCCAGGGAATTGTTGTGCCAGAAACGGAAGGGCTTTAGTGATCCGTTTCTACATATCGATTCGTCATACGGCGACATCAGGTACTACGAAACAGCAGAAAATCAACTTGTCCGTCCTGATTGGGAACATAATCTCTTGGAAACTTCACTTTCTCAGGTGCCGAAAATGTTTCGCCAGCCCGAGGAACTAAGGCGTATCTTGGCGACCGCTACGCAGTATCACGTCTTGGACGTAGGTCCCAGAGCGCCGGTGAAAATGCCTCAACCTATGAAACCCGCCACTTTGCCCGGGCATGATGGCGCGGACTTAGTTCCGTATTTGTATTACCTGCGTGAGGTGGATCGTGATCGATATGAGGCTGTTCTGGACGCTTTGAAAGCGGCTTTTCCAGACTTCGAGGACTTGAATTTTCCACCGGTGGCGGCTGGAATGTTGGCGATGACCTGGAAAGACAAGAGCTTCAACAAGCCGTTGTACATGAACGAACTCTCAGAAGGGACTCTTCGATTCCTATGGCTCACAGCATTACTGCAAAGCCCGCATCTTTCAACCATCACTATGATCGACGAACCCGAAGTCAGCTTACATCCGGAATTGTTGAGTCTGTTGGCGGATTTGATGCGCGAGGCTGCACAACGAACGCAATTGATTGTCGCCACACATTCCGACAGGTTTATACGCTTCTTAAAACCAGAAGAAATAGTGGTGATGGATTTAGACGATAACGGAGGCGCCTCCGCGACATGGGCCGACGCATTGGATATTGACCGATGGTTGGCTGAATACAGCCTTGACGAAGTTTGGCGGATGGGCCGGATGGGAGGTCGATCGTGAAAATATCCATCATCGTTGAGGGTAAAACTGAAAAGGCGTTCATGCTTCATTTGCGGAAATATCTGAAAAAGCGCCTCCCAACCCGTATGCCGAAGCTCGACCCAGTCCCATATGACGGTCGCATCCCCAAAGAAAAAAAATTGAAACGGCTTGTGGAAAACCTTCTTCAGGGCTCAAATGCGGCGGATTATGTCATTGCTCTGACCGACGTATATACGGGAACAAACCCGCCGGACTTTGAAAATGCTGCGGATGCAAAGGCCAAAATGAGGAGTTGGGTGGGCAACGAACCGCGGTTTCATCCACATGCCGCCCAATATGATTTTGGAGGCGTGGTTACTGCCTTACTGGCCGACGATTCAAAAATTAGCAAAACACAATAAAGCTGCACCCGTCGGACACCCTGAAGCTGTAAATCACCAGAATCCTCCTGCTGACCGACTCAAGGAAATCTTTGAGATCGGGAGTTGCAGGGATAGCTATATTAAACCCAGGGACGCTGGACGGATTCTCAGAGATAACGATTTGTCAATCGCGATCGCTCAGTGTGAGGAGCTTAAAGCATTCGTCAATACCTTTCTTTCGATATGCGGTGGCTCGATAGTCCCATGAAAAACTTTCAGATGTCGTCCGAAGATTATGAAAACTGCATATAATATCTATTGTGACGAAAGCTGCCATCTTGAGAATGACCGACAGAAAGTGATGGTTCTGGGAGCCGTATAGTATCCCGTGATTGCTGTTTTTATTAACCGCGAATGAACGCCAATAACATCAAGATCTACAAAAGGATTTTGATCGTTCAAACATTAGGAACTTTTTTTATTTTCCACAGATGACGCAGATGGCGCAGATATGTGCCGGCCGCATGTATTTCGGCCTTGCGGGCTCGATATTCAGAAATAAAAGATGGCTCGTTTTGTTATTTTTGGATGTCTGTCCCCCGAAAGCACAGATGTCTTTCCCTCTAATTGCCAAAGAAATAATTGGAAGTCTGTCCCCTAATTAATAGTTTCTGACGTCTAATACTTGATGACTGGTTATTGACTTCGCATCCCGAATGACTTTTTGAACACGATTCCAAAGATTACAAAGATGGGCAGGATTGGATTTCGAGAAAGCAAAGACTAATCCTGGTAATCCTTTAATCCCGTAATCGTGTTCAGACAATGAAGGATGGCGGCGCTCTACGAGCACGGTTCCTGATCTCATATTTCTTGTCTGTCCCCCGGAAAGAACAGTCCCGAATTTAAACGTGTGGAACTAGTCGATGCGTATGAAAATGTGCGGGCTACTTTGATATGCAGGTTGTAGAGGAATGTATTCTCACAGTGATTCCCTGTTGCAGTCAAAGTATTCAGTAGAAAACGCAAATATCCAGATGTGAAATTTGTAAAATGCGATCTGTATCATTTTGAGTGATTGTCACAATTTGATATCCTGATTGCCGGAAGGTTTTAGGGCAATCTATGATATTGACAAGTATAGAAACGGAGTTGACGACGGCTATCACGGATATTTTGCTTGCATTAGTCTGCTGGATCGCCGTGTTGGTGATCATGCAGTCTCCAGTGCGGCGTATCGAGCGACAGCGGGCGGTGGTTTGGGCAGCAGCTTTCACCTTGATGGCTTTAGCGGCAATGGTCGGCACGGTTATACATGGTTTTGAAACGAAAAATCCTGGTTTGCAAAAATGGCTGGACCATCCATTATATCTGTTTTTGGGTCTTGCCGTTTCGTTTTTTGTGGCCGGTGTCCTGATCGATCTGAAAAGGTCGGCGCTGCCGATTTGGATGATTGTCATTCCTGTTGGCCTGGGCGCTGCTTTTTATGCGTTGACCGTGATCAGGCCGGGAAGTTTTCAGGTTTTTATCCTATATGAAGCTGCTGCTTTGATCTTTGCTTTGGGAGCCTACTTTTACTTATGGCTGCGTTTTCAGCGATCGTCCACCTTGTGCATGATGACCGGTATTGCGTTGAGTATTCTGGCTGCCGGTATTCAGACATCAGGCTCGGCATCTGTTCAGATGGTCTGGACATTCGATCACAATGGTTTGTTCCATATCATACAAACTGTAGCGATTATCGTGTTGACAAAAGGGCTTTTGTCTCGTGGTTCTTATCAAACTCGATAGATGTGAATTACTAAGAAAATGATTGTTATTTTAGGATTTCCAAAGCCAGATCCGGTCGATCGGTTATCAGTGTATCGACGCCTCTGTCGATGAGCTGATTCATGGTGTGGGGATCATTTATCGTCCAAACTCCAACGAAGATATTTCGCCGATTGGCAGCTTGAATGAATCGCGTCGATGCGACCGGAATAGGACCGCTCGATTTAGGAACGATAAATGCTTCATATCCCGGCGCAATCAGACCTTCTAGAGATAACCAAGAAGCCGCCAGAAACACTTTGACTTCATCTTCAGACGCATGGGTCGCAATATGTGGTCGTCTTTGCCTAAAATAATCTAATATTTCAGCATGAAAACTTGCCATCAAAACAAGGTCTTGCCTGTTGAACTCGTCAATCATACCAGTGACTGCATCTGCCAGGTCAAAGCTGTTTTCTTTGAACTCCAGGATAATCGGTGTTTGAGGAAAAGCTTCAAAAACCTCCCGCAGCGTCGGAATTGTCACTCCCGAATTACGAAAAGGATGAGTATCGGGCTGGTCTTCTGGTGTAAATCGGTAACCGGCATCGAGTCGTTTCAGTTCTTCCAACGTAAAACTGTTCACATTGCCGACGCCGTCGGTTGTTCGGTCAACCGTGTCGTCATGGATCACGACCGGTATGCCGTCTGCCGACAGGTGGACATCCATTTCCAGAATATGAGCTCCTAATGAGATAGCTCCTGAAAAAGCGGCCATTGTGTTTTCGGGAAAAATCAGGGAGCCGCCGCGATGTGCCGCGACCAGGATTTGCTCTTGAGGGAGTGAAGAAAAGAACGGCTTATCGGGCGCTGGCTTTCGAAAAATGGTGATGACACGAAGTGTGAAATAGATAATAACAAGGCAAATTATTAAATAAATCATAGACTTTTTCATTTGTTCCTTTGTTTACGGAGAATGTGTTCTTTCGTGTTTGTTCCAAGAAATAGGCTTAAACACAACCCGAACGCAAAAGCAAACGCATCGGTCAATAAGTATTTTCCGGAGCTGAATCCAGGAAACAAGATTAAAGCGCTACCTACTACCAGACCGGTAATTACTGAATACGTGGCGGTGTGAAACCGGCGGAGAAGAGCCGAGATGGTTTTGGATACACAAACGACACCCAGTATAGTGCCGGATACGAATAGAAACATGATCGGCGTGTTCAAGGTGCTGAAAGCGTTTTGCATGGCGCTGTACATGCCCATCAACAACAGCAGAAAACTGCCGCTGATGCCCGGTATGACCATGGCGATACTGGCCAAAAAAGCTGCTCCAAAAAGCAGTGCGGCAGATTGCAGGGTCAGCTCAGTGATGGGAAGGCTTTTTTCCGGTTCCGGCATTAGACCCATGCCGATGACGATGACAAGGCCAAGCAGAGCTAAAACCAGATAGCGCAGTTTGAACGCTTTGAGGGCGGAATGTTTTAAAATATAGGGCAAGCCGCCCAGGATAAGGCCCATGAAGCCGTAGCGTGTCGCAACCGGAGCAGTTTGCAGCAAATAACCGATAAGACGAGCGAAAGCGATATTGCCGATCAGAACGCCGATCAACACAGGGGTAAGAAAAAGAGAGTTTTTCCGCCAGCCGCCCGGACCGCTGAAAAAGTTGCCGAAAGCGTTTACAAGGTCATCGTAGATACCGGTTATGACAGCGATCGTGCCGCCGCTGACCCCAGGAATGATGTTGGCCATGCCGATCGCAATTCCTTTAAGAATATTTAATAAAGGCGACAATTTATTCATCTGATTTGACAGTTTTTCCTGCAGTTGATTCAACATGCGAAGATTATAAAATATATTTTACAAGAAAGGGAATCGAACATCATCATGGCATAAGATTGTCTGCTGAGGGGACGCTCAGTTCCTTGAGTTCACGAGGGTCTCCGACAGGAAGATTCAAGGCAGCGAGTTTGGAAACCGCCTCGATCCGTTGAACTGGATCCGTGTATCCATATTGATTCTCACAGGCTGCACGAACCAATTCCCCAAGGCTTATTCCACGGCGTTTAGCCAGAATAGTCAGGTAATCATGCAGAGCAGGTGAAAACAGTATTGTGGTTCTTTTGGTCAGCTTCATATATACCTCCTTATATTGAAGATGTTCAAAGTTTCATAAAAATGCAAGGCGAATGAAACATTCTGAAGGATATTGTTCAGATTGATCTGATGCGCGAATAGCTGTGCTATTGACATTTTTTGAAAGTAAGACGTATAATCGGTATAAGTATTATACGTGCAAGGAGGTGCGTATGCAGACAAAATTGACGCTTCGACTAAACGCCGAATTGATAAAAAAAGCAAAAATCTATGCACGGCAAAAGAGCACATCGGTATCCAAGCTGGTCGAAAAGTATTTCGCAGTCCTTGGAAAAACAACTCCATCGTTACCGGAACAAGATTTGCCGCCTGTAACCCGATCGCTGTGGGGATTGCTTGAAGGTATATCGGTCGAAAAAGATGAATTCCAAGATTATCTTGAGGAAAAGCACCAGTGAAACTACTGCTCGATACAAATATTGTTTTGGATGTTCTTCTCAAAAGGCAACCATACGGAGATTTTGCTTTAAAAATTTTTGCTTGGATAGAAAAAGGCGAAATATCCGGTTATTTATGTGGAACAACTGTGACTACAATTGATTACATCGTTCGTAAACATTTGGGGGCAGATGCTGCAAAGCAATGTATTTCTTCTTTGTTGACGATCTTCGACATCGCACCTGTGAATCGATCAGTTTTATTGAATGCGTTAGCACTGGATTTTCCTGATTTCGAAGATGCTGTATTACATGAATCCGGTAGAGCTGTTTCTGTAGATGGCATTGTCACGCGGAACCTTGCAGATTTTAAAAAATCCGTGTTGCCTGTGTTCGGGCCGGATGAACTGGTGATGATGCTTTTGGGAAACAGCCGCGAATGAACGCGAATGAACGCCAATAACATCTAAATCAACAATAGGATTTTGATCGTTCAAACATTAGGAATTTTTTTTTCCACAGATGACGCAGATGACGCAGATATGTGCCGGTCGCATGTATTTCGGCCTTACGGATTTGATATTCAGAAATAAAAGATGGTTCGTTTTGTTATTTTTGGAAGTCCGTCCCCCGAAAGTAATCGATCCGAAGATACAAAATTGGATGTCTGTCCCTATCCCCCTTCTTCTTTGATCCAGCGCAAAATCTTGGCTATACTCAATACGATGTTTAAATGGTGAGCGTAACTGCCACAGAGGGTTTAAAGCTTTGAACTAAGAAAAGGAAGCGTTGAATGTCAAAGGTGAAAGATAACTATCAGAGGCCGGCATTGATGACACAGGCTAACTCATCACTTCCTCTGGGGTTTCAAAACTTCCTAGAATTGTTATTATAGGAAATAATACAACATAGGAGGATTGTATGAAAAGACTTATACTTTTAATGACAGTTTGGG
>CAYOJK010000035.1:0-16127 GCA_964404285.1 uncultured bacterium | reverse complement strand
CATCCCGAATGACTTTTTGAACACGATTCCAAAGATTACAAAGATGGGCAGGATTAGATTACGAAGTTGAGATGATTTTCAGTGGGTTCCTGGTGTCTGGCTTGATCTTTCGGTTGACAATAATCATCATGAATCATTATAATAGTAATGATTTGTTACAAAGCCGAGGTCGATCATGTCAGAAGCTAAAAACGAAAAACCTACTCCAAAAAAGCAGCGCGAAGCCCGTAAAAAAGGAAATATCGCTTTTTCTGCTGATGCTTGCACGGCTGCTGTATTGTTGGCTGGGTTCATCATGATTGCCGGATATGCGGTTTCAGGGTTTGCCGGATGGAAGCGGTTTTTGAGTGAGTTGTGGAATCTGAAACATTTTGTTGGAAATCCATCCAGTGTTTCCATGCCGTTTGACGCTATAAAATTTATTGTTAAAAACTCCGCTGTCGTTATGTTGCCCGCAATGGCTGCCGGTCTGTTGATCGGTTTTTTGCAGGTCGGCCCGCTGTTTCGCAAGCTCGAACCAGACCTGTCTCACGTCAACCCGGCTAAAGGGTTAAAAAAGCTTTTTAATACGAAAAAACTGGTGGACCTGTTGAAGACGACACTAAAATTTCTTCTGACTTCAGTGATTTTGGTCAAACTACTGTGGAATCAGTTGATTTCAGTTTTATCTATTTCGGATACATCACTTGAGGCGGTTACTGTCTGTTTCAGTAGGTTGACAGGTCAGGTTTTTCGAATGGCCGTTGTCTTAGCGGTGATTTATGGGATTGTCGATTATTTGCTTCAAAGACACAGATGGCTGAAGGATTTGAAGATGAGTCGGCAGGAACTTATTCAAGAACATAAAGATTCCGAAGGCGATCCCTTGATAAAAGGGCTGCGAAAACAATTTCATCAAGAAATGCTTCAATCCAGCCTTGTCGATAGAGTTGCGCGGTCTCGCTTCGTCGTTGTCAACCCTACGCATTATGCCGTGGCTATTGAATACGACGACCAGTGGCAAGGCGCTCCACGGGTCACAGCAAAAGGGTTTATGGAATCAGCGGCAAAAATTCGAGCTGTTGCGGCTGAACACAACGTGCCGGTCTTGAGACATCCTCCATTGTCACGAAAACTTTTTGAATTGAGCATCGACCAGGAAATTCCGGAAGATCTTTTCAAGGCGATCGCGGAATTGCTTGTGTTTATTATCAGATTATCCCCTGAAGATAAAAAACGGTATCGATAACCGAGGTCACTTTTAAAAAATTTCTCCCAACCCCCTTGACAAAAAAAGACATATAAATTATAATTTGTAAAGTAACGTTACTTAAGCAGTTGGACAAGTTCAAGAAACAAACGTTCATTTAGGTGTCTTTTGAAAGGAGTATTTTATGGGGATTTCATTGTTAGGTAGTTTGGGCATTAAGCTGGGAGCTGAATTGGTTGGCTCGATCATGGAAAAAACTTTGAGTAATACCAAAGAAAGTATGACAAAAAATCGTGCAGCTTTTGATCGATTTGATTCTGTTGTCAACCAGTTTGGTGGAAACACGTCAAAGATGACGCCGGCAAAACAGTTTGCATTGGCATTGCCGTTTCCTCTGGCCGCACAATACGGCGCCGGTAAATTTTGTATGGGTCTATTGACTAAAAACTTGGGAAATTTTCAATCACTGCTGGGGCTGGCAAAGGGATTAGTTGATCAAATCAAAGGATTTCAGCCGCAGACACTGCAACAAAATCAAACTGCAGGAAAAGGCATCAATCCAGGCGCTTTTGGTTCCGGCTTGAATGTCGATACGAATGCTATGGCTGCTTCAACAGGGTACGGATCACAGTCAGCATCGGAATCGGGCGGAATGGGGCCGATGGAAATGTTTCAAAAAATGCAGGAAGCGCAACAGGCAGCACAAATGTTCGAATTGGCAGTCAAAATTGCCGATATTCAACATCAAGCAGCTATGTCGGCTATTCGCGGTATTCGGTATTAAACATAGAAAAGGAGATTTTTTAGTATGAACGCTGTAATCAAAGAAAAAATTGCTCGTGGCGAATCATTGACAAAAGATGAACTGGAAAAAGTGCTGGTCAATGGAGGTCGCTTGAAAGATGTATTCAAGTTGTCAGACACTGATTTGATGACACTTGCGATCGTTGGATACGAACTTTTCAACCAAGGAAAATTCGATGATGCCCGCATAGTGTTTCAGGGTCTGAATGCATTGGGTCATGAAGATTCATTTGTGCAGACTGCGCTTGGAACACTTGCTGCCCGTGATGGAGAACTGGACAGAGCCATCGATTATTTCAATAAAGCCCTGTTACGTGATCCGGAAGATCTGACGGCATTGACTAATCGTGCAGAAGTTTACTTGAAAAAGAACTGTTTCGATCAAGCGGCAACAGACCTGAAAATGGCGATCGATCTGGATCCGAATGAAGAATCACCCATGAGTTCACGGGCACGCGTTTTAGCGATGGTCACACGTGAACTGATGGAATCGATCAAAACTCCTGCCTAGTTGGCTGAACGATGGAACACGTCTCCCGTTATAGCGACGTTTTCCTGGCAATCTTCGTAGTGTTGGTTGTGGGGATGATGATCATCCCCCTACCAACCTGGTTGCTGGATATCCTGATCACCCTGAACATCACACTCGCCATGGTGATTCTGCTGGTCGTTTTATATATTTCTGAAGTGATTCGACTGGCATCGTTTCCCAGTATGTTGCTGATAGCGACACTTTTTCGACTGGCATTGAACGTGTCGTCAACGCGATTGATTCTGCTGAATGCAGACGCAGGCAGCGTTATCAAAGCTTTCGGCGCCTTTGTCGTGCAGGGCAATATGATTGTCGGCGCTATCATTTTTCTGATCCTGACTCTGATTAATTTCATCGTTATTTCAAAAGGATCCGAACGGGTAGCGGAGGTTTCAGCACGGTTCACTTTGGATGCCATGCCCGGAAAACAAATGGCAATCGATGCTGATGTCAGGGCGGGAGCTATCGATATGCAGGAGGCTAAAAAGCGACGACGATTGCTGGCTCGGGAATCACAGCTTTTCGGCGCCATGGATGGCGCGATGAAATTTGTCAAAGGCGATGCAATAGCGGGTATTCTGATCACAGTGGTCAATATTATTGGCGGCGTCGCTATCGGTGTGTCAATGAAAAATATGGATGCCGGCGAAGCCCTTAAAATCTATGGCCTTTTGACGATAGGTGATGGCTTGTTGTCTCAAATACCGGCGTTAATCGTTTCCGTTGCAGCCGGACTGATGGTGACTCGTGTTGAACCGGAGTGTTCCGGTGATCACTTGGGTCGCGATATCAGCTTGCAATTACTGTCATATCCCAAAGCGCTGATGATGGTATCAGGATTACTGTTTTGTATGGGAATCGTTCCGGGATTACCTTTGATTCCATTCTGGACAATGGGATTTATTCTTCTTACTGCTGCTGTATATTTGGTCAAAACAACCGATAAAAATGGTATCGTCGATAGGCTCGAAATCGATGCTGATATCGCTCGATCCGATCATCAAGGCGATACCTTTCTGCATATGCCGGCGCCGTTGGCGTTGAATCTGGGATGTGGAGTCACCCACATATTGGATGCTGAAAGCGCTGAAAGTGAGCTGATAGCTCTTGCTTTACCGGCTATGCGCAAAGAAATTTATCTTGAAACCGGGGTGTCGTTACCTGGCCTAAAAGTGTTCGCAGCTCGGGATGAGTTACCTGAAGATGCGTTTAGTGTGAGTGTGCTGGATATGCCGGTTTATACCGGGTACATACCCCAAGACCAAGCATATGTTCAGGATAGTGACGACAAATTACAACTGATAGCCGGTACTGAAGATACTGATATGCAACCGGTGTTTGACCAGATAGGAACCTTGGTGCCGGTCGAACGAAAAACACGACTTGAAGATGCCGGATACCACGTGTTTTCCGGAGTGTCACTGTTTATCTATCAAGTCAAACAGGTATTGAAAAATCATCTTCATGAATTTATTGGTTTACAAGAAGTCAAATGGCTCTGCGATGAACTGGAACAAATCTATCCCGATACAGTTGCTGAACTTGTGCCTCGAGTCATTTCTTATCAACGACTGGGCGATATTCTTCGCCGATTGGTACAGGAAAAAGTGTGTATCCGAGATTTAAAAAGAATATTGGAAGCCGTATCTGAATATGCTGATATTGAACCGGACAATATTGCACTGACAGAAAAAGTCCGATCAAAATTGGCACGGCAGATCTTTCATCAGTTTTCCACGAATGGACGACTGGAAGTATTTTTGTTAGACCCCAAACTCGAAGATATCTTTCGATCAGCGATACATATTTCCGGTCAAGAAAGAGTGTTAGCGTTGACACCTGATATCATGGAAAAAGTCATCTCCGCGTTTGATGCTCAACTCGCGCAAAAATCGGCTAAAAACACCGCTGTCATTTTGACGGTTGAACAGAATATTCGGTATGTTTTATGGAGATTTCTGGCACAACAGATGCAAAATATTCAAGTGCTGGCAGCTCAGGAAATGCCACCCGGCGCTCAGTTTACCGCCCTAGGGTGTGTCACCTTGTAAATTCATCTCAATCTGATCAAAACACCATCGTCCCAATCAAAACCAACGCTAATATAGTCAAAATAATTCCACAGATTAAAAGAACGGTGTATATCCTAGTCGTGGATTTGGGTTTCACATCGGCCGGCTCCAATGTAACCGGCGTTGGTTCGGGGGGCTTATCAGGCAATACACGGCTAACCTTCAGATCTCCCAATAAAACCGTATCCGACGGTTCGATCGCTATCCGGTCGACAATCTGTAACCCGTTGACAGTGAGATGGTTGACGCTACCCAGATCGGAGACTACGACTGCATCATTCCAGTCCCATAATATCGTCAGATGATGTCGGGAAATTCGTGGATCAGTGATGATGATATCATTATCGGATGCTCGACCAAGTCGGTATTCTTTTCCTTGTTCAGCCAGTACAAAATCGGCAAGTATTTTATTATTATGACTAATTATGTATCTCGGTTCTGCCATGTAATTCAAAGCCTATCGAAAAAGGAGCCATGGCATCGGTAGCCATGCTAGAACTGCGCCGATTGCTCCGATAGCAAACGCGGTCAGAAGCCACGGTTTTTTTCCACGGTCTTTACAAAACTCCTTATAAGCACGCAATTTATCCCCGATATGTCGTCGATGCGGTGGATTTTCCAGGCCGGCATCGAGAGCCTGAAGATACATAATTATCCGCATGTAAGCAGTAAAGGCTATCATTCCAAAAACCAAACAGACGATACCTAACAGGGTGGCTGGCTGTTGAGAATTCATCGGGTAATCTCCATATATCTTGCAGCCTGTAACAGGACGCATGTTTTTCTTGGGAAAGGCCAATCGTTATCCATGAACCGATCCACGATCACTCCGTATATTTAAGGGATTTCAATATCGTCAGGGCTTCATCTTCAAAACCAATACGAGGTCTGGGATAAAATGGGCTGCCGTGACAAAAGGCCAGGGTTGTATCCAAGTAATTTCGGGTAATTTCCGTGTCTCTACCCACAAGATTGACGGATTCGGAGGGATCTTCTTCCAGATTGAATAAATTCGTAGTCGCGATTTGAAAATAGGGATTCGAAAAAACATGGATCAATTTATAGTTATCTTTTCGGTAGGCTACTATCGGTCGAGTATGATGTTCCGAAAAAATCGACCGAACCGACGCAGACGATTGGTGGGTCGATCCGTTGTCAACTGTTCTTTTTCGCATGGCTTGCAAAAGAATCTCATAGCCTTTCAAGGAACTGACCGGTTGTGTCGCTAATTGAGCTGATACAGGAGAGGTGTCAGCGGGTATAAGTCCATAAAACAGGGGTATATGAAGCACTTCTTGTGATAGAGAATCGTTGGATAACAGATTGGAATCCAGTGATCGGATTAAACCATGGTCAGCAGTAATGACGAAAAATATCGATCGTTTATGTCGCTTGGAAACCACCTTTTGAAAAATATCATGGACTGTCTTATCCAGCATCATCATGCGATGATCTATACAAGCCGATAATTCTCGGGCATCTTTTTCAGCGCTTTCCGAAGACATCATGGATATCAATCTGTCCTGTTCGGAAATCGGCAGGTTGAGTTCCGAGATCGGAACCGGTTTTTGGTGATAGGCCGAAAGGTGGAATGGTTCAATCGAATCGAATTCTGAATATAATTCAGGCGCCAGATGAACCCAGAAAAAACCGGGATTGGCAATCATTTGAGGTGAATTCATCAGGCTATTCAGTTGTGTTTCGGGGGTTTGGATAGAGTGTGTTTTGGGGCTAGATAAATATATTCGTCGAAATCCTTGTAATTTAGTGAAAACCAATTGGTTCGATGTGTAAATAAAAGCATGGCTTAAATAGGATGTATCCTTCAAATTTTCCGTTATGATCGGTGGTAGCTCATGAGAAGCGGAAAAATCCCGGTAATAACCATGATCGCGGGGGAGTTTACCGGTGATAAGAGATGCAATCGCAGAATATTCATGGTTACTGACTGCAGTTGTATCGCTGTAAATCTTGGAGATTTGAGCCAAGTGGTCCAGAAAAGGAGTTCTGGCGATGGTATTACCGTAAACACCCATTTGATTGGCTGATATCGAGGATAAGGTGATCAACAACATATCGGGTTCAGAGACATCCACTGACAGGTCCCAATTCATACTGGCTGGATGTAGCAAAAACTCGCTCAATGCCAGATAATCGACAGGTCCGGAAGGCTCGGAACCCGTCATGAACGATAATTCCAAATATCCATCGTTTCCTAAAAACGGCATCTTCTCTCTGAACGTATTCCACTCCGTCAGAGTTGCTGTATCACGTTTAATTGAAAGGGTTTGTTCATGTATCACTCGATTTTGTTTTGAATCGAACAAAGACAGCGTCAGGCCATACGATAAAGGTGATGTGTTCCCCGATGTCGAGGACAGTCCATAACTGAATTGGATGGTGTTCTGAATACCGCCTTTAACAGGAATACGCAGTTTAATCGGTGGTGCAAACAACAGGCTGTCACGTATTTGATTACCAATCTGAATGCGGCTTCTGACAACTGCGCCTAAGGTGACACGAATCGAATGAAGCGCAATCGACTCCAGTCGTACATCAGGCGGCAATTTATCTGTATCGATCGAAATATGTAAGCTGTTTTTACCGGTTATCTGAAACGGAGACGGCACATAAAACTCGTATTCACCTACGGGCAGATCGCTTTCTATAAAGGGTATCGGTTCGTCGTTTAAGGAGACTTGTAGCAGATTATCAGCATAGGCCGGCAAAATATTTACCAGCTTGATGATCAGACGCCGTTCCATAGGTTGAGCCCAGTCCAAGAACACCAAACCGCCTTCCGGCGTAAATCGGGGCCATGGAAAGTGTGTTTTAGGGATATCCGTATCAAATGTCCAAGCGCCTCCCAGCAATGTTTTTTTATTCGTTCTATCATTGAACATGAAACGTTCACGGTCGCTTTTCAACCAATCTTTGTCGAAGGTTTCCACCAGATTTCTAGGCGTGATCTGTTCTGCTGACATCTGTCGTTTTTTATAACAGCCAATAGAAAATAGGGCTGATACCAACAGGAACGATACAATGACCGTTTTAATTCGTTTTGCCAAGAGTTTTGACATAATAGTCAACCGTTTCTATCAAACCTTCCCAAACAGATATTTGGGGAGAATATCCCAGTTTGAGCTGTGCCTGGGATATATCCGCTAACGAATGTTTGACATCCCCAGGACGATCATGAGCATAGTCTGGATCTAGATTCGTACCCAAAATCTTTTGGATCATAGTGTATAAATGATTTACTGTTGTCTGAGCGCCACAGCCAATATTGAAGACCGATCCACCAATACCTTCAGTTGTGCAGGCATTCAGATTTGCTTGGACAACGTTGGTGACATACGTGAAATCACGGGACTGATTACCATCACCAAAAATCGTGGATTTTTGTCTGGTGACAAGATGCGATATAAACAGCGGGATAACGGCAGAATACTGTGAAAAAGGGTTTTGTCGAGGTCCAAATACGTTGAAGTAGCGTAGAGCGACGGTTTCCAGTCCATATATCTCAAAAAATATCCGACAGTAGTGTTCACCGGTCAATTTTGTCAGTGCATAGGGTGATTTGGGATGAGTTCGCTGGGTCTCAATTTTTGGTAATTCAGGATTCATACCATACACTGAGCTGGATGATGCGAACACAAACCGTTTGACTCCGGCATCACGAGCGGCAATAAGCATGTTGAGAGTGCCGTTAACGTTATTCCAATTGGAATCCAGCGGGTCGGCAATAGAGCGTGGAACGGACGGCAGAGCAGCCTGGTGCAATACATAATCGACACCGGTCATGATAGACTTGAGGAGCTGACTATCGGTGATATCACCTTGGATAAAAGTTATTTTATCTATGATGTTGTCCAAGTTTTGAATATTTCCGGTGCTCAGATTGTCGACAGCAACCACATCGGTATTCGGCTGGTCAGCGACCGCGTACGCCAAGTGAGACCCGATAAACCCCGCAGCTCCTGTGATCAAATATCGATTCATGATGTATTGCCGTAACAAGGGGGTTTTCCGGGGGATAACGGCCGAATGAAAATGACCTCCGTATCTTGACTATAGTGTTCGTTAGAATGATGTTCAGGGACAAATTTGAGAACGATGACCGTGATATTATCATCGCCTCCCTGAGAGTTAGCTTTGCGCACAAGTTCTTCAACCGCCGTTTTGACATCATTGTTATTTTGCAGAACGGTATCGGCGATTTCATTATCATTCAACATGTTACTCAAACCATCTGTACATAAAATAAGGTAGTCATTCGTTTGAATAGGGTATTCCAGGACATCGGCTTCAACATCTATTTGAGTGCCCAAAGCTCGCGTGATGACATTTCTCATTGGATGACTCCGCGATTCTTCGGATGTGATATTTCCAAGTTGTAACTGCATATTGACCCAAGAATGGTCAGTGGTCAGCAATCCGATTTCTTTATCACGTATCAAATAAAGTCGGCTGTCCCCCACACTGGCAATAAACAATCTGTCGCTATGATATATTGCCACGACAAGGGTTGTGCCCATGCCGCGCAGTGTTTTTTTCTGGTGAGTCTCAGAAATGATCTGCCTATTTGCATGTTCCAGAGCTTCTGTCAGCACGTTTAGAAAATGAGATTTTTCGTTTTGTTTTGCCGTGTTCAGATGCCCGTGGAGGTAATCTGCAACCAAATTTACCGCCATATTACTGGCGATATCGCCGGCAGCGTGACCGCCCATTCCATCAGCGACCATATATACGCGGCTTTTAGGGCAAATTCTAAAGCTATCTTCGTTGACCTGGCGCTTCATGCCCAAATCACTGGCGCCATAAGCTAATATTTTCATCTCACGACCAACCCATATCACGTTAACATCAAAGACCAAACAAATAATAGAAAGGGCGCTCAGAAAGGTCAAGAAATCAGCGTTTCCTTTTTTTGTTGATTACGATCCCGAATTTTTCCAATTTTCTATCCAGAGTCGGGCGGGAAATACCCAGTAACGCGCTGGCTCTGAGCTTATTACCTTTCGTTGTCTGTAGAACCGTTCGTATATGTGCTTCTTCAATATCTTCCATCGATTCAAGCACAAGTCGTTCTTTTTCTAAAATACCGGATCGTTCGACAGGCGCTCGGATAGATTTCGGAAGATCATCGAATAGAATCGTTGGTGGAACACCAAATAGAACCGCGCTTTCAACAGCGTTTTCCAGCTCTGAAATGTTACCGGGCCAGGAATAATTGATCAGAGCTTCCATTGCTTCCGGTGCCAGATCAGTAAACGGTTTTTTCATCAATACCGATGATTTTTCCAAAAACATGTTTGCCAACAGGGGGATATCCTCTTTTCGATCGGTTAGATCCGGCAGCCGAACAACCAAGTTCGTGATCATTTTATAAAGGGCTATATCAAACGTTTCTTGCTGAACTCTATGAGCCAGATTTTCTGTCGACGTGAATAAAAATCGACATTCCGATAACGGATGTCCTTCTGAATAAATAGTTTTTGTCAATAATTCCAACACATCAGCCTGTTGAACCTTGTTGAGCGTTTCGATATGCTCCACCACCACCATTCTTTTCCCACTAGAATCATCCGCCTGGAGGTTCGATAAGATCGTATCGATTAATACTCCTGACTGTTCCGCTTGACTCAGCGCCTCACAGGGTATCACCATCAGGGGAGCTCCACGGTATGCGCTCAATTGATGAATATATTGAACGATAAAGGATTTACCTGTTCCCGGGAATCCGGTAATCAAGGCCGGTAACGTCGAATTCGCGACAGTTGTGATCGTATTGACAATTTTCGCCATTTCCCGCGATCTGGCAATGATGGTCTGTTTGTGATCAGGCTGCTCCGAGATTCCCGGTTTGTCAGGGCAAGTTTGAAATCGCCGACTGATATTTACCGCAGCGCTGGCAAACGAAAACATTGCATGTAAATACGCCTTCGATTCGCCCATCGATCGATCAGAATCTTCAAGAAAAAGAATGGTTCGATCACCGAAGCTTTGGTCCAACTGAACGAGCCAGATTCGACATACGGGTTTTCCGGAATGCTCAACACGGATATCCTCAATAGAATAGGAACGTATCAAAGACATATTCTTATCCAACATCTCAGGTGTATAACGATGAAGAATAGCCTCGATTTCCTTAGAGGCGAAATCGGTATCACCTGCTTTGATCGTAATTTTTCCGGTTGATGGAGATGCATGTAGAAGTAGAGCACGTGGAAAATTATCTTGAGAAATAAAGAATCGTAGAAGAAATGTGTGAAATTGATCAGGTAGAACCAACGAATGAATCAAGTCGGTTATATCGGCTGGTTTAAAGTAGGGTCCGGTTATTTTCGTGCTTGAGGCTGTCTGGCTTGATATTCCTAATATATTCCGATTGATCAGGAAAAAATCAGCGCCGAGATTTTTATACAGGGAATCAGCCGTTCTGATTTCCTGCTCAGCCGCTTCTGTTTGATCGATGGAATGATAGGCCTCAGCTATCAGTCGATGTATCAGTGCAGCTTCAAATTCATCATGATTTGCAGTATACAAACTCAACGCTTGTTTGAAGTTGGACAGAGCCTTTTCAAAATTACTCCGTCGTAAATTGATCATTCCCAGTAATTTGTATGCATGCGCCTGGTGTGGAATCAAGCCATCGGTTTTTACCGTGACCAACGTTTTTTGTATTAGCTTATAACCCGCTTCGGTTTCACCTTGAAGAAAATATATCCACGCTCGAAGTATATCCGTGTCCGGAAGCGACATATTCAATTTTTTCATAAGAATTTCTGCTTCCTCAACCAATGTTTCAGCCTGTTTATAATTTCGAAGCCTACAGTTAGCCTCAGCGACATTCAATAACGAAAACATTGTAAGCATAGTGTTGTCTTGTTGACGTGACCTATCTAAAAGGCGCGTATAAATTTCTAATACACGGATCAGGTTGCCTCGTCGCCGTGCTATACGTGCAAGGTCACTATACAGTGGATGATATAAGATAAAGGGTGATTGGTCATCCAGAAGATTTTCCGCCACGGTTAAAAGCTGTTCGGCATGGTCAATACGCCCGGATTCAATCAGAAAATGCGCATATAAAATCGAACTCTGCGTTTTCAACGTCGGGTCATCATATCTATCAGCTATTTCATTCGCTTCGATCAATAGATTTTCTGCCTCTTTATACGTATGCTGTTCCATCAACAACGATGCCAGATGACACAATCCATAGCACAGTGATTTCAATGTATAGAATTTGCGGGAAAGAATAATACCAACCTCAAACTCACTCCCAGCCGGTTTATGTTTCCAAGCTTTCTTGAAATACAACCCCATCATATAACGACGATGTATCATTGCATGTATATCATTCGATTGCTCACCACAAGATATCGACTCTTTCAAAAAATATTCGCCTGAACTGGGTAGCTGTTGATCAAAATAATAGTTGGCGAGCCATTCAAGGAAAATACCGGAAAAATAAGGATACTGTTGAAACGGCAGTTGCTTTTGATAGGTGTTGAACAGATTCACAAGCTCTTCAGTCTGTTCAGGTGAATTCACACTTCGACTGTAAAACATCATGATTTTCAGCCGATAATCAAAAGCTGTTGTTTTGGGAAGATAATCAAGCGATTCACTTAAATCCTTCAGCGCACTATCCTTGTCATTCAACATAAACCGACAGATACCACTAAGCAGAAAATAATGTGCGCTATCTCGCTTTTGATAAAAACGTGACCCTAATATGGGTTCTGCATCGATCAATGCTTTCAAAGCGCTATCGAACTCCCGTGCTAAAACCAAGACTTGCGCTAACTCAAAATTCGCACCCGCGATTTTTGTTCGGTTTCTGTCCGGCATATGCTCCAGTTTGCGTAAATACCATCTGATCGCCTGATGAAACGCTCCGGTTTTTCTGAAATGCCTAGCCGCTATCAATGCCCAATCGCATCCGTGTAGCCGGTTGTCGGCAAGAAAAAAATGCTCCGAAACTGCCGCAGGATGAACAGGTTCCTCAGAAAGAAGCATATTGGCCAGTTCCTGATGGTATTCATAGCGCTTATAAGCAGGGATTGTAGCATAAATCCGTGCCCGGAACTGTTCATTGGAAAACCTATACAGAGGAATTCCCTGTTGTAAATCACGCTCGATCCAGCCGGATGCCAGAGCAGAGCTGATGCCAAGTTGAACGGACACATTATCCTCCAACGAATCAAAAAAACGCCTGAGTTGTTCAACCGGGCAGCCATTAGGCCATAGCGATAAAAACTTCAACACATCGGTCTCTTCCGAAGAAAGGCGATTGGCAATAAACCAATCTATCAAGACATCTAAATTGTCATACTGAGAAAGATATTGAATCTTATCCGAATCTATAGCCCAATTGTGGTCATGGTAAAAAACAGAGCGTGTATAATGAATCATGTTTGACAACAGATGAATAGCGCTTGGAATACCTTTTGATAGGTCATGTATAGGTACGGCTGAATTATTGGGAAAGGAGTCCATGCCTGATAACATATTTAACATAGAGGTTGTCTGATCCTGATCAAATGGCAATGCTTGAATTGAATGAAAGCGGGGCGCTGCCAAGACGGTTGGATAAATAACCGGATTATTCGTTTCGATGATCCATAAACAGGGGCAATTTCGTGACGATACAGCAGCCAATTCAGCTAATTTGACCCAGAATTTCCAGAAAATATGGCAGGTGAAATGGCAGTTTTCCAGAATAATCACAAGCGGTTCACTGGTTTGTGCAGGGTCTTCTGAAGAAAAAGCGATATACAATTCCAAAGCTGCCGAGTGAATGATGCTGTCAAGATAGTTCTCATCCGATAAATAAAGGTGATTATCTTCAAATCCAAGGTGATACAGTTTATCAATAAGATTCGAGGGTATATTGGGATCAATCTTTCGCAAGTGATGTATAATTGAACTCAAAACCCCAATACCATGTTCCGTATCCGTCAGTGGTACCGAGTGAATGGTCAAAGGAGATACTCCGGCTAAATGAAACTCCGACGCTATTTCACGCAGTAAACGTGTTTTACCGATACCGGGTTCACCCCATAGGGTCACAACGGAAGCTCGGCCGGAGAGAGCCTTGGTGAATGCATCCAAGATTTCAGTGCGAGGCAAAGCGTGATCAGTGATCGGGCACTGTATCAGAGGTGGAGGAAAGGGGTCAGGCGTACGATCGGCCATACATGCCGAAACTTCCAAAGCGTTTTGAGGGCGTAATCCCGGATCTTTAGCTAGTAGCCGATCGACGATTTTGCACAGTGTATTTGATTTGGTCTTACCAGCCGGGCGACAGGGTGCAAATTTTTCGTTTAACAGGGTGGTAACGATATCCGTCGAGTCAGTCAAATCACAGGGGAAATGTCCGGTTATAGCTTCATATAAGATGATGCCGAGAGAATATAAATCGCTTCTGCCATCAACTGTACGCTTTGCCAAAAGCTCAGGACTTCGGTAACGAAGCATCGTTAAATCGCCTGACTGCAGATCCGGCAGCCTGTTCAAGAAAAAGGACAACCCACCGTCAAGCAAATAAAAATTTTGTCGATCTTGAAGTGTATCAATAAGAAGAGTTTCAGGGCGCAGATCCAGATGATATACCCCATTGAGATGCAGATAATTCAGCGCGTCACATATCTGTTGTAGAAAGGTTTTCAGAACAGGAAGTTGATGTAAAGGCTGCAAGGATTGCATCAAAACACCCGGGCAATCATCCATCATCACGTAAAATGTGTTGTCTGCATCGTGTTCAAGACGCCGAATAAATGCGATATGAGGATGTTCGAGCGTATAAAAATGTGTCAATTCATAATTTATGGATTCCAGATTCAATGATGCAATCAGACTATACAATGGGCTTTTAGAATTAATAGACCGCATCAGGTAGTGTTGGCCGATTTTTTTATCGACAACTCGATAAAGTTTCCCGTGTTGGTCAGAGCCCAATTGATCGATCACCGTGTACGTTTTTAAAATCAGTGACGAAGGTTTCATGTCAACCCCTTTCCTTATAAGTTTACGTGCCGGGTGAACACGTTTTCCATTCATCAGTCTAATCGATTTTGTTCAAAATATCCAGAAAATTTTACAATATCGCGATTTTGTGAAGGATTTTGTTTCTTATATAATTGGCGCTGGGTCTATTCGGTGAAATAAGATACTTTATTGTTTATCAGTTTAGGTATTTCTGGTTCCTGCATAGGTTTTGTTTGAGCTTTTCGGAAAATTTTATTAAGGTGATCACCGTTTTGGAATCCACGTTTCGACTAGGATTTTTTGCTAAAAGATGAATGATGAAGGATGAAAATATCGGAATTATATAGAGCGCTCTACCCTTATTGGAAGCCGTACCGGTTGCGATTATTGATCGGAGTTGTTTTTCTTTTTTTAACATCGAGTTTGTTAATGGTTCAACCATGGATTTTGAGGTTGGCGATCGATGGGGTAGAGTCGGATCAGTTTTCAAAGAAAATTTATCTATATATAGCTGGAATTATGGGTGTGACATTGCTGTCCAGTGTGTTTCGATTTTTAATGCGTTGGCAGCTTATCGGGGTTAGTCGGCGGGTTGAGCATGATATCCGTCGTAAAGTGTTTCAACACATCCTGATCTTGCCACGGCCGTTTTTTGATCGGATGTCAACCGGAGACATTATGTCTAGAATGACCAACGATGTGCAGCGTGTGCGTATGGTATTAGGGCCTTCATTGATGCAGATCGGCAACACATTGTTTTCATTGACATTTGCGCTTGTGTTCATGATCATGATCGATCCGAAACTGACCTTTCTGTCGCTGCTTCCCTTGCCGATGATGCCGGTTATTTTTTATTTTCTCGGTAAACGTATCCGTCGTCATTCTGAAAGTGTTCAGAAACAGATAGCTGCAATCACGTCCTTTTCACAAGAAAATCTAACCGGTATCCGGGTTATCAAGGCATATAATTTACAGGATGTTGAAAGTGAAAAGATGAATCGACTAAGTGAAGGGTATGTAAAGCGAAACCTGTCACTTGTTCGTGTTCAAGGCTTATTCGTTCCGATGTCGATACTTTTGTCTGGTTTATCCACAACCCTTGTTTTATTGCTTTGCGGTTGGTGGGTGATTGACGGCCGGATTACCATCGGCAGTGTCGTCGCTTTTTTGGAATATCTGGCGATTCTTTCCTGGCCGATGTTTGCGATCGGATGGGTTACCGGCCAGATTCAGCAAGGCTCCGCGGCAATGCAGCGTATTCAGGCAGTTTTAAACGAAACGCCATCTAAAGGTATGTTGCCGGAAAACACTGATCCGGCACACGGTGACATCGATCTAACTGGAGCTGTGACATTCAAAAATGTGTATTTTCGATATCGTCCTGATCAGCCCGATATCCTTCGAGATTTGAATTTTACGATCGATAAAGGCAGTACGGCTGCGTTTATGGGCGGATCAGGTTCCGGTAAATCGACAATCATCCATCTGCTGACACGCAGCTATGTGCCGGATTCAGGCGAAATACTCCTAA
>CAYOJK010000034.1:0-16139 GCA_964404285.1 uncultured bacterium | reverse complement strand
ACATTCGCGAATACGCCACCGGCAAGACAGATATTGACTGACTTGACATCAGGAATAATCCCAGAAATCAATTCCAGGATTTTTTTCTCGGTCAACCACTGTATAGCAAACGCAATATCTTCACGCGTAAACTGACCGAATATCCGATCTCTGTCGGAACGCAACTGCTGAATGCCGGCTTCCTCGATCACTTGATACGCATCGCTTGTGTCCCATACCCGGCTCCTGTCAGCTTTCCAAGATGCCTGCATGTAATTTTGGAGCCTGTCGATACAGTCCTGATTCGGTTTCCCATACGCTGCTAACCCGGTGACTTTGCCGGGATGACGAAGCGGATGAAATCCCAGCATAGCCGTCACTTTTTCATAATCTCTACCCAGCGTGATTTCATTGTGGAAAAACGACTTTTTTAACGTCAATCCCGCTGCTCGGTCAGCCGTATAAAAACAGCAGGAAAACCCGTCCCCTTCTCCATCCAACGTCATGACCCAACTGGCATCAAAACCACTGTGATAAAACGCGCCGGCAGCATGAGCCCGGTGATGCTCGACATTTTTAACCGGCCACTTAGGATCGATCCGACTCGCCCCAACATGCGTTTCGAGTGATCGTCCGGCAAACAGCTTTTTCCATCCGTTTTTTACCCAAATGCCAAAGCGTGGCGCGGCGCGACCATGGATGAACGATTGCATAAAAAAATTCAGTTCACGGGTAATTTTCGACCGCACCCGCATACGAGGCGTCGCTAAATGAATGATATTTTCCCCAAAAGTATTCAGCGCATATTCCAGGGATTGGGCAGGAAAACCGGCATACATCTTTTTTCGGTTAAAACGCTCTTCACCGGATGCGAAAGCGATCTGCCCGGTTTGATCCATTACACAGACATTGCAGTCATGCCCGATATGGACACCTAAATAATACCTCTCCCCATTCATGATAGGTCCGTCAGGTTACGGTTACGGGACTCTGAACAATTGATCACGGTTTCAGCAGTGATGATTTGCCATTCACTATCGTGTTTGCCTCCCAGGCGAGCGCCCGGCATGATCAACGAATGTGCAACGGTTATCGGATGCTCGATCGTGACACCTGGGCCGATGACGCTGTTTATGATCTGCGTGCCAGGCGCAATCGACGCATGTTCCGATACCAAACTGGTCAGCCCCTTGCTGTTCAAAAGACGCAGATTACATAACAGTAAATCCTCAGGAACCGTAATATTCATGTCCCAGGCTACCGTTTTTTCCGGATAAACCGCGTAACCGTCATCGATCAAAATTTGTATCGCAGTCGTAATTTCATATTCATCACGCATCGCCGTACGAGGCGTCCGCCTGATCGCATCGAAAATCGGCATGTCAAACAGATATATACCACACCCCTTTAAATCATCTTTGACGTATCGTGGTTTTTCGACGACCTTCTGCACCGTGCCATCATCCGCTAGAGTCACGGCAAAATTTCTTCGAATCATCTCAGAACGCGGCTCACGTTTCACGGCTATCACTGCCGCTGCCCGTTTGTCATGATAGGTTTGAATCATCCGTTCAAGATTGTCCGGAACGAAAAAAATATCACCCAAAAACATCAACATCGGGCCATCTAATTCATCTTCTAATTGATAGACAGCATGAGCGATCCCGAGAGGTTTTTCCTGGATGACATACCGAATTTCTACACCCAGTTCTTGGCCATTACCGAATTCTTCCATGATATGTCTGCCAAGATGACCCACGACAATCCGGAACTTTTTGATGCCGATCGCTTTCATGTAATCAATTTGATGCGCAATAACAGGCCTGTTGCAGACCGGCAATAACGGTTTCGGCATATCGAAACTCAATGGTCGAATCCGCGCACCGGCGCCGGCAGCTAAAATAACACCGTAAATTTCTTTGTTTTTCGGTCCACTTTGAGTATCCATTACAGACTCCGTAATACCCCTTTTTTATATAACACGATTTTCCGGCGAAGATAACACAGAAAACGTAACATTTGCAGCGCTGTCTTGAACGGCGCGAGACTGGACGCGCCCCCTTCCCGCTCACTGTGACTGACGGGCGCTTCGGCAATACTGTGATTCAGGGCATGAGCTTTCAGCGTGATTTCTGTCGGGAGCTGAAAACCACGTGCTTCAAGATGTAAGGAGCGGATAAACGATCCGCGATAGAGCTTGAACGCACAATTCGTGTCCCGATAGGTGACCCCGAACATCAACCGGATCAACCGATTCATGACGCGGTCGCCAAAGACTCTGATAAATGTATCTTTTTTAGCGATTCGATAACCGGTCAACATATCCAGTCGATCCGTAAACTCAGGTAGCAATCGTTTTAAATCGGCAATATCGAACTGACCATCGGAATCGATACTAGCCACGATATCTCCGGTTGAAGCTGCTATTGCCGCTGTCATCGCTGCTCCATAACCCTGGTTGGGATTGTGAGTCACGACCTTAAGGCCGGAAAATTCCCCTTGCAGCTTTTCCAGTATCGATCCGGTCTGATCTTTCGATCCGTCATTACACACCACAACCTCAGCATCTAATCCCAAAGATTGTACGACATCGAAACATTTCCGCACCGTGAGTTCAATGTTTTCCACCTCGTTATATGCCGGCATTACCACTGACAATCGCATCATGACCCCCCAGATTCAAACGGCATTTTATCGTAGTCTCGACGCATCGATGTGTCAACCCGTCCCCCTCTGGAGCTATTTCAGTTGTAGCCTTTTTTATTAACCGCGAATGAACGCGGATAATTGGAAGTCTGTCCCCGGAATCTATATCCGATTCGAAGATACAAAATTGGAAGTCTGTCCCCCGGAAAGTACAGAAAGTACAGATGTCTGTCCCCGGAATCTATATCCGATTCGAAGATACATGTCTGTCCCCCAAAAAACACCTGAACTTTGCGTTTATTTATTTGACTCTTTTGCCTGTAGCATTTAATCTCCGAGAGATGAAAAACGAAGGCATACTTCTGACAGTCATAATTCCAGTTTTAAATGAAGGGCGCACAATCGATACGATCTTGGATCGTGTGCTGGCGGTCGATATGGACAAAGAAATCATCGTCGTCGATGATGGATCAACGGATAAAACGCCTGAAATCCTTGCCCGACGCGCCAACGACCGTATCCGGGCGCTCACCCATCCACAAAACAAAGGCAAAGGCGCAGCGATTCAAACCGCGCTCCCCCACGCCCGTGGAACCTATACGATTATCCAAGACGGAGACCTGGAATATGATCCGAACGACTACCATAAACTGCTGAATCTAATGCGCGAAAAAAATGCGCAAGTGGTTTTCGGGTCGCGAATCCTTGGAAAACAACCGATGTCTTACCTTAGATATTGGCTGGGCGGCCGCGGAGTGACATGGTTTACCAACCTGCTTTTCCGCTCACGACTGACAGATGAGCCGACCTGTTACAAAATGTTTGAAACCGAGCTGCTGAAATCACTGAATCTGGAATGCCCAGGATTCGAATTTTGCCCGGAAGTGACAGGGAAACTCCTAAAGCGAAAAATACCGATATACGAAACACCTATCCACTACAATCCTCGATCACTCGAAGAAGGAAAAAAAATCAAGTGGAAAGACGGGTTTATTGCCTTGTGGACACTGTTGATGATTCGCCTGACGGGACGACCCTGTCTTCGTAAGAATCCGTAAAAATCCCTATCAATACATCATCTTGAACCGGCGCCATCCGATAAGAACGGGCGATCTCTTCCTGTACACCAGCCCAATAGTCAAAGTTCTCAACTAACTTTCGATAATCTTCTTCCGAATCGATATCCAACGACACACCCGAATAAGGCGTCTCAACTAACCGAAGACCTGTCATGAATACCCGACTCAAAAGTTGCTCAAAATCCGCTGTGCGAATACGACGACGAAGCTTGTCGGCCACATTGAGAAAACCATATTTTCTCAATACCGCAACCGACTGAAGCAGCACACTCATTCGCACCGTCTGAAATCGGCTGCTCAAACGCAGAAGCTTCCATAACAACGCCAGAATATTCCGCCATTCGGTCATTTTCCGGATACCGAAACTCTCCTGGATAAGCTCCTTGTTTCCCACCCGATTCGGGCGCACTAAAATCATGTTGTTAGCGCGTATATGAGCTTCCCGCAAAGAAAGATACGGGCGTTGAATACCTTTATCCCCGTTTTTATCCGTGTAGAAGCGCCGTAATAACTCTTCCGACGCAACACCCATTAAAAAATCACCGGAAATGTTGTCGGATCGATCCAGGAAATCCGTGATGGCATCAGGCGTAATAAACGGGATATCACAGCTCGTGATGAAAATCTTTTTGTTGAACCGCATCTCCCACTCGACAAAAAACTCATACAGCATTTGATCCCGAAACCGAATGCCTTCATCTGTTTCCATAAGAATAAGGCCTTCAGCGAGCAGGGTTTCGACGTTCATTCTTTTCATAAAACGTTCTTGCCGTTCGAATCGTATTCTAAATTCGTTAAAACGACGTTCCATCGTCGAAAAAACCGTTTTTTTATCCAAAACGTCCTGTTTGTTTCGAGCCATGAATCCGGCTACTGCGCTGTAAACCGCAAACGAAATATTCAGATGAACGCGCCTTTTAATCGGGTACAAGCCGCCCAGCAACATCGATTCAATTCTTCGGTTGACAGGAAGATTGTTGCCATCATCAAATGTGGCCAAAAAACCATTCCAAACGTTTTCCAACATTCGGCTACGCTGCTGAACGATCAATAGTTTACCAGGATAATCATCGGATAACTTGCTCAACGATGATTCCAAAGCATTTTTAGGGCCGACAACAACAACCTTACCCAGACGTGAACACTGCAAACACGCTTCTGCGACACGCGCAACCAGCGTTTTACCCTGTATTTCAAGAAACGCCTTGTTTCTGTCCAAAATCAGGCGTTTTTTGTTGCGATGCGTGCCGGCAAGAATAACCGCATCGATCTTTTCAGCCGTGTTCCCGTTCATCTAATAGCAGCCCTATACCTTCTAGTAGATATCCAAACACTGTTGTATCAATCCTGCATGCTCCAGGCTTTCACCCACCAGGTACAATGACCCGGTAATGATGACGATATCTCCCTCTATTATACCTGTTTTCAAATTATTTACAGCATTTTTGATATCAGACTCAATCGTCACCTGTATTCCATGCTGCATCGCTATCTGTTTCAGCTTGTTCGCTGGAAGCGCACGAGGATTTTGATATGTCGTGGCAATCATCCTTTTGATGAAAAGAGACATCTCTTTGATCATCGACGACGCATCCTTATTTGCCGAACAACCAAAAATCACCGCCGGCGATTTTTCGCGATACAACTGACGAATACTCTCGAATAACATTCGGATAGCGTAACGGTTGTGTGCTCCATCGACCACAATCGTCACCCCCTTCAATTCCGCTCCAAAATGTGCGCCATCTATCACCGTGAAGCGACCCGGCCACCGAACGCGGGATATCCCTTCCCGCACGGCATCGATCTTCAGCTCGATCTGGTTCGACACGGCCAAATACTGCAAAACCGCTAACGCAAGACGACAGTTGTCAAGCTGAAACAGACCCGGTAGCTCGAGTTGAAAATCATGGCGCCATTTCCCCAAAAATTTCACTGAAAACCGGGTGTTTTTCGGCGTAAACTCCACGTTTTTGACAGGGATTTCCGTCAATGAAAACAGGCTTTTTGTGGGAGTGTTATCCGCATAAGCCCGCAAATAACGCGCAATGACAGGAGCCTGTCGCCCGAAAACAACCGGAACACCCGGCTTGATAATACCCGCCTTTTCACCGGCAATCTCCAAATGCGTCGTCCCCAAACTATCCGTATGATCGATGTCTATCCGAGTTATCGCGCTGACAACAGGATGAACGACATTCGTGCAATCCAACCGACCTCCCATGCCCGTCTCGAGCACATCCCAATCCGTATTTTGAGCTGAAAAATACTGAAATGCCATTGCCGTCAACAATTCAAACGTCGTCCGATATGATCGGCCGGGAACGTCTTTTTTCGACCCTAACAACGAGGCCTGCCAAGCGGCTATCCTAACAAAATCACTTTCGGATATCGCTTTCCCATCCAACCGTAACCGCTCCCGAATATTCACTAAATGTGGTGATGTATACAGGCCGGTTTTATACCCGTTTGCGGATAATACTGAGGCGATAATCGCGCTGACACACCCTTTTCCCTTCGTTCCAGCAATGTGAATACTGCGTCCTCTACCCTGTGGATCACCCTGTTTTGCCAGAAATTTTCGAAAACGATCCAGATTATAATTGGCTTCAGAATAGACAACTCCAGTTTTTCGTTCGTAATTAATAAACGAATACAGGAGCTCTTCCACTTTTTGCATCGTGTCGATACCGGTTATCTTGACCGAATGACGACGCCTTTTTGCCACTATGGCTTGAATAATCGACTTGAGACTTTCAACCAAAGACGTCTCCGTCACAAAATCTTTGATTTCAGGTAGATGCACGAACAGCGCCGGCAGATTTGATGATTCGGTTTTGTGTAACATGCCGAAGTAAAGGGAGTTACAAATATAGGTTCCTGCGCTCAAAGACGGTCGCACCGGCAGTTCCTGTCGAGTAACTTTATTGGCGATGGTGAATACATCCAGAGGACTTTCAAGCCTGTCCGGAGCGCCTTGCACAACCGGAGCGCTTTGGCGTCGATACTCCCCCTTGTTGTCAGGAAGTGTCGATCGCTGAAGATTGATGGCATACTGTTCCAGAGCGACATGTCGAATACCGGCGTTCAATCCCGTCATCACAATCGCGTCATACCGATCGATATGCTTGATCGCAGCACAGAAGTCGGCACACCCCTGCCACGTCACAGGCAAAACCGCCGTCACAAGCTTGATATTTTGCGCTGTTTCATCAGCAAGACGACGGACGAGTATTTCCGATGAATTGACATCATGTTTACCAAAAGGTTGGAATCCGGTCAGCAGCACAAGCGACGTTTTCATATCGCCAGATTACTCCTTATAACCCGATTCTTCAAGCATTTGAAGCCTTTTAGAACTATTGATTTGATCAATCCGACGATTGAATTTTTCGCATATATTCCCACAACGTCGATTTGGGAATACCCAGTTTTCTAGCCGCCTCACGAATGCTGCCGCCTGCCCGATCGACAGCGTGCGTAAACACCTTGGCTCGAATATCTTCCCAAGATAGGTTTTCGCTCAAATCGATTACGTCGGGTTGTGATGACAACGCCCCAGCCGCCGAGTCTTCCGGATGGAAGGGTTGCCCGATCAGCACACGGTTGATCAACGCATTTTCAAGCTGACGAATATTGCCCGGCCAATCGTAATCCATCCATATTTTGAGTTCTCGGGTATCGATCGGCAAGCTGCCGGAACCACCATGACGACGAAATAAGTGCTCCAAAAGACCGGGAATATCTTCCGGTCGTTGCCGCAAAGGCGGTATTTCCAACGTCACTGTCGACAACCGATAAAACAGGTCTTCACGAAACCTGCCCTCTTTGATGCATTCCGCGATGTTTTTATTCGTTGCTGTCAGAACCATCACATCTATCGGCGCTTCTTTTCCGACGCCGACCGGTGTCACCATGCGCTCCTGTAAAACACGCAACAGCATCGGTTGCACCGTCAGAGGCAACTCGGTGATTTCATCCAGAAAAATAGCTCCACCGGCAGCCAGACTAAATTTCCCCTGTCTTTGTTCAACTCCTGTGGCAACACCTCGACCGACACCAAGAAGCTCACTGGCAGCCAATTCCTGTGTCAATAACCCGCAGTTGACGGCAATAAATGGTTTTGAATGACGAGTTGACCAACGGTGTATTTGCCTGGCAACGACTTCTTTGCCGCAGCCGCTTTCACCGGTGATCATCACCGCAGCGTTCATCGGCATCGTCGCCACTTTTTTAACTCTTTCCCAGAAATCCTTCATTTTCTGCGAAACACCGTACACCGGCTCAGGGCACGACGGGTCCCGGCCCGTGAACGTGCTCAGTGCGGATAGATTCTCCCGCAATGCATTCAGCTCAAGATTCCGCTCAATAGCATTGATCAACAAATTTTTTCGAATCGGTTTCCTAAGAAACTCCAAAGGTTTCTGCCTGAAAGCGGCTATTGCCATGTCGATTTCTTCGGTTTGAGACGACACGATGATCCCGGCTTCCGGATGAATTTTTCGTAATTTTTTAATGAATGTTATCCCATCCATTCCGGGCATAATCAGATCAGTAATATACAAATCAAACTGGCCGGCGCTCGCTTTTTGTAGCGCTTCGTCCCCGGAGGATACGACGGTTATATCGTATTGATCACGTAAGAATGAGGCGTAGAGTTGCCGCGCCGAAAGATGGTCGTCAACGATCAGAATCCGCACATTTTTTGGTGTTTGATTCCCCTGGGAGTTCAATTTTTATGACCGTTCCTTTTCCTGGTTCGGATTCAGCATGAATCAATCCATTGTGTTTGAGTATGGTTGTTCGGGCAATAAAAGCGCCCAGGCCGTTACCGTGATCTCGCGTTGTGAACATGGGTTCCCAAAAAGTTTTAAGTGTCTGAGCATCCATACCATGACCGGTGTCTTGAATCGTCAGGCTGACCGAGTTATCGAGTCTATCGATGATTGTAACACGTATTGATCCTGTTGTTGAGCATGCTTCCATCGCATTTTTCAGAAGATTCAGTATCGCTCGCCCCAATTGATGGGCATCCGCCAAGATCAACAGTCTTTTTTCCGGCAGATTCACATCCAGCGTGATACCCTTTTGCTGTAGGCTTCCTTCAATCAGCGATATCTGTTCCCAGACCAACTCCACCAGATCAACCGACGCAAAAACAGGTTCAACACAGCCGGCCCTGAGCATCTGCACCAGCTCATCCATTTTTTCACCGGCCAGTTCAAGCGACCGAATCTCACCTTCATATTTTTGAATCAAATCCGTATTTTGTTTGAGCTGTTCCAATCCCGCATCAAAAAACTGAAGATAATTTTTTAATTCATGAGCGATAATCCTAGGTAGCTGCACCCATTGCCCGGATCGATTGACCAGAGCAGTCTCGACTTTTATCGGTTCGGAATAAGCAACCCGTAGAATGGTGTTACCCAGCAAAATTTTGCTATCGGGAAACAAGGGAGCTTCGGTGATCAGCCGGTTATTGACAAATGTGCCGTTTTCTGAGTTCAGGTCGTGTATGGCCCACCAGTTGCTATTTTTTACCAGCCGAGCATGTTGGGGTGATACCAGGGGGTCATCGAGAAAGATATCTGCTGATACCATGCTGCCAATATCTTTGTCGCTGGTCACGACAATTTTTTTACCGATTTGTTCACCTGATACAACTACCAGATGCAACAGTCCGTTCATCTGGAGTTTTAAGGCCACAGATGTATTCAGCAAGTGATTCTTTTGCCAGGATACCATCTTTCCAGGCCGAGCTTACCGACTGCCGGCAATAACGGCATTTTGAATACGGATATGAGGCGCGCCGTGCGATACCGGTAGCGGGAACTGAACACCTTTTCCACACCCACCGCCGGAATCGTGGACCTGGAAATCGTCACCGATCATGTCGATATTCTCAAGAGTTTTGAACAGGTTACCGGACAGCGTCACGTTTTTGACCATTTCTTCTATTTTGCCGTTCCGGATCATATATCCTCTACCAGCAGTGAACGTGAACATCTCACCGCCCTGGCCACCCATCGCATCGACAGCATACACGCCCAGTTTGATGTCTCGAATCATATCTTCAAATGTCGATTCACCGTTTCCAATACACGTATTGCGCATTCTGGGTATCGGCGCATGTTTGAAATTCAATGCTCGACCGTTTCCTGTCGCTTTTTCACCCATTCTTCCAGCGGTTTCCCGTGTGTGCAGCCGCCCCACCAGCTCGCCATCCCGGATCAGATACGTTTTTTCTGTTTGAACGCCTTCATCGTCGTATGGGACATAACCTCTGGTTCCGACATCCTGACCTGTATCGTAAATATTCAATACTTTTTGACCGAAACGTCTGCCCATTTTCATGACTTTGGCCAGATTTTCGTTATCGAACACTTTTTCCCCTTCACTGGTATGGCCGAAAGATTCGTGAACAAAAACACCGGCCAGGAGAGGGTCGATAAGCGCTGTATAAACGCCGCCTTCAATTGGAGGCGCATCCAGCAGTTTGACGGCATTTCGGCACGCTTGCTCAAGTTGTTTTTCTTTGCCTAAGATCACGTTGAAATCACGGGAGCTGCCGAAGCCGACTGAGGCCATCTGCGTTTGCCCATCTTTGATTGCGATTGGCACAAGACCTCCGCTGAGGTCAATGTGCTCGATATCCAGATACGATCCTTCACTGTTGCAGAACCATTTATGCGTATATTTTTCTGAATAATGTACCGATGACATTGGGATCAATTTGTCAGCTTCGAGTATTTGTTTGTTATAGGCTGATAAAATATCGATCTTTCTTGACAGCGGAATATTTCTTGGATCATTGACAACATTGAGCGGCATGACCACGTCCACTATCGGAACAGGCGCCAGTTTACTTTTATCTTGTCCGACAAGTTTTGCTTGCTGAATAGCTGACTTCAAATAATATTCTATTGATGTTTCCGTCAATTGATTGAAAGTCGTGAATCCCCAGCCGCCTTTATAGAGTGTTCTGACACAGCCGCCTTTTTCGTTGGATTGTTTCAGAGCATCGATTGTCGGGCCTCTAAACCCTATTGAAGTGGATTCGGATTCCTCAACCCTAATTTCCAGATAATCTACCTGAGGTGCATATTTTTCTATCAGAGCTTTCAAAAACGATTTCATTGGTTTCTCCTTCCAATAAGTCTGCTGACTCCTGACTCAAAATTCTCACTTACCACAATGGGAGAGTCGATTCAATTATCATTGTAATTTTTGAATCATGGAGAGGTTTGGGGTTAAGCACAAGCTGACTGGCATGGTAACCCCATTGTAAATAGAGATTTTAAATCAAACTTGAGTCTTTGATCAGCTAACTTTTTCTACTTCGACCCAACCATACATTTGGTTGCCGCGTCTATCGAATTCCCCTTCCAATGGGAATTCCAGGTAAATTTTTCCGGCATCCCTACCCGTTCCTTCACGTATTTTGAATTCTTTGATTACATGAGAACGTTGTTCTGGTTTAGATTTTTTAATAAACAACTTTTTTGGAGTAACATCAAACGACACGTTGTTCGTCAAGAATGTCAGGTCCGTGCCGATGGGGAGTAGTTCTTCTGGATCGGTCAGTTGCATAGGCATAGAAAAATCGACGATATCGTCTTGTGGATCCAGGGTTCGGGCAAATCGGAACATAATATACGAACCGTCAAGGCCGTCATCCCAGGTCATTTTGGCGCCGAGAATTTCCCATCGACCGACCCAATTCATTCTAGCTAAAGAATTATCGACGTATTCAAGAAGATTTTTATCGGCATTGTCATCTTTAGACAGTTTTTCGCGAAGTTCTTTGAGTTTTTTCCCGGCATATTCATCATCCAGTAAATAGGCTACTCGCAAACAGAGTTTTTGGTCTTCCAAATCCTTAACTGTGCCTTCCATCACTTGATTCATAAAGAACACACCGTCATCGGGGATATTGAAGCCCAGGAACGCATCCAGCACTGGTCTGTAGTTTCCGCCTTCCAAACGGAAAAAGACCTGTCGAAACAACGGTAGCAGATCTTCATTCCACTCTTTGAAGCTGGACAGAGCGCCAACCAGTTCATTCGCCCATTCATGATGGATGGTTTCACTGGCGATTTCTTCTTCAAGGTAGCGTTTTAATGGTTCATATTCACGCAGCGTGATCAATCTTTCAGAAGACAAGATTTTCAAAGCTTTATAACGTTCTTCAAGAAACCTTCCTTTTGCCCAGCTTCTTTGAAACACGACGTCCCATAATAAATCTCTGGCTTCCAGCGGAAAATCCAATTTGACCAACGCCCAATACCCTGAATCCCAGAAATCACCCACCGGCGCCACGCCCTCCGGCCGAAACGTTCCAGACATAAGCGTTCCAAAAAATGCCGTTAAATTTTCACGTGAATACAGGCCTTGTTCCGCGTAACTATCGACGATAATCCTGGCCTTTTGACGTGTCGGATAACGAATATAAGCGCCATACATTACAGTTGTTTTAAAACACGGTGGTTCACCGCGCCAAAACCAGAGATCACATAAATACTCACCGATTTTCGTGGTTTCGGGAAAAACCGTAAACGGGGGTGAATCAACTGGTTCCTGAGCATATACCAATGCCAATCCAGAGATGCTTACAAGCAATGCCACTATCAGTCCGTATTTCACCATTTTATAAACCTCCTAAAACGGGAAGCTGTCAAGCAACCGCTCAAAAAATTACACTAATCCAATTCATAATGCAAGATGAACCTCTACTGACTTCAGATTCCCTTTACGCCAAACTCGACTATTCCTCGTCAGTTGTTTCATCATCTGCGTTTTCGCCTTCGACCATACGCTTAACCGGTAAGTCTATTCGGAACTTGGCTTTGACTAACCGGTGATCTGTAACGGCTTTTCGAGCAATTTGATAAGAATCCCAGTCCAAAACATCTTGGTTTTTCGGTATCCAATCGCGCTCCCAACAAACAATTTCTACATGTTCCTGCCCCGCAAATTCCGGAACAAAATATTTCGACGGATTAAAAATAATGTGATCATAAATATTGTTGTTCATGATGCTCGTCGGCACCCCGGCATCCAGTGTTACTGAAACCAAATTATGGCGACATAAAAACTCATAAAAAAAGTATGCAGCGCTAAGCGGCGGCGGAAATTGATTGCCGTAAAACAGTCCCGGCGCATTGAAATCACCGACAAGCACCAAACTCAACATCTCATCGTCACGATAGCATAACCAATCGTCCAACAATTTAAATTCAACTGACCGATGATGAGGATACGTCTTTTTTGAACCATCAAAAAAAAGATGCAGATTCACGATTTCAAACTTAAAATTACCTGCCTGAAATAACGCGAAAAAAGGTCTCCGACCCAATTTAGGGGTATCCAACAAATAAGGTCCATTCTGTAAAGTGACCGGATGACGCCAGATAAAAGCAAAACGTTCCCAGGTCGTCACATCCGATACCGCCCATTGATAATCGACTCCCATCGCTTCAGCAAGCGCTGCAACAGCATCCGCTCCACTTGGGTGCACCTCCTGAATAGCCAACAGATCGATATCTTTACATAACTTAGCCAGATTCATGATTCGAGCCGGATTTTCCATCTCACCAAAACACTGAATATTGAATGTGCCTATCGTAATATATTCCGACGTATCTGCATTAACTGACCCAATAACCAGTGAAACCAGAATTACTATCAACTGAATCCATCTGAGCCTCACGCGATACTCTCCTTTCCACCTACTTAAACGTAATTGTCATATCCATATAAACATCAACCGGCTCCCCATCGACCATCCCTGGTTGAAATATCCAGGATTCAACCATCTTGATCGCAAGATCATCCAAGTTCTCGTCAACACCTTTCAAAATAATACATCGACCTGGTTTACCGTTTTTTAAAACACTACACTGCAACAAGATGCTGACCGGAGCGTCATATTTTTCGCGCAAATGACGAGGTAAATCAAATGGGCCGGTAACCGGCATGACAGGCGCCGTAACACCGGGCTTTTTATACCAATACAAGCCGTCCTTCTGTTCTTTGACGGTTCCCACTTTCGGTAATCGATACGGTGTGGCTACAGGTATTTGGTTTTCTTCCTGCACAAACGTGTCGATCACTCGGTTGTAACCAGCCGTCAAAAACCTTTCTATCTTATTTTTGATTGAAAGACGGTCTTTTTCTGGTATGACAAAATAGGAAACAAACACGGTCACAATCAATGATAGAAAAATGATGGTCTTCCAAGGCAATTTTTGCGAAGATGTCGGTGGAGCAACCCGCCCATAACGCGGCGCTTGTTTCACAGATTTGATTTCGCCTATCTCATGAGTTAACTCACCCGACACGTTCTTTTTATAATTGTGTTTAGCTTCAACATTTTCGTCTGGGTCAGCATCATCGTTTTTGTCATTAGATTGGATCCAATGAGTTTCAGATATCAAAGCTTCAGCAGGCGATTCCAAAATATCAACTCGCTCTAAAGCTATCGCTAACGATTCGACAAATTCCAGTATAGATGAGTAACGTTTTTCCGGCTCTATATGCATTGCTCGAGCGATAACCCGATCGAGTCCCGATGGCCAAGCCGTTCCTGGAATAATATCAGCCAGCTTGGGAGGCGGCTCTTGCATCCGTCGCAACAACGCCACAGTTGTCGTTTCTTCCTGAAACACAGGTTTTCCCGTCACACTCTCAAGGAATATCAGAGCGAGTGTATATTGATCACTTCTATGATCAACGGGTTTTCCCCAAGCTTGTTCCGGAGAACAATATCGGAATTTTCCTGCAAACGCTTCCGGTATCACCTGGTCATTGGAAATAGAATTCACGGTAACCCGACGCGCAATTCCGAAATCGATCACTTTGGCTTTGATAGATCGATCATCGTATCCCGCGACCATAATATTGTCAGGCGACAAGTCACGATGAACAATCCCTCTGTTGTGAGCGTAATCCAACCCTTGAGCTGCCTGGCTGAGAATCTCGCTCATTTCCCATGCCGGAATGACGCCATGATATAAAACAAGGTCTTCCAGACTATCTCCGGAAACCAGCTCCATTACGATGAACAGAAACCCTTGTTCTTCAAAAAATTCATACACTCGGATCAGGTTGGGATGCTCAAGAACAGCCAATATCCTGGCTTCTTGCTCAAAACGTTCGACAAATTCCGGGTCGCGTGCCAAATTAGGCCGCAATACTTTTACAGCACGCTCGATCTGCAATCGGACATGCATCGCCCGAAACACTGCGCTCATACCACCCGATCCCATAATATCGGTCAAACGATATTCACGGATTTGCTTTCCAAGCCATTCTCCAGGTTTCATTTATACCCTCTCAAAAACAGTACAGCTTATGGGAACCCCTTCAAGCATACTATACTCTGATCAGAGCATAAGGTCTATCCTACCTTCAATCTTAACCTTGTCGACCACCGAAACCATACCTCTCTCTTCTACAGCACAAGAAAAAGGGCTTGTGACTACAAAATTGGAAGTCTGTCCCCTGGAACAGGAACATAACAAACATCGATTCGAAAACACAAAATTGGAAGTCTGTCCCCAGAAAAACAGAAAAAACAGAAAGTACAGAGTACAAGTACAGATGTCTGTCCCCGAAAAACATTCAATCTTAACCTTGTCGACCACCGAAACCATACCTCTCTCTTCTACAGCACAAGAAAAAGGGCTTGTGACTACAAAATTGGAAGTCTGTCCCCTGGAACAGGAACATAACAAACATCGATTCGAAAACACAAAATTGGAAGTCTGTCCCCAGAAAAACAGAAAAAACAGAAAGTACAGAGTACAAGTACAGATGTCTGTCCCCGAAAAACAATCATTCATAAAAACAATCATTCATGGAGAAGGGGCCGAGGGATGAGATCTCTCTAAATTCTGAATTATTCGCCTAACGCTGTTTTATTAGAAGGTACTCTCAATAATATGTATTGACCAGTTTTGGGTGCTCCGGAGAATTCCACAACTTGGCGATCAACCAAGTCTTTGATGTCTCTTCGTGCAGTTTTTAAGGACACATTAAATTTTTTTGAGATATCTGCTGCCTTAACTGAAACCCCTTTGTTGAGCAGCTCTAGAAACCGTTTCTGCCGCTTGTTTACAGGGACATTTACAAAGACATTACAGGGACATCGTTCATTCTTTTTTCTTCTATGATTCGAATTGACTGAAACTTGACCCTCATCACCACGCTTAATTCCTGCCACTCAAGGACGGGGACAGACTTCTAATTAATTGACAAGACATTTTAAAATTGCTATGATTGTTTACAGTGCTCGCGTTAAGAAAGGAGGTTTTATGCGATTTCCTAGACTGAAAATAAAAGGGAAAGGATGTTATTATCATATTACTAATCATGTTTCAGGGCCTCGTGGCGCCTTGCCATTCACAGAAGAGGACAAAGAAATGGGTTTCCAGA
>CAYOJK010000033.1:0-16379 GCA_964404285.1 uncultured bacterium | reverse complement strand
TCTCCCTTTATGGGAGAGGTCGATCCTGTCGGCAGCGCCGGCCTGGTGAGCCCTTTAGAATTACAAATTCCTATGGCTGGCGATGCCCTACAGGATCGGGAGAGGGTTCTTGACGGAAGTCTGTCCCCCTAAAAAAAGTCTGCATTATTTCCTACTGTTTTAAAAAGTTATTTCAACTTTTCAACTCATTGACCTCACTCCAATTGCCTAATTGCTTTGATGCGTTCCGGCAAATCAGGATGTGAATAGTGATAGGCTGAGTAGGCAGGGTGGACGACAGGAGCAGAAAGATTGACGGTGTGTAAGATTTCAAGCGCTTCAACAAGGGCTTCGGGTTTTTGAGTCAATTGCACGGCAAAAGCGTCAGCGGCATACTCAAAGCGACGTGACAGACGCGTAAAAAGTATCTGAAACGGAAATAACAACTCAGTAAATATAATGCTGAAAATAATCAGAACGGCGTAATCCGACATCATCGAAAACCCCAAACTGTGATAAAAAACAGGCCATCCTCTCATCAGAGCAAGGAAACCAAAAAAGGTAAAAATACTTATTCCTGCCAGCAATAAATTTTTTCGAATATGTTTCAATTTATAATGTCCAATTTCATGGGCCAGCACCGCCAACGCTTGGTCAGTCGTTGTTTTGTCTAGAAGCGTATCAAAAAGAACGATTTTTTTTATTTTACCGAATCCCATGAAGAAAGCGTCTGCATGACCGGATCGGCGTGAGGCATCCATTACAAACACTTCCTTTACCGGAAAATTCGCGGTAGCAGCTAATTCTTTGGCTGCGTGGCCTTTTTCACCTTCCAGAGGCGACAATTTGTTGAATAGAGGAAATATAACTGTGGGCGCTATCCAAATCATACAAATTTGAAAGACTATGACAAAGACAGCACAGTAAACCCACCAAAGAGTCCCGGCAGATTCCATCAACCACAACAAAGCAAAAATAACCAGGCCTCCTAATATAATTGAGATTGCGATATTTTTCAGAATATCGGCGATAAACACCGAAAGCGTTTTTTTATTGAAACCAAAGCGTTCTTCAAGTACGAAATCGTGGTAAAGACTGAAAGGCAAATTTAAGATCAACCCAATAATGAAATACAGGCCGAAAAAGGCCAGACCTGTCCAATAAGGGTTCATGCCAAAAGCTCGTAGGCGGCTATCCAGAAGCTGAAATCCGATAAGGATGAAAAACCAGTGAATCAGAGCATGAACAATTCGCGTGACAATACCAAATCGGTAACCTGACAAGTGATAATCAATGGATTTGTTGTACGTCGGCATATCGATTTTTCCTACCAGATGGTCCGGCAGACGATCTTTTGCTGCCTGAATATACCTGGCATTTATAATTTCCAACGTGACTTCGATTGTCTGTCTGAGCACGTATAAAATCAGATAAAAAAGTGTGATAGTGGTAAATGTCATGCTGTTCCTTTCTTTCTAAATCGTCAGGATACCGATAGGACATAATAGCGATTAATCATCGGAACGCCCACAGCAGAAACTGATGTTGCCTTAACCATGCTCTTCTGGCTTTCCAATCCGGGCACCATTCGGCCACACCGGCCCAAAACTGTTTCGAATGGTTCGGATGAATGGCGTGGGTGAGTTCATGAACGGCAATATAGTGAAACACTTCAGGCGGCGCCATGATCAACCGCCAGTTTAAACTGATGTGATTACGAGATGACCAGCTTGCCCAACGAGTGGACTGATCTCGAATAGCATACTGTTTTATAGGAATATTCATTTGCTGAGCGGTTTCGGCAACGCATGGAATTAAGACTTTTTTTGCCTGATTTTTAAGCCACTTAATAATCAAATCCTGATGGTTTGGATTATTTTTCAAAACTTCCGGCAGGATTAGTTGGTGAGTGTCCAGTGTGAAATTATGTGGGTTCGATCCATCAGATGTCGCAACAATAGGAATCATCCGCCCTCTATACAGCAGGCGTCCGCCAATACTCAACAAAGGCATGTTTGGATTATCGAGCAAAGCTTTATGTTTAGCCTGACACGTCGTAATCCACGCTTGGTGTTCGGTCAATATGCGGGCTGATTCTGATGTGTTGACACCCCAAGGAAGTGAGATCGTCAGTTTACCGCCGGGACGCCAGGTCAATCGTATGCTTTTAAGTCGTCGGTCGATAAAGACATTGTATTCGTAGTGACCTTCAGAGGTTATCCCGGAGCCTTTTTTGACGAGTTTACGGGTCGGACACCTATTATATTGAGGATTAGATTTTTTCATTGCCGGAATGCGTTATTTGAAAAGAATGAAACCATCGTCGAAGTGTCAATTGAAAATCGTCCATTAGATCGTACACCAAGGGAAGAATCAGTAAGGTCAATAGGGTTGATGTAACCATGCCGCCTGAGACGGTAATTGCGAGGGTAGAATAAATTTGAGACGTGAAATTGCCGGATGCAAAGGCCATCGGGAGCAACCCTAGGATTGTGGTCAAAGCGGTCATAACAATTGGGCGAAAGCGGTCTTTGCCTGCCTGTAACAATGCGTCTCGGCGTGTCATGCCTGCTGCACGGAGTTGGTTGATATGATCGACCAAAACGATAGCGTTATTGACGACGATACCGATCAGCATGATCAAGCCGACGTTGCTGATAATATTCAATTCAGATCCGGTAATTCGAAGAGCCCAGAAGGCTCCGACCAGAGCGAACGGCAGGCTGAAAAAGATCGTAAACGGGTGCAGTAGGGATTCAAACAGGGCGCCAAGCAGCAGTAAAACCAGGATAGATGCTAGCATGAACGCTTGCCCAAGGTCTTTCATATTCATATCAAAATCAAAGAACGCTTGCCCAAGCCGCCATCCATGACCGGCTGGAAACTTCATCGGAGCCAGCGCTTGGGTGATAGTCTCCCGCGCTGTTTTCATATCGCTGTCCGCCATTTCGATCTGAATCGTATATTCCGCTTTTCCATCCACGCGTACAATGGTGTCCGGCCCAGGCACAACTTCGTAATCCACCAGTGTTTTTAGTGGAATAGAATGGCCTCCAGGCGAGTATACCGGTAGGTTTAGCAAGTTGAATAGATGCTCCCGATCCTCTTTACTTAATTGGAGACGCACATCTATTTCTTGTTCACCGGTTTGAAACCGACTGATCGTGCGTCCCATCAACGCAATCCCGACCGTCTGAGCAATTTCACTAGCGGAAATACCGTTACTCTGTGCCAGTTCTCTATTGATACTTAAATGTATTTCCTGTGTCGTGGTATCATCGGATGTTGTGACATCGACGATGTTGGGTGATGCTAAAAGAAGTGGTTTGGCTTCTTCCGCCAGTCGGCGCAACGTGACCGGGGAATTACCGGTGAACGTGACATCGACGTTATTCCCACCACCGGCATCGCCCCCCATCCATCCGAACCACCAGGTGACACCAGGCATTTTGGGTATCAGGTCGCGCACCCGGCTCTTTATCTCTTCATCTCGCAATAAATTTTGGCCGCTTTCCCTTAAAAATAATTGGATATGACCAAAATTAGGCCTGATACCGCTCGATATATTCACGACATCAAGCCTATCTTTGTTTTCCAATAACACTTTTTCGAAAGCTATGACAATTTTTTCAACCTGTTCCAGATTGGCGTTATCCGGTGGTTGAATTCGAATGGAAACTTGTCGCATACCCACATTGTTCGACGTATTGGATGGTATGCCTTGAATTGCGATTAAACTAGAGGCCAGCACAGAAAGTATGATTAGGATCGTTACCAGTTTATGATCAAGAATTTGTATCAGTATTCGTTGATAGGCTCCTGTGATTTTGGGTATCCATCGTGAATGATGGATCACTGGTTTTCGGATGATTTGAGTGATTGCCAGCGGAACGAGAGATAACGCAATAAACAAGGATGCGATCAGCGAAACAGAAATCGGAAAGCCGACCTGTCGCATCCATGTCCCGACTTCTCCCGTTGCGAAAAAAAGCGGCAGAAAAACAATGATCGATGTCAGCGTCGATGCATTGATAGCTGTTCCCACTTGTGATGCGCCCAAAATAGCTGCTTTTACAGGATCATGTATCGTTTGACGGTATCTGAAGATGTTTTCCGTCGAGACAATCGCGTTATCGACCAGTAGGCCGACTGCCAGCATCAACCCCATCATGGTGGCCATATTCAGTGTGAAGCCTCCAAAATACAGGGTAGCTGATGCTGTCAGAATGGAAAGCGGAACAGACATGATCACCACAAAAGTCGTCGGCAAGTTACGGATGAATAAATACAGGACAATAAAAGCGAAAAAAGCGCCCCATAATCCTGTCGTGAAAAGGCTTTTCAACGAGGAGGAGATCATTTGCGACTGATCGAAAAAGGGCATCAAATTCAAACCCTCGAGTTCAGGGTGTGTAACCAGTTTTTCCAGCGCTTCTCGAGCATTTTGAGCGACTTCGACCGTGTTTGCCATCGATTCTTTGCTCACCGAAATACTGAAACCTGCCTGGCCGTTGATTCTACTGATATAATCAACTTCGGGCAGCCGTTGTTCGACGGAGGCGATATCCTTCAGCGTGAGAGTTCCGGAAGCCACCGGCAAGGATCGATATTCGTCCAGAGATTTTAGACGAAACAAGGTTCTGACCAATACCTGGGTTCCGCCGTCATTCAGTGAACCAACAGACGGGTCTTCATTTGCCAGGGACAGGTCACGAAACAGCTCATAAATATCGATATTGTGGCTTTGCAGATGGTCCAAATCAAGATCGATATAAAGGTTTTCACCCATCAACCCATGGATTTCAACGGACGCTACACCTGGAACACGTTCAACGGTCGGTTTGATACGATCGTTTACAAGTCGATATAATTCTTCAGAAGAAAGTGTCGGCAACGACAAGCCTACCCACAGAACCGGTATATCATCGCTTTTTTGGCGAAAAAGTCCGATATGACCGATATCTTCCGGAAAATCTACACGAGCACGATCAATGGCGTCACGTGCTTCCAAGTATGCATTGTCCATGTCTGTTCCGTTTTCGAACTGAATGTTCACTCGACAGCCGGAGGTTGAAGAGCGAATCACGATTCGTTTGACCGAGCGCATTAATTTGAGTTGTTCTTCCAGTGGTTTAGCTATGGATTTATCAACTTCTACTGGAGTGGAATTGGAATACGGCACATTCATCCACATCCATGGGCTGGCGGAGTCAGGAAGAAACTCGATGGGCATTTGGTACAGGGCAAAAAGGCCGATGACAATCATGCTGGCACAGGTCATCAGCGCTGTAATCGGTCGTCGTTGCGCCCATCTAGGCAACGGGTGGATAAAGGTGCGTTCACTGACCATTCACTAATCCTCGTCCGATTCTTGAACGGCCTTCTTCCGGTAAATCAACGAATAAATTGTCGGGATCAGTAGCAGGGTCAGAAGCGTCGAAACCAGCAGGCCAAGGATAACGGTAATAGCCAGAGGTCGTCGGATTTCTTCCCCTGGACCCGTCGCCAGAGACATCGGTACCAGACCTAAAATAGTGGTTGTCGCGGTCATCAAGATCGGACGCAGGCGCTGATCGGCGGCATCAAGGATAGCTTGGATTGGCTCCATACCCTTACGCATAAGATGGTTCATCGTGTCCACCAAAATAATGGCATTGTTGACGACGATGCCTGCTAAAACAATAAAACCAATAAAAACGACGGCTGATAGTGATATTTTAAATAGGTAAAGACCAAGAAAAACTCCAATAAATCCAAGCGGAATGGAAAACAAAATAATCAATGGTTGTAGCAGAGATTCAAATTGTGAAGCCATGACCAAATAAACCAAGAAAACAGCCATCAATAAAGCGACAAGCATATTTTTTGTCGATTCCTGCATCTCTTCCGTCTGACCTGTTACAGCATAGTAAATACCGGGAAACGATGGCTGTTGATCGATGATGGCATGAACTCGGTCGGTTGCCTGCTGTAAATCCAGAAAAGGCGTTTCAGCAGTAACCAGAGCCACACGATGGCGACCGACACGGCGAATTTCGCTCGGGCCGATAGCATGCGTGATATCCGCTACCGCCGCCAGATAAATCGGTGACGCGGCTCGAGGATTGATTACCAGCGTGCGCAACTCTTCCAGCGTCATTGCAGTCGATCGGTCCGCTCTGACTCTGATATCGATTTCTTCGCCTATCAACCCAAAGCGTGTCGGAACATCTCCCTCAATGGCATTCCGCATAATCGCCGCAACTTCGCTCGGAGCCATTCCCAATCGGGCGAGTTTGACGCGGTCGAAAACAACTTGAATTTCTGGATATCCAGACTCCATCGACGTCACGACATCCTTGAAAGTCGCTTCGCGACGAAGTTTGTCAGCCAACACTTGAGATGATTTCATCAATGCATCCAGATTGTTGCCACGTATCTCCACTACCAACGGGCTGCGCAGCGTAAAGATCGTTGGTCGACGAAAATCGAGTTTGTGGACTCCTGTAACCTGTGCCAAACGCTGACGCAAAATTTCCATCACACGGTATTCATCCGCTTGATTACGAAAGTCAGGTTTCAATAACACTTGTACCGTAGCGATATGTTCGACTTCAGCGCCTGAAGCGACTGAGGATGACGTGTCGGTGCCGATGATAGAACTGACAGACTGAACTTCGTCAATTGACTGTAGAATAGACTCAACACGTTCAATGGTGGTTGAGGTGCCTTCCAATGGAGTTCCAACCGGTAGTTTGATATCGATGAAAAACTCGCCTTGTGCCATTGTCGGTATCAAGTCCAAACCAAGACGCGGCACAATCAATCCGGAGATCAGTATCACCAGGATCAATCCTATGACAGGGGCATGAACGGGGTAGCGTAACGACGCTGCCAGAAGCCGATTGTATGATGATTGCAGCCGGGTAAAAAAGGATTGAAACCCGTTTAATATCGGCTGGATCACCAAATTGATCACGATCCAAACGCCTCTGATCAAAGCCAGCGGTATAGCTGCCAGAATCCATGTTGTGTTGACGATGACCGCTGCAATAATAGTTAGAGACAACGATAGAGCAGAATATGCCAAACGGAAAGGAAAAAAGAGAATTGTCAGGGTGATAGAGACTAGCGGCATTCGATGTTCGTACCGTTTGAACGGTGCACGAATCGAGTTTTGTATCAACTGCGACGTGTTTTTCAGAATTGAAGAGGAGACGGCGGCAAATGTCAATATGAACCGTGCGGGTTGAGATCGCGATGCAAACGAGGGTGATATATTTCGCCAGAGCCGCACTAAAGCGATGACATCAAGAGGGTCAGCCGACTTTTTAAGGCTCAGGGATGCAAGCATGGGAATAAAACTTAATGCGACTAACAATGAGGCCAAGAGACTGAAAGCAATCGTCCAGGCAAGATCGTTAAAGAGCTGTCCTGCGATTCCACCAACAAATAAAATCGGGAAGAACACGGCGATTGTCGTCAAGGTCGAGGCTGTCACGGCAGTGGAAACCTGTTCGGCGCCAGCTCGAGCGGCATCAGCAACGGTTAATCCTGTTTCACGCATCCTGAAAATATTTTCTAGAACCACGATGGAATTGTCGACCAGCATACCGATACCCAAAGCAAGGCCACCCAGGCTCATCAGGTTTAAACTGATTCCTTTGAAATGCATTAAAATGAATGTCGCAACAATAGATATAGGTATCGAAAAACTGATAATGACAGTATTCGGTAGATGTCTGAGAAAAATGAAAATAACCAGAATAGCCAGAATCGATCCGAGGATAGCTGTCGAGCGCACTTCTTGTAGCGCTGCACGAATAAATGTGGACTGGTCACCGATAATTTGAAGATCGATCTCTTCCGGAAGAATAGCCATCAAAGGTGAATAGCTTCCCGATCCATCTGTTCCTGTGTAGCGCCTCACCGCATCGGCAACTTTGATGATATTGGCATCACCTTCTTTATATATATCCATTAGAACACTGGGTTGCCCATTCATTCGAGTGATTGTTTTTCGATCGACAACAGTTCGATGTATCGAGGCGATATCTTTCAGACGGACATCGATACCACGCGAAGAACTGATAACGATATCGGATATGGATTCCACAGTTTGGAATTCGTTCAGTGTACGGACCAGAAAACGTGAATCACCTTCTTCCAATATGCCTCCTGGAAGATTGATGTTTTCCATGCGCAATTTTCGAGCGATATCGGTCAAACTCAGTCCAAGTGTTGCCAGGCGACGCGTATCGGTTTCAATCAGGATTTCCTCTTTGTCTCCACCCAAGATTCTGACGGCCGCTATGCCTGGTAGAGTTTCGAGCCTGGATTTCATTTCCTGGTCAGCAAATGAATACAGAGCTACTTGGTCTTCTGCGGTCAGTGCGATTGTCAAAACAGGTTCAGTTTCCGGGTTATATCGAAGGATGCGTGGCCGGTCAGCGGTATCCGGGAGTATGACGGTATCGATTTTTTCTCGAACATCCATCAGAGCTTTGTCCATCGAGGTTTCCCATTGGAATTCGACGATGACATCCGATACGCCGGCACGTGAAACCGATGTGATTTGCAGGAGTTTGGAAACGGTTCCCAGCGCTTCTTCGATTGGGCGGGACACCAAGTCTTCGATTTCTTCAGGAGGCGCGCCTTCGAGCTCAGTTTGTACTGTCAACGTAGGATAGGAAATTTCCGGTAATAATTTGAGTTCCAGTTTATTCAGCGAGAAAAAACCTAGAACGAAGACTCCAATAGTCGCCATCAATATGGTCACTCGGCGTCTTATGGAAAAAGCTGCGATACTCATGCTGCCGTCTCATCATCTATCGACTGGGTTTGGGCCGGCGGTTCAGAATCCGGTAAAGGTGATGCTTCAGCCCAGGTCACAGGTTGGCCGTCTTCGACGATATGTTGTCCGACCATGATCAATTTTTCACCGGCTTCAAGTCCGGATAAAACCTCATAAAAATGCAAATTTTCCAAACCTAACGCCAACGAACGCTGTTCAGCCAAGCCGGCATCGTTCACGACAAACACGCGGTTTTCATCCCGCTGACGTATCAAAGCTCGTTTGGGAAGGATCACCGCTGCATCCCGTGAATCAACCTCAATTCTTGCCCTAACAAACATGCCGGCGTTCAGACGATCGATATCACTATCAAACGCCAACGTGACTTTGACAGTTCCCGTACTGGGATCAATGGTCGGGTTGATACGCAGAATAGATGCTTTGAACACCGTTCCTGGAAGCGAATCAGGCATGATATCAGCCGGCATTTGCCGGCGAAGGCGTGCAGACTCTTTTTCCGGTAAATAGATGTCTATCAGTAGTGATTCCGGATCGATAATCTCAAAAATAGGCGTTGACATACCGACCAGATCACCGATACGTATTTTTTTGGATACAACCACACCGTCGATCGGGCTTTGTATGCGTGTATTGTCCAGATTTAACCGAGCTAGTTTCCAAGCGACATCCGCATCTTCATGGCGATAGACAGCATCATTATAGGCTTCTTGACTGATCATCCGATTTTGATGAAGCTCTTCGGCACGCTCCAGTTTTTCTTTTGCCTGGCGTCTCATTATATCAAGTTGCTGCTTACGCAGTTTCAACTCATCATCTTCTAAAAGCGCAAGTCTTTGGCCGGTTTTTACTGTGTCACCCTCTTCGACATCGATCTGAACAACCCGTCCGGTTGCTTTGGGATAGATCATCACACGTGATTCTGCATAAATATTTCCTGTCGACTCAATATATTCTGCGATACTGCCCTTTTCCACCGCTTTAATTTCAACCGGCAGCGGCTCAACCGCGATTGGATTCTCACCTGGCGAGTTTGAATTCGATCCTAGGTTAGAGTTATTCGGGTTACCACAAGAAATGGCGCTCAGCAGAATAATAAAAAAGATACCTATTGTTGTCAGTGTATTGGTTTTCATTTTGAAGACTCCTGATAACCCAACAGTCCCAGAACATACTCAAGATTCATCTTGTAATGTTCCATTGAATAGGATGCACGGTTCAAAGTGATTTTGGCCGCGATGCGTTCGGCACGAGCATCGACTACATCTTTATACTGATTTAAGCCTAATTCATACTGTTTTTGTTGTATGCGTTCATTTTCTTCCATTGCAGCGAGACCTTTTTGTCGAGCCAATAACATGGCTCGGCTACTCTGATACATTTCCCACGCAGTAAGCGCTTCGGCGCCAACGACATCCTCCAGGTGGGTCAATTCCAACTGGAGCTTTCGTATTGCAGCAAGAATTTCAGCTTCTTTGCTTCGTGTTGTGCTGCCGTCGTTCAATGAAACGCCCAGGGAGTTGCGCTGCATGAAATCGGAAGAATTGATCCAATGTCTGGATGTCGTTCCCATCAAATTGACATCACGAAAAGGAGAAAAGCGGAAAGACAGCCCAGCAGACCAGTCAATATCAGCATGTTTCATGGCGTCGAAGTTTTCACCTTGCCGGCTGTATGAGGCAAAGAAATCCAGGGTGGGGTAACGAGCAGCGCGTATGAGCTTCAATTGCTGTCGGTATGATTCGATTTCAGCGTTATAATGATGGAATTCCATACGGTTTGCTATGGCGGTTTCGATTAAAGCGGTATCAGAAATATCGAATATCGCGTCAATATCGATTAGCGCCAGGTCGATGTTTGCGTTGATATCCTCATACATAACCAACAGGAGCGCTCGTCGGGCATTATTCAGGGCATATTCTACAGCAAGCAGGTCAGCTTGAGCTTGAGCGAAGTAGGCTTCCTCCAACAGAACCACGTATTCGATACTGGCACCGGAGTGCAGTCGACCTTTTGCGACATTTAATGATTCGTGTGCCTGAGCGAGTTGTTCTGTGCGCACATCCACTTCCGCTTGGCGTTCCAGCACGGCCAAATAGAGCGAAATGACTTGGTAAACGATATCTTGGCGGATTTTGGTAATCGAGGTATCGATCAGGGTCAACGCTTCTTTTTCCAATCGTATTTCCGATCGTCTGCCGCCTGAATCATAAAGGGATACGTTCAGATCAGCAGCAGCCTGAAGGCCTTCTCCTGGAATGATTCGTCGGCTTGCTGAAGGGTCACCGTAGTCATTTGAATTGGAAGTATTGGAAATATCTGTAATAGAGAGGGAAAGGGAGGGCCATTGTTTACGTTTAGCGTCACGGATACGCTCGTGTGAAATAGGCTGACGGTCCAGCAGGTTTTTCAAATCTGTATTATTTTCAATTGCTTTGGTGATGCAATCATCCAAGGTCAGAATAACAGTCGGTTTAGAATCGATCGATTCAGTTGGTGATTCAGCATAAATCGGCAAGGTGACAATCAGGATCATTCCTAGGATAGGGGTCAAAATTTGCACTGGAGCCTCCTTCCAAAAATCTCAGCAAGCCTATTACGCTAAAAGAAAATAGACAACAGAAAGATAAGTCTTTTTAAGGCGAACTGTCGTCTTAAGGTTTTTTTTGAATCAGATCGCTGATCGTCTTCTATGATCTATTACGAACAAACATGTTTTTTGTTCATGATCTATCAAAAAATATGGCGATTTAGGCTTTTCGTTTTGATATGTGGAGGGGATAAAAAACAAAACGGCGGAAACGAATTCCGCCATTTCGGGATGTAGACAGAAGGAAAATTATTTCAACATAAATTGGACGGTCAGGTTCATAATGACATCGATCGGGATATCATTTTGTGTTCCTGGTTCAAATTTCCATTGTTTAGCAGCATCGACAGCCGCTTCATCACACAAGCTGTTCAGTGATTTGATAACTTTAACATCTCTGACATTACCATTTTTATCGATAATGGCTTCTAGGATTACCATACCTGTAATTCTGGTGCGTCTAGCGATTTCGGGATATTTGGGTTCAACTCGTTTGACGATAGTTGGTGATCGCACGTCTCCACCGACCCGCAATGGTTCATCCGGCAGGGCTTCAGGTTCGTCGAAATCGATACTATCGATATCGTCGAAATCGTAGACGAGTTCGAAATCATCTTCGATGACGACGATATTGTCCAAGTCCACGGCTTCTCGTTGCGGGATAGGTTTTGCTAGTACTTGTTGTCTTTTTTGAACCTGTTGTTCAGCCGGCATTTCTTCGGGCGGTGGTGGAGGTGGGCTGTAGCGTGCCATTTGCATCGTTTCTTTTTGTTCCTGTTCCCAGACTCTTTGTGTTTCGAATTTAGCAACAGGAGGAATATACAGAATCAGGGTATGGAGAATGATCGCTAGTAGAATCGCCCAGTCCAGGCTGATTCGATCCCGGCGTCTTAGGATTTCTTTTTGTTCATGAATAATATCGTAATTCATTGTGTTGGCTCCACATTCCTGGTTACCATGATCGCATTTCCTGTCGTGAAGGCAGGGCGATATTCTGAACATTCAGTATTTTCAACTGGTCCAGAACATCGATCATGTGGCCGTATGCCGCATCCATATCCATTTGAATGATAACGAATTTTTTGGGATCAACCGCTAGGACAGGACGAATATACGGCGCTATGTCGCTCAAATTTTTAGGCATCCCATCGACGACTAATCGACCGGAGGCCATCACTTGAATCGTGATAGCTTCCAATTCTTTTTCCTGGATATCCTCCCGATCTTTTGTCGGGGCAGGAAGGCGGAAATCGATGCCTTGTTGAGCGGCGAACGCGGTAGTAACCATAAAAAATATCAGAAGAAGAAACGCGATATCCGACATTGAAGCATTAGGAATTTCGGCTTCTACATTTGAAGAACGTGAAAATCGCATAATTACCTCACTAGTCCGCTCTGGGGTTCGTCGGAAGACTCAAGTTTCTAACACGCGCCAAGCGGAGCTGTTCCAGAAGTTCATCGACAAGTTCCCAGCGCACTCCTTTGTCAATTTTCAACAGGAAAATTCTATCCTGATTTTTAGCTATTTCCATGGAGGCCATAGGTTGAATATCAGACATCATCACCCGCTCACCTCGAAACTGAATAAAACCGTTTGTTTGAACGGAAACAATCTCATGATCTTTTTCTATTCCTGTTCGAGACGTTGATCGAGGCAGATCGACATTGACTCTGTCAACGGTAAATGAGGTGGTCACCATGAAAAATATCAACAAAAGGAACGCAATATCAGACATCGACGCGTTTGGCACTTCTGCCTTCGTCTCTGTGACTTTTGAGCGTTTAAAATACATTACAAAATCCTTTGTCTTCGTTGATAATTAATCTTCAACAGATGCAGATAGTTCGTCCATGAACTCCAATAACAGACCACTCGATTCTTCCATCTCCAACACCAGCTTACGAACTTTGGACGTAAAATAGTTATAGAAGGTCATAGCTGGAATACCGATGATCAATCCTGCAGCCGTTGTAATCAAAGCTTCGGAAATACCGGACGCAACCATTGCCGGGTTGTTCATGCCGTGAGCTGCGATAGCGTCAAATGCCCTGATCATACCCGTAACGGTTCCCAGAAAGCCCAACAAAGGCGCTATCGATGAGGATGTTGCAAGACCGGCAAGACCTCTTTCCAGGCGTGACATTTCAATACCGCCTGACGCAGCGATCGCAGTTTCGATCTCTTCACGGGATTTACCGGTTTTCAACAGACCTGCTTTCATGATCGATGCAATCGGTCCCTTGTAGTTTTCACACAGTGTAATGGCTTCCTTTATTTTGGCCTGTTCCAATAATATTCTGATTTTTCGAAGAAAATCGGGTGTGTTGATAGAAACGCGGTAATAATGAATGAAGCGCTCGATAACCATGCCGATAACCCAGATGCTGATTCCCAGCAAAGGCCACATAATCGGACCGCCCTTGTTAAAGTACATTAATAAAGCGAATTGTTCAAACCCTGCGACCATGATCCGATACCTCCTGAATAAGTCGTCTTTTTAAATGTTGCACTGGAATTACCCTCTCCGGATAATTATCGGCACCATACTACATCAGTTCACAAAAAAAAACTATTTAAATTGAGAAAAATGACAAGCCACTTCATGACCCGCCTCACAAAACCTTAAAACAGGCTCTGTTTCTTTACAAATAGCCTTGTTTTTACCAATAAAACATCGCGTGCTAAAACGGCATCCGGATGGCGGATTCAATGGCGTCGGCACATCTCCTTCCAGCAGAATTCGGGTGCGTTTTGCAGTTGGATCCGGCACGGGAGCCGACGATAAAAGCGCCTGCGTATAAGGGTGCGCCGGACGCGCATACAGCTTTTCAGGGGGAGCGATTTCCATGATTTTTCCTAAGTACATCACCGCAACACGAGTTGAAAAATGGCGAATAACCGACAAATCATGCGCGATGAAAATATATGTCAGCCCGTATGTTTCTTGTAACTCATCTAATAAATTGATGACTTGAGCTCTAACAGACACATCCAATGCACTGACGGCTTCATCACAAACAACCAGACGCGGATTCAAAGCCAGAGCTCGTGCGATCCCAATACGCTGTCGCTGACCACCGGAAAACTCATGTGGATATTTGTCGCCACTGGTCTCAAGAAGGCCCACCTGATGTAACAACTCACAGACACGTTTATGGCGGGATTGCGGTTCACCGATACCGTGAATGATCAAAGCCTCCTCAATAATTCTCGACACCGTCATGCGTGGATTCAAACTGGAATACGGATCCTGAAAGATGATTTGAATATCCCGCCTGATTTCGCGCATCGCTCCAGGCGACAACTGCGCCAAATCTTGACCATCGAAAAGGATTCTGCCGGATGTGGGTTCTTCGAGGCGCAAAATACAGCGACCGATCGTTGTTTTTCCACAGCCGGATTCGCCGACAATTCCTAAGGTTTCACCAGCTTGAACAGTGAAGGAGACATCATCGACGGCTTTGACCCAGGCAGTTGTACGCGAAAGCAAACCTTTCCGAACAGGAAAAAACTTTTTTAAATTTTGTATTTGCAACAGCGGATTCATGAGTTGGCGCTTTCATACAAAATACATCGAACAAATCGACTTGGTCGGGGTTCGTGCATTGTTTTCACCGCAGAAGGGAGAGAGCATGCCTCCGTCGCATAGCGGCATCGGGGCGAAAAAGCACAACCTGGCGGCAAAGCGGACAGGGATGGAACCGAACCGTCAATAGCCGGTAGTTTTTTTCGGTCGGGTCGAGTGGTTTGTGTGGATGCGTGATGGGTTTTCTTGTCGTTCAAATCGTAGTTGCCCATTAGTGTGGCTGATTGGATCAGGCCTTGGGAATAGGGGTGCAGGGGTTCGGCGAATAAGTCTAAAGCAGAGGCGGTTTCAACCAGGCGACCAGCGTACATCACGGCGACTCTATCGGCTGTTTCCGCCACGATACCCAGATCATGCGTAATCAACAATATGGCCAGCCCGAACTCTTCCCGAAGCCGAAGCAATAGCTCCAGTATTTGGGCTTGAATCGTCACATCGAGCGCTGTTGTCGGTTCATCTGCGATCAACAGATCGGGGTTACAGGCCAGCGCCATCGCAATCATCGCTCGCTGCCGCATACCTCCTGATAATTGATGCGGATATTCACGAAACCGCTGTTCCGGATCAGGTATCGCAACGGTTTTAAGCAGCTCGATTACGCGCGCCTTTGCGTCAGCTTTTGGAAGTGATTGATGTAGCTGGATTGCTTCCATAATTTGCGAGCCGATCGTGAAGACCGGGTTCAGTGATGTCATCGGCTCCTGAAAAATCATCGCAATTTCTTTGCCGCGTATTCGTCGGAGTTGTTTTTCAGATAGTGAACGCAGGTCGGCGCCTTTGAATAGGATGGAACCGGCGGTGATTTTGGCGGGGGGAGACGGCAGCAGGCCCATGATCGACAGTGCGGTGACGCTTTTACCACAGCCGGATTCTCCGACCAGACAGACGATTTCGCCGCGATCGATATGCAGATCGACTCTGTCAACGGCTGTAACCGTTTCGGTCGATGATGAAAATGTCGTCGTCAAACCCGTGATTTCAAGTAATGTCTGCATAGCGGTGTCCGTTCGTTACAACGATGCGAAGTATATCATGAGCGCTCTTCGAACGCTATTCTTAGCGCTGAGTCCCGAGCCCTGAGCGCTGAGTGGGGGAGAACCACGGATGGACACAAATAAACACAAATTATTGGACAAAGGTGGGGAGTTTCAAATTATGGGGAGCGCCATTGAGGAGTCTAGTGGAAGGCAATTTCTGGTTTCTTGTTAGGTTTTTCGATTGATATTTATTGGCGAGATTTTTTAATAAAACCCAAAGACAATAGCTTTTGAAGACTAACCCTCAAAAAAAACGGATATTGATGCCTGAAAAACACTTGATTGTTTTTAGAACCCTATTCTTCCCATTCGTATTTATTTGTGGTTCTTCCGGCTGCTTGAGCAATTTAGGCTGTTCCTGACATATTGAATATCCAAGCTTTGCATAAGCTCTT
>CAYOJK010000032.1:0-16416 GCA_964404285.1 uncultured bacterium | reverse complement strand
TATTGGACATTGGGCGCTTGAACGCTCCGCGTTCAGCGGGTTCCTGGTTTCTGGCACTGGGTTTCTAGTTGTGGCTTTTCGGTTGATTTTGGTTTGTGAGATTTCTGACCAAAACCAGAAGACCATAGATACTGAATTCTAACCCTTAAAAAACCAGACGGTGATTGCTGAATAAAATTTTATTGGCTTTCAAACCTTATTCGCGTCCATTCGCGTTCATTCGCGGTTCTCCCACTTTCCCGCTTCCTGCTCCTTGCTCCTGTATTTAACCCTTGGACATTGGATATTGAAAACTCCCCCTCTATTAAAAAAGCCCCACCGGCATATTCCGGCGGGGCGATTATGGACCGAATCGTATAGCATTTGCTTCCGCGGCTACATTGTGAATCGGGCGCCCATAAAGTTGGATGGAAAAGGGCGGTAAAGCTCTAATAAATTTGAAACGACAAGCGCTTTCCCATATTATTAACTTATGATCCGGCTGGAAAAAATTGTTTTTGCGCAAACATCGAGTTTGAACCGTAGTGGAAGCGATGAGGTTCAACAAGCTTTTTACTCTCAGGAGAAAGAAAATGGATAAACACGTATCATTATTTTCAGGAACCAGAGTTCTTTATGTCATTGTCATATTATTGCTGATTTTGCCCGGCGTATCGATTACGGCAGAACCTGACCATTATAGTATTCGTATCCAGGAAGGACTAAAGCTGGTTGAAACTTTTTATACGTTTTTGCTGTCCGATGCCGAATTAAAGGATTGTCCTGATATTTTTACCAGTAGCTACCCTGAAATCAAAGTCGGGGAAATAACGAAAAAAACAGCATTGATTGCAGAATGGGAATTTTTTCGAAACAATAAAGAGTTGTTACTCTTTCCGTGGTGTGAATATGAACCCTTGGACGATATAAAAGATCACATGAGCCAGGGCTTCCGCGGATACTATTTTTTGAATCCACCCCCAGGGAATGATCACATAACGGAGGGCCACCTTTATATCGTGATTAGTGGCTTTACTAGACATGCTAAAGGCGTTCTTAAACAGATGTTTTTCCCAATAGAATATGATGAAGACAAAAATTCTTATGCAATTTCACCGGGAGGCATTAAAATTAATGGCCTGCCTGTTAACTATAATTACCCTGAGGTCGAGAGTGAAAAGAATTTTGATATGTTTGAGCGACTGGGATTTAAGGAGCAGAGAGGCAGGAGAGATTAAACAGATGGCAACTGTTTATTTTCCAGTAATTTTACTTGGAAACCTGATCCGGCTGGAAGGCTGAGTTCGTGCGCAAGCATCGCGTTTGAACCGTAGTGAAAGCGATGAGGATCAATAAGCTTTTTACTGTCAGGAGAAAGAAAATGGATAAACACGCATCATTATTTTCAGTAACCAGAATCCTTTATATAATTGTCATATTGTTTCTGATTTTGCCCGGCGCTATTTCAGGCCTTCCAGGCGCAATACCGGGAGCGGTAACAACTGCCAAAGAAGTCATCGTAACTGGTCTAATCGATGCAAATGTTGGCGTTTGGTCTTATGTTGCACCCGAGTTGACAAAACTCACAGGACCGTGCAGCATAAATGATACCGAAGGTCTGCAGCTTAGTGAAAATGCATATCGCGAGTAAACTGATGAAACCAATTAATAAAATCGACGATTCTAGAAGACAAGAATTCATAAAAGAGCTTGATTTCTTTTCTCAGAGTTCAAAGCGTTATGCGTTTAAATATGGCGGACGAATGCTTGGAGTAATGCTAATTGGATTTTCTATTATCTTTGTTTTGGCTAATTATCAGAATGACAATAACGTTGTGGAGTGGAAAAAATACGTCGCTATCCCTGTTCTTATAGCAGTATTTTTTCTGTTTTTCTGGTTTTACTTCCAGTTTGACAAAAAAATGAAGAGCATTCGATTACGTTGTCCGGTGTGTCAAGAGTTATTACCGTGGAAGAACATGTCAAGTAGAACAATTATATGTTTGAAATGCAAAACTCAACTTAAGGATTCGTAAACAGCCTGTATGCGTTTCGATCTGTATCAGTTTGTAATGAGGTCATAATTCCTTTAGCATTTGCTTCCGCGGATACATTGTGAATCGGGCGCCCTTAAAGTTGGATGGAAAACAGATAGAAAAAACACTTGACATAATATATATTTTTATTTTATCCTCATGTTACTCGTATCTAGAAAACGGAGTCTTTATAAATTTGCCGGGAGGATTATTAAATGAAACAAATCAAATTTGTCAGTATTATAATGTTCATATTGTTTTCTTTGAATCACCTGAGCTATGCAGTTGGTGATCAAAATGTTATGGACGACATTGGTTTTGATAATACGTTTGCCTATTATTCTTCTGCCAATGAGGATATCAACATGCAGACGGGAAATATCATGCTGCAGATTCCAGTATCACCGATGTATCCTGGCCCGGAAGGTTCCGGCCTGGATCTCCAGTTAAAAATGTTTTATAACTCGAGTTTCTGGCGATATGAGTCAGATGATAGTTATGCTTATGAATCGCTAATAAACTTTAGTCGAGATGAGTATTACGTGCCTGCTCCGGTTGATACAAGTGTAATGTATTTTTCACCAGTAGGTATTGGTTGGTCGTTGCATATGGGCCGCTTGTTTCGACGAAAAGAAAGAATATCAAGCTTTTGCGATACAGAAATGTTCCTTTTTGAAGACCCATCCGGTGCGATGCATCGTTTTGGTCCCTATCCAGATGAAAACAATATTAATAGAAATCTTCGATATGATGCCTTGGATGGGGAAGGTTATGTTCTTCTTGTGAAAGACTATTATGGTGAGGATGCAGATCGAGAGATTGTCATATTTGATGGAACAGGTAAAAAATATTATTTTGGGGGAGATATTCTAAGTGTGCCAGCGCTTCCCTATGAGGTGTACGAAAACGGTGTTGTAAGTTTTAATACTGGCACAAGTGACGATGAGGTTCTTTATGTAACGAAAATAGAAAGCTACAAAAACCCAAACAACAAGATAGAAATTTCTTATCTTAATTCTAGTAGTTTTGACGGAGACAATGTTTTATATTCTTCACACTTGATTGACAAGATAGTTGACTCCTTTGGCAGAGAGATAAAGTTTGAATATGACCTAATACCCATACAAGACAACTCTATTTATATTCCTTGTTTATCAACCCTTGAAATGCCTGGATTCACACTTCCGGGTTCTCAGCCTAATATAATTAAGTACAAGTTTACATTTTCTCTAGATAACTTCGTTGAACCCTGGTATGGTTCAGACTGCCATCATGATATTAATGTTCTTCCTGATCATCCTCTACCTGTTGAAATCCCTGATCAGTTATTTCTGGAACAAATCAATTTGCCTGACGATTTATACTCGCATTTGTTTGACTACAATGAATCAGGCGAAATAGTACTGTATGAAAACCCTTTTGGTGCAAAAACAGAATACGAATATAAAAACATCATAACGCAATCGATTGATATGGTGAAATTATTTGAGGATTCACAACAAAGGACAGTAATGTGGAACTACTATCGACCTTCACGATTTATCCATAAAAAAACACTTGAAATGAACAACATAAATTATATTTGGGAATATAAAGTTATTACCACTGAATATCAAGACAAGTGTGTTTTTATCGTGCAAGGTGATGGTTTGCCATTTTATACCAACGTTAATACATTTGGGGAAACCGGGATTAAAGATCCAGATGGAAATGAAACGATTTTTGAATGGATAAATGAGTCATTTTACTGCAAGCATAACGATGGTTCATCTTATCCTTGGTCTAGTTGGCCTAAAAAACCAAAAGAAGTGGATTGCCCTGATAAAGACAACTCTAAAAATGGTCGCCTCAAAGAAGTGAAATACTATGAGAATAGCGGGGACTCAAGAGTGATAAAAAAATCAGAGCGCTATGAATACACTGATGGCGAAAGTGTGAGCGGGTTAGCATGTCACGACAATAAAAAGATATTCAAGAAAAATATCCGTCAGGAATCTATAGAAACACGTTTGTATGCTGAAAGTAAAGAAACTTACGTTAGCACAAAAGAAACCTTTGACTATGATGATTTTGGTAACATTAAATTGATAATATCCCAGGCTGACGGATTACCAGATATCGTGACAGAACGTGTATATTACTACTGGGAAAATGAACTGAATTGTGACAATCCGTATAGCAGTAATTATAAGGTTGATGCACTTTACTGGGAATACGCAAAAGCGGTGGATATTGAAAATGGTGAAGAGGTTATTTCAGGTGTATGTAATGAATATGACACAGGAAAAGGGAGGGTGACGCAAAAGCAACGACTCATAGAAAACAATTCAGCAGTGCTGGAAACGACATTATTTAACTATACAGATGATAGGTTTCAACTAAATTGGAAACAAATTGATTCTCAACCGGCAACATTATTTTGTTACGAATATGGTGCATTGGCACATAAAATAATTAATAATATTTGGTTTGAAAATAACGTGATTGATCCATCCACCGGACTTGTTATTCGTTCAATTGATACTGCAAATAATGAAACAGAATATGCATATGATGTACTGTTCAGGCTGAGTTGGATAAAACAACTCTACGATAGCAATGATGAGCCTTCCGGTCGATATCCTTTAGACATAAAATATAATGGCAAAGAAATCACGTATGAGCGACGTTTCGAAAATGGAGATTCTGTTGTTACCGACCGATACATTCTAGATGAAATGGGGAATCCCAGTTATCATAAAACACATGTCTATGGCGATAATGGCAAGGTAGAAGCTGTCGTGATGATGGATTCGACCTATGATTGGAAAGGTCAAGTAGTAAGAGCTATCCATCCAGGGACTGATATTGAAATTACTTACAACTACGATGTTCTTGGTCGTCCGACACGCATCATCGACAGCGACAGTGAGGCTGATTATGTTTATACAGTGCTGCATGGTGATAATAAAACGAAAACAACAATCGCTGAATTAGAATCTGTCGATTACCATGGAAGTAAAACGTATAGGTACCGCAATTACATGTACGACACGCGAGGTAATCTTCTGGAAGCCATCACTGGCGAACCTGCTGGTTCTGCTACATATACATATGATTTTATTGGAAATCTGATAGAGGTTAATCACGGTGACACATTACGCGCTTACACCTACGATTTATTGGGGAGAAAGACCCAATTAAATGAACCGGAAAGAGGCGTTGTCAACTTCGAATACTATCCAGACGGTAAATTGCACTACGAATATACACCGGAGGGAAAAATTACCTACGAATATGATGGCGCTAACAGGTTGAAACTTGTCACCGTAGAGGAAGGTTCGCTGCCCTATTTTACAATACGTGGTTTAGCATATGATCAAACAATTGTTACATTTCCAACCGGTGAAACATGTAACATTAGAAATGGTAATGGTCGCCTTACATCTGCATGGGAAGGTCGATGTCTAGATTGTGGTGAAAACAACATTGTCATTGATTTTGTAATCGCCCGATCCTACAACACGTTTGGCGAACTCGAATCAGAATCACTTTGGATCAACCCCGATTTGCTTGATCATTCCCAACATGTTTATACAACAGACTATTACTATAATGGTTGGGGAAATCAGTTAATGGTAAAGCTGCCTTCATCAGAGGTCTATGTTGTTTATAGCAACGATATCATTCTTCCTCAGACTGAATGGGGGCCTGGCAATGGTCTAAATCATGGCCCATGGACAACGAAAGTCTATCTGGCAGACATCACGCATCCGGATTCTTGGCGCGAAATTGCAAAAAATGTGTCTTATAACAAAATAGGTGCCTTAAAAAAGATCACATATGACAATAATACGCATTTGTCGTTTCATCCAGATAATCGGAATCGAATCGAAAAAATATGTGTAACTTCAAATCAAAACAAAACGATTTGGGAGGATTCATATCAGTATGACAGGCTCGATCGAATTACTGCCATTGGTGACATGTCTTACAATTATAATGAGGACGGCAGCTTACAATTGGCGACAGATGGTCTCGACAATCATTACGAATATAGCTACGATTCTTCAGGAAACATGACTTCTCGAGAGAGCAGTTCAGGTATTTTGACGTTTTCAAATTTTGAATTTGAAAATAACCGTCCCAATGATCGAATTTACAGTGACCGTGAGCCTTTTTCATTTGATCTTAATGGAAACATGACATACAACCACTTGACAAATCACACCTATCAGTTTTCTGCAGAAAACAAGTTAAAACAGATAGATTTTCCTGATGGTGAGAGTATTAAAGTTTTTTATGACCATGATAACCGGCGGCGTCTAAAAATAGCAGAAGGCAACACAGCAGAGTTGTTCTTTTATGATTTGACAGGCAACAACCTACTTGAGAAGCTGACATTCGACATTAGTGACGAGACGCTGACAAAACTGAATAAGAACGAGTGCTACATAAATCTTGGTAAGCATAACATAGCACAGTTTAACTATTTTCATCCGGTTGTTACCATTGAACTTGACCCGAATCAAACAACGTTCTTCTGGGGCGATGACTTTAAGGCGGATGCCGTTATAAAAAACGAAGGTTCTGCCCAGGATGTTTGGTTGTTTATTGTTCTTGAGGTATTGGGCGAGTATTATATTCATAGCGGCCCCGATGATAATATGTGGCTTCATTATCAACCTGATGGAATCACGCCGCCTGATTTTCAATACGGTTTTGAATTTCCTCTCTCCCACGGTCTCAATACCTATACCTTTTTAGATTTAACGATTCCAATCGGTATTGCTAATCTTGAAAATATGAGATTTTACACCTTTATGACAACTTCCAATCTGGAAGGCGTTGACAAAAAACCATTTGGAAATATCGCTACCAAATTGTTCCACTGGAAACAACCTTTGGGGGATTTATTTGTTAAACCAGGATCGCTTAATGGCGATGGAACCATTGAAAACCCCTATAATAGTATTCAATATGCTATCGACATGGCCGACACCAGCGGCGGCTCTCGTGTAACTGTCAAGCTCTTCCCTGGAACATATGATCTTGATGAGGATTTGATTGTTGACAAACCGGGAATCGATATTATTGGGTCAGGCCAAAATAAAACGTTTATCTCAGGTGATGATGCATTCAGAACAGTTATATTAAACAATGGAGCAGATTCTGTGATTCAGAATTTATCCAGCGAAATCAATCTGCTATGCAATTCAGCTTCACCTAAAATACAGGACGTTCATTTACTTAGAAATGATTCAGCGATCGCTGGCGTTATTGCAACAAACAATTCATATCCAATACTGACAAATTGTCTTATTGCAAAATACCTTACCGGCGTTTTAGTAGAAGATTCTTCGGTTCTAATCCGAAATACAACGATTTCTGATTGTTCGTTCAATATCCCTGATTATGATGGCGTTGCATTGCTCGTAACTGGTAATAATCCATCAAGTATAATAATTGAAGAGAGTATTATCACCTTTAGCGACTTCGGGATTTTCAGCGATAATCCGAATGTGAACATTGAGGCATTGTATAGTAATATTTATGGTAATAGGGTTAATTATTCTGTCGCCCCGGGTACTTTGAATATCGGTGATGGCGTTATGTCAGTTGATCCATTGTTTGTTTCCGGTCCGGATCATAATTATTATCTAAGCTCGATCAGTACGCGTCATAGGGTGAATAGCCCCTGTTTAAACGCCGGCTTTCCAACATTTGATTTATCGCGCATGATAATAGGGACAACCCGCACCGACGGCCTTTTCGGAACGTTCCCACGGGATTTAGGTTATCATGGCATGATGTTTAATCGCGTGATTGATATGGGTAATATCAATAATCAAGGGTTTGAACTTGACAACGCGTTGTCTTTGATACGATATGGCGCGATCGATGAAACCGGAAACATTCTTAACCAAGAAGACCCAAATGATCTTCTTCGACATGGCACACAGGATGTTCTTGTAATAAGCACTTCTACTAATAAAATGAGCCAGTTCACCTTGTATTTCCGTGAAGGGAACTGGCTGATGCCCCAGAATAACACGCATTCACCGTTAGATGTCGTAGATGCTGCTATTCAGGATGTAAATGGTGACAATTTGTTGGATTTGATCGTGGCAGATGAAAGTGGAGTATTGTTATATCTCAATGATTCGAGCGGCAACATGGTTTATACATCCTGGTTTTATACAGCGACGCCGCGGGCGATTGAGGTCATTGATCTGAACAACAATGGTCTGTCTGATATTCTTGTCGCCACAGCTCAGGGGGTGTGGGTTTATATTGCCGAAGATCATCAGGATTATGTGATCGGTCAATGGTTGGACACCGGCGATACCACAGCAATGCTTTTGGATGACTTCAATGGCAACGGCTTGTCTGATCTGATCACTATCAACCAGCTCGGGACAATTCAATTTTTCAAAAACATGGGTGAGTCCGGTTTGGTGGCGGTAGGATCGCCGGTGCAGGCACAGGGTTCAGGTCCACTGAAAGCGCTGGATGTGCTGCAGAATAACCGGCGGGAGTTGGTTGTTGAACTAGCCCCGAATATTGAGCAGGTTTTTGATGTTGGCGATATATTTGGTTTTCAACCGATTGCCAGTAGCGGCAAACGTTCCATCCGATATGTGTATTTCGATCATCTTGGCAGCGCCAAGATGTTGATTAACGATCAACGTCGGGTGGTTTGGCCGGAACTGAAGGGCGGCCTGAATCGGTTGTCACCGTTTGGAAAGGATCTGGTAGTCGGCGACGATCCGCCTGATATTGTACGGGAATCGTATCTGTTGAACTTCACTAACAAGGAAATCGATTACACGCTGGATTTGCACTATTTCGGCGCCCGGTATTACCATTCCACGTTCCCGAGGTTTATCTCCCCCGACCCGGTAGGCGGGAACCCGATGCTTCCGATCACTTGGAACCGGTATCTGTACTGCCGGAATGATCCGGTGAATTATTTTGATCCAAACGGTGAGGATTCTTACCTGGTTTCACGCCCACTTCATGGTAACTCGAGACGGTTTGCGCACTTGTTTATTGTGACGCATGCAGAATATTTAGGAGATCCTTCAGCAGAAATTGTTTCTTTTGGCCAAAATGATGCAGGAAATTTGGGGAGGGTTGATGGAAATACAACAAATAGGTTTTCTGCTGGAACTAATTCAATGGACGCTGGATTTTGGGACGCTCTAGGAAATGGTGATCCTGATGTTGCAGCTGTCCAGATACAAGCATCAGATGATAGAGTTTTATTCATCGCTAATTCAGTAATTGAAGATCAAGATTACTCAGCGATTTGTTCAATTGGACCAATTGTATTTGGTATCAATAGTAACAGTGCAGCTCTCGCAGTTGCTGAGCGAGCTTCGTGTCAGGTGGTGGTTGTTCCTGGCGATCTGGCAGCGCCAGGCGTGCAGCAAAAACAGGCAGTGAATTTTGATACAGATCGTGATGGCGAACCTGATTAGATATGTTTTGAGATTGCCGTCGTCTGGATGAATCGACATGGATTAGGCGTCTGGAGGAATCAGGATGAGGTTCTTATCATTTACTCTACGCTATATGTTTGCGATGTTGAGCGCATTTATAATGTGCCAACTCTCCTACTTGATCGTGATGATCAGTGTTAAAATTCCTGAATCAGAAATGCCGGGTGAACAACTTACTTTAATAGCTTTAAGTTCTTGCAGAGACGTGACGATCACATTTTTTCTTGTTTACTCACTCTGGTTTGGACTGCTCAAATTGTTAAAGATCAAAATAGAAGAGCGTTTCATGTTGTATTGGATAGTTGGGATACCCGTAGGATTGATAATAGCTTTATTACAGACATTGACATCTATATGGCCTATCTAGATTGGATGGAAAATGATTCGATTTGGGAACATAAATGGGTTGTCACCGTTTGGAAAAAATGAAAACGTTTGGAGTAGATCAAGAGGATATCTTAGCTGCGATACAGACAATACTTAAGGATTGTGAACGTAGAATTAATAGTGCCGTTTCAGATGAATGAATTAAGTTCCAACGGAGAATATGATGGCAAACGATTTAAATAATGACAAAAACAAATTTGACATAAATACACTGAGCGATAAAGAAAAACGATTTCTCGCAATGCGTTTAAAAACAGGAAAGATGTATTATTGGGGACTTGCGATTGTTTTTTTGAGCTTCATGCTTTCCGTAATATCGGCCAATTACATTCATGCAATAATTATAGCAAATTTTCTCTATTGGGGAGTTGTTATCTGTTATCTGGAGAAACGTTTCATAAAAATACTAATGAATTTTATTACCAGAACAGATTTGGAAAACATTTCTGATTTTAAAAAGGGCACATTCGGCACGCTTTTTAGATGGTCTATTCCGGCCATAATAATATTCATGCTTTTCTATATCATACCAATTTTTCTTTTGACTAATACTGGGTCCGAAAGCTTCAGAAAAACGTTATTTCCTAAAACCTCGGGAATGGATGAAATAGCGTCGCAAGCGTCACGAATTGAGTATTCATTTAATGAAAGTTATCCGGGAATAGAGATACAAACGGGCATGAAAAGAAATGAGGTTAATGAAAAAATGGAGTTTGCTGAATTAACTACTGAAATTCATGGATATGCTTTCGATCTGGAAAGGAAAGGTTGGGGCAGCATTTTTATCGGATATGACAATCAAAAAGTTGTTCGCTCAATTGTTAACACTGGCAAAACGCGTGGTGGATATGCCACGATATTTGCAAACGAGTTTTCTGAAGAGCATTTGGATAACATAGAAAAAGGAATGTCTATGGACGAAATTGTGCCGATTCTTGGCGAGCCTTTACGCAAGACACTTATATTTCGAGATAATAACAATGGTAAATCTATCACATTAACGTTTGATAACGATTTGTTGACCCTCATAGAAATATGCAATCTATGGACTAACAGCGATGATAATCAACTTGCAGTTGTTCCAGGTCAAGAAGTGGATCAAAACGCCGTTCAAAATAACATTCCACAAAATCAGCAACATAATCAACAGCAAGGTGTAGGTATCCCCGTAGTCTTACCAGCAGTTTTCGATGAAAATAGACAACAGCAATAATAGAGGAAATCATGAAGTATGAAAGTGAGGTTTATAAATGAAAAAACACTATTGATATCATTGGCTTTGGGAATATTTCTATGGATTCCCATGCTGGCAGCAGATGAAATCAAAATAGAAAACATTACCTTTCAGTCAGATACTTCTCAGGAAGTGAACGCGACAATAACGCTAGCCCGCATATTTCATGAGTCGATTTTGAACTTCATGTGAGTCGATTATTTTTGACAATCTGACATTTTAATCCAAATTCGCAATCAATTTATCGATAAAACCTTCGTTTTTCTGGTATCGGGACACACTTCCCCCTTGCCCCCATTGTTTTCTGTGCCGGGGCAGCACTTAAGGGATTAACTAGTATCGAGTCGATCGGCAACCAGAAGAAACAAGTGTTTCCAAGGATAATGGCTCGATAGATGGAATCGAATCCGCCGGGTCAAATCTAACAGCTTATCGACCTGTCTCAGTAATAAAATACCTGCATCCGATGTCACACATCCTCCATCGAAAGCCACATCAATTTTTCGGGATTTTACGGGTTGAAAAAGCTCTTTTTTCGTTGTACATTGTGTCATGGCAAAACCTCGTGGTTAAGATTAATTAGTTTGAATTATATCACAATATTAAGGTTTTGCCACTTTTATTTATGAAATATCCGGGTTAGTGGCTTTACTGGATATGGTGCAGGCATTCTTAAACAGGCGTTTTTCCCAATAGAATATGGTGATGACAAAAGTTCTTATGCAATTTCACCGGGAGGCATTAAAATTAATGGCCTACCTGTTAACTATAATTTTCCTGAGGTCGAGAGTGAAAAGAGTTTTGATATGTTTGAGCGACTGGGATTTAAGGAGCAGAGAGGCAGGAGAGATTAAACAGATGGCAACTGTTTATTTTCCAGTAATTTTACTTGGGAATCTGGTCTGTCACCCTTTTCGCTTTACCAAACCCGGTAATCACTGTAGAATACTGGTATGAATCGGCAGTTTTACATCGCACTGACTATTGCAGATGAAAGTGGAGTATTGTTATATCTCAATGATTCGAGCGGCAACATGGTTTATACATCCGGGTTTTATACAGCGACGCCGCGGGCGATTGAGGTCATTGATCTGATCACTATCAACCAGCTCGGGACAATTCAATTTTTCAAAAACATGGGTGAGTCCGGTTTGGTGGCGGTAGGATCGCCGGTGCAGGCACAGGGTTCAGGTCCACTGAAAGCGCTGGATGTGCTGCAGAATAACCGGCGGGAGTTGGTTGTTGAACTAGCCCCGAATATTGAGCAGGTTTTTGATGTTGGCGATATATTTGGTTTTCAACCGATTGCCAGTAGCGGCAAACGTTCCATCCGATATGTGTATTTCGATCATCTTGGCAGCGCCAAGATGTTGATTAACGATCAACGTCGGGTGGTTTGGCCGGAACTGAAGGGCGGCCTGAATCGGTTGTCACCGTTTGGAAAGGATCTGGTAGTCGGCGACGATCCGCCTGATATTGTACGGGAATCGTATCTGTTGAACTTCACTAACAAGGAAATCGATTACACGCTGGATTTGCACTATTTCGGCGCCCGGTATTATCATTCCACGTTCCCGAGGTTTATCTCCCCCGACCCGGTAGGCGGGAACCCGATGTATCCGATCACTTGGAACCGGTATCTGTACTGCCGGAATGATCCGATGAATTATTTGGATCCGGATGGGGAGGACGCCATAGCAATGTATGATGATAAAATTCATACAGCATTAATCTCTGGACCCGTTGATGGACAATGGCGGTATGATTCTTTTGGGATGGAATTGGGATCTGAAAACCATCGTCATGGTGTCTATTATTTTGATTCAGAAGAAAGTGCGATGGAGTTTGCATACGAGAATGGTTACACACAATATGAACGCTGGTTTACAAGACCCAGACAAGACCAAAAAATGTGGGACGAAGCTGACAAATGGCATTCCGACAATGGAGAAAATTATAAAAGGAAAATAGATTATGACTTAGCTTCCAATAATTGCGGAACCTTTGTTAAGGTAGTGCTAGAAGCAGGTCTTCCTCCACATCGGCTTATAAGCCGTTTGCTTGTGGTTCCAGAGATTTTCTTTAAGGTGAATAAACAAATTGCTGATACAAGTGGCACGATTGAAAAGTCTCCGGAATAGTTCACGGAAAATAAGAGCGATGAAGATCAACAAGCTTTTTACTGTCAGGAGAAAGAAAATGAATAAACACGCATCATTATTTTCAGTAACCAGAATCCTTCATGTCATTGTCATATTATTGCTGATTTTGCCCGGCGCATCGATTGCGGCAGAACCTGACCATTATAGTATTCGTGTCCAGGAAGGACTAAAGCTGGTTGAAACTTTTTATACGTTTTTGCTGTCCGATGCCGAATTAAAGGATTGTCCTGATATTTTTACCAGTAGCTACCCTGAAATCAAAGTCGGGGAAATAACGAAAAAAACAGCATTGATTGCAGAATGGGAATTTTTTCGAAACAATAAAGAGTTGTTACTCTTTCCGTGGTGTGAATATGAACCCTTGGACGATATAAAAGATCACATGAGCCAGGGCTTCCGCGGATACTATTTTTTGAATCCACCCCCAGGGAATGATCACATAACGGAGGGCCACCTTTATATCGTGATTAGTGGCTTTACTAGACATGCTAAAGGCGTTCTTAAACAGATGTTTTTCCCAATAGAATATGATGAAGACAAAAATTCTTATGCAATTTCACCGGGAGGCATTAAAATTAATGGCCTGCCTGTTAACTATAATTACCCTGAGGTCGAGAGTGAAAAGAATTTTGATATGTTTGAGCGACTGGGATTTAAGGAGCAGAGAGGCAGGAGAGATTAAACAGATGGCAACTGTTTATTTTCCAGTAATTTTACTTGGAAACCTGATCCGGCTGGAAGGCTGAGTTCGTGCGCAAGCATCGCGTTTGAACCGTAGTGAAAGCGATGAGGATCAATAAGCTTTTTACTGTCAGGAGAAAGAAAATGGATAAACACGCATCATTATTTTCAGTAACCAGAATCCTTTATATAATTGTCATATTGTTTTTGATTTTGCCCGGCGCATTGATTGCGGTAGAACCTGACCATTATAGTATTCGTGTCCAGGAAGGACTAAGGCTGGTTGAAACATTCTATACGTTTTTGCTATCCGATGCCGATCTCAAAGACTGTCCGGATATTTTTGAAGGCTACTATTACGGACCCCGCTGGAGCATTCCTGTTCAAATATTTGCTGGAGATTCCTATTACTGGCTTGGTCATGTTGTTCATGATTTCTTTTACGAATCAAAAGCAAGAAAGAGAATGGAAAAAAAAGTGTTAATTGCTTATTGGAAAATGTTACGTAACAACAAAGAGTTGTTTCTCTTTCCGTATGGTGAAAATGAACCCTCGCACGATGTTAAGGGTATCATGAAATTGCGTGGATACTATTTTTTCAAACCACCCCCAGGGAGTGATTACATAACGGAAGGTTACCTGTCTATCGTGATTAGTAGCGCTATTGGTTATCCAGATGGCTTTATAAAACAGGTGTTTTTCCCAATATGTTATGATGAGCGCAAACAAGCGTATGCTATCTCGAATTCAATTCTGATTAACGGAATTTTTTATGAAGAATTTGATGTCGCCCATTATGGCATCTGTTTTGACCGGGATTTTGATCTGGTTGAACAGTTGGGATTTAAGAAACAGAAAAGTCACTTGGAACCGGTATCTGTACTGCCGGAATGATCCGGTGAATTATCTGGATCCGGATGGGGAATGGGCTAGAAAAGTGGGAAAGTTTAATCAACAATATGTAAAAAACGATTTACTTGAAATTCGTATTAATCTTATGGGCTCTGACTATCAAGGTTTGCCAAAACTAATCCAGATGATTAAGGTCAAAAATATGCACGGGGGTGACAAGCAGTTTGATTACAAGCAAAAATATGGAACTGAACGTTGGGCTAAACCGCCTGAGGGCACGGGAGAGTGCTATTCAGTTAAAGAGTATTTTGATGTGCCTGATAGGGGAGTAATGGATCCTGCTGAATATGGTAACTATCTCGCTGGATATTCTGCGGGAATATATAGACTATAATGAAGATTATGGCGATCAAGATCGTGGCGCTGCGTACTATGGAGTAAGATGTGCTGGACATGCAATGGGAGGCAGAGACGGGACAGAAACAATCTGGGATGAATTCAGCATAGATTTTATTAATATGGGATATGAGGACGCAAAAATATGGATGAGATCTTTTTATGAACAACAACGAGATAATAATCAATAGATTCAAGAAATATATTGCGTTTGTTACTCCGGTAATTTTGTTGGTTGTACTATATTTCTTTTACGAGGCGTTCTTATGGAGGCCATGTCATCCCATTTGGTTTTTTACCAAACAGAAAAAAGAAGAGCTGACCATTTTATCCGAAAAATTATTTCTGAATATTTCCGAAAACTGGCTATGGATAGACACAAGCGGTATTAAGGGTCCGGAATGGGATCTAAGCTACCTACAAAAATATAAATCGATTGAGGTCTTTAACTCTGCAAGAGATAATATCAAAAAGTACGGTTTTCGAAGAATTCACTTTTGTAGTAATGACAAGACTAAATATGTTGCCTTTGCGTATTATAGAAAAAGGTGCAGAGTCAATTATTATTATGTATATTACCCTTTAAATGTGCCATTAGTGTCGTCTGATCAAAATAAGTTCACCAAAAAGATAGATAAGAATTGGCGGTTTGAAAGTGTTCTGCCTTCTTGTCAATAATTTGAGATTTGTCGCCACAGCTCAGGGGCTATGGGTTTATATTGCCGACGATCACCAGAATTAAGAAGTGGCCCCATTTTCAAACCACGGTATTGTTAAATTAAGTTATGGTATATGATTCAGTTTTCACGAGAATATCGAGGAGGAGAGCAACAATGAAAAAAATACTGATCTTTTACTAGGTAGGGACTCTGGTGTTTTCACTGCTGCTGTCCTCAATGCCTGCTACACAAGAATTATCAAATGCTCTGGTTTTAAACTATTTAATCATGAACTTGGGATTTGTAATTGGTTTTTTGGGAAACAAATATTTTATGAAGCACCCATGGCTTCTAGCTTTTATCCCAAGTATATCATTGATTTTTAGTGCTTATCGATGAATTTGATAATAAATACTCAACTTCCGTACTCCTGCTCAAGTAGTTGAGGAAAAAGTGATTTAATGAATTTGAAGAAGGTGTTGACAATTGTCTGAACACGATTCCAAAGATTACAAAGATGGGCAGGATTAGATTCCGAGAAAGAAA
>CAYOJK010000031.1:0-17618 GCA_964404285.1 uncultured bacterium | reverse complement strand
TGGGTTCTGGAGTATTTGTCGGTATCGGCGTTGGCGTATCCGGAATAGGTGTAAAGGTTGGAACTGGCGTCGGCGTATCCGGGATAGGTGTGAACGTGGGAACCGGCGTCGGCGTGTCAGGCACCGGCGTCGAGGTCGGAACAGGAGTAGGCGTGTCCGGAACTGGGGTGTATGTTGGCGCCGGTGTCGGAGTATCCGGTATTGGTGTAAAGGTTGGAACTGGCGTCGGCGTATCCGGAATAGGTGTAAACGTGGGAACCGGCGTTGGCGTGTCAGGCACTGGCGTGTTGGTCGGAACAGGAGTAGGCGTGTCGGGGACAGGGGTATATGTTGGCGCCGGTGTCGGTGTATCCGGCACTGGTGTAAAGGTTGGAACTGGCGTTGGCGTGTCAGGCACCGGCGTAAATGTCGGTGTAAACGTCGGTGGAACCGGCGTCGGTGTGTCAGGCACTGGCGTAAATGTCGGAGTGTTCGTTGGTAACGTTGTCGGCGTTGACTGACATGAATAGGTCATTGTCCCACTCACCGCATCAAAACCTGCGACATTGTCCATCAACCGTGCAAATACCAGCGGAAATTGTTCGCCTTCCAAGCAATCTGAACATTGAACGGTGAACTCAAGCGTCGCCAGGACATCCTCTGTGCCCACCAGAACACCATTACCCTCCATAGAAAAACCACCGATAATTATCGTTCCCGGAGTCGGTTCATTGGAGTCAAATAAAATCCAACCAGTACCGGCCGGTCCTTTGGTGGAATCCACAAATGAAAGGCTTTCTAAATCATACGTCACATGTATAGTGAAAGCTGTGACAGCAGTGTGAGGATTGCTAATAAAAATATCGGATGTGACGGTATCACCTAAACACCCTTCAACATTCGTTAATATCAGCGTGTCATTCGCCTGTGACGGCGTATATGTCGCGGTGGGTTCCGGTGTTTGGGTCGGAGAAACCGGCGTATCGTTCGGCGTCGGTGTTTCCAGGCATTGGTAGAGAAAATAACTGTTTGTAATCTCAAATGCTGACACATCATCCTTTAAATCACTGATTATTAGGTCATACCTGGAACCACTTGTACAATTTTCACAATCCACAACAAACACGAGCTCAACAATAGACCCGTTGCTACCTGTAGGAATTGCATCTAAAGAGTATGCTCCGATTATCAGTTCACCGCTGGACGCTTCATTGCAACCAAACATTGTCCAATCAGGATTTAAACTGCCAACTCGGCACTCTTCAAATTGAAGCGCCTCTGATGGAAATAAGAATGTTATCGTGAATGCGCCTACGGCAGTGTCGGAGTTTTCAATGTTCAAGACTACGACGACCTGTTCTCCATGACACCCTGAAACTGTATCAACAGTTATCGTATCAGTTGCATAAACCTGAAAAGCGATGAGACACACCGCTAAGGTCACCAAACTCTTTAGACTTTTAATCATAATTCCTCCCCCCAACGCCCTGGAAGAGCAACTCTTTTCGAACCATGTAAATCGCCGATTAAAAGCGATGCATGGATAACTATTAATGAGCAGTGAGCTGAGCGACAACACGCCGCTCAGCTCATAAATCGTATTACCAGCCCCATCCGAATTCAAAGCTGTCGAATAGGCCGAGTATTTGCGTAATTTTCTTATCTGTCATCGCCGTGTAGAACCAGATATTGCTGGCTACAGAATCGACATCCGGCCAGATAAACGGTTCGACAACCCAATACTCACGTTCGACCATGGGTTCAACGTCAATCATAATATAATCGATATCATTGGACCATGAAGGCCACCAGAAGAATATTCCATAGCAATCCAGCAATACGAATAAAGGCGCTTCGGTATATAGGTCAGGTGTATCGTTCGAAACGGTGGTTTTAACATAGCAGATTTCGCCAAAGCTATAGTAATCGGTCGGCATTTCAAGATACGCACCCAAAGGTCGGACTGATGGTGGTTCTGTCGGTGTCGGAGTCGGCGGCGCTCCTGTCGGCGTCGCTGTCGGCGGTACCCCTGTCGGTGTTGCCGTTGGCGGCACACTGGTTGGCGTCGCTGTCGGCGGCACACTGGTTGGCGTCGCTGTCGGCGGCACACTGGTTGGCGTCGCTGTCGGCGGCGCTTCAGTCGGCGTCGCTGTCGGTGGAACCTCGGTCGGCGTTGCCGTCGGCGGCACCCCTGTCGGCGTTGCCGTAGGTGTTGGAGTCGCTGTGCAATCAAATGTGAACACACCCTCAACAGCCTCAAATCCCTCGATATCATCGCGCAAATTCGTCGGAATCAAAGCGCTGGTATCACCCTGAGCACATCCGGAACACGTGACGATAAAGGTCATCTCAACCAGCACACCGTTGCTGCCGGCCGGAACCTCGTCGGGAGGCAGCGAAAAACCACCCATATTGACCAGACCAGGTTCCGGTTCGTAACAATCGAACATCACCCAATCAGGTTCCAGATCTCCACGAGTACACGATTGATATTCCAACATATCCGTATCATATAACACCGTCATCAAGAACGCATCGACTCCGGTGAATGCATTCGCCATGCGAACATGCACGATGATCTCATCATCCGTACACCCTTGTGCGTCTGGTATCCATATCACATCATTCGGAGGTGGTGTCGGGGTTATCGTCGGCGTATTGGTCGGCTGAGGCGGCTCAGTCGGCGTCGATGTCGGCGCCGGTGTCTCCGGTGTATTCGTCGGTTCAGGTGTGGGAGTCGTTAAACAGTCAAACGTGAATACACCTTCTATAGCCTCAAATCCCTCGATATCATCGCGCAAATTCGTCGGAATCAAAGCGCTGGTATCACCCTGAGCACATCCGGAACACGTGACGATAAAGGTCATCTCAACCAGCACACCGTTGCTGCCGGCCGGAACCTCGTCGGGAGGCAGCGAAAAACCACCCATATTGACCAGACCAGGTTCCGGTTCGTAACAATCGAACATCACCCAATCAGGATCCAGATCTCCACGAGCACATGATTGATATTCCAACATATCTGTATCATATAACACCGTCATCAAGAACGCATCGACCCCGGTGAATGCATTCGCCATGTTGACATTCACGATAATTTCGTCACCAGTGCACCCTTGTGCGTCTGGTATCCATATCACATCATTCGGAGGTGGTGTCGGGGTTATCGTCGGCGTATTGGTCGGCTGAGGCGGCTCAGTCGGCGTAGACGTCGGTCCAGGAGTCTGAGGCGTATTGGTCGGCACAGGTGTATTCGTCGGCGCAGGCGTCGGGGTTGCCAGACAATCAAAAATGAAAAAACCGCTTTCAGCCACAAAACCTTCGATATCATCTCGCAGATTCGTCGGCGTCAACCAACTGGTATCCCCTTGGGCACACCCGGAACAAGTGACGACAAAAGTCATCTCAACCAACACACCGTTGCTACCGGCCGGCACTTCGTCGGGAGGAAGCGAGAAACCACCCATGTTGACTAACCCCGGCTCCGGTTCGTAACAATCGAACATCACCCAATCAGGATCCAGATCTCCACGAGCACATGATTGATATTCCAACATATCCGTATCGTATAACACCGTCATCAAAAACGCGTCCACACCCGTGGAGCCATTCGCCATACGAACATGAACAATAACCTCATCTCCCGTACACCCTGCGGCATTGGTGACCAAAATCGCATCTGTCGATGGCGGTGTGGGTGTATAGGTAGGCGTAGACATCGGTGTATCAGTCGGCGTATAAGTCGGGGGCGGCGTTGGAGTGTCTGTCGGATAAGGCGTCGGCGTATTCGTTGGAACCGGTGTCGGCGTCGCCGGTGGTGTATTTGTCGGCGGCACAGCAGTATTCGTTGGAACCGGTGTCGGGGTATCAGGCACCGGCGTGAAAGATGGAACCGGTGTCGGTGTATTAGGCATCGGGGTGAAAGTCGGCGTCGATGTTGGAGTTGAAGCGCTGGTAAATGTGAACGTACCGGATACCGCATCGAAATCCTGAAGATCATCGCGCAAATTTGTTGGAACCAAATCGCTGGTGTCCCCTTGCACACAACCGGTACACGTGACGGCAAACGTCAATTGAACCAGGACACCATCGCTGCCGGCAGGAATTTCATTAGGAGGAATCGAGAAACCACCCATGTTGACTAATCCCGGCTCCGGTTCGAAACAATCGAACATCGTCCAGTCCGGATCCAGGTCACCTTCCTGACACGACAGATATTCCAACATGTCTGTATCATACAAGACCGTCATCAGGAAGGCATCGACATCCGTGAAGCCATTCGCCATACGAACATCAACGATAATTTCATCGCTGGCGCCTCCCTGCACATCAGGTATTGAAATCACATCCTGTGCCGACACATTACCGGCCAAAAAAGCCATCAAAATGCAAACCATTCCTATTATTGCCAAACGTCTGTTTGTTTTTAGGAAATCCATATTTTACATCCTCCCTGAATCGAATCGTACGTCAAAAACGGCGTGATACTAGCACCCGACAAGGAAAAATTCCATGCCGATAATACGCATCAAGCAGTTATGCATATCCTATGCCACAACCCGAAATAGAGGATGTCAATTGATTGTTTTTTCGAGAATTTCTTTTAAATAATCAAATCCGGCTTTTAACCTGCCATACGTCTCGATTACCCCTGACCCATTCCCACCAACTGCATTTGATTCCAAGTCAAAAGCCGCTTTCTTGAACAGCCCGGCCTCGATCGTCGCCGCTGCACCCTTGATCGTATGAGCTTCATCGGCAATATGTTTAAAATCAAACGAATCCACCATATCAGCCAAACGCTCGATTCGATCGGATACATCTTCGATGAATACCTGAATAACCTCCTGAAAAACAGCAACATCATGATCCAGTTTTTCCAACAAACCGTCCTCGTTAAACACGACATTCCAGTCTGGGTGGTTATCTAGATCCAATTTTCTATCTATCGATCTTGTACTCATTTGTACCGATACTTTCTCACCCTGGATATACCTCTAAATTGGCTTTCCAAGATTATCTCAATCATTGTCCTATTTCGAAGTATACCAATATAAGTGATCATTAATCAAGATACATTATAGATTTATATTGACGACTCCAAAAAAAACGATATGCTCCGGATTGAAATTTGCATGCGGAGGAGATGACGTGCAAGATGATAAATTATTTATAGATATCGTTTACCAAAAAGACCTTGTGATCAACAAAGGCGACATGATCGTCCATCTTTTAACCCTGGAAGGCCTGGCTGAATCCTTGGCCAAACAAAAACGATTCAGCGCTGATCAGGCAACACTTCTGACTCGCGCCCGTGACCTGGGTTCATTCAAAGGTGATTTGGGTGAGCTTTTTATGAATATACCCAACAATGTTGACGAATCCGTTCATATCTATGTCGGCCTCGGCTCCAGGAAAGACCGTAATTCCCGAACCTATCAGAACGCAGGCGCTCTGCTGGCCCAACGTGTCGCCCACATGAATATCCATAGCATGATCCTGGACTTGGCAATCCCGAAAAATATGGAATTGACCTGTTCGATCAAACCATTTATCGAAGGTATCGCTATCGGATCCTATACATTTTCAAAATATTTTCGGGAGCGGAAACCGTTTCCATTGGGAAAAATGACGGTGGTCATACCGAATTACATGGATATCAATCACGCTAAATCCGCGTTGGCCGATGCCGCACACAACATCCAAGTCAGCAATATTTCACGGCATTTGACCAATGAATCCGCAAATAACAAAACACCTGCACTCTTTGAGGCGCTGATTAAAAATCACCTGGTCGATTCGTCGTTTGTTCTACACAGCCTGCAAGAACCGGATTTGCGGGAAGAAAACCTTAACCTGTTGCGCGCTGTCGGCCAGGGGGGAAGTGAGACGCCGCGATTGCTGATAGTGGAAGATATCAAACCGGAACGATCGTTCTGCCTGGGTATCGTCGGTAAAGCCGTGACGTTCGATGCAGGAGGTTTAATGCTGAAATCCCCCGAATCGCTACCGTTCATGCGGGAGGATATGGCCGGCGCAGCAGCGGTCATCGGCACCCTATCGGTCATTCGCAACCTGAACCTGGATTACAATGTCGTTTGCGCCATACCCATCGCAGAAAACATGCTGGATGCCAAAGCCTATCGCCCAGCGGACGTATTCAAAACACGCTGGGATATTTCCGTCGAAGTCACCAACACGGACTGTGAAGGCCGCCTGATCTTGGCGGATGCATTCATGTACCTTCAAGATAAATATCCTTTGAACGCTATGGTCGATGTCGCCACTCTCACAGGCGCTGTCGGTAGAGCTTTGGGAAACCTGATGTGTGGATATTTTACTAATGATTCACGTATGAACCACCTGATTGAACAAGCACAACAACTCAGCTTGGAAAAATTTTGGCGCTTACCTCTGGAGCAAGCCTACAGACCGTTCCTGAAAAGCGTGATCGCCAATATCAAAAATGACGGGGGAGGTCCCAAGGGTATCACCGCCGCACTATTCCTGGAAACCTTCATAAAGAAAGGACTCCCATGGCTGCATATCGATCTTGGCCGCGTCGTCACACCCGCCGCGGATGACCCCCTATACGGTAACCCGGAATACGTTACAGGAATTCCCGCTATGACACTCATAGAGTTTTTCCGGCTTCTAAACCGAAACCTGGATCAGTTTTCTATACAATGATTCACGGCTCGTAACGTGATACCAGGATAAATTTCTAAATTATCGGCATCTTTCATCTGAAAATCCCGGTAATCATGTTGTTTCAGCCGGGTGACCACTCGAATGAGCTCAGTAGCTTCCAGATACCCGACCGACGCCTCCGCGTCCGGTAATCGAGCCGGTTGATCCCGGACAACCGCCGCCCAATGGTCATGCCAGGGTTCATTGGATGGAAAGCACGCATTCAGAACTATCAAAACAAGTAAAACATATATTGTAGCGCCTGACAGAATAATTTTTTTAAACAAACCACCTCGATCCAACAGTCTGTATACCAGTACAGCCAGCCCTGTTATCAATCCAAGAAGCACACTCGCCGCACACCGATGCCGTTTTCTGGACGGTTCTTTCAATGCAAAATTAAATTTTGTCAACCTTTTAAAACCAACCTCCCATCGATCCCACCGAGTTTCAATAGCATCTTCCGGCGCCTTGCATTCCACTGGCCGCCAAGTATCCGGTTTTCCAGAGAACAACAATTTCAAATCGTCAACACCTTCAGAATATGCTGAAAACGTGAACAGACCCCATGCAATCACGATAAATGAGAGCATTATTCTCATCCAACCGTGGCTTCGTTGCAGAATATATGCCCAGCCAAGTGTTGCAGGAGCCAGGAGAAACGTCATTCTTCGGGGTCCATACGAACTTCCGCCCCACCAATCCCAGACACATATGTTGATATAAAATTGTATGATCATCCCTGCCAGAAAACCCCAAACAAGCCAGCGATGTGCAGCGGATTGTTTTCGAAACCCCATACATATCAGGCCGATCCATCCGATCAGTAGACCCGGCGCCCATGGCACCAGGCCATGAAATCCACTGAACGTAAAAGGCAGCATATCCGGTGACGACAAATCAACAAAACCTGTGTGTACCGGATGGGCAATCCACATACCATAATGAATCCTCCAAACGCTCATCTGAATACCGACCACCAAAAGAAACGAAACCAAACCAATGATCAAGCTTTTCAAACGTATCAAACGTCCGGATTTTTCGGTCATTTCGATCACTATCGACGGTGATACGCACAATAAAAACACCAATGCCTGCCATCGGGTTATCACCAGCCAACCTGAGCATAGTCCGGCTGCCCAGGCAACCCCATACCGAGGATGCTTCAGCCATTTTATCCAGAACAACAGGCTGAATATCGTCGCCAATGTCGCCGGGAAATGTGATGAAATAGTATCTCGGGTACCGTACCACAAAAAGGGTGTCGAAAAAATCGCAGCAATAATCGCCATATATCGCGTGGAAGCCCGAAATCCAAACTCCGCTAAAATACCATCGAGACCCATTAAGCCAAGAACTCCAAAAAAAACTATCCATAATGCCAGTGCCCGCCTTGCGCCCAAACCGAATCGCTCAACCCCGAATCCATACACCGGAATCATGACCATACTGTAAAAAACCGACGGCCCGATACTGAATGCATGGATGTGCACGCCGTCCGGCCGTAATACCGACACTGACCGAATTCTTTCACATACATCGTTAGGATAGATCAACAGATCATTTTGCAACATCAAATCCCTGTCTAAAATCGCAGAACTCATCTGAGACATGTAAAACGCTTCGTCCCATCCCCTAAATGACGGCATTTTGAAAAAAATCGATAAAAACAATATGCCGATTATAAATAAACAAACGGCTTTCAAATAGTTTTTGTTTTTTATAGTATTTATCATAATCGATATGCTTGATCTAAAACTCTATCTGTGATGACAAACTGTGCCCGATTTTCTCTCGGCGCTCTTCCTTTCAGCTTCCTCTGATCGATGTTATAACTGACGTGTTTTGATGAGTCTGTATCGCGATATATAATACGATGCTCTTCTGTTCCCCGGTATTCCGGTTTTTAGTTTTCCATTCAATTTTGAGAGCATCCCGCCCACCATTCAGAGCCAACGAAATGGTTTCAAAATTATCGAATGCTTGCTGAAGCAGCGCTACCGCTTGTGTCGAAGAATAATCACCGGATGCGATATTCACACTGGCGATCGCCAGCCGAACCCGACCTTGCTCCGGAAAAAATTCCGCCAAACGACCTGCTTTACCATGTCTGAAAGCAAAGGATAATGCCGCCGAAACGTTGTCTTGCGCCTGCCCGAACACAACCGTCGCGGCAACAACAGCAATCAGTATGATGGCTCCTGTTTTGATTGTCATCATCAACCCATCTTCTTGTCGATATACTCCGCCAAATCACCTAATGCACACGTGTAACTACCGTATTCATTGTCATACCAGCCGAATATTTTGGCATGCGTAACCGGCAACTGAATCGGTTTATCGATTTTCAAGCCCTGCGCCGCCGCTATGTCACACGGTATATCGATAAACGCTGTTCGTGTGTGTGTATCATTACCTTCTATCACTATCGCAGCCGGCACTCCTATCAAGTCTGCGCTGACGTTTTGTTTTTCAGAATAGATCAAATGGCCGTTATGAGCGCCTTCTGCCGCTTTTCGATAAATATCATTCAAAAAGTCTTTGTTGATTATCGGTTCGTACGATTCATTCAAAGCAGTGTGAAACGTCACGTTCAGGTTGATCAACGACACGGCGCTGGTCGGTATTCTGACCGAGTCGGCCATGAAGCCGACACGCCGAATCTCGGGCAACACTTTTTCCAATGCTTTCGCAGCGCCGGTTGTGGACAGGATGATATTGTTCAATATCGACCGGTTTTTTCTCAGGTCCGTCGCTTTGGTTTTCGGAACGTTATCCAAAACACTCTGCGAATTGGTCGCTGCATGTATTGTTGACATCGAAGCGGTCATGATCTTCGATGTTTCTTCGGTATCAAGCAATGGTTTGATCATATGCGCCAAGCCGGTTGTCGTGCAGGAGGCTGCCGATAGAACCCGATGCACACCCGGCTGGTAATCGGTATGATTGATGCCGTAAATCAACATCGCAGCATCACCGGGTTCAGACAATGATTTGTCTTTGATTTTGAACGGTGCGCTGTTGATGACGACTTTAGCGCCGGCATCCAAATGCCCGCGAATACTGCCTTTGGGGTCATCGGATGGAACCGTCGGATCAGCGAAAACCCCTGTCGTATCGATTACCAACTGAACCCCGGCTTCCCGCCATGCAATATCTTTTGGATTTCTGGCTTCCCTCAAGATTCTGACCGGTTTGCCGAACATACTGATCAAGCCCTTGTCGGCATCGACAATTGTCACATCCCGTTTCGCGCTGACGCCGAACAAAAACTTTTCCATGGGGCCGTATGTCGAATCGGAACACAAACTGCCGACGGCATCTTCCAAGCTCCTACCGACTTCCCGCCCGAAATTGACGACTATTCCATCGAAATATCCTCGTAAAATATGATGCCACAACGTCAACTTACCAATCCTGCCGGCGCCGTTAATCCCCAGATAATGCCCAGTTTTCATCACCTGAAACCTCCTTTACGGCAACCCCAACGGAGCCGCCATACCAATGGAATAGTGTCCCTTGTAAATATGACCGGATCGCCCATCGATGGCAATACGGTCACCTGATCGAAACTCGTGGCCATTGATAACACATCGCTTTTCTTTTTCCAATACCGTCAGCATCCTGCAGTTCACGACGCAGGTCTTTCCCAATCGGACAGCCGTGACCGCAGCATGCGATGCCGCCCCACCACGAGCTGTCAGGAGCCCTTCACAATCAAAAATCATCCCGATATCATCCGGCACCGTGTCAGGACGAATCAGTATCCGATTGGTATTAGGACACTTCTTTTCAAAAATCCGCAGGTCTTCCTCATCGAATACCACCACCCCGTTCATAGCGCCTTTGCTGATGCCGATGCCGGTGCCAAGTATGTTTTTACTCATGTCCGTATCTTTGAACACCGGTATTTCATCGTCGCGATTCCACGAATGATCCCGAGTCTGCAATACATACAAATCATTCCTTCTGCTGCTCTCAAACGTAAACTCTATTTCCTGATGCCCGAAACCATGAGCGTAAACCAATTCATTGGAGCGCTTCAACAACTCCCCGTATATCTCGGGAAAATCTTTCTCCAGCGACATGTCCTTTCCAGGCGGTAACGTAGATTTTTGAGGTGAGCGCAACCGTTGACTTTCCGATATCGGCAGCGTGTGTACCAGGCCGGCGACAACGTCCTCCCCCTGGCTGCACATCGTATAATCACCATATAGATTGACACCGGCTTCGTTGATAGCCGGATCATGCGTAAACACGACTCCCGTGCCGGAATCGATATTGATGTTGCCCAACACCATCTGCTGAATGATAACCGCCGTCCCCCAATCAGGCGCTATCTGCAAACGTTCCCGGTAAATTTTCGCGCGGGGAGTGCTCCACGAATCCATCACCACCATGATCGCTTCCATGAGTTGTCGGAAGGGATCTTCTTCGACCTTGACATCATGTTCGAACAACAAATCCTTATAGGCCAACGCGATCGCCCGCATTTGTTCGTTGGTGAACTTCATTTTTTCTTCGACTTGATAGCGCTGTTTGAAGGCGATGATAACCGAGTCGAAATCATCGCGTGGTATCCCGTATGCCATACCCCAGGTCTGTAGGAATCGACGATAACAATCCCAGGATGTCCAGCCGTAATTGTGTTGTTGGCTGAGTTCTTCGACGATTTGATCGTTCAGTCCGACATTCAAAAACGTCGTCATCGCGCCCGGCAGCGATATGGCCGCTCCGGAACGCACCGACAACAACAACAGATTGGTCGGATCACCGAATTTTTTGCCGGTATGTGTTTCCAACTCGGCAATACGCCGACGCACCAGCCCAGCGACCTCCTGTGATATCTCAGGATGGCGCAATATCGCCACCCGTCGCCGATACATCTCTGTCGTCAGAATAAAACCTTCCGGAACAGGAAACCGATACGCATAAAGCCGCTTTAGAAAATATCCTTTTGAACCCAAAAATATCTGGCTGTCCAAAGCGTGATTCACTTCACGTATCGAGCTGGTCATCAAATCCGGGTCAAATGTCATGACACCATCGACGATTTCGGGTTCCATCGCGCTTGCCATGTGATTCAGCGTGTTCAAAATCTTGCTGATCAGGTTGTCCAGATGAGATACCAGAAAGACCGATGACAAAACCTCACGATAAAATTTTTCGGCATCACCGTGCAGTTCCTTGGTTTGTTCGGCATCCGGCTGCTCAGAATATCCGCTGTAATGTTCTTTTAACAATGTATCCCATAAAATCTTCTCGAACGGCCGAATACAATACGTCTGAATGATCTGATTGACATTGCGCATCAGGAACTGAAACAAATTCACATACTGAGCGATACTGAACGACGTGGTTTCCAAGCTATCGTTCAACATCGCTATGTTGGCATTAAAACCCTCGTTGACGATACCCGTCAGCCGGAACCCCATTTGGAAATACGACAACACCTGAATAATCCGTCTCAGCGTCCATGCGCTGATATACCGCAAGTTGATGTTATCTATAACTTTTTGCATCAAGTTCGCCGCTAAAACCTCCAGCCGGAACGACAATCCGAGCGCCTCGAATTTCGGTTCCCCATAGCGGCCGTACATCGAAGGAATACCCGCTGCAATATGCCGCTTATGATAGATCGATTCAGTTGACTCCATCCGAGCCGGATTCAAAATAGTTTTTCTCAACTGCTGCAACATGCCGAAAACCAAGTGTAACGCCGCATCGGGATTGTCTTTTTTCAACATGTTTTCCAAACGATGCGCCTTGTGTTGCATCACAGGGTTCTGTTTCAGCATTTCGATGATCCGGTAATCGTTGACGGTATATTTCGCTTCCAACAACTGGTGTAATTCCATCAGCTTGACCAAACGCTCGGTGTCTCGACCCACCGGATTCTTTTTTTCGATCATAACCAAAAATTTTTGGATCCTTTTGGGAGCCAATTTGAGACTCTCTTCCGGCGTAAGCCCGAACTTGGCACAGACATCACGAATCGAACGGTGTATCGGATCGAACCATTCGCCGCTCAAGTGCAGTTCGGCGGCCACGTCAGCCGGAACGTGTTCCTTCAAAATTTCGGGGTCACCGTCATACCAAAATCGAGCGATCTGTTCGATCAACAGGATATGTGTGTTGTTACTTTCGGTATGAACCTGTTTACGCAGATAGTGTATCAACTTGTCCTGACGACTGGAAAACTCGTCCAACTGAGTCGTCACATCCCGCAAACGCCCTTCAGCGCCGATTTCACTGAAATAAACCGGAAACAACCTCGCCAGTTCTCTGATCTGCTGATACGCCGGTTCGATACGAGAATTGAGCAGTTCGGTGATATCCCGCTGAAACAAATCCGTATCTGAAATGAACAAACCTTTGATACGGATATTGACCACCAACGCAGCAATCAGTTTTAAACAGTATTCCGGTTTGTATTCAATGATCTCCAACCATGTGCGCAAGCATTTGATGTGATTCGGGTCGATTTCGTTCTGCCAGGTTTTGTGAGGTGATAGTTGTTTTGGAGCAATAAACCCGAATTGAATCACTTTATCGATGAAATGCTCGATACACACGACGCTGTCACGTGCGAACAACGCTTTCGCCAAGGCTCTGATACTGTCTAAAATCCGTCCGGTATGAGTGGGTTTGAATCGCGTAAAATATTCGAATAGTCGATCGGTAAACCGGATAACTTCTTCGTCACTTATTTCTTCGCGAATAGTTTGTATTACGCGGTTCAAATCGCGCAGCAGCGTATCCTGCTCATGTATCATCCCCGGATGTTTCAGCAGATATAATAGGTAATACGTTTGATCATGTGAATTCCCGATTTGTTGGACCGCATCCCTGAAATGATCGGAAACACTCGTGCAATCCTCCATTTTCATCAAATCCGACCAAGTTTTGAGGCTTTCCAGTTTTGTCTTCAATCCGACAAAATAATTTTCACCTAAAGACGATTCCAGGAACGACAAGTCGGTCCGAGTCAAAAACGCCCATTCCCGAACCCAATTTTCATATTCTGATTCCCGGTGCCAAAAATCCAGATTTCTTTCCAGAGCATTTTTCAGCAGGCTGAACCAGCGATCTTTCCAGCGGGGATCAGTTGCGAGTCCTTCATCGACTTCTTTCAGAAAACTCGACGCGCGACAAACCAGTAGAGCAGGTTTTTCCGGTTGGTGTTCCAGAATCTGCAACGAGGCTTCGATGATGCGCTCCAACCCGTTGTGGCTCAATTGGAGCGATTCTTTATACAGGGTTCCCATGACATCCAGCAGCGTTGTTATGACGCGTTCATGGAGCATATCCGTCAGGTTACGCCGCAGCATCAATTCAAACACCTCGACAATCGCGGTCAATCCGGAACAGTCTTCATCGTGTCGGATATAAAACCAAAGATCGTTCAAAAACGTTTCGCGAAGCAATTTGACCGTCTGTTCATCATTCGAATACGGATGATGTAATTCCCAGAAAAATTTCTGCAATCGGTTTTTGACACCGAAAGCGCTGTCGGCAAGACCCAGAAGTTTTTGGTGAGATTCCGGCAGCGCCGGTTCCGTCACGCGTGTTTGTTCCAGGTTGACTCGCAGTGCATCTGATTGAATTTTCTTTTCATTTGCCATTTTTTGTTCTCCATCCAGGCAAAGGAAGCATAGTATATCAAATTCCTCCCGGCTCAAACAGAAATCGCGATAACTTTGTAACGTTCGGTATCATCAAGCTACCAATAATTGGAGGGTGTACTGAGACGATGTTTAACGGATCTGTAACTGACATAGCGATGAATTTAGCCAAGAATATCTGGCTGGTATGGGGTCAGATGGCGCCCTATCTGCTGCTTGGTTTCGCGATAGCCGGCATGTTGTATGCTTGGATCAAACCGTCTTTTGTGCAGCGTCATTTCGGCAAAGGCTGGTTTCTGCCGGTTCTCAAAACCACGCTGGTGGGTGTGCCGTTGCCGCTGTGTTCCTGCAGTGTCATCCCGGTCGCTGCTTCGCTGAGGAAACAGGGCGCTAACAAAGGCGCCGCGTCGGCCTTTCTGCTGGCGACACCACAGACAGGCGTTGACAGTATCGCTGTGACTTACAGTCTGATGGGCGGCTTCTTTGCGTTGCTCCGGCCTCTTGTCGCCCTGGTTTCAGGTATTGCCGGCGGTATGCTCATCAATATTCTGGATAAAGACGATCCACAATCCGACGCCCCTACGGCCGCTCACCTGGACCACGCATCGCACTGCTGTGATACAGACAGCCATTGTGCAACCGATCATACCGACATCTTGCAACCCAAATCGCATGTGACGTTTATGCAGGGCATGAAATACGGTTTTTTTACGCTGCCTCAGGATATCGGCCGGGCATTGGTTGTCGGTGTGATCATTGCCGGGGCTATCGGATCCTTGGCGCCACCCGATATTTTTGAGCGCATACCCGGCGGCTTCATTACTCAGATGCTGTTCATGCTGGTCATCGGTATCCCGCTGTATATTTGTGCGACATCGTCCGTGCCAGTTGCTGCCGCGTTGATCATGAAAGGTCTCAGCCCCGGCGCTGCGCTGGTGCTTTTGATCGCCGGTCCCGCCGCAAACGCAGCGTCAGTTTCTGCGATCTGGAAAATCATGGGGCGACGAACCGCCATCATTTATTTGATCATCGTCGCCGTCACCGCGCTGGCAGCCGGTTTTATCGCTCAATACCTGCTGGGATGGGGCTTCACTGTGACCTCCGCGATCGGCCACGAACACGGTCTGCATTTTTGGGAAACTTTTATGGGCGTAGCGTTGATTATCATTCTGTTGATAGCATTTTTTCCGCAGCTCAGACCGAGCTATCCGATTTTCAGCACATTTTTAAAATGACGCTTTACCAATCGCCCTAAAACTTCCGGCCCGTGTTTGGCGACGGCTTCTTTTACCGACGCATCGGCAGACGCTCCGGCGCCCGGTCGAATTTTGACACCGAATTCTTTCGATAACCTGTCTAATGCTTCCAGATAATGGTTTGCCGCGATGATCGACGCCGCCGCGACAGCGATATTGTTTTCGGCTTTTGTTCGAACGATCACCTCTGGGACATTACGAGGCATTCGGCTGCGGATCAGGTCAGCTCGTGCGAATTGGTCCACGATGATCGCGTCGGGTTGTTTCGTGAGTAGTTTTTCTACGGTTTTGCCGTGAGCCCATGCCAACAGGTCGTTTAAGGTACGGTTTTGTCTCCTAAAATCTTCCCAGAGACGATTGTAGGTTTCGGGTTTGAGTTCCAGAACAGAAAATCTTCCGGTGAATTTTTTGAGGGTTGCTGCCAATTTGCGCAGTGTTCGTTGTTCCAGTCGTTTGGAATCCAGCACACCGATATCGATGAGTTTGGCGGCATGGTCCCGGTCACAGAAATATGCGGCGGTGACCAGTGGTCCGGTGAACGCGCCTTTGCCGCCTTCATCGCAACCGATCCATTTAGTATAGGATTGTTCCCGTTCAAATGGGCTGATGGCGGTCAGATCATCCATAGGATTGAGCAATCGTCTCAAAGTATTTAGGGTTTTTGGCGCGATCTTTTGGTCGAAAACAGCGCTGTGGCCGTTTTTCTTCGAATAGTAAACGTTGACGCCGATCGCCGTTGAGCCTTGGCGAAACAGCAGCCTGACACCATAAGGCAGCGGGCGGTGATCTTCCAGCAGATAGCCAGCATTCAAAACTTGCGGTATTACTGCCAGCAATCGCTGTTCGATTTCGGGTATATCGGTATAAATTGCGTTAGGGGGTATTGGAGATTGGTTGGTGTCGCTGTTATTGGCCATCACGGATTCGGTTTGATTATTGGGTTGGTTAGTGATGGACTTTTTCCGGGCATTCGACATTTTTATTGTCGGGGTTACAGGAGCTGCATTCGCCGCGCCCGCAGCCGACGCGTTTGTCGCCGCGACCCAGGTAATGGGAGGTGATCGCGAATGCGAAGCCCAGCGCTGCCAAAATTGCCATCGTCAACAGGATATGAGTCAGCATAATGATATCTCCGGTTGTGGAGGTTCAGTGGTCCTTTCGACCATGATTCAGGATAGACCGTCGTTGGGATCGGGTCAAGATCAGGAACAAAATCGGTGGTGTTGGGGAGTGAGATTATGGGGTTAAAAACCTGATTTTCAGGGTTTAGCAGGTAAATTATCAGTTTCAGCTTGACAGTTGTTATTGAGATCGTTATATTCGCGCGTGCCTGATTGAAATATTGGGCAAGGGCGCATAGCTCAGGAGGTAGAGCAACGGTCTTTTAAGCCGTGGGTCGAAGGTTCGAATCCTTCTGCGCTCAGCGCACGGAGTACGCATAGTCCCCATCGTCTAGAGGCCTAGGACACCGGACTTTCACTTCGGCAACACGGGTTCGACTCCCGTTGGGGACGTTTTAATAAAGGATATGGGCTGCAACTTGGTTGTGGCCCGTTTTCATGTGGGATCGTTTTTCATTTTTTTGTGTATCCCACAACACGATCCCTTTAAACACTTCTGAGAAAAAGACTGGGGCTTTGTCCCATCCGTCCCATAGGTCCCATATCCCCTGTCCCATCGTTTTTCTATCTTCAGATAAAACAAAGAACAAACCGCAAAATTTCAAGATCGATCTATTCTATTAAAAAAAAACAATTTAAATGACGGTCAATTTCTTCAACACACTTTCGCGTTTTTTGGTTCGTTCCCCGCCAGGCGTAAAACGTTATATGGCCGGCAAAACTTTGGTCAAGCCTGTTCCAGCGCCGGATACAACACCGTCTTGAGCTTCGATGGATACCTGTGAACGTAATCGAGCAAACCCTTCAGTCAGAATATTCAAGTAATGACGGATCTCGTGACCGACTATCCGATGAAGAGGAATAGCAATAGGTGCAGAGCCGGACTCATCAGGAGCAAAGGTCTTCGGTATGGTATGGAACGGGACAGTTTGTATTGTTTTCATCAT
>CAYOJK010000030.1:0-20752 GCA_964404285.1 uncultured bacterium | reverse complement strand
AAAAAGAGCTTTTTAAACCATGAAAATCCTGACTAATTGATTGAGGGTTTCGATCTGATTGCCAGATCAACGGCAATTATCGACCCAGATAAGAGTCAAGATCGACTCAGGCCGGCGCTGCCGACAGGATCGATCTCTCCGAGGTTTTTTTGCAGTTGAGGACAATGTTTTTCTTTTCACCGGTTGGGTTTATTTCGTAACGCTGAAAAATGTCTCTCCCTTCATGGGAGAGACCGGTGGTGTTGTGCGAGCGAAGCGAGCGCTTACAGCGCCGAGAGAGGGCGTTAAGCTTTTTATTCCCACCCAAATTCCCAGGCATCCCATTCGCCGACGATTTGGGTTACGGCTGGGTCGGTCAGAGCGGTATACCTAATGATGTCTGTGATCTGAAAAATTGACCGCATAGGAGTCCGCGCCAAAATAAAAAAAGCTACAGCTTAAATAGCTCATCCAATTTCCAATGTCCAATAACCAATTTTCAAGTGATATAATTTACGGTTTATTGTCTTCCAGTTTAATTTAGAAATCTCACCAATTATAATCAACCGAAAATCTCAACCAGAAACCCAGTACCAGAAACTAGGAATCATGAGCGTTCTACGCTGGCGGAACGCGGTTGCAAAAAGCAAGACCAAAAGTTAAACTGCTTGTAGCATGAAGGCTTTATTAAATTATTCTATACAATTTCTTTTTGACAGGAGGTAAACATGTCTTTTGGATTTACATCGACGGATTTTGTGTATGTGAACAATTCCTACAATCCTGAGACTGGGCGCTGGGAAAACAGCGGTGATTTTTTTGCCGGTGACGATCCTCGTCTGATGGTTCACTATGCGTCCTTCGCGATCAATTACGGCAATTCGATTTTTGAAGGCGCCAAGGCCTATTTGGGTCGTGACGGCAAAGCGCGATTGTTCCGAATCGAAGAAAATGCCAAACGTTTCGAACGCTCTGCTAAAGGTATCCGTATGCCGGCGGCGCCAGTCGATATGTTTGTCGAAGCCGTGACGGAACTGGTCAGACGAAATCGCCGGTTTATTCCGGAATTCAACGAAAACCCAAACCAGAGAGGGTCTTTGTATATTCGACCACTGCTGATCGGTGAACCTGGATTGGGTGTCAACGTCAGCCGAAAACCGACTTTTCTGGTTTTCTGTTCGCCTGTCGGCCCCTATTACGCCACCGGTTTCAAACCCTTGAAAGCTATGACGATACATCACATGACGCGGGCGATGCCGGGTGGTCACGGCGCACATAAAACCGGCGCCAACTATGTGATGAGCATGCTGGCGACTGCTTACGCCAAAGAAAATGGCTGCACGGAAGCGATTTGGCTGGATGGGTATCGCCATGAATTCATCGAAGAACTCAGCGCTTGCAATTTCATGTGTTACATGGATGACGCGTTGGTTACCCCCGCGCTGTCCGATACCATCCTGGCCGGTATAACCCGTAATTCGATTCTGCGTATCGCAAAAGATATGCTCAAAATGACGGTCATTCAACGACCGGTGCTGTTGGAAGAAGTATTGGACAAAGCGACCGAAACGTTCGGTTGCGGCACAGCAGCGGTTGTTTCGCCTATCGGCACTATTGTCGCTTACAACGGTCGATATGTGCGGACAGTGACTGAAGATGTCGGTGAATTGAGTCGTGAACTTTACAATAAACTCACTGGGATACAGTGGGGCGAACTCGAGGATCCATTCAACTGGGTGACGATGGTCGGTTAAGCCCGGGATAAGATGATCAAAAAATTTGTGTCGTCGTTGACACTGAGGTTTCCGAATGGATAAAGGACGTGAAGTGTCCGACATAAAAAAACGTCTCGATCTGCTGAGAAAAAAAAAGAAGCCGCTCGAAGCCCCGGATAGTTCTGCTGAAAAAAGCCGACCTGACGAGCTTTCGGCATCGCAAACAGTCTCGCCGGCAGCTCAAGAAAGTGACGGCCCAAGCTTATCCGCTCGGCAAAACACGCTGGACAATCTGCGTTCGTTGATCACCAGCGTTCTTAAAAGACCTCAAAATACGGCCAAAGATGAAACGACCGCGCCAAATGCCGGTTTGTTGACGCCGGATATCGTCGAAGGTCCAGGTCAATCCATCGAAGATTTAATACCGGGGGAATATCTGGAGACACCGCATGGCCCTTGTTTTCGGGTTCGAACAGTCTATCCACGACACTATTTTCAAGGGTCTGTCGCTGTATCCGAACTGCTGGATTTGAATCCGGAACCGCTGGAAATGCTGACAGGCGATCCGGCGATGGCGAACATGGATTTCACCAAAACCCTGTTTTTCGACACCGAAACCACCGGTCTCGATACCGGCGCCGGCGTGTATATTTTCCTGGCTGGGTTGGGCTATTTCGATGAGCGGTCTTTTGTTGTCGAACAGTATTTTATGAGGGATTTTCCGGAAGAACCCGCTGTGCTGCATGCGTTGGCCGAACAGATGAATCGGTTTGAGTCGGTTGTCACCTATAACGGTAAAACCTATGATTGGCCCCTGCTTGAAAGCCGGTTTGCGATGAATCATCGACAGACGCCGATGCAGGATTCTCGCCATTTGGACCTGCTTCATGTCGCCCGGCGCCTGTTCAAGCACAGACTGGAAAGCTGTAAACTGATATCCGTTGAAGCCGGCGTTTTGGGGTTTCAGAGAGTCGATGACCTTCCCGGCGCATTGCTCCCCGAACGCTATTTTCGATATGTCAGAAGCCGCGACGCGCGATTTGTCCACCAAGCGTTCGCCCATAATGCTCACGATATTGTGTCGATGGCGGCGCTGCTGGCAAGTGTGATCACTTTTATGCAGAACCCGCTTGCGCCAGGGTGTTTTCCAGCGGAAGACATCTATGCTTTTGCTAGGATTCAGGACGATGTGGGCGATTATATCAGCGCGGCGGAAGCCTATCATGAAGCGCTAAAACAAGGGTTAAGCCCGGCCTTATACCCTCTGGCGCTGATGCATTTATCCCTGGCATATAAACGACTTGAACAGTGGGATAAAGCCTGTGAAATCTGGCGAACGATGACGCAAACCACTCGACAAACCGGTGTGTTTCCCTACGTAGAACTCGCGAAATATTATGAGCACCAGGAAAAAAATTATCCGGAAGCAGAAAAATGGGTTGTGGCGGCATTTGAAAATGTACCCCGATTACGGTTTGACCGTGAAATCCATGCCGAACTGACGCATCGCCTCAATAGGATCAAAACCAAACAAGACTCATTTGACGATATCGTATAACTCTTTTCCAAATAGAAATTGGTGTTAAAGTTTATATTGTTTTCCGTTGATGGACGGGTGTTGTCCCTGAAGAATTTTTCACTCCAGTCATCAATAAATATTTTTTTATGAGCTCAGCTTAAACCGAGCTTTTTATTTTTACGGCCTGTCAGGATATCCGCGCAACATGCGGTGCAGGCCCCGGACATCGGTCGTGGAGCTCCACAGCAGCGCTTCACCCCAATCGACGGACTCACCCCTGCGCAAAATACCGTCGATGCCTTTCCGGCAGTCCGCTTGCGAAATGAAGCCTTCTCGTTTACCCCGAACAAATTCCGTTGCCAAACGTGACCGATGATCGTTGATTTCCTTGTAATGTCCCCAGGCAGTTCGATTCAATGCATCGAAAAGAATGATGTTGTAGTAGCCGTCAACGCCGAGGTTGTGTTCGGTCGCTATATTGACGGCATCGATCATCGCAATCAGGCCATCGACAGGGTCCAGCCCGTTTTCGCGTTCTGCGACACCGGTGGTGTTGAACCATCTGGGCAAAACGAAATTGGTGCTGTCACCGCCGGAACCCAACGCCACATAGCCGCATTCGACCTGCTCAAAAAAGCCTTCCCGCATCGAATAGTTGTAAATGACAAATCCTTTGTCTTTGTCCATGCCTGCGACGATACCTCCATTGCCGAACACCGCGTTGGCGGCGAGAGCGCCGGGTTTCTGCGCGATCTCCTCGAGCGCATCGTTGCGAACTGATGAATTGGCAATAGCGTAGGTTTGGCCGTCCCTGGTATATTTACCGGCGATCAATTCGGCGGTCGTGAACCCATATTTGAGTTTCAAGTGGTCGTCGGTGTGTTGATGTTTCATCCGAGTGATGATCTCGAACACGAAACGCGCCAGTTCTTCCATATTCAGAAAGGTATCCGGAGCGTTTTCCCCTTTTGTGTCCTGGCATCGTTTCCGGAACAGTTTTTCGACTTCCCGGTATATGGTCAATCGCAGTTCGTCACCGATCGCCGAAGTTCCCGTGTTGGCATAGCAGGCATACAAGCCGTATCGCTCAGAAATCTCAGGGGGAACGATCATGCGAATTTTGTCCGCGGCATACACTTTTAGGCGCTCATCATTCCAGTGGCGTTGTTCGTCACAGACCATCACGCCGGAATATCGATCGAATTTGATAGCGTTAACCGATGTCATGACAAGTCTCCTTGTGCAGCAATCGACACTTTATCGACAGACTCTTTGAAAACATCTTTTTCCGGGCCTTTTTGAGGCAGACCGGGCTCTTCAATTTTATATCGCCGAAGAAGTTTACCCAGCAGAGCTGGATCTGACACACTGGCAAAAAATTTCTGTTCTACCGCATCGATGTTATCACCTGCTTGGACAATTTCCCGGAGGAGATCGATAGCGGTTTCTTTGGGGAGCAGGCCGTGACGGGCGGCTTTGACGACTTCGACACACAGCCGGGCGGGGTTGTCTTTGATATCACGCAGGCGGTCGCTTCGGTTGGCGGCGTCACCGTCAATGAGTATCATCCGCACGAATCCGCCGTCCTGTCCGTAATGATCCATGGCTTCGCTGATAGCGTCCACAAGGTGATATAGCCCGATATCCTGGCCTTCGCCGTCGCGGCGGGAATCGAGAGTGCGTTGATTCAGCAGTTTGGCGAACCGTATGGCGGCTCCTTGCCTGCCTTGACCGAGCGCTTCGAACCAACAGGACTGAAACCCCAGCACTCCATCTTTTTCTTTAAGGCAGAACGCCGAAAACCCGTAATGGGGATCGATACCGATCAAGCACGCCTCCACAGGAGGTGTCAGCGGACCATAACCTGTGGTTTCAGCGCCTCTGATGATGTTGAGCGCACGGGCTTTCACCGTTTCGTCCTGAACAGCGAAGGTTCCATCCGGATTAGTAAATGTGCCGGCATTGAAATCATCTCGGTTGAAACCAAACAGATAGTTCAGTTTGTCGCTGACTCGACGGGAGTGCACATTCTGAAAGGCTTTCAGAACGATAGCGCCTAAAGATTCGACGGTTATGTCAATGCTGCCGGGTTGACGGTCTGCCAGGTATTCACGGAGCATCTGCCGAGCGTGTTCGACAGCCTCCAGGTGAAAAGGCGGGTGACCGACACCTCCATAAACCAACTCAACACCGAACTTATCCGCTAAATCCCCATCCAGCAATACATACAAGTGATCGGTAAACCAGTTTTTCCGTCTCAAAATATGCCAGGATTCCTGGTCGATACAAATCGCGCCACTGTTAGGCGTAAATCGAAAAGATGTGATGATCGCCATATATTAATTCCCTCCGTAATTATTACTGTTTTCAGGCTTTTCAGCCGTCGGCGCGATACTAGCAGCAGCAAATATAAATTCAAGTTTTATGATGCGTTGACACGGACTATCTTGAATTCAACTTTATAAGTATGATAACTGTCAGGCGGGAATTTGAATTGGAAACGGATGGTTTCCCAGCAAAAAAATCGGAGACTTAAACATGAAAAAAGAAGCAGGGTATTCAAAAGATTTTATGGCTGCATTGGCTATCGGGCGTCCCCCGACTGTTCAAGCGTTGTTTCCTCATTCACGGGCATTGCTGGTCAGCGGAAAAGTGATCGACAGAGCGATGTTGACCAAGGGTAAAGCCATGACCATCGCAGCCAACGGGCGCAGCCAGTTTATGATTCGAGGTGTGTTGCGGGCGGCTCAGCGGGCGAATGCGGCGATTATCATCGAGATCGCCAAGTCAGAAGGCGGCGCTAATGCCTATTGTGCCGTCAATTACTGGAATATTGCTCGGATGGTGGACGCATTTTGCAATGAAATGCAGATCACGGTTCCTGTCGCTGTTCATGCCGATCACTACGGGATAAAAAATGACGGTGACATCACCGCTGCCCATGTTGAAATACCGACACTGTTTGAGGCGGGGATAACCTCATTGGCTATCGATGCTTCGCACTTGCCTGACGATAAAAATCTGCTGGCGAATATCGAGCTCAGCAAGCATATTCCCTCCTGGGCGGGATATGAGACGGAAGTGGGTGAAATCAAGGGAAAAAGCGGTTTGACCTCATCGGAAGAAGCGCTCTTTTTGATACAAGGTCTTAATGCCCGGGATATTTTTCCGGATTGGATCGCGATGAACAACGGCACAACACATGGTATCGAGGCCGGTGATGCCGGAATACAAGTCAATCTGACCCGCTCGATCCACGAAGCGTTGATGCCATATCACGTGTCCGGCGCGCAGCATGGCACGTCGGGCAATAATTCCGATCGGTTGCGGTCGATTGCCGCCGAGACGCAGACGACGAAAGCGAACGTTGCGACAGCGTTGCAGATGATATCCTGGGGTATTCGTGTCAATGAATACGGAAATGCCTATTTAGACGCATCGGGTCGGCCGGATAAAGTTGTTGGGGAAGGTGTTACCGAGGCGATGTGGGCGGAAATGACGGCGTATGCGTATGCCAAAAATTTGAAGGCAGGGGATTATAAAAAGCTCAATCTGCCCTTTGAAAACAAGTTAGCCGGACTGCCGAAAGAAATCCGACGGCGTATGGAAGATGCGGTTGAACGCTTCACCTACACGTTGCTGGTCGATGTGTTCAACGCCAAAGATACGGCAAAAACGGCTATGGACCTTCTATTGGGTGCCGGCGCTTATGATCTAGGCGTGAAAACCCGCCGGATTGAAAACCCGGCGGACTGGACTGACGAAAAAATTTACGCAAAAGCTAAATTGATCACAACAGACAAAGGCGAACACGGTAATTTTGACGATTAACATTCACGTGCCGCCTCTGTTCCTTCAATTTATACGCTTAGTACAGCGGATCAGCGCAGGGTGCGCCGCCTAGAGCCGCTGCGAAGATCAATTGAGCGTCCTGTGAGGTGACTTGATCGTCACCGTTGCAATCCGCTGCACATCTTTCCTCATAAGTCGGTGAATACTGGCCGAGAGCGATTTGAAATGCTATCTGAGCATCCGACGATGTCAGGCTGCCATCCAAATTCACGTCGCCGTTGTTGATACAATCTGTCGGAGTCGGTGATCCGGGTGTGGGCGGAGCGGGAGTAGCGGTTGGGACAGGTGTCGGTGTCGGAGCTGATTCGAGCGACCCGCTGAGTCTGAACGCGGCATCATGCTGAGACGGCCCCATGACGGACCAGTTCTGCCAACCGGTGCCGTGTCCGAATCCGTTGCCCGGATTGATGAACTTGGCGATGGACAAATTAGACGTGTTCGATGACAAGCGACCCCATTGACCATAATTACCGAAATGCATAGTGGGGTAAAATATCAACCACCATGTTCCAGAAGGCAGCTCGATTGGTGTATCCAATGTCAGAGTGACATCACTGTTCCCATCCGACAACGTGACTTGTGGGTTGGAAGGCGTCAGGTCAAGGCTCCAGAAATGGGGGCCGCCTCCAACAGGGTTACCTGCCGGAATACCATTGTTATCAGTATATATATACCAGTGTAGCGCCGTGGCGTTCATCAGCGATGTGCCGTTATTATAGAGTTCGCCGGGAACAAAAATCTCGGTGATGATCCAGGGTTCAGTGTTTTTGAAATCATCGGCGACAAAAGATGTGTGAGCGGATTGGTCGGGAAACTCCTGATTTGCTACACGGCCGGGACTTGACGGGCTGAGGGGTTGATCCCACAGGAGATGGGTGGTCGTCACGGTATAATAAGCGCCGCCGTTGTCGTCTATTGCAGTATTACCGGCGAAATCGGTGTTTTTGACCATGAAGAAATACGGAGTTCCAGGATTCAGATTCGAGGCTGTCAATCGATGTGTTGTCGTCATCTCGTTGTCAGTGACCGATTGTTGCGGTGGCATCAGATTGCCATATGCCAAGACGGAATCGGCAGGTTCGTTGGTATTCCAGGTGATTGTGAAGGTATTGGCGCCGATGTTGGTTGCGGTGATATTCGAAATAATCGGCGGCATCAAGTCGGCGAAAGCAGTCGCAATTTTTTCAGCCGGGCTGCCTTGACCGGTGTTTTCATCGTAATAAATCGCTCGGATGGTATCTCCATCTGAAACGGTGATTTTTCCGGATACGCCTGGAACACCTGTTGTCTTGATCGAACCGGAGAATATACCGCTCGGAGCGGCGATTTCGGTCAGAATAACGGTTTCGCCGGCTGGTTCGCTATCACTTTCAACGGTGACGGCAATCGTGCCGGCGCCGAAAATATCCAGATCACCCACGTTGATAACGATGGTATCATCATTACCATAATAGGGTTTATCAAGTGAGATGATGCCGTTTGAACTCAGCCCGGGAGACACTTCCTGGCAGGCGGACATAAGGGATTTACAAGCGTCATTGGCTCCAACCGCCTGAACCGAATAATAATAGGTGAAATCATCAGCGACCGTATCGTCAACATACTGTGTCGATGTGGTTGAACCGATGATAGCGCGTTCAAAATCACAGCCACAGGTGTTACGGAAAATCAAGTAATAGGACGCGCCGGATACCGCGTCCCAGCTCAAGGTGGCCTGGTCTTCGCCTGGAGCAGCGACCATGTTGGGGGTTGCAAGTGTTGGACAGGTTGTATGGCAGGTCGGGCGGGCGCCGCAGGCGATGCCATGATCGTTGAAAGCATCCCAAATCAAGCAACCGTTCGGCGTGCCGTCGGCCAGGTTGCCGTTGTCGTCATCAGCAAACAGCCAAACGGTGTACCAGTTCAAGCTGCCACAGCCATCGATACTCGCACTGGGGTTGCATTTTCCGCCGGAGACGATCCGATAGGCAGCCTGGTAGTCACCCATCGTTTCAAAGTAAATGCGGTTGATGTGCGCCCATCCCGCATCGCCTTTCGCTGCAGCTAGTTTGGTTGCTGTATCCCAGACAGCGCCGGCGGCTATCAGGGCTTCGCAGTGGCCTTCGTATCCCATGATGCCTTCATAGCCGCTGTAGGGGCAGGTCCACTGGGCGCAGTTCGCCGGGCCTATGTTCATATTGCTGGGTTTGATGTACGGTCTGACACCGGCATCCCGAACACCGGTACAATTTTCATCGCAACCGAAACCACAGGGCACTCCGGGGCGGAAATTGTGACCGACACAGGATATGTGCGTTTGAAGCATAGCCATCGAATCCGCAAGCGCTTCAGCAGAGGTCATCTCCGTCGAACTTGTGCCGGTATTGTAATCCAGACCGTGACCCCACTCGTGCATCATGACAGGAGCCAATTCGCCGGTGTTGGAACAGCCGCCGCCGGACCGATAGAAATTGATCGTCGAGCCATCCCAATAAGCGTTGCAGGTATCACTGATATTGACATTGGCACGCAGCTTTCCTTTGATCCAACTATTGTTCGGCAGGTAACCTCCAGCTTTTAATTTGATTTGATTGATATGGTAAAACGTCGTGCGAGTGGTGCGGGTGTTGCCGTTGCCGCCGAAACCCGGTGTGGAACAATCGGTGGCCGGGCTGGCGCCGAAATCCAACTCGCCGTTCGAGCTGGTCAAGCTGATGCTGCCGCAATTGTCACTGATCTGTACATATTGGCCGTTCAGGGAACTGGTGACACTGCCGGAATAGTCCAATCGACCACCGGACGTGCTGATGCCCTGAGTTGTCTGAACATAGGGGAATGGTTTGTCTTCTTCCGAACCGATATTATTATCGGCGAACGTAGATCCATGTACATGGCCATACTTGTTATCATCTTGAAAATGAAGGATTTCACCTGTTTGAGCATCGACTGTCGAAAACCAAGTTTCGTAATGTGGTTCGAGTCGGAAAGTCATTTCCCATACCAAACGAACACCGTATCCTTCACCGGGAACGCCCAGATAGGGTTCACCGACGATGCCGGAACGGCCTTCGTTGAAAGTCGGGACAATCACCAATTCCGGCGGTGAAACGATATCCAAATTGCCGTCTATTGCTGTCATGGCGTGATCGATACTGATATTCAGAGCTTTTTCCATGGAAATTGCCGGTGTCACATCGAAATCAGGGGGTATATCCACATATTGGTGAGCGCCGAATTGGGTGATATTTCCGGAATTGATCCGAAAAAACACGCGTGAATTTTTGACTTCCAAATTTTTATACATCTGTTTGAAATGCACAAACCACAGGCGGTTGTTTTCACCAAAACCTCGCGTTGCAAGCGGGTCCATTTCAAGTGATGTGGGGTCAACGCGGAGAAGATCCGGGTTGTCTTCGATGAAATACAGCACGGTGTCCGCTAAAGACTCAGGGGTCAATCCATTTTCCGGTTGACCGTAAATTCCGAAATCTTTCAGATTGTTTCCTGGGCCGGGTATGAACGGAATGCCTTGCCCGGAGATCAGATCGGGTCGATCGGATCGAGTATCCCAGAAAACATCCCACTGATTGCCGTATTGGTTCATAAACGTCTGAACAGCGGGATCGGAAAAGGTTTTATTTTCATTCAGCCGAAAAAAATAGCTGTCAACAGATGGTAAAACTTGTAAAGCTGTGTCTTTAGCAATTAAAAGAGCTTGTGCGTTATCCGACATTTCAGGAATATCGAATGCGTGAGTTGAAACAAAAGCTATCAATGCGAATACAAACGTCATTAAAAGTTTTTTATTGAACAGATAAATCATAATAATCCTCCTACCACTACTCGGGTGTGTGTCGCCAACGGTTTGAACGACGCGCCTGTCCAGGATGCAATTTTTATACCGATAAAGCTGGAATGACCGATTTAACTGTGACGGCCTCAAAAAAGGATCGCATCAGCCTTCAATATATGATAAATCGTGTTCTGAAATATTTCTTGTGAGTCTGATATAAGCGGGTTATAACGATAATTTGATGAAGACACAATTTGTTTCAAAACTCAAAAGATTATGGTCATTTTTGCTGTTCATTGCAATTATCGGAATTGCCGATGGATTATGGGCGCTCAGTAAAAGTGATACGAGTGTATTTGGTATCGATAGCCTGGGAATAACAGCATTACGGGCTATAAAGACGGGATATTGCGGCGGGCCGATACAGTTTGAGCCGCGACACTTGTTTTTAACGGAATCACCTGAAGGGCTTCTTGAGTTCTTTATATGGTTGTTCGGCGCCTGGTTGGTTCTTGGGGTGTCAGTGTTGATAGGCTATGGTTTACTATGTGCAGCTCGTCACCTTGTAAAAAAACATCGTCAACCGGCTTCAATATCAACGGAATTTTTGATGGCGCTGATTTTCGGCCTGTTGGGTTTATTCATCGGTTTGATCGGTGGCGCTATCGCGTTTGAAAGTTATTCACCCTGGATTTGGATATCCACAATGATCCTTGGTGTTCTGTCTGGAACAAGCCTGAACCGCTCTCTTCCTCGACCACTTCGGAAATGGCAGGATATTGTTACAATCAACATAGAAAAGACGGCTCTTGTAGCAGGACCGATAATAGTATTATTGGTTATCGCAATAACAATAAAATTGGCTTTCCAGGTATGGTTTTTACCACATCAGGTAGAAGGCCCGAATATCATAGTATTTATAGTTGATACTCTACGCGAGGACGCTCTTGGAATAGGCGGCAGTGATTCGGCTTGCTCCAACCGAATCGATCGCTTTTTTAAAGATGGGCTGCAGATAACGGGGGTTCACTCCGATTCATCTTGGACAGCGCCGTCATTTGCGTCGTTTTTTACAGGTCTGTCCCCGTGTGAGCATGGTGTTGTCGAAGGAGGAATTTATTTTCAACCCGAACATGATACCTTTGCCGGAGCGCTGAAAAAACAGGGATTCTGGTGCGGCGCGTTGATGTGTAATCCGGTGATTCCCGGAGAAGTGGGGTTTGATCGCGGATTTGATTTTTACAATAACCGGATTTTCGAGTGGAAAGCAGATTCTGCTCTGAATATGGGGTTGATGATGATTCCGGTGTTGAAAAGACAGAAACGCTTTTTGCTTACGGTTCAATTTATGGACTGTCATGATCCATACCTGCCGGATGTTTTGTATGACGGCAGACTTGACAGCGCTGACCCAGGGGGAAGGCTGACACATCATGCTATACCATGGGAATACAAAGATTCGGAAAAATCGTATGATCCTGATGTGCTGAGCAATCAAAAAGGGTTGTATCTCGCAACGTTACGGGATGTCGATCAGGCTTTCGGGGAAATGATCAAAGCATATAAGTCTGCCGGTCTTCTGGAAAATACCGTTGTCGTTTTGATATCGGATCACGGCGAAGAATTTCGCGAACACGGTTCACTGGGTCATTGCGCAACTCTGTATGAAGAGACGACGCGGATACCGGTTCTGATAAAAGGGGGTCTTTCAGGTCAAGGAATGCTACAAGGGGTGGGACATTTGAGTGATTTAGGAACGACCTTGTTCAAGGTCATGGCTATCCCTGAAAAATTGGGCGGAGGTCAGTGTCTGATAACCAAAAACCACCCGGATAGAGCTGTTTTGCTTGAAACTCGCCGACATGGTTTTGTCATTGGAGCCGTTATCCAAAACAATATCAAATATATTGCGCCGTTAAATCCGACTGACCATCAATTGGAAATAGAGCATTATTATCCCAGACCTTGGAAGGGACCTGAAATATATGATCTGGAGACTGACCCGGATGAACAGCGACCGATACAGGTTTCAATGGAGCAGGAACAAGAGCTCGAGACTTTGTGGTCGAGTATGGTGACAAGTCAAATGACGCAATCGATGCCGGCGACGTCGATATCGGATGAAACACGTGACGCATTGAAAACCCTGGGCTATATGCAATAAAATTTATTTTGTATCTTTTTCAATGATTGTTTGTAGTCGTTGCAATTCTTCAAGCATGGATTCAAGGCCGGGATGACGGGCAATCTGTAAAGCGCGTTCGATGGTTTCACGGGCTTCCGCTTGTTTGCCCGATGCCGATAACGCTACCGCCAAGGTTCCCAATAACAACGGATGTCGATTCTCGGCTGCTTCAGACAGTTCAGTCGCCAGCGTGAGCGCTTTTTCCGGGTCACGAATCTCCGGGTCGGATGCCGTCGCCAATAGCAATGCCTGGCTGTTCGCCGCATCACCCCAATGAGGTCTTATCTCCAGCGCCCCTTTAAACGCTTCCATCGCGTCGGCATCTTGACCCAATCGCGCCAGAAATTGTCCTGTCAACAGGTAAACGGATCCGGCGGGTTTGCGTAGCTCGAAATTGAACGGTTCCAGTTTCAACGCCTTCTGAACATGAAGAATCGCGTCGCGGTATTCTTCCGACTCCACAAGAAGCTCGGCATACCGCACATGCGTCATGGCGTGATCCGGGTTCAATTCCAGCGCTTTTTCGAAAGCCGTCCTGGCTTTCAACGGCTCCTCGGCATGCATATATGCTGTTCCGAGATTGAAAAACGACAAGGCATCATCAGGATTGTAAGCCGTGACAAGTTCCAGATAGCGCACAGCGCCGGCGCTATCATCGCGCTCCAAACAGACGAGTCCCAAATTTTCCAATGCACGGATAGATGCCATATCCAATGTCGATCGCTCAAACAGAAATGACGCGTCATTGTTCATCATTTTTTCTGTGATCGAATCAAGTTCGAGGGATCGATTGAAATGCTCGACTGCTTCGTCATACAGTTTAAGACGAAGATAGGCAGTACCAAGATTGATGCGCGCACGGGAGTTGTCCGGGCGTTTCCGCACGGTATCCTGCCAAATAGACAGCTCCGACGCGTAGTCTTGATTTCGTTGCCAAGTCAAGAATCCTGAGAAAGCGCATGCGATCACAAGCGTTAAATTGATGGGTTTTTCGGCTTGAAATTTCGCAGAGCGCACTAACCTGTGTATAGCTATGATGAGATACACGACGACGGCGATCAAAGGTAGATACATCCGACGTTCAGCGGCGATTTCCGTCACGATCGGAACGATGCTCGACGACGGGATCAGAATCAGGAAAAACCAAGCGGCTGGGAAGGCGGTTTTTTTACCTTTAAACGCTTGGCTCAGGGTGAACAGAAATAAACCACCCAAGACAGCCAGTAAGACGGTGTTGCCAAGCGTAAAAGCCCGAGCGATCGGCCAGTCCTTATAATCCACGACCAGAGGATGCGGCCAAAAGGCCAGGCGCAGATAATGCGCGACGACTCCGACTTGGGTCCGCAGATAATCCAATGGCGTGATATTGGCAAAGTGTATGCCGACGCTTTTGGAGCGGGGTCCCTGGCTGACCAGGTAGGCCGGAATCAACAACGATGCCGTTGTCAACAGATGAAACCAACGACGACGGGAAAACACGGTTTTCCATGTGTCCGATAGAAACGCTCGGTCGAAAAATAACAGTAGAAAAGGGGCGGCGACAGCGTTTTCCTTGCTGAACATCGCCAGAACACAGGCTAAAACACCTGTTATCAACCATAAAATATTGCCGGATTTCGACACCGGCTGAAAGTTTTCAGCGCCTGTAGTCGGTGTGCTCTGAGGTGTCTTCGCTAACCGGATCAAGCTATAGAGGGACAGGAGGATAAACAGGCTGACCAGCAGTTCCGTTCGGGTTGAAACATAATTGACTGGTTCGGTGTGGAGCGGGTGAAGGGCCCAGAGCAGAGCGATCAGGAAGGGCGACGTGCTGATCAGGTGGTGGCGCTGAAGAGTTCGCCTTAAAATACCAAGTAATAACAGGGCGGTCAGAGCATGCATGATGATATTTGCCAGGTGGTAGCTCCACGGGTTCAGAACGCTGATCGCATAGTTGACGGCAAGGGTGAAGGAGGGCACAGGTCTGCCGGCCATGGTTGACTGATCGGGCGCCGACAAGGATCGCGACAGCGGAAAGATCGATCGAATATGTGGGTTGTCAACGATCGATTTGATGTCATCCGAAATAAACGGCGCTTGCCAGGTATTACTGTAAACCAGGAAAATCAAAGCGCACAATACAATTGCTTCCAGGATTCTTCTGGAAGTGGTATTCGTTGTCTTCTTTGGTTCAGATAAGATGGTTTGTTGCTTTTTCACGTGTGTTTTTTTCATACGATCACCTGGGGTTACTTTATCGAATTTGAATCGCTTTTCAAATTAATCTCAATAGTCCAACGACAACCGGGTGCACAATCGAATTTATCATTTATCACAATGCTTCAGGAGTAACGGAAGTCTGTCCCCGGAATTATCGATCCGAAGATAAAATTGGAAGTCTGTCCCCTTTTGATCAATTCTCAAACCACGACCCAGACCCGAACAGGCAACTTGCCAGGCGGGGATTGATGTGTTATGTAACAAAACTTCCACACAGACCGGTTCGAAAACACGGAAAAGATCAGGGTTCTGAGCGCTAAGGGTCGGAAGAAAGAACGATCTGTGATTTGGCCATCTTCAGGTAATCCTGGAACAATTGTCTGAATTCAGTGTATTGACCGGGTGTTATCCGGTCGGTTTTCCACGAAAACAGGACGGTGACCGATACCTGATTGCCTTGTCTGTTGGCTGAACAGGAAGCCGAAAAATAATCGTTTTCCAGTTCTTTGGTTTCTGGAAAGGACTCTATGCGGTAAGCAGAATCGATATCAACGGTGATATCCACCTGCCTGGAGTAGTAGAATGGTATGACAAGGTCCGATTCGCGGTTCCGGCGCCTGTATCCGACAGCATCCGCCTGGATGATATTCGGAATGAGATAGAGTTTCTTGTCGAGGTCGGTACCCATATTCTGCGCGGTAAACTCATAGCGTGTCACCACTGTTTCCGGGTGATATTCCACGGAGACATGTGTCATGTCAGCGCCTGGAACAAATCCCTGTACGCGTTTCCGGTACATTTCATCTTCTTTCTGTTTTTTGATCGAATCAAGTGTCAACAAGGTCTGGGATGCAAAATGTCCGCTGACGGTTTCGGTCAGGGTGATGTCAGCGCTTCTGTCGGCATGAAACGTCCAATGGACCGCCTGTTTTTTCAGAGTTTTACCGGCAGATGCCCCGGCCAGTGTCACGAGTGATGAACCGTTCTTTGTGATGGGCAGGATTTTGGTGTTTTCCAGAGCTGGTTGGATCATCGGTGGCGCCGTATATTTGTCCGTCAGGTCTGCGATCAGGTATGGCCTGCCGTCAAATTCGATGTTTTTCAGTTCACTGCTGTCTGCGTCGAGTTCCACGGCGATGATCGCATGATTGAATTGAAATGCCGGAAACGATTCAAATACCGGTCCATTACTTTTTGTCTGAGCCAGAACCGGCCAGGCAGTCACACCGCCTTCTTTCAGAATTGCCAGAGCATAATACGTCATATCTTTACAGTCACCGTATTTTTTTGAATGCACCAGGTCAACGGGGCTGGGGATGATCCGGCCGTCACCGACGGCAATCGCGATATAACGGACAGTTTCTGACACATGGTTCAGAGTCCGCCGGATAAATTCTTCTCTGTTACGAATGGTTAAAAGAAATTGAAGATCCTGCCTGGAAGCGTCCGAAAGCCGCGGTATGTCTTGCGTCAATTTCCAGAATTGCCTGCTGAAACTGATCCATGAATTATCTGTGTCAGGTTCATATATGATGCCGATAAACGGTATCCGTTCCTTGAAAGACGGCCCGTTTTCCTCCACATCGATAGCCGGCTGAGTACGGGTGGTATAGGTCGAACCGGATTTTTCAATCGTATTGTCGGGATCATTCAGGATTACACAGGCTGCACCGTCTGGTATCCGGATGTGTTTGACTGCGATTTCAATTCGGTCGCCAAAAGAATAAAGCGCTGTTTTAAAGAACGGTTCCTGAGCGATTTCGTATTCGAAAGCGGCATAATCCCCTGTGTCGATGTTTTTAAAATGAGCGAACAGTTGCCTGGCATCATCATGGAGCTGCTCGGAAAATGCCGTGTGATGGATGTTTTTTTTCTGCAACGTTTCCAGAAGGTCACCCGATGCGTTCAACCGGAATCCTTTCAATCCAGATACTTTTGTGCCTTTGAGCAGGTCCAGGTACAGGCTGCCGTATTGCTGCCCTTCAAGCCGAAGGATGTGGTAGAGTCGCTTTTCCTGAGACGTTATTATCCCGTTCCGGCACCCGATCTGTGTGTCGGAATAAAGCAGCGCTGCATCGGTTTCTTTGCTGACCGGCATATACGGTTCGGTGATATTTGTTCTGACCCATTCCGGCACATGTTTACCGTAGACCGGGGATACTGTTATGAAAACCATGATAAAAATGATCAGAAGCATCGTTATTCCACTTTGGCCAGAATCAGTTTGTTCCGTCCGGCTTCCAGAACGTCGTTGTAGGTCCGCCGGAGAAATTCTGCGGCATCTTTAACCATCATGTTGCCCTGCAGTGTGACCTCGGATGTCACTTTCACCTGGTGATCACCCGTGTTTTTATAATTGATCCGGTACATCAGGATATCATTGTTTATCTTGACATCTTTGGGGCATTTCCTGACCGTGTATTCGGTGGGCAGATTATAGGTTATCTCGCGTTTTTCGACATAGGGATACCGGAATATCACATGTGCATGGCGAGTCTCGGCCACGAACGGATTGACCGACGGCAGCCCAAGCCCCGGAAAATCCATCACGATCTGGTCACCCAACTCTTCAAATTCATACGGGAAGCGGCATTTTAAATTGATGATCAGGGGTTTGGAAAACTCTGTCAGGTTTTCAAACGAGTAAGACAGCAGTTCCGCTTCTTTCCCGTACAGATTCCTGAATTCCGAATCCATAAAATCTCTCTGCTCCTGTTCCGTGAGATATAGAATCGAACAGCGCAGATCATAACTCTCATACCGGTTATACTCGGTTCGCGCTTGCATCTCTGCAGCGCTCTCATCCATGTCAAATGTCATCTCCAAGAAGGTATGTGACGGATTGTCGGTGCAGGCATCGAGTGGAATTTTTTCTATTGAAGCGGATGTTTTATTCAAGATCAGAACCTGAATACCTTTGGCGCTCCAGTCGATCATTCCCGGTGGCATGTACCGTTTTGCAGGTGAGAGCAGATAGGCCTTTCCGTTACACGTGACTTTCAGCGCGCGTTCGGTGAACTGTCGCAATGATTTCAGATGAGTGTTAAATATATTCTCATCCCACGGTGTGTAAAGAACCAGTTCGATATCAGCGGATGGCACAGCGGCGGCGATCAGTGAAGCCAGGATATAATTTATATACCAGCTTCTTACGTATTTGAATCCAAACAGGTCAGCGCCACTTTTTACCGATGAAAGTTTTTTGAGGTACGCGTCATCGACTTCCTGTTCCTCTCTTTTGGTCAACATATCAAGCGAAACGAAATTTTCCGTCACATAGTCATAGATGGCAAAAATCAGCTCTTCGTTTGAAAGGTTCGTGTGTTTGAAGCGCTCGGATACCAGTTTTTTTGCCGGCGAAGACGGTTTCATAAAAGGATAGATATGTTTTTTATATAATTTTGCCACATCTTTTGACCAAAACGTCTCGTAATCCGATGATCCGTCTTCATAATAAAAACAAATGGATTCACGTAGGCCGGCATAGGCCAGACTGTGATTTTCTTTTGCCAGGGGCGGAATGTTTTCCCGTGTTACGGTATAGGTCTGATTGCCTCCTGGGCGAGTCTCTTTGATGAGCGGCTCAGCGATGGCATTCCGGACGGTATATCCCCAGCGCTGGTTCCACCAGGGAGTAAACGATACCTCTGAGTGGACGGTGAAAAGCTCACTCTGAAAAAACCAGTAAGACAGGTCAGGGCAGCCTTTATAGCTTCTGTGATAAGAAAATTCCACTTCGGCGCCCGGTTCCAGTGACGGAAACACCACCTTTATCTGCGTTTTTTTGCTGCGACCGCCAGTGATGATCTTCTTGGTAAACATGTCGGCCTTTTTAATCTTTATCGTTTGACCGTCCGGCAAAAACACTTCACCTTTGATACCGCTGATGTTTTCCTTTGACGGATTGTACTCTATCGTGACAAATCCATAATCATCGATCCCTTTCTGCGTGAGAAAACGGATTTTCATGCTATAGATTTCTTTAGATAATTCTACCGTAAACCGGTGATCATAAACGCCTTTTTCCTCAAGAATGATGGCATCGTGCCCGGAATAGTCTTCATCCGTTCCCGGCAGATTCGCAGCCCAACCAAATCCCCCTGTACAGCTTGTAAACACCAAAACGATCAGAAACACTCTGAGATGATTCATTTTGTCCTCTCTCTGTTAGTTTTTACGTCGCAAAACAAACCCATGTTACCATTTTATGTTCAGGGTGTCCAACATTTTACGCAGTAGCTCAGCCTATCTTGTCCGGTATGATCAGCAACAGTTCATTTTCGAACACGGCTTAGCGAGGGGCGCAGGAAAGATTGATGTTAACCTGTAGTGTATGTCAATTTGTTACAGGCAATGAAGTCAGGTTCGTAATTGATCCAGCGCAAAATCTTGTCTATAATCAATACGACGTTTAAATAGTGAGCGTAACTGCCGCAAACAATTTAAAACTTTGAACTAAGAAAAGGAAGCGTTGCTTGTTAAAGGTGAGCCTGAAGCTGGCGTTGTTATTCTAGGGAATACACAGCGATGGGACTCATGGGACAAAGCTTCCTAGGAAATTGAACGCCTGGAACAATTCCTAGCCAGAAAGGGCAGGCATAATGAACGAATACATAAACGGTGTTCACGCAGAAAATCTTGAACAGGATACAGAAAGGCTGATATCCTTAATAGATATTTGGCGATGGTTATCTATTGATTTAACGAGCGATGTAAGCGCTGCCAAAATAGAAATTATAGCAACACTCATCATGGGCCTTACAGAAAAATTGTTCCGGCATAAGCATTATTGCTGCGTAAGAGATATTCCTTTCCCTTCTATATCAGAAGATGCACTGGAGGAAGGCGAGGATATAATAAAGTATGAAAGAGACTTGTTTGATTTTGTAAAACAGTCATTCTCAACAAAGAAATTCCTAGACGATTTGGATAGGTTTATTAAAGGTTGGGTTGACGAAAGCTTTGACCCGATAGAAATTGAACTTTATTCGGTAGACCTTGCAAATCAGTATTTTATACTTGAGGTAGTCGTTAACTGCATGGAACGACTGGTAAAGAATAGCAGGATTCCGAAACGATTGAGGAAACTCATATCAGGATACAGGGATAAATATAAAGAGGCGGTCAAAGACATTTACGATTTGGCAGAGTCAACATGGGCCATGGCAGAAGTGTTCCCGGGCGGGTTGTACATGGCTAATTCCCAAAACGACGTGATGGATGTTGTCAGCGATACTTTATTGGAAGATTATTTTGACCAAGAAGGAATGGGGCAATGAGCCAGGATATGAAAGCCCTTTTTGACGTTGTCAAATCAGTTAAAAACGATCTTTGTTGCAAAACTTCCTAGCAACGGGACGTGTGGAACCAAAGATTAAGAATTTAACCTTATCATAGGATTAGTACCCCATTTTCAAATGGTTTTGCCATGGATGATGGACGCCTTCGGCCTTCCGGATATGGGCGAGTCGCAGGATATTGGACATTGGGCGCTTGAACGCTCCGCGTTCAGCGGGTTCCTGGTTTCTGGC
>CAYOJK010000029.1:0-22037 GCA_964404285.1 uncultured bacterium | reverse complement strand
TTGGATGGGAATAGAACCTTAACGCCCTCTCTCGGCGCTGTAAGCGCTCGCTTCGCTCGCACAACACCACCGGTCTCTCCCATGAAGGGAGAGACATTTTTCAGCGTTACGAAATAAACCCAGCCAGTGAAAAGAAAAACATTGTCCTCAACTGCAAAAAAACCTCTCCCTTTATGGGAGAGGTCGATCCTGTCGGCAGCGCCGGCCTGGTGAGCCCTTTAGAATTACAAATTCCTATGGCTGGCGATGCCCTACAGGATCGGGAGAGGGTTCTTGACGGAAGTCTGTCCCCCGAAAAACAAACATGAAAAGTTTACATCTTTCATTTGTCTATGAATAACTATAAACTTTTTCTTCAATTTGAATGGACATTTTCAAGAATAATATTATAGTGTTCTGGGGAGTTTATTTAGCAACTCTATAACTTATAAGGAGGCGATATGCGAAAAATTAGTATGTTTATAGCTGTTTTAGCGCTGATTTTCACCCTGCCGAATTCACTATTGGCAGCGGTGAGTTCATCTGAAGAAGCATTTGAACTGATAAAAAGCACTGCACTAGTTGGAATGCGTTCTGATCTACCTGTCTATGTTTCAAAATCAATCCTACCCGAAGGAACGGTTATCGATTCTTTCAAAGGCCCGGTTTTCACTCTGAAATATGCATCCTGGCTCGGTTTTATCGATTTGCACCCTGGAGCCAACTGGGAACACGCCTGTCGGTATGTTCTGATCGATCCTGATACCGAAACCGTCGAAATTATCGATGCGACTCGTCCGCCTGAAATGATAGGTGCGATGGGCCATTTTCAGGGTATAGACATTCTTGCCGGAGAAAATGTTCAGCCGGTTTCAGCGCTGAAAAGAGCGCTGTCTAGAAATCCTGAAAATCTTTATGCCGTCATTCTTTCCGGTGGCGCCTCACAGTATTCCAACTACCCTCGATATTGGAATGACTGTTCTAATATTTTTAAGACTCTGTTCGACGTCTATGGCTATGTGAACGATAATATGTACATCGCTATTTCAGATGGTCTCGATCCAGCAGGGGATCAATCCACCGGGGCCAATTCGAACCCTGATTTGAATGGTGACGGCATCGATGACATCGGTTATTCATGTGTACGAGCTAACTTGACGACAATTTTTGGTGAATTGGCGACACGGCTCGGCCCTAGTGACACCTTGTTCATTTTTACAACTGATCATGGAAGCGGCCAATCCGGTGTTCCCGGACAACCAACATCGATGAATCTCTGGAATAGCGAAGAAATTTGGGATTATGAATTTGCCGCATTGTTGGAGCCTATCCAATGCCGTGAAATGATCATCACGATGGAACCCTGTTTTTCAGGTGGTTTTGTCAACGATGTCGTCAATATGAATTCCGATGTCCCCCGCGTCATTATGACTGCGGCTAATGACCATGAATACTCCTGGGCCATGGGGCCGGATTATGTGTATGATGAATATGTTTTCCATTGGACAGCCGCTGTAACCGGACAAGACGCCTTTGGTAACCCCGTAGATGCCGACTACAACCAGGACGGTGAAATCACGATGGACGAAGCCCATCTTTATGCCGTAACTCACGATACAGCCGATGAACACCCACAGTACGGCGAATGGCCGGAAGGGTATGGAACCACATTGACTCTGTCAGGAAGCGGCCCAGTTTCCGCCGGTGTCGTTAAATTAAAACGAGGCGCTTTCAATTGTAATGATAGTGTTGAAGTTACTGTTGAGGATTTAGACATAGTCGGCGCGGGCACACAAGATGTTGAAATCACGAGTTCTACCGAACTCACTCCGGAAATCATCACGCTCACGGAAATCAGTGACGGTCGTTTTCAGGGCACAATCCAGACTGCCACAGGCGCTGCATCGCCGGACGGCATTCTGCAAGTTACCCATGGTGATATCATCACCGTTTATTATGAAGACCTTGATCATGGAGGCGCCGGCCCTGTGACGGTGACAGACCATGCTGATGTCGATTGCGTGCCACCCGTTATATCGAATATTACAATTACTAATGTTACCGACTCAGAATTTACCGTTACGTGGACAACAGATAAACCTGCCACTTCAATTATCCACTATGCTGAAATTCCTGAAAACTGGTCAGTTGCAGACGACACAAAATTGTATACCAATCATAGTATAACCGTTACGAACCTGGATGACTGCACCTATTACTATTTTATGGTTGAATCCCTAGATGCCGCTGCAAACTCTGCAGTCGATGACAACGGTGGTATGTATTATGGTGTGATGACCTGGGAATTGGTAACACTTTTTTCCGCGAATATGGATACGGATCCGGGTTGGACATACGAAGGCCAATGGGCTTGGGGTCACCCGACAGGACAGGGAGGTCAGTATGGATCACCCGATCCGAGCAGTGGTTACACCGGCGATAACGTCGTTGGATATAATTTAAATGGCGATTATCCTAGTAGCATGTCCACAACTTATTGGGTGACCACCCAAGCGTTTGACTGCACCGGTTCGTCGTCAGTTATGTTGGAATTCTATGCGTGGTTAGGCGTTGAAACCTATTATTATGACCATGCGTATGTCGCGATCAGCAATAATGACGGCGCTTTCTGGACCACACTTTGGGAAAACCCCGGAAGGATCGATGGGGGTTCTTGGGAACTTATGAGTTTTGATATTTCGGCCCAAGCAGCGGGCTATTCCCAGGTTAAACTACGCTGGGGTATGGGCCCGACGGATTCCAGTTGGCAATTCTGCGGATGGAATATTGACGATGTTCTAGTAAGCTACACACTCCCCTGCACCCAGGCTACTCCTACACCTTTCCAAACCCCAACACCGCTCTGTATCAATAACGGCGATGTCAACAACGACGGCCTCCTCAGCTCAGTTGATGCTCAACAGGCTTTCTTGATCGCATTGGGTTCTTATACCCCGACTTACGAAGAAGAATGCGCAGCAGACTGTGACGGTAATGATGAGATTTCATCTGCTGATGCTCAGATGATATTTAGAGCGGGGCTTGGTGAGGAATCCTGTGTAGATCCTCTGTAGTTTTTTCTTATGATCAAACGGTTGAACCGATTTGGTCATCTGGTAGGCGCTCTGGGCGCTGCTGAGTGATTTATAAGAATGTGCCAATAACAAATGACTATCATTGAGTTTTTGGCACATTTTTTGCTTAGTCAAGTGATGAGTAACTGTGATGGTTCGCTCTTGTTAAAGATATTTTATTAGGAGGAAGTATGAAACGTTTATTCTTATTGTTGTTACTGGTTGTCATCAGCGTTTCCGCCCATGGATACTGGGCGCCATTTGGGCAAGATGGAAATGCTCGACAACCGTCCGTCAATCAACTGGATATGATTGGGAATGATACGCTTTTCACCCTTTACGTTCCAGGTGTTGAAGTGATGGAAAAAACCACTGACCACGATGATTTTGTTTTATTGGAAATTCCGGATAACGGTTGGCTCATGGAAACAGGCGCCCCACAGATTCCGGTTATACGAAAAAACATCATCGTTCCAGCAGATGCATCCGTCGAGCTTCAGATCGATGTCATCGACACAGTTGAACTCAAAGGCTATTCACTATGGCCGGCTCAGCCCAGTTATAAACGATCTGAGTCGCCGCCGCCTTTTGAGTTAGACGAACGACTTTATGCTCAAAATCAGCTCTTTCCGATGAACTGGGGACGTATCACTCAGGATGCGTGGATACGTGACTTTCGTTTTGTCACCGTTGAAATCTATCCTGTCCGAGTCAATCCAGTGTCCGGCGAACTTCTTGCAGCATCCAAAATCGACGTCAGTGTAACGACCCGGGGGCGGGAAAATATTTCTTTGGAGCCTGTTTTCCCCGCTTTTTATCCAACTTATAAATCGTATTTGTTGAATTTTGACCATCTGAATATTGGTCTTCGCTCAGATCCCGAGCCGATGCTGATGATCTGCCATAGTTCGTTAGTGAGCGATATGACTGATTTCATCGACTGGAAAATCAAACGAGGCGTCGATGTTCGTTTGGTCTCTTCTGATGTGACCGGAACGACTTCTTCTGCTATTTATTCTTACATTCAAAATGTCTGGAATACCTGGGATCCAAAACCCGTCTATGTCCTTCTAGTCGGTGATGCGCCCCAACTCCAACCTTTGATGGGTATCGGAAATTGCGCATCCGATTCAAAATTCACCCTGCTTGAAGGTTCAGATAAGATTCCCGATGTGCTGATTTCCCGCCTGAGCGCTCAAAATGCCAATGAATTGAATGCGCAACTAGACAAAATTCTAATGTATGAAATCACGCCTCCGGATGGATATGAAGCATGGCTCGATAAGTTTGCCGGTCTTGCTTCCAGTGAAGGTTCCAGTCCGTCGGATGAAGATTATTCCCGCGGTATTGAAGCACGCTTTCTCGCTCATAATCCCAATGCTACGGCTGATCGTATCTATCAATCTCTAGGTCATGGAGCAACACAAATCAGTAATGCCGTCAACAATGGTCGTTTCTGGCTGTCTTACCTGGGACACGGCAGCGGCACAAGCTGGTCTTCACCCTCATTTTCAAATAGCAATGTCGATGCGTTGACCAATGGCTATTTCACACCTTTTATAATGGATGTGTCCTGCTCAAACGGTTATTTTAATGGATCATCGGATTGTTTTGCTGAGCGCTGGATGAAAAACAGCGGCAAAGGCGCCGTCGGCATGTTCAGTTCCTCAACATCCTGCTCATGGCATGAACCCGCTCAGATGGCCTGGGGCGTAACCTATTCGGTCACTGGAAATAGCAGCGGCACTATTCCTGGAGGTAATTGCATATTGGGTCAAATGACGCTCGACGGTGTTCTGTTTATGTACGATTACTTCGGAATTATATCCGCAACCGAAGAGGTTATGAATCAATATGTACTGTTTGGGGATTGTTCATTGATGTTCCGATCGGATGCCTATTACACCCCGACCGTTACACATTTACCCAATGTCCCCATGATTTCGACGGATTTAGAGGTTAGAGTTACCGATGGACGCGGTGGTGTAGAAGGCGCTTACGTCTGTGCCTGGAAAGAAGATGAAGTTCATGCAGTCGCTATAACGGGAGCCACTGGAATTGCAATCTTGAACGTAGCGCCCACATCAGTTGGTGAAATGCTGATTACCGTGTCCGGACAGAATATCTATCCGCAACAGAGCATTGTGAACGTTGCCCCCGCCGGATGTGGCGTCATTATTCTGGATAAAAGATTCTATAATTGTGACGATGAAATCTTGTTAGCGGTTTATGATTCTGATCTCGACACGAATCCAGGAGTAATCGAAACAGTTACGGTCGAAATTAGTTCGGATTCAAATCCCGTTCCTATCGACGTTTTACTTACTGAAACCGGCCCGGACACGGCAGAATTCTTCGGAACGATAATGACATCAGCCACTCAATCGGGTAATGGCTATTTAAAAGTCGCCCATGACGATACAATACTTGCCTATTACTATGATGAAGACTGTGATGGTCAACCGGCGGAAGAGACCTTCACTGCCCTGGTTGATTGCCAAGGCCCAGAAATTTCCAATGTTCAAGTGACTGCCATATCAACCGATACATTTACGGTCACCTGGAACACAAGTGAGACTGCAACAACAGGGTTGGTTTGGGGTGAAAGTGTGCCCCCGACAAACATCGCGACAAAAAATAAATATCTAACCGACCATTCAATTACTCTGGAAGACTTGGATGACTGCACCGTGTATTTTTTCTCAGTATTCGCTATCGATCCCAGCGGCAATCGCACCGATGATATCAACAGTGGATCCTACTATTTTGCTATCACCAAAGAATTAGTGGTTTTCCTTGAAGCCAACATGGATACAGACCCCGGCTGGACATACGAAGGCCAGTGGGCTTGGGGGCAGCCGACAGGACAGGGAGGTCAATACGGTTCACCCGATCCGACCAGTGGTTATACCGGCCTCAATGTCGTCGGATATAATCTCAATGGCGACTATCCCGGCAGTATGTCCACCACTCTGTGGACGACCACACAGGCATTCGACTGCTCGGAAGCATCCGAAGTCTATTTGAACTTTTATGCTTGGCTGGGCGTTGAAACCTATTATTATGACCACGCCTATATCGCAATCAGCAACAATAACGGCGGTTCCTGGAGTGTCATCTGGGAAAACCCGGGAAGAATGGATGGAGGTTCCTGGGAACCCTGGAGTTTTGATATCTCTGACAAAGCAGCAGGCTATTCCCAGGTCAAACTGCGCTGGGGTATGGGACCGACAGATTATAGTTGGAATTTCTGCGGCTGGAATATCGATGACGTGATGGTGAGCTTCGTTCGTGAGTGCACAACTCAGCCGACCCCAACTCCTGCGCCTACCTCAACACCCACACCTTCCTGTATCAATAACGGTGATGTCAACAATGACGGTGAGCTTTCAGCAGAAGATGCACAATTGACATTTCAAATTGCGATAGGAGTGTTTGCCCCTACTTCTGAAGAAGAATGCGCGGCTGATTGTAACGGAGACGGCGATGTTTCCGCCAGCGATGCCCAAATGATCTTCTTGGTGGCTCTTGGCGGTGAAACCTGTGTTGATCCATTGTAATCATAGATAAATCAGCTTTCCAAATTTAATTAAGATTTTGAGGCGGTTCAAAAACCGCCTCTTTTTATTTCCCAAAACTATTTTTCATTTGCTAAACAGATTTAACAATTGTTATAAAAAGAGAGATGAAAATCTTTTAACGTTAAAAAGGAGAAAATAATGATGCGTAAAGGGTTGAGTATCTCTGTTATCGTTCTTCTTCTCACTTCATCTGTATTCGCCGCTCCAAAATTGCTGAAAAACGATGGGTGGAGTTCGGGATTCGCAATGCCTCAAGTTGGGTTTATTGCAAATGAAATGATGGCTTCTGTGTTCATTCCTGATACAGGTGATTACCCGCTAAAATTATTGAAAATTCAATACCTTCTAAGACAGTTTTTATATCCAGGTGACACCGCACAATTCACTCTATATATCTGGGAAGATACGGGTACTCTCAATCCCGGCCAATTGCTTTTTGAGCAGACCCATACGCTCTCTATTTCTGACAATTTACAGGAAATCGATATATCTTCTGAAGATATAATCATCACAAGTGGAAACATCAGAGTCGGCTGGAAATTTTTTCAAGATCATTGCCCTACATTTTGCACTGAATATGGTGGCACGACCATTCCCCATCGGAACCTGATCTACGGCGATACGGGTAGTGGATTATGGCAATGGCATTGGATAGAAGATGTTGGTGTTTCAGGAAACTGGATTCATCGCCTTCAGATAGATACCAATGTCACAATCGCTACCCCGACGCCCGAGCCTACCGATACCCCAACGCCAGAACCCACTGATACACCTGAGCCGACTGTAACTCCAGAACCCACGATCACCCCGACACCGACGCCGATACCACCGATCCCAACAACAGGACCTTTCGGCGCCGCATTGCTTTTAACCGTGATTGGATTCTTGATGCTGATGTCAATTATCAGAGGAAAACGATCTGCATAGCATGTCAGCTTTTCGTTACATAGGCACAATTCACAACATGTGGCCTATCCAATAAAACATCTGTGAACAGGGAATCAATCGAGTTGCTTCTGCCATTCTTTGAGTTTATCGCTGTAATACGCTTCGCCCGGCTTTAATTCCACGGCTTTCATCTGCCATTCAACAGCCTGTTCAATATATCCGAGCAGGTAATAAAGTGTTGCCAATGTATCCATGATTTCCGGGCTTTTAGGTTCTTTTTGAACAGCTTTGTCTGCCAGCTTCAAGGCACGATCGAGTTCGAGGTTTTTCTCAGCTAATGTCCAGGCGACGGCATTCAGATAATGAGCTTCGATATCCGGCAGCGTCTCAGTAATTTTCAGAGCTCTTTTCAGGCATGCTTCGGCGGCAGCCACGTCCTTTTGATCCTCAAACGCCGTCGAAGACTGGAGATATGACACCAGTCCGAACGTTTTGATATGCACATTGTAAATCCTATGCAATTCTTCGATCGGATCCGGATGGTCATCCACGCGAAGATCGATGGCTTTGTCATCCTGACCGCTGTATCCGCCGGCTTCACGCACCACCAAGATTGCAGCCGATTGCCGTCCTCGGATGTCACCACCGGCTGCCTGTCCGGCTCTCAATACGGCAATCAGTCTTTCAGCCAGCGGAAGCCCGGCAGTCTCTTCAAACGTATCGGCCATATCGTCAACAACCTTTTTACCAGCAAGTATATTTCCCTGAACAGTATAATTTTTCCCCGTTTTATGGCCTGCCCAGTCTTGACATTCCTGCCCGGTAAACGCAGCAGCACGACCGGAGGCATCGATCACGCCCAGTTGCCTGAGATCACGGAATTCATCTTTACCGGTTAAAACCCGCACCGTTGTTTCGGCATCGACACCCAATTTCAGCAATTCCATTCCATCCCAGCCATAAGAAATGTTGCCCCATGCTTGAGTAGCCAAAGCGCCGATATCGGCGGCGGCAAATGGCACTCCGGAGCCGACAGCCAAAAATTTTGACTGGACGGCTACACCGAATTCACGGTATTCAGGATCCCAAGCGACGATTGAAAAGGTCGCAATAGGCTCTGGTTTAAGTTCACGGCTAAACATCGGAACACCATTTATAAGAACAAATATGGACAGCGCTACAATAAGAGTTTTGTATTTCATAATGTTTTCTCACCTCTTCTCCTTTCAAAAAAAAGACTGCCTATCCATTACAGACAGGCAGTCTTAAAAAATCAAGTTTTATGAATGAATCAATGGAAATAGAACTCCGCAATGTCAACGTTTGTAACCAGAGCATCTATATCGAGTTGCCCGGCTGAGAACATGGCTGCATAGAAATACATCGGGCCGAACGGATCGACGGGAGGCATTTCAAACGCAGGAATAATTGTAATTGTATCTTCTTCACCGGCAGCAATTGTCATCGTCTCATAGGTTAGATCGGTGTTGAGATTCGGCCAGGTCGGATAGCTGAAAAACTCATCGAACACCTGTAACAGCACGTAAAGATCGACCTTGACGGTCTTCCCGCCGTTGGTATAGTGCAAATCACACCACAGCATATCACCGGTACCAAACGATTTTGCAGACATTTCAAGTTCCAGATTCAACGTTTCATCATACCATTCCGTCGAAGCTATTCTTTCCTCTCCGGATGATTTGTCCAGATAACGAGCAAACACACGCTCCCCATGAGTCACACCGATAATAGTTTCGCTGGGCAGCGTCGCAGGTCCAAATCCGATATGCGGAACGATCGATCGGAAGGTGCGGCTGGAAGTTCCGGTTTCATATAGCGTCACGATCAAACCGCCTGGATACGGATCGGTTTGCTGGCTCCAGACATACACATTCACCGTTTCCTGCACAAGAGGATCGGTGTCGAGATCCCAGTCTTCGACAGTCAGGATACCTCGGGCATCCAAGCCGAAATAAGCCTCTTTATCCCAATAAATCGTCCCATCGTCCGGTGTCGGTGTCGGTGGAACCGGAGTCGGCGTGTCAGTCGGGATTTGAGTAGGTGTAGCTGTCGGGATTTCGGTCGGTGTATCCGTTGGAATTGGTGTATCGGTCGGCAGAGCTGTCGGCGTGTTTGTCGGCTCAGGTGTCGGAGTCTGGGGCGGCACAGTCGGGGTGCCTGGAGACGGTTCTTCGGTTGGAGTCGGCGTTGGAGTATTTGTCGGCGTATCGGTCGGTATCATGGTTGGCGTGTCGGTTGGCAGTGGCGTTGGTGTGTCGGTTGGCTCCGGAGTGGGCGTTGCCGTCGGCGGCACGGGTGTTGGTGTCGCGCCACTGTAATTGGTATCGATCTGTAATCGGTGTATCCAATCACCTATAAGACCTGCATTTTCTGACCAGGTCCACATCCAAACTCCAAATATCTTCCCATAGATCAAATTTCGTTGTGGCTTGATGTCGCCATCGCCATCTCGACAGAAACCCGGCAATGGGGCATCCACATACTCCCATCCAACCCGAATATTCCCGCTCGGAATCACGATGTTCAATCCGGATAGATCAACTTCATTGAAAAAGTCACCGGCAGTGAGAGCATATCCCTCACTATAAAGAAGCTCACCAGGTTGCAAACCGCCGTTATCCTGCCAAATATATAGAACAAATAACGCCTGCGCTCCGCCACCCGGTGTTCCGTCCTGCACAAGAGTATGCACTTTCGTCAATTTTACAGGATAATCTCCAGGACTCGGCACGAAAACCGATGCCATGATTTCATCGTTAATAAAACCCTGTTGAAGATAGGCTATGCCACCTTCACCAAATCCATCGTTGACCAGCCACTTCGGCGCCGCCAACAGCGACGGCACAATTAGAAGCGCCAAAAACACCACACTTAAAATTTTCCTCATCATTTCAAACTCTCCTTTTTATAAACGCACCTTCGGCAGAAGGTTGCTTCGAATAACGCGATAATCATAGACATTTTGGCCTGATAGTAAAGCTGTATGCCATCGGATCGGTATCTCTATCTCCAATTCCGGAAAAGTAAACTGCAGAATAGGGGTTGTGACAGTGAATGCATTCTGAAGCGGTATGGTAACAGGAACAGGAATTTCATTAGAATTTGTAAACATCGAGAAGAAACACCCTTCGATTTCGACAAACAACCATAAATCCAGTTCAGTCGGCTGTCCGTAATACTCCATTTCTAAGTTCAAACCGTAGTCCATTCCCGGGCCTGTCATCGGCGAATCCGTCCAAAGTCTAACAGACGTTTTCGGAGCGGCTTTACGGAAAGTCAGTGTATAGTCGCGTTTATCTCCTATCTGGTTCGCATTGAACTCGTCATTGGACAGATTGACCACCCCGACAATAAATTCGTCGGCTTGGTCAAGCATCACAGGAGTCACCATCAGTTTACCTTTTGCGTCATTGATTTCCATTCTGTGCTTGATATGCAGACCATGATTATTTCTGCATTCGACTAGCGTCACCACCCATTCAACCGCGTCATCACCGGAAAATTCCAGCAGGATACCATCAGGCGCTGATGCCGGATTGACAAGGCGGCAATAACTGAATCCATAATCAAACGGTGGTTTTTCCGGCGTCATCGTTTTGGGCCAGGTTCCTCCCAAATCGATTTCGGTATCCATGACCACTTCGGCCCCTGGAGCCCATTTACCGCCATCGGCAAAGTGCGCTCCGTCATCACGCGATGAGGTTATGGTTCGCCACGCAGCATATTCCGCCATCATATCCGCAAAAGAATCAACGCCTTTTGTGTATTCAGGAATCACTACTTTGAGCGCATCGATAAAATCCGGGTCATTGTAAAACTCTGTTTGCGGGCAGGCATTCCAGACATCCACTACGATTTGAGGATCTCCCCCACCGTAATACTCAGACAAAAAGTGCAGAAAAATACAGGCGCCATATTGATAGGTATTCGATTGACTGAAATGACTCATCGACTGATCGGGATTTCGCTGATAGGCCCGCAAAAACTGGAAATATTGGTCATCCTCGGGGTACATCCATTCCATGGCCCAGGTTGAGGTATATTCCTTGAAAGTTATGGATTCCCAATAATCGATTGCATTCTGCAGGACATGATTGAATTCATGAGCAATAGCGCTTCGAAGAAACGCTTCGGGAAGGCAATCCGACAGGCCGATAAAACTTGCCGCTACTGTGTAGGGTGTCGATTCATCGTAACACCGAAAAGCTGCATAGCCGCCAATGCCTTCGGGGAGCGATACTATATGGATATCGAGGTCATCAGATTCATCAAATCCGCAATCCGGCGGCGGCGGTGGAAAACCCCATTGATTGACCTGCACCTCCCAACATTCTTCAGCGATTTCCAGGATGTGTTCAGCCAAATCTTTGAACTCTTCGTCTGGATAATGGCTTCGCATTGGAAATTTAGTGGATTGAAAATACCCATTCGATTTCTTTGAACCTTTTAACGCTTGTATTGCAAAGACTTGCTCCTCATTGCTCAAATTCCCTATGCCTTTGTGGTATTGTTCGACAATCGATGTGCCTGATCGATAGAAGACCTTTGAATCAGCTAAATCTGCCCTACAGACCTGAGTCAGTCCATTCAAACCAACTCCTGTTAATACCAAGACCCATAAAAAAGTGACAACTTTTCTTCTTCTCACATTTCCTCCAAATTGAAAAGCTGGGGTCACCTTTTTGTAAGTAAGTAAGTAAGTAAATGCTTCTATTTCAAAGCATCTTCGATTTGGGGTAAGTCCAGCTTTTCAGCAGTTTTTCTGGCCATATTCTCATCACTGTAACCGAAGGTTTGGATCTGAACCATTGACCCGCCACTCAGATTGAACATCAACGTGCCTTCCAGATTGTCTGGATCAAGCGTAAAGTTGCCGCGATATCCTTTTTCCGTGATCATCTTGGATTCTTTTGATGTATCCATGGCCCCAAACGCAGCAGCCAATCCAAACAGGGCTCCAAGCCCACCGCCCGATTCACCTGCGGCCATAAGATTGATCGATACCTTTTTGTTACCATCATTAGTCCTGTAATCACGGCTCACTGAATGCAACCCAAACAGCGCCCCGCCATCCCCGTCCTCGCCTTTCATACCATCAATTTCTGTCGGTAACAAGTTTTTCATTTCCTGAAGCTGCAATCGAGCAATTTCGCCCTTGACCCATTCCAGGTCTTCCAGAGCCTTTTTATACTTTTTTGCTGTATAATTGTGTTCAACTGATTTGATCAGATCAACGACATCGTCCGCAAATACACGACCAGGTATAAGTGAAAAAAGGACTATGCCGACCAGCGCCAAAAGAATATTTCGTTTTATGTTCATGTTATATCTCCTCTTCCAAAACAGGAAAGATTTTCAACTCAATTCAATAAAGCTCCTGTTGCCTTATCGATGAAACTCCACCTATTTTGATGAGTTATCCTTTAAGAAGTTACTGGAATTCTTCAATGTCACTCGGTGTCACATTGATATCTCATCTTTGTTATTCGATGAAATATCTTATCGTGTTAAAGATATCATGGGTTGACAAATTGGCGTAAATTTTGCTTATTTTATCATCGTATTCAGTATCCAGACCCTATTGTGAATCGGATGCTGTAAGAGTCAATAAAGCTTTGAAAGGATTTTTTAGGATGAAAACATTTTATAGCGCCACCGTATTATTTTTATGCGTGATTATGTTGGCGCCATCATGCTCCATGGAAGAGACTGATAGCGACGCCTTCTTGGTTGTAAAGATTTTATTTCAGAACAGAGATGACGCCTATGCGCGTTTGAAGCCGTTGCGATTGACGTATGAGGATGTGCGTGACACGTGGGCACAAGCGCTGGTAACTCCCGTTGAGCTGATGAAAATCAAACATTTGGGGTATGAAGTTGAAATTCTGTGGGAAGATGTCAGGGACCGGGCGCAATTCTATCGGGAATCTATGGGAGAACGCTGGACAAGTTACAGCAGCATGGTTTCCGACATGCAAAATCTAGCTACGGCTTATCCGGATATCGTTAGAATTTATTCTATCGGCCAGTCGGTTCAAGGACGAACGATTTGGGTAATGAAAATCACGGACAACCCGGATATTGATGAAATCGATGAACCGGAAGTCAGAATTGCCGGAAATATACATGGTGATGAATATATTTCGATGGAAATGATGCGGTTGCTGATGTTTTATCTCACTGACAATTACGGTGTTGACCCGTATATTACCGAGCTGATCAACACGCGTGAAATCTGGATCCAGCCTTCAATCAATCCCGATGGCCATGAACAGGGGACTCGAAGCAACGCCAATGGTGTCGATATGAACAGAAACCATGGTTTCATGTACTATTCTAGTGGGTCTGGTCCTTTCAGCGAACCGGAACTTCAACATTTTCGTGAATGGTCATTAGGACGCAACTTCAGTACAAGTTTGAGTTTTCACGGTGTGACAACCTATTTCAATTATACTTGGAATTATACCGGCCAAAATTGTCCGGATAAAAGTATGCTGATCGATTGGGGAAATATTTATACTCAAGATAACGGATATACGATTATCGAGGGATACGACTGGTACCAGACAAATGGAGATACAAATGACTGGAGCTATGGCTGTCGAGGTTCCTTGGATATCACTATCGAAACCCCCGGATACAATCAGCAGCACATTCAGCGTGATTTCGATGAAAATATCAATGGGATTCTGTTCATCATTGAAGCTGCCGGTTATGGCATCAGTGGAGTTGTCACAGATGCTGTCTCAGGGGAACCGTTAGAGGCAGTGATCACGATTCAAAACCATCCGGTTGTCGTCTATACGGATCCGAATGCGGGTGATTTTCACAGGCCAATGAAAGCTGGAACCTATACGTTGACAGCTTGGGCCAACGGGTATAACCCACAGACGATTTCAGGGATTGTTGTTGCTGACCAATCGACCACTCAACACAATTTTGAATTATATCCGAATTACAGCCATCATGCTCTACATATCGCCTGGACTCAAATTACCAGTTACTATGAGAACAATGCATCGTCGTGGCCGGCATATATGTGGCCTCAAAATGCGCTTGGACCACCGGACAATATACCGGCGTCGCTCGGTAAAGGGTGCACATTCACCTATGACATGGGGGAAGGATTTGAAATCGTCGATAATCCAGGGATGGATTTCATCGTACATGAAGCAGATTCTGCGGGTGATGGCGATGAAAAGTGTTATGTTTATGGTTCATCCGGAGGATTTTTAGGGCCTTGGGTTTTAATCGGCATTGCAAATGGAACGACGGAATTCGATTTAAATGGAACAGGGCTGGCATCTGTGCGTTATCTGAAATTCGTTGATTATGGAGATGGAGCCACTGGAGGCAGTTACCCAGGGTATGATTTGGATGCTATTTCCGTGGTTCAGGTCCCGGAAGGGTGCGGGATAATCAGTTTGGATGCTACCCAATACCTGTGCGAAATGGAACCGGTGACCATCACTTTGATCGATTCTGATCTGAACACCAATCCTGGTCTAGTCGAAACACACGAACTGCTCATTTTTTCTGATAGCGACCCAATCGGTAAATACGTTGTTTGCCAGGAAACTTCGCCGGATTCCGACACTTTTATCGGCACGATACTACTTGATTATGCCGATGGGCCTGATGTTTTAAAGGTCAAACGAGGTGATAGGCTAACAGTTGTATATGATGATGAAGATTGTGAAGGCTTACCCACCACTGTCTATGCGTCAGCCATTGCGGTCTGTATACTGCCCAGCCAGGTGTATTTCTGGGATATGGACACGAATCCCGGCTGGTCAACAGAGGGCCAATGGGAATGGGGAGTCCCTCAAGGTCAAGGTGGTGACCCCTCCAGCGGATACACCGGCAATACCGTTTATGGGTACAATCTTTCAGGACATTATACGAACAGTATGCCCGAAAGATACCTGACCACCCAAGCCATCGATTGCAGTGAACTGGAAAATGTCGAAGTGCGTTTCCGCCGTTGGCTTGGAATCGAATCGGGCCAATGGGATCATGCATCGTTTCGTATTTCTACGAACGGATCATCATGGACAACTGTTTGGGATCACACCGGCAGCACCTTTACCGACACGGAATGGCAACCGATCTCATTTGATATTTCTTCAATAGCGGATCACCAACCAACGGTTTATTTGCGCTGGGTGATGGGCACAACGGACTATTCTGTCACATACTGTGGTTGGAATATCGATGATGTCGAAATTTGGGCGGAGGATTTGTCGGTAACGCCGCCGACGCCGACACCAAACCCTTGCGTTAATAACGGTGACGTCAATAACGATGGGACGCTCAGTTCCAACGATGCTCAACTGGCCTTTCAAATTGCTCTTGGAACCTTTACGCCGACCTTTGAGGAAGCCTGTGCCGCTGATTGTAACGGCGATGACGAGATTTCGTCTGCTGACGCCCAGCAGATATTTATGGCGGCTTTAGGCAGCGCCGCTTGTGCTGATCCTCTGTTTTAAAGCTGAGTAAATGTAAACGATAAAGGGCGGTTTGGAAACCGCCCTCTTTTATTTGTGAATCGAATAGCGCTTACAACACCTTGAAAGTTCTTCGCTCCTGTATAAACGATCTTTTCAACTCAAGCCCAAATCATTATATCCTACAGCGGATCAGCGCAGGAACCGCCTTCGACTGCTGCCAAGAAAATATCTTGCGCATCGGCGGAAGAAATCGAACCATCACCATTACAGTCTGCTGAGCACGCCTCTATTTCTGTTGGTGTATATGAGCCGAGCGTGATCATGAATGTCAATTGTGCGTCAGCAGCAGATAACTGGTTATCCTGGTTGACATCACCATCATTTAAACATTCCGGTGTCGGTGTCGGTGTCGGTTCAGGAGTAGCTGTAGGCGGGTTAGGGGTAGGAGAAGGCCCGGCAGCTTCTCCGATAGTGAACGAATAATAATTATTCTGTCCAGGATATGATCTGGGACAACCGGCTACTTGTTCTGCACGGAAATAATAATCAAAGGTTGAATGAGGCATCTGCCCTGGAAATTCTGCAACAAAGATATCCTCACCGATAGAATTCATGTCTTCAGATGCCCACAATCCGCCGTCAGTACGGTAAATCACCTTTGGGTATCCTGTGGAAAATGCCGAGTTTGCTGTAATTTCCGCAGAGATTTCAAAAGGTTCCCATCCGGCGACAGATAAAATCGGCAAATGGTCAAATTGTACCATATAAGGCAGACCTTGCTGAATTAAATTTCTGATCTGTGTTTCATAAAATCCATAATTCGTATAGACTATTACGGCGTTACAATCCATGACGGCATTATGCGGGACATATCCCATTCCAAATCGATTCCATACTATTCGAGATGGATCTGCTAAAACCGGGTGAGTAATTCTATGGTTATTAATCCAAGTCTGACAGCCGGCCTGGTTCACACCCACGCCAATAGCCAAAACCATCAACCCTCCATCTTTGTAATCATCGTAGATTTTTTGTAGTAACGGAGCCTCCGTTACACAACTACCTCATGTCGGAGTCCAAAAATTGATCACCACCACCATGCCGGCAAAGTCACTGAATTTGACTGCGTTACCGTATGCATCATTCAATTCAAAATCAGCTACTGTATCCCCAACCTGATATGCCGCATAAGCCGACGTCAGAAACAGCGGTAGCAGCATTGCAACCAGCAACACAACGCGATAAGAAGCCTTCATAGCAACCTCCTTAAAATATTTTTTGTTAGAACTTGACAAACAGTATTCTGTTTCACTCCCTCAAACCCAATTCAATTTTACCTGAAACAGTTTAGATAACTCAATATAATTTAACTATTTTTTTGCTTTATAAAATTATCGAGGATTTTGAACCGCATATTTGTGCATTTCTATACACTCCAAACCCGTCTTTGGTCTTTGTATAGTTTGATTTGATGTATTCGTTGAACGATTGCTCCCTTTACATGGGTTTTCCCCAATATGATCTTATACTTAAATCAGCTATCCATAGATTTTGGTAAAGCGGGTTGGAGTCAGGAAGTCAGGCGAGCAAGAGATTTTTGTATGGGTTGTCCTGTAATTTCCACTTCTCCGTTTTTCAGTATCGCGATATTCAGTTCAGAACGGATGCCGAATTTACCGGGTAGGTAGATGCCGGGTTCGATCGTGAATCCCGTTCCCGGTAAAATTGTTCGGTCGTCTTCGGATTCCAGTGAATCCAGGTTAGCGCCAGCCCCATGAACATCAGCATCAAGAGAATGTCCGGTACGATGAACAAAATAGTTGCCATAACCCTGATCGGTTATATATTGCCTGGCAACTCGATCCAGATCAGCGCCTGTAACAGGTCTTTTAGTTGCAAAAGCGTTCAGAACGGCGTTCACGGTAGCATCTCGAGCATCTCTTACAATAGTAAAAATTCTGTTCACCATCGGGTCGGGTTCCGAAGGGCCTGTCCAGGCTGTCCAGGTCATATCGGCATAAACCGAGCAGGGACTGTTGGTTTTGCACCATAAATCAATCAGCAGTAATTGGTTTTTCTCTATCGGGCGTGAAATATCCGTCGTCAGCGAAAAATGGGGGTCGGCGCTATGTTCATTGACGGCGACGATGGGCGGATGATCGATTGTGCAGTCATTCGATTTAATCTGTTTCAATATAAATTTTTGTATGTCGAACTCTGTTAGGTCACCTGTTTTCAGATGGTTTGAAACAAGATTCCAAACCTCGTCCACAATATTCCGCAATACGGATGCCGCTTTACGGTGGGATTCCAATGCTGCTTCGCTCCAGCGGCTTCCCAGCCACTGCAGCAGGTTAGCTGAAGAAACCACCTCAACACCAAGCGAGCGAATCAGTTCGATAGTTCCAGCGTCAACGCGTGAAATATTCGGGAGATTTCCTTTCGGAGAATATTCCATAGCAACTTTAGCTTTTGTCGGCATTAGGTGATGAAGGTGATCGATCAGTGACTGACGACCGAAATATATCTGAGTGTCACCCGGCAAACAGTTGAGAATACTGGTTTCAACAGAATGTACCAGGCGAATGGGCGCTCCTTGACGTGGTATCAGATAGAACCAGCGACGGGTGCTTTTGACATCAGGGCTTATGTTCAGAAATTTCAACGCAGGGAAATTGGTGCGTTGGTAATCGGTTATCAGCCAGAAATCTATTTTTGTTTTTTGAAGAACGTCTTGGATTTCTTGAATATTCATGTCTGTTCATCTCCTCTGTTATCAAGTCATATCAAAGGGATAGGGGGTAGAGCAATAGGGAGTGTTTTGTATACGAAACTGATCGAACTCCGATTGACCGACGATGTTTGGATAGTTAGGGGGATTGAGTAGGGGAAGTTAAAAATTATGCTTGACAAGTGGTATTGGTTGAAGTAAAAAGGTGGAGCTTTCGGGCGGGAGCCCAAGGAACCGGGCGGATAGCTCAGTTGGGAGAGCATCGGCCTTACAAGCCGGGGGTCGCAGGTTCAAGCCCTGTTCCGCCCAGAGAGACTGGTTCGTTTTTTAGTGCGGGGGCGTAGTTCAGTCTGGTTAGAACGTCGGCCTGTCACGCCGAAGGTCGCGAGTTCGAGCCTCGTCGCCCCCGCCATTTTTTTTGACCTGTTTCTTGGCTGACCTAATTATTGACTGTTTCATATTATTATCTTTTGCACATCCTTAATTGTCTGAACACTATTATGGGATTAGCGGGTTCGACAGGCAAATAATCTTTCCTTTTTTGTCTGAACACGATTACGGGATTAAAGGATTACCAGGATTAGTCTTTACTTTCTCAGAATCTAATCCTGCCCATCTTTGTAATCTTTGGAATCGTGTTCGAGCAGTCACCTTCGCTACACAGTTCATTAGCTCTGACAGTACCATGTTACGAAATTTGTCGAAGGGGCAGGTTTGGCAGGCATTTTGCCAATTCTTCTTTGTCTGAACACGATTACGGGATTAGCGGGTTCGACAGGCATATAATCTTTCCTTTTTTGTCTGAACACGATTACGGGATTAAAGGATTGCCAGGATTAGTCTTTTCTTTCTTGGAGTCTAATCGTGCCCATCTTTGTAATCTTTGGAATCGTGTTCAAACAGACACCTTCGCAGCACTGTTTATTAGCTCTAACAGCATTGCATTCGGAATTTTGTTGAGAGTAAGAATTTGTCAAGGTTTTTGTCTTTTCTTTTATTGTCTGAACACGATTACGGGATTAAAGGATTACCGGGATTAGTTTAATCTTGTTTATGATGATTTTGGGGATTAATGGGTTTGGGAGTAACACAATTTCTGTTATAGACCCGTTTAATTTCCAAGCTTTTTGCTCCGAAATTAATAAGGAGACCGTCGGCGATATTGTATGCTTCACAATAATTGATTGCTTGCGCTCTGTGAACATCTTCAAGTTTCTCAATTGCCTTGAGTTCAACCACAACTCTATTATCTACTAAGAAATCAACTCGTCTAGTACCAATGAGTTCTCCCCTATAAATAATTCCCATCTCTTTTTCGCGTTCAAAAAACAGTCCTGCATAACCCATCTCTATTGCAAGCGCCCGCTGATAAATAACTTCCTGAAAACCATTGCCAAGAGTGGAATGTACCTTCATGGCACAACCAATTATTCTATGTGTTAGGACATCGATGGGTATCTGATTCATAGTAAATCCTTTCGTATATTCTTAATTATCTGAACATAATTACGGGATTTCTTCAATCTTTTCCATCTTGAAATCTAATCCTGGCCATCTTTGTAATCCTTGTAATCGTGTTCAGACAGCGACCATTGATTCAGCAGTTCATTAACTAGAAACCAGGAACCGCGCTCGAAGAGCGCTGCTCAGGACTCAGCAGTTAACTTGGGGACAGACTTCCAATTTTGTATCCTTGTAAGATAATTTCGGGGACAGACATCTGTACCTTCGAGGGACAGACTTCCAAAAATCAGAAACTCTCTGAAAATCTTGTCAATCTCATAATCTAATCCTGGTCATCTTTGTAATCTTTGTAATCGTGTTCAGACAGCGACCATTGATTCAGCAGTTCATTTATTAAAAACCAGGAACCAGAAACTGCATTTCGCGTTAGCGGAATGCTATGCCAGGAACCGCGCTCGGAGAGCGCTGCCCATCTTTGTAATCTTTGGAATCGTGTTCAAACAGACAACCTCGTCTCACCGTTCATTGAGGTGGTCCCCTTTTTCAATCCACGATATTGCTGAATTAAGTTATGGTATATGGTTCAGTTCATGTTTTTTATAAGCAATAAAAGTTATAATATCTGATTCTTCATTTCCATAACCTATCTGGTAGCTAATATCTTTATAACCTACCTTTGATAAATACATTTTGAATTCTTCAATTCCGTACCAGTAAAGGCTAAAATTCGATATCTCCGTTTTTACAGTTTTATCTTTTTCTATCATTTCATATCTATTAATATAGGAAGTCTTTTGTAACAGCCAATCAATCTTGTCGCAATAGCTGGTCAAGACTAACAGCTTTTGATCAGGCAGTGTAACCTTACGAGTGTTTGTTTTACCTTCCTGAAAGGATCTCGGCATTTCTAAATCAATTATTATTTTCCCACCTTCATGCAAGTGATTAAAGAAATTTTCTAAAACTTCTTCAATTCTACTCTTGGGTAACAAACAAAAAGTTCCTGTAGGCATTATTATGGCATCATATCTATTCAATAAAGATAGGTTCATTAAGTCTTGTTCATAGAGGCGCGCTTTAACCCCATGTTTTTTCATATTGACTCGACATTGTTCCAACATTTCTGCCGATGAATCAACCCCTTCTGCTTGAAACCCTTTTTTTATCAGTGGTATTAAAATTCTCCCAGTTCCAACACCTGCTTCTAAGACAAGCCCTGATATATCTTCCAATTTTTTTGTATAGTATTCGATGTCTCCTTCAATTGAGTAGCCTACAGGCTTGGTCAATTCATAAAAAAGTGTACTCAATTCTCCATATTCCCTACACACAAGCGATACTCCTTTTATCTAACTGCCGTCCACGCTCATTTATGCTAATCGCTCTTTTCGTTTGTTTCAATTGAATGATTCATTTCACTGAGCTGAACGGACTCCCCTGGATCAGATGAATCTCATACCTGAAATCCGCAAGTTTAGTTCTGACAGCATTGGATTCGGAATTTTGTTGAGAGTAAGAATTTGTCAAGGTTTTTGTCTTTTCTTTTATTGTCTGAACACGATTACGGGATTAAAGGATTACCAGGATTAGTCTTTGCTTTCTCGAAATCCAATCCTGCCCATCTTTGTAATCTTTGGAATCGTGTTCAAACAGTCATTCGGGATGCGAAGTCAATAACCAGTCATCAAGTGTTAGACGTCAGAAACTATTAATTAGAGGGACAGACTTCCGTCAAGAACCCTCTCCTGATCCTGTAGGGCATCGTCGGCCATAGGAATCTGTAATTCTAAAGGACTCACCAGGCCGGCGCTGCCGACAGGATCGACCTCTCCCATAAAGGGAGAGGTTT
>CAYOJK010000028.1:0-22682 GCA_964404285.1 uncultured bacterium | reverse complement strand
CCGGCACATATCTGCGCCATCTGCGTCATCTGTGGAAAATAAAAAAAGTTCCTAACCCGGAAAGACCTCATCCCCCGGCCTATCTCCATCAAGAACCCTCTCCTGATCCTGTAGGGCATCGTCGGCCATAGGAATCTGTAATTCTCAAGGGCTTACCAGGGCGGCGCTGCCGACAGGATCGACCTCTCCCATAAAGAGAGAGGTTTTTTGCAGTTGAGGACAATGTTTTTCTTTTCACCGGCTGGGTTTATTTCGTAACGCTGAAAAATGTCTCTCCCTTCATGGGAGAGACCGGTGGTGTTGTGCGAGCGAAGCGAGCGCTTACAGCGCCGAGAGAGGGCGTTAAGGTTCTATTCCCATCCAAATTCCCAGGCATACCATTCGCCGACAATCCGGGGACAGACTTCCGTACTTCCAGGGGACAGACTTCCAATTTTAATCCTATTGTGGATTTAGATGTTATTGGCGTTCATTCGCGGTTTATAAAAGCTACAACTGAAACAGCACAAGCAGAGCAAATCTTGACAGAAATCGCTTGGTTTGCCACACTGAAGCAAGTTTGGTTTGTAAGGAGGTATGGGTGAATTATTTGCATAGTATAACGGTTTTACTAGGACTTGTTCTGCTGTTTTGGGGGTTTTGGGCATCGTTTAAAGCTCGAAAACCCTGGAATATCATAGGTTCAATCCTGTCACCAATAGGATTGTTTACAGCAATTTTAGGAGCGCTCCTGATGTGTGTCCCCAATTTTTTTGGTTGATCTATGACCAAAGATGATCACTCACAGGAACTCGACGACCTTCTTGGCAAAGCTAGAGCCCTTCATGCCGACGGTAAAACTCGTGAAGCTGTAGAATTACTCGATTCTGTTGATACCACCCCACATTCCGCCCGCCTGTGGGCACTGTCCGCTCATTTTCATTACTTGCTGGAACAGTATGATATTGCCAAAACCACCGCTAAACGCGCATTGGAGTATAATCCACACAATCGCCTGGCCTTGCATACACTTGGCGAAATCGAAGCCAAAGCCGGCCTATACCCGGAAGCTGAAACCTGGTTCAAAGAAAGTATAGCCACCAACCCCAGATCATCTCACCCCTATCTGCGACTCGCATCGATTTATCTTGTCCAACACCACTACGACGATGCAATCGATATACTAAACAAAGGTCTGGAAAAATTTAGTGGACACCCACAGCTTCTAAAACAACTTCAATACGCTCTGACAATGGATGGACGCATTCAGGAAGCTAAACATATACGCAAAATCCAGCGACAGAAAGCAGCGCCGGATCAAGCTGATATGAGAGATCTTGTGAATCGCTTTGAAGGCATGCCGATAGACCAAGCTATCAAACAGTTGAGATTACTGGTATCTATGGGGCATTACAAAGATGAACCGGCATTACACGATCAACTTGCTCGCTACCTCATGCAGAAAGAGCTGTGCTCAGAAGCGATACCTCATCTGGAAACTTTCTTGCGCCTAAGACCGCGTAATGACTATGCTCGCTTGAACCTGGCATATTGCCTTTTCAAAACAGGAGCTTCAGGTCCAGCCTGGACTATTTTGGCTTCAATGGAAACCTATAGGAACGATGCTCAATTTAATCTGGTAAAGATTGAAGGGCTTATTGCCGATAACCGCCTGGATGAAGCTCTGGATTTGTGTATCGATCAATTGCGTCTTAATCCTCGAGACAAACGGTTTCGCAGGCAGTTACAAGTACTGAAACGCAAAGGAGCGCGTCCACAACAGTCAGATTCCGGGCCTGTCGATTAAAACATGAAACGAAGCCCGAACCAAAGTTTTCGGGTGTCATGATTTCGGTCAAAAGCATAACCAACATCGAATATCGCCGTGTCAAAGACCAAGCCTGATCCCATCGACAAGACCATTGGAGCATCACCTTCCATAGGCATCGAGACGCCGCCACGAAGAACCAACCAGCCTTTATTACCAAATGTTCCTTCAAATCCTGTCGCCAATTCTCTACCGTCTATACGATTACCTAACAAATCACGCTCTTTACCAATACTGTAATCCATACAGACAACAAAGCGTTTCGTGGGTTGAAAGGCATATCCTATGCGATATTCAGGTTTGATCGAGAGTGACGCGTCCTCAGTGACTCCGATAGTATATCGTTTGATATTCCGTCCACTGATACCCAAGCGATTGGGACCGAAAACCATGATGATCCCAGCATCCCAACTCCAGCGGGACACAGTTGACGAATCACCAGATTCCACTAAATCAATCATACTATCCAGATCTGCGTCGGTAATTTGAGTGAACTCTGGTGTTGAATAAAAGGTTTTAGCCCGAACGTACTTACCGGATATACCCATCGAAAAGCCGCTGTCGCCACCCAGCATCGTAAACGTCACTCCATACTCCTGTAAGTCAACTCCGGGCAGACTATACCGCCACTCATCGGCTTCACCGGGAGCTTGCTCAGTCGATAGATTCGAACGGTCATATTGGGCATAGTAGACCTGCTGTTGATTGAAAAACATAGCCATATGCCGGTTGGCCATGACGAACGACATCGCATCACCACCCCGAAACAACCAATCTTTCGACGCCAGCTCCTTCATACCTCCGACAAGTTTCGACTCCGAAATATCGCCTTCATCATTCCAGCGCTTCATCGATTCCATCGTCGATTTGACATCTTCGGCATACATGGCATCACGACCATATTGCAGTTCAACGACCCAGCCGGGCAAAACCACTAAACCGCCGGGATTCCAATAGAATATGGATGCATCATTCGTCATCCCAGTGAATGCGTTACCCATTCCCACTGCTCTGGCGCCATAAGAGTAATACGCCGATACCGGCGTGAGTTGCCAGGAAACACCGATCGCCGCCACCAGCAATAGGATGATTTTGAATCTGTAATTATTCATGTTACGACACTCCTGACATGTTTCTGCCAACAGCGATTCTGTTACATATCACTATAACATGGTTCAAAAAATTGCTAAAGATATCGTGAGCGCTTCTTAAGGGTTTATCCTGATGCAAAACAACGAAATCTTTATGCATACAGTATTGGATCTTCGGCGTTATTTTTAGCAAAACCGTCCAGCCGCAATCGGCAAGAGTCACAGACCCCACACGCTTTGTCACTGTTCTGATAACAAGACCAACTCAGGTGCAACGGCGCATCGATTTTCAGCCCGAGCGCGACGATGGCTTGTTTTGACAGGTTCATCAACGGCGCGACAACCTTGATATGAGTTTCCGGACGCGTTCCTTTTGCAACTAAAAAATTGAAGGCATCCAAGAAAGCCTGTGTGCAGTCGGGATATCCGCTCCAGTCCACCTGATTGATACCGGTATAAATCTTTTCCGCTCCGATGACTTCAGCCCAGGCCACCGCAGCCGCCAGCAGGTTGGCATTCCGAAAAGGCACGTATGTTACCGGTATTGCTTGATCCGGTGTATCCAGAACAGGCTGACCCGGGTCTGTCAACGCCGATCCGCCGATAAGTGAAAAATGCGTCATCGGTATTACCAGCCGCAACGAGGAGCCAATAGCATCCGCTATTGCATGAAAGGCCTTGAGTTCACGTTCTGCCGTCCTCTGTCCATACTGCACATGAAACATGGCTGTTCGGTGCGTTTGTGCTGCTACAGCCGCAGCGATACACGAATCCAGCCCGCCGGAAGCAACGATAACGGCAAGCGGTTTAGATGAAATCATCCCAAAAGGCCTCAGAATTTAATTCTGGCGCCAACCTGGTACTGGCGCGGGACGCCAGGATAATTGGCTTGACCATAATATCTTCCCGGCGGTTGGCTTTCATTGTATTCCATGTTGGCGAAATTGACCGTCCAGTTATCCCAATTGAAAACGTTAAACGCTTCCAGAACACATTCCAAATCAAAATACTGAAATTTGAACGCATTGCTCACACGTAAATCAAGCTTCTTGTAATGCGGGTGTCTGCCGGTATTTCTGCCGATTTTAATCCATTCACCAGTCTCTTCATCACGGAATCGAGGACTGTCATTCGATGTATATCCATCAAAATTTCTGTCACCATTGACGATCGCTTTCCAAGGTTTACCACTCTGAAATAGGAAGATACCGCCGAAACTCAATCGATACCAATCAGGAAGCCGAATTAAATCGCTGATGTCATACAAACCGCTGAACACGAATTTGTGACGAATATCAAAATCGCTGTATGCCCATTCAGCATCGAGATCATAAGCATTTTCAGGAAAATCGTATCCAACCATTTCGGTGCTGTTGGATGTCGACACATGATCAAAAGCCTGTGACCAGGTGTATGAAGCTAAAAATTGATAATTATTACTGAATCGCTTGGTAAACTTGACACTGACAGCATAGTATTCCGCTTCTGCATCATCGGTGAATTGGATGATTTTTCCGAATTCAAGATTTCGTCTGACGCGGCTGAATTCATATCGCCCGGAATAGTCATTGTAGGTCGGTTGTTTTAGGTTGATATCGAATTTTCTCTCTAAATGTTTGGTTGTGGAATAGATACCTTCGACTTCAACGGAAAAATCTTTGACGATTTCCCGTTCGATACCCAGGCTGAATCGATTGGTTTCAGGATGCTGAAAATCCGACGCAAAAACAAAGATATCCGGTGCAAGCGAGCTTTCTCCTGGAAATTCGGGTATCCGGTTCGGATAATCCGGGAAATCGGGATGTTGAGTTCCCATCGATACAGTGACAATTCGATGGCCGTTGTTTGCCAGAGCCTGAGCCAGCAGAATACTAGAAATTCGAGTATAGAATACGCCCCAACCCGCACGAACAACTGTTTTATCGTCGTTAAACGGAGCCCAGGCAATACCGATTCGGGGAGCCCAGTTATCTTTATCGTCCGGAACAATCGTTGTCGGATTATATCGGTCCGCATCATTATCCGACCACCAGGGCAAAATATTCGCGTTAGGATTCGGCATTTCGGGAGTCGGGTTTTTCTGATACTCATAGCGAAGACCATAATTTATCGTCAAATTTTCCCATGGTTGCCAGTTGTCTTGAACATAAAACGCATAATCAGTGGTATTCAAAGGCACTCGACCATCGTTGCCGGTGCGATCCCAAGCCTGAGTATAGGTACTGGGATAGTTCGGAAAATCATCGATACTTTCAAACTCATAGCTTCCACCACCATCACGCAAAAACGTGTTGTTGATTTCAAGATAATTGATATCGAACCCGGCTTTGATTTCATGTTTGTTCCCCATCCACGTCAGGTTGTCGGCAAATTGATAGCGTTTTTCATCGACGATCGATGGCAGATAAGAACGCTGACCGAATGCCATATAATAACTCCCTCGTATCAATGTGCCTGGTAAGGTCGTGTCATTGGGTTCACGCGGTCGTTTTTCTTGAGCTACCTGTACTTTGAATTCGTTGTATATTGTATGAGTGAGCAAGGATGTCAACGAGGCAGCAATACTGCTGGAATACGTGCGCTCAAAACCGTTGTATTCTTCGATACCGGATGTCACTGTACCATTTTCGGAGATAAATCGTGAATAATTATGCCGCACAGATAACTGATGATTCGAATTGATGATCCAGTCGATTTTCGTCAACAGAACATTGGCATCATGCGTCTGAATATAATTATAGTTCCATTTTTCAAAATCATAACTATCGGCTGCTTCCGGAAAGTCGCGATAATAACTGTTGCCTTCCTGATCACCGTGACGTGTAAAGTATTTATCGAATGTCGGATAAATGGGTCTGTCCTTCAATTGGCCGTCATAAGCAATAAAAAAGAACAGCTTATCCTGCAGAATAGGTCCGCCAAGCGTAGCGCCAAACTGATTTTGCTCATATTCTTCGAATTTGTTGCCCAACGCATTTTTTTCAGAAAAATCCTGATTCTGGAAATAGAAAAAAGCGCTGCCGCTATAGGTATTTGTACCGCTTTTAGTCACGGCATTGATAATCCCACCGGTCGCTTTACCGTATTCAGGGGAATAGGCATTGTTCATGACAACAAACTCTTTCACAGCTTCTTGCGAAAAGGTGAACGGCGGGCGGGTTCCACCTCTTTGCTCGCCAAAAAAAGCGGAGTTATTATCAGCGCCATCCATCATCAAGTTGTTGGCATTACCGCGTTGCCCAGCAATCTGAACCTTGTAATCATGATAAATCGATCCTGGAGTTAACAGGAGGTGGCTTTCAAAATTACGATTGATCAAGGGGAGGTTTTCAATCGCTTTCTGATTGACTGACGACCCGGAATTGACATTGCTGACCTCGACCAACGGCGCATCCGCCTCGACAATAATCGTCTCTTCGTAAACAACTGGTCCCATTGTGATATTCAACGTAACGATACTGCCGATCGTCAAACGAATACCATCCTGTTGATAAACGGAAAATCCCTCTTTCGACACAATGATCAAATAAGGCCCTAACGGTAACAATCTGGCTCGATACCGACCATCTTGATACGATGTTATCGTCTGATGATATCCTGTCTCATTGTTGATCAGCGTGATTTCAGCATCTGCAATCGGATTTCCGTCCTGATCCATCACCATGCCTTCTATGCTGCCTCTGGTCTGCGAAAAAACACTGTCGCCGCCTGCCACAACAACTATCATGATGATAAGAAAACTTACCCATCGAACCATCTGTTGTCTCATTTAAATCCTCCTCAGTTAATACTTGTCACTCCAACATAATCACTCATCATTGATAAGCCAGATCAACGCTTCGAACAAAATAGCCGGGGCTAGTCTTTTCACGCCAGTAACAAAACACACGATCAATTCGCTTATCTAGTCCCGTCAGCTCATCTAAAATCAAATCCGGAGTTTCCGATTGTAACACTCTTTTATCAAGCGACTCGATAACTCCGGATCATACCCTATCACTTATTGAAATCGTTTAACTCATCGGTGGTATAAACCGAAGACGGCTAATCTAAACAGCGCTCGAATTGAGGACAACACCACCTGCCATGAGTTGAACTCAGAGTCTTAACGACTATTCATAGCAAAATTCGATCATTTCAACATTGCCGACCACATCGAAGGTTCCCGGCGATGTCATGACACCCCAGAATGCCAGGCCTTCCGTCAGGCTTCCAACGCCTTCCGGCCAGTAAAATCCGGGGATGATATCCTCATAAATCGTATCACCGGCAGGAATATTCACTGAGATTCCAAATAAATCTTCCCCAAAATTTGGATAGAAAAAGAACCAATCCATGACCTGAAGCGCAATATACAGATCGATGCTTTTGGCCACAGTACATGGATTTTTCAATGTCCAAACAGGGTTGAACAGGCGACCGCCGGTGAAACAGATGCTTGCCGGATGTTCAAAAAATTCGAACTCCAGAACCGGTGCACAACCTCCAGGAGGTGTCGGTGTCGGTGTTCCTTCAGGCGGAGGCGTAGGCGTCGGTTCACCCGGGCATACCCAATCGGCCTCATCGCGGGGTCGTATTTTCCGTTCCCCAAAATGAAAATCACAAAAACCGATCAAGCAATCGTAAGTAAAACCGATACGAGGCGGCGGATCGATTTTACGCAGCAGCAAAGTCGCTTCTCCGCTACCGTCATCGATGGCGATATTGCCGAAAGCATCGGGATTCGACAGCACCTTGGGGTTACGAAGCATGATGATACAAGATTCAAGGGCTTCCGAATTTCGCAATTCATGGGTTGTGACTTCAATCACAGGAGGCAACTCTCCCCATTCCGACAACGCAACCGGTGGAAATTCATTTTCGTCTGAACAGTTGATCTGCGTTTTATCGTAAAACTCCTGGATAACACCAACGACTTCGACGATCTGACCGCGCTGCGCTAATAAACGTCTATCGCGATCGTAGATATCTATGCCTGCCCATTCCCCGCCACCGGGATCACACGCAATCGTGATAGCATACCCCAGACGAGGACTTTCGACCGTGCAGATTCCTACGAATCTGACTCTGTCCCCTTCATTGACCCCATCATACGTTTGAATCTGATAGGCCGTCACGGTCGGCACATCCGCTTTGACACTGTGGATAAAGGGAACAACCATCATTACAACAAGCAATGCTTTTATCAATGTTTTCATTCTGTTTACCTGCCACTCCTATTTAAGGTTATTCTGTCGGTAATCATACGCCGAGCCACTTATTCAGCGTAGATAACCATCACTTTTTTAGCTCAATTTCTAATGAAATGTCAAGGAGGATATCATAAAACAGTAAACTGCGGGATACAGCTTTTTTCAGTATTTATTTCTGAATAAATCTATTGTCCTTTACTCTAAATATGATGCCGGTTAAACTGAGTCTGATTTATCTGGAGGACGGAAAATGCGAAAATTTCTATTCAGTTTATTCATTCTGATTATACTGGTAAGCGCTGTTGAAACGTATGCTGCTCGATGGTTGTTCTGCGCTAAATGTATGCCTAATGCCGGTCAGCGTGCAGACTGGGTCATCGATGCCAATGACCATCCGGGAAATTTTTCTGAAGCCGTGCGATTCCCGGAACCCAGCCAGTGTGAGATCGGAGCCGATACGCCGGAAACCATCTGGATGGGCGCCTATTCCAGTTGGGGCGTCGAACTGGTTCGGATGGGTCATTGGGTTGAAACCATCCCCCTATATGGCCGGATAACGTACGGGGATTGTGACCATGATCAGGACTTGAGTTTTTACGACGTGCTGGTCATCCCTGAACCTCAAGTCATGTATAAGCCGGAAGAAGTCGATGCCATTTTGAATTTTGTCTATGACGGCGGCAGCCTCTTCCTGATCGGTAACCATTGCGGCTCAGATAGAAATAATAATGGTTATGATTCATGCCTAATTTTTAAAGAAATGGATACCGCCGGTCATTTCGGTATCGAGTTTGAAACCTATGACGACTGTCTGGGCGATAATCCTCCGCCTGAATGTGCCGCCTGCAACTGGAATGAAATACGTAATACCAATTTTGTCTCCGATCATAACGATCCGTTTATTCACGGACCATACGGTAAAGTCGGCGCGATCAAATTCAATGCCGCTACGTCGATGATCATGCACCCGGATAAAAATTCTTCGGTCAAAGCTCATGCGTGGCGAAATAAAGCTACTGGTCAAGGTCTTGCTGATGTAACCGTCGCGTCCGCCTTTTTCGGTGAAGGCAAAGTCACAGCGATCGGGGACAGCGCCCCGGCCGATGACGGCACAGGTGATCCGGACTGCACTCTGCACAACAGTTGGGATTACCCGACATCCAATAACAATTTTCTGTTCATGAACATCAGCGCCTGGTTGAGCAGCCACGAAGGCGCTCCACAGCCGACCCGGACACCGTGCCCGAACCATACACCGTGGCCTTACTGTGACGGCACAGCAACTCCCGGCGCGCCAACAAATACGCCGGGACCCACCAACACACCCTACGATGTCCCGTTTGTCGATCTCTACACCAGCCAACTGGTCTATCGCAGCGGTGATACGTTCATCCTGTATGAAGACATCAGCAATGCCGGACGAGGAAGAATCATCAATTATTACCTGGCATTGGAAGTAGAAGGGATGTTCTTCTTCTCACCCGATTGGACCCAGGATATTTTGTGGACAACCATGTATATTTCCAGCGGTTACAATCAAAGCCGAGAAGTATTCAATTTCATCTGGCCGGACGCAGGGCCGCTGCCTGGTGTGCGATTCTGGGCGCTGTTCACGGACCCGGAAACCGGTGAAATGGTCGGCGAATATGATGTGACGGAATTTTATGCTGTCTGACCAGCATATTTGCGTATCAACGGAATGATCACACGTAAATCTTTTTGCTGAGTGACAATCGACGCCGCCTTGCGCAGCTCATCGCTTTTGCTGTTGAATGCTATAGATAAACCTGCGGCTTGAGCTACGGTAACATCATTGAAATGGTCACCGACAAACACGGTGTTCTTCATGGGGATTCCGGTGAGTCGGACCATTTCCCTTAAACCGTCAGCTTTATGGTCGATATCATAAGGCGTAGCTTTGACGCCGGTCAGATAATGGCGTTCATCGAATACCAATCGATTCAAAAATACGTGTGTGAATAAGTTGCCCCATCGGGGAAAAACCTGTTCCAGGACTATATCCAACGAGCCGGAAACAATTCCCAGTACATGGCCGTCGTCATACAATGTTTGTAACGTTTCCCAAGCTCCCGTCATAGGTTTGAGTTCGTCGATATATCGATGAAGATCGAATCGGGTGACATTTTTCTCCCGCCACATATCGATATCTTTTTGAGCCCATTCCGTATAGCTGATTTCTTTGTTCCAGAAAGCTTTCGACCAGCGGCGACGCTCGGCAGGGTCTGTCCCGACAGCGGTGTGCAGAGTCTGCCAGATAAAAACCGTATCGTCCACCAGGGTTCCATCCACATCAAAACAAATCAGCAATTGTTTCACCAGAATTGTCCTCCCATTCGAAACAGATCGATCCTAGAGGCAATGGTGAGAACAATCAATCGAAAACCTCTAACTAAACACTATCCTTCGTTGTCTGAACACGATTACAGGATTAAAGGATTAACAGGATTAATCTTTTCTTTCTCGGAATCTAATCCTGCTCATCTTTGTAATCTTTGAAATCGTGTTCAAACAGCTACTCAAGCGCTTAATTAGGGGACAGACATCTGTACTTCCGGGGGACAGACTTCCAGAAATAAGCGATACTGAAATTTTTGGCTTCTTTTAGGGGACAGACTTCCAATTTTGTGTCTTCGGATTAAATTCCGGGGACAGACTTCCAATTTTAATCGCCGACGATTTGCGTTACAGCGGGGTCGCTCAAGACAGCGGAAGATAATTCAAAAAATTCTGGGCATCACCCTGGAAAAAAACTCATCCCCCGGCCCCCTTCTCCATAGCTGGAGTAACTTTTGGAAGTCTGTCCCCAAAAATTAACGTTGGAAGTCTGTCGTGCCAGAAACCAGAAACAGCGTTCCGCGCGAGCGGAATGCTGCGGAATGCTTGACGGGTTTATTTATTTTTACTAGGATTTTGACGCTAGAAACGTAAATTAAAGGAGAGATTTCTTGGTCAGACAAAATATTGGTAACTGGAAAAAGAAATATCGACCGATCATCACCACGGAATCCTGGTCAACGGAAGAAGAACGTCAGGCTTTTGTTCGTCAGTTGAAAGCCCGTCCCAGATTTCCTCACAGAGAACTACTGGAAGTTGTTGAAAATGCCTTCGCCATAGCTGACAGACAAAAGAAAATGGAGATTTTAGAAACGGTTGGTGAAGCCCTTTTGGATACAGACTTTCCTTCTATTCCTGAAGGTTTGATGAAGATCCTTGTGTCGACACCCGACCCCGATATAAGGCACTGGTTGGTCACTATTATGCCGACTATCTGCACTGACGCCGTTATGCCCTCTTTAGTGCAATTGTTTCAACATTCCAATCCGCATTTTCACAAAATAGCTCGTGAAATCCTTGAAAAATTCAACCCAGATACGGTTGCCGATACAATTGCTTCTGAACTGATGTTCGGAAAATGGACAATGCGACAGGAAGCGCTGATTTTTTTAAATGAAATTGCTCCGGATAAAGCAGTTGGAGCCTGCCAATATGCTCTACAGATAGGACGTGACGAAGACAAAATCACTTCTATAAAACTATTGGCGCAAATTCGAACGCCGGAAGCTATTAACACGCTTGCGGAACATGCAGCTAATCCATCTGATGAGATACGTTTTTTATTGGCATCACTCTTGGGTCGCATTCCTGGAGCCGCGTCCGTCAAAACACTCATTCAATTAACTCAAGATAAAAGAGTAAAAGTCGTAGTCAAAGCATTGGAGGGCCTGCGTCGTTTGGCGAACCCTTCCAGCCTATCAGCCATTGTTCGCTGTGCCAACCATGAAAATTCCCGTGTCAGAGCTGCCAGCTTAGCCGCTTTAAAAGAAATCGGCACACATGAACAAATCGATATGCTGGTTCAAGGAATTAAAGATGCCGATATCCATATTCGCCAATCTGCGCTCGATGCCATAACAGCAATTTGCAGTCGATCTGAAATAGATGGCACAGAAATGATCACGGAATTACTTCAAGACGAAGATGTCAATGTGCGCCGCGCCGCCGCCCAGATTTTAGGCTCGATAAACGCTCCAGCCGTTCTGGAAAACATCTCAGTATATCTTGAAGACACTGACTGGTGGGTACGCGAATCTATTGTGCAGTCTCTATCTAAAATAAAAGATCCTCGTGTTTTTCCCACTGCCTTGGATCTGTTGCAACACCCTGAGCCAGCTTTGAGACGATACGCTATCGATATTCTTGTCAATCAAAAAAATCCCAATGCCGTCGGGTCATTGACGCTTCTATTGAAAGATCAAGATTGGTGGGTGCGTGAACGAGCAGTCGTCGCTCTCGGACTCCTAGGATCAAAAGATTCAGTGCCCCTGTTAGCAAAATTATTGACTATTCCTGCTCTAGCCGGTGTTGCCGCAGAAGCTCTGGGAAACATCGGCCATCCATCAGCTATTCAACCCCTTATCGACCACCTTCCAAAAGTGGATTCGAAAACCAAACTGATCTTCTTGAACTCATTGGAAAGATTACAAGCTGTAGATAGCATCGAGATATTGGAAAGCTATTTGGACAGCTCGGAACATACAGTGAGAATACGAGTAAAAGAAGTGCTAGCTAGACTCAAAACCGCTCCAGAACGCGCCACTGAAACGGATGAGAGATCGTGGTTGAAAAAACACCTTTCTATACTGGATACAATGCTGATTGAAGCTCGTCAACAACAAGCATCTGAGTTGATTCTAGCTAATAACAGCCCCGTCATGCTTCGTATTGACGGAGATTTGGTTCCAATAAGTACAGAGACGATAGCAGAAGATCAGATTTTATCGCTGATGTACCCGCTTTTGAATCCAATACAAATGGAACATTTTTCACAGTCCGGCGATTTCGTTTTCTCACACGAAATCCCCGATAACGGCCGCTATCACGGAAACTTGTTACGCCATGGAACAGGTATCACGCTGGCTTTTCGCGTTCTTCCAGAAGAAACACCAACTCTAGAATCGTTGATGCTACCCAAAGCTATAGCGTCAACAACCTCGCTAAACAAAGGATTGGTATTGGTGACCGGATCGGCAAAATGTGGAAAAACATCTACCATTGCAGCGCTTATCAACCGTATCAATGAAACTCGAACAGAAATTATCATTACGCTTGAAAACCCAATAGAATATGTACACGTTCGACAGAATTGTTTTATTATTCAACGTGAAGTGGGTAAACACACGCTGTCTTTTCCTCAAGCAATCCGTGGAGCGCTCCGTGAATATGCCAATGTCCTGATGATTGGTGACATACGTGATGCGGAAACATTATGGATGGCTATCACTGCGGCGGATTCAGGGCTTTTGGTATTTGCATCGATGGAGACGCCGTCAGTGGAACACACACTCAATACCATTATTCACTCCTTTCCGGAAAAACGTCGAGACTATATCAGAACTCTATTGTCTGAAACTTTACAAACTATTGTTTCTCAACAACTTGTACCACAGCAGGAATCCGACAGCTCGGTTCCTGCACTGGAAATACTGATCAATACGCCGTCTGTTGCCGGTTTAATCCGTGAAGATAAAATCTATCAAATTCCCTCAGTGATATCTGCTGGTGACCAACATGGTATGATCACAATGGATCAGTCTTTGATCAATTATGTCAGGCAAGGGCTTGTCACGTATGAAGACGCTTGTGCCAGAGCATTTGATAGAAACAGATTCGATCTGTTTTACAAGAAAATTCAGGAGTAGCCATGGCAAATATCGATGCTTTTCTATGGTTGATGTTAGAGCAACGAGCTTCTGATCTGCTGTTTATGGCCGGTCAGCAGCCGGTGCTTCGGATCGACGGCGAATTACTGCCCATCAATTATCGTATCATTACATCCGGCGAATGCCTGAATTTTATCTTCGAAATACTACCTGATGGTAAGCAGGAAGATTTTAAAAAGAACCTAGATATCGATTTTTCATACCAATTGGAAGAGCACGCTCGATTTAGAGTCAGTCTGTTTCAGCATAGACTCGGTCCTGGTGCAACCTTTCGACTGATACCAACTCAAATTCCATCGATTGAAGATATCAACCTACCGTTGCAACTCATGAATTTTACTATTCTTAGAGAAGGATTGATTCTAGTCACTGGGCCGGCCGGTAATGGAAAGTCAACAACAGTCGCTGCGCTGATCGATTGTATCAGCGCCAACAGTTCACGTTATATCATGACGATCGAAAACCCGATTGAATTCACGTTCAAATCCGGAAAAAGCCTGGTCATTCAACGTGAAATCGGTCCATATATCGACAGTTATGAAACCGGGCTCCAAGGCATATTGCAAAGTAATCCGGATGTGATTCTAATCAGCGAACTCAACAATACCACAGTCATAGACATGGCTCTCACTGCAGCTCAAACAGGGTCTCTGGTCTTCTCCACCTTGAATACACAATCCTGCGCCGATGCCATCACACGTATTATCGATTCATTCCCTCTATCCGAACAAGCCCGTATCCGTAACAGTCTGGCTATCTGTTTGAAAGGTGTCATCAACCAAAAACTCGTCAGACGACTGAATTACAGAGGACGTGTGCCGATTGTCGAGCTCCTTCATGAATCTCCCGAATTGTCCGACATTATCCGTCAGGGCGCAATTCAGCAGTTACGAACATGTTTTGATTCATCTCATACATCGATGAACATCTCAATCGATCAATCCTTGATGCATCTATACACCAATGAATTGATATCACTCGAAACAGCGATGGCGCATGCCGTCAAGCCGGAAACCTTTGAGTCGATGACTATTAAACCTTTTTAAACTATAATAATTGAGGCAACATGGCTGACAAAGCGAAAAAAAATAAAAAAACAGAATTCAATCTCAATGATCTGTTACGAAATTATCAGGAAGCGGATCGAAGCGCTTCAGGCGATATGTCACCTGAAGAGACTACTGCTTTCATCATGCAACACTATGATCGGGTATTGATTTTGGAACGCAACCCGTCAATTGGAGCGGCTGCCTATCAACTTTTACGTGCCGAAGGCTATAATGTCGAATGGGAAACAGATAGGGAGAGTGCGCTGGAAGCCTTGAAAGCAGAGGATTTTTCGACTGTTTTAGTTGGTGAAGGCTATGGCGCTGATGCTTTGTTTATCAGGGATCATATTAAACAACTGGGTCTTCCGGTCCCCGTGCGCACATTCAAAGATTTCGGGACGGTCATACTTGGATACGAAGAAGCAGATGCGGTCAAAAAACTTCGACAGGCCTTTCATCACCTGTTGAATTTCACCATACGTTTTATGGAATCATTTCATCCACCTATGGTCGGACATGCTCATCAAGTTGCACGCATCGCCCGTGAAGTCGCCATACGAATGGAGCTGTCCCATGATATTGTCGATGGTATCTCAGTCACAGCCTACCTTCATGAGTTACCGGAACTACAAGAGAGATACAAACCCTTTTGGAAAAAAACGACCGATATTTTTGCCGATATCGAGCTTGATTTTCCTGAATGGACCATCAATGAATTCACTCAAAACATGCAATACCCATATCCAATCGAAGATACGCTCAAACATATGCAGGAACGATACGATGGGAAAGGATATCCAAACGGGTTGAAAGGAGACGATATACCAATTGGATGCCGCATAATCGCACCAATCGACATATTTTTAACAATGATTTCCTCCGGCGCCGGCGGCCCTAGTATGTCCCGTGGAGAAGCGCTGGATCAGCTAATCATGGATTCCGGCTCCGCCTTTGATCCCACCGTTGTTGAAGTGCTGGTCAGTCTTCTCAAAAAAGAGCTGGCGGATACGGAAAGCACAGAATACCGCGAAACTATCTTGATGGTTGATACGCTGGGTGATGACGATCTGCAAAAAATTCAATTACGCGAAGAAGGATATGTGGTTCTGTCAGTATCGACGCTGTCGGAAAGTGTCAAACGACTTACACAAGATACCCCTTTCTTGGTCGTGTCCGATATCGATTTATCCGAAGGTGACGGTTTTCAACTATTGGATTACGTTCGCAAAAAATCTGATCGGAAAGAAATGCCGTTTATATTCTTGAGTGCGAGAAGTGATCCTAACTTTATTGCAAAAGCCTTCAGAGCCGGGGCAGATGACTACCTGCCAAGACCGTGCTCCAAAGACATGCTTCTAGCGCGGCTGGCAAGAAATATTTCCCGCAGTAAGAGCCAGCGTGTTTCTCATGCTGAAAGAAGAGGCGTTACGGGCAATTTGAAAGATCTGGGCTTAATGGATCTGATCCAAATTCTGAGTTCAGGGATGAAAAATGCCATGATCATTATCACCCACAATAATGTTGAAGGACGTATCGCTCTGGTCGAAGGACGTATTGTATACTCCATAGTAGAAGATCTGGAAGGTGAAGAAGCGTTTTTCAGCTTGCTGAACACTGAAGACGGCGATTTCAATCTGCATCTGGACGTTCAACCTCCAAAAGAAAATATTACAATGAAAAATGACATGTTACTGCTGGAAGGTTTTAGACGTAAAGACGAAAAGTTTCGCCAGGCTAATGAATGAACATCATTCTGTTTACCGAAGCTGAATTGCAGCAACCCCTTTTGTTTACCGATCGCCGGTATCGCCATATCCGCAAAATTTTAAAATCAAAACAAGGCGATACTTTGAGAGTCGGCGTAATCAATGGTAATCGTGGCACGGCTAAAATTGAAAAAATCACCGCCAATGAAATTTTACTGTCGTTTTCCTTGGATCAACCAACTCTTTCACTACACCCTATACGCTTGATCTGCGGCCTCCCCAGACCTCAGCAGGCTAAGCGTATCCTTCGAGATTGCGCCTCGATGGGTGTGTCATGTCTGTGGTTCGCTGAAACCGAACAAGGTGAAAAAAGCTATCGACAAAGCCCTCTATGGAAAAACAACGGATGGAAGCATTGTTTATTCGAGGGAATCGAACAATCAGGCGGCACAATGATACCCGATGTTAGACATTTCCAAAATTTGACGGAATGTATGGCCAACCTGCCTAAAACAAACCAACGCTTCTTTCTGGATACCAATTTCGAAGAGCCTGCCTTCATATACTCCATACCAAATAATGATTCGCTATCAGCAGAAATTCTCTTGTTTATAGGCTCAGAAAAGGGGTGGTCACCGGAAGAACGACACCTGCTGCTTTCAGAACAATGTACTCCAATTTCTCTGGGCGACCGCATACTGCGAACTGACACCGCCTGTATAGCAGCAGTGACATTGGCTTTAGCCTCTATTTGATCGCAATAAAGTTGAATAGCCTTTCCATTCAGAGTTCGATTATGGCTTAACCTCAGTCTTTTCAATCGAGATTTATAACACCTCAGAAAAAAATATCACGCGCTGGAAAAAGAATAATGTCGTTTTATGGATAAATAAAAATTAAAAAATCCGAATGTATCAAGTTCTAAGCTAACGAGGTTAACTGCTTCTTTAAATGAGATTCATGTGGATTTTCAGGGTACGAAACGGTATAGACACGCGTTATCGATTTAAAATTGAGGATTTATTTACAAGAAGAAGTTCATTAAAGGCGAATACCAGCGATCGACCAAAGCGACCGACCAAGCGTAAATAGGGCGAGTGTAAACACTCTTCTTCGATCAATTTACCCTGTATCGACTCAAGCTGCGAATAGTGTGAATCGGAAAATTCAGTTATATGGTTTATAATCGTTACCGGATCAGGTGATTCAGCCATTTCAGCGAAAAGATTTCTCATATAATGATGAAAATACATCTGTGGATGCACCACCAAATAATCAACTCCTATATCTTTCAAATATTTAACGGCGGAAGAAGACGGAACTCGTTTCAGCGCATCACTCACTTCAAAATAAGAAGGAGGCGCAAACCGACTGTATCCATTGACGGTAGTATGACCTTGCAAAGCGGCATACATCATGTAATCCGCTGAAAACGCCCACAAGTCCGTATCACCAAAACAGGGAAGCTCCGCAATCACCGGTTTTTCGGGCATTGATCCCAGCCAACGATAGACCTCCGGAATCTCCACTGCAACCGGCTGAAGTCGCATCGATGGAAAATTTTCCACCATGACTAAAGCTACCGCTATAACGGCAATAATTTTGCCTAGAAATTTCCAAGTAAATGTTTTCTCGATCAGCCAAATTGCTCGACCGAATAGAATTGACAACGAAAAAATGACAATAAAAACAGCTCGAGCCGGTGCGCGTATACCAGCGATGCCGGGAAGATTTTCGAGACTGCCGAAAGATAATATTTTCACAACCGAACTGGGCATCCTTAGGCCACAAGCAAGCGAGACACCGAGTAGAATCAACAGCAGAAAAGGTATGATACCGGGAGTTCGACCCATTCGATCCGGGCGGCCACGCATAAACAGGCCAATCAATGCAATAATTGGAGCTGTCAATCCCATCCACAACGTCGTCTCAGACCAAAACGGCTGCCGAGTCCGTGAAAAAACAGTGTAGGAAGCCGGCTTGAAAAAATCCGATATTTTTGCCGAATAATGCAATATGTTTTGCGGTTCACCGCTAGGATGTGTCAGATACGGAAGCATGAATGGCAAAACCAATAAAAGCGCCACGACAACAGCAGCTATACTGACATAAAACGTGTTTATTCGACGATATTTCAGCGCGAGTGACGGCATCATAATCACAAGGATGAGCATATAAAAATATGCCATATACCACCCGCTTAAAATATGTAAAGCCGTGCTGACGATAAATCCCAACGTGGTCAACACACTATTGCGGTGATACATCCGGTATAAAAAATATAGGCTCCATGGCATAAACCCTAGAAAAGCGATCTGAATATGCCCTACCGCTTGAATGGATCGAGGTACGGCAACAGTAAAAAAGATCGCCGATGCCAACGCTGCCCCTCCATGCCGAAAAAGAAGCAATCCCAGCAAAAACATACCCCATGCCCCTACGGCATAGCCGGCAAATAAAACAAAATGATAGGCCAAAAATGGGTTTTTGGTGAGTTTGTAAACCGGTAATCCTATCAAGGCCTGAGTAAATAAATGGTCGGATCCTGTGATCGTCTGTTTAGCCGGATAAAAAGCATTTCCGTTCCATATAGCCAACGGATGTGTCGGTAATGTCTTCCACTGATGCGTCAATGCCCATAGATTCAGCCGACTATCCGCAACAGGAACTCCACGTGCCCACTGTTGCATCGGAATAATGTTCACCAAATATGCGGGCGCCAGAATTGTCAACAAACAGTAAATTACAAATCTGCGTGAGTATTCCCGGGACGTAAATAACTTTTTCACAGCCTCATCATAGCGTGTTTTAAACAGCATTCAACCTGAGTTGAAAATTTCTCTGCAATGCATAAATATGATAGTGATTGATGTTCGAAAGGGATTCTTATGATCGAACCGATACCACTGTCCCAAAATAGTCATTACTGTAAACGAACATGTTTGTCGCCTATCAGTGGTTACAAATCGATATTGCCTATTTTAAGAGTATCGATCCTTCTAATCCTGACTTTTCTATTGTTTTCAATCGAGTCCACTGTAATCCATGGTGGCGATACACCTTTGCCATCAGAAACACAAGCCGAACCAAAGGAGACTACAATAGCCACTTTGGCGCCAAATTTGACCGAAATAGTCTTTTCGCTTGGCCAAGGCCACCGGATCATTGGCGTTACAAGTTTTGATACTTGGCCTGAATCCGTTCAAAATCTGACTAAACTGGGCGGGTATTTCAATCCGGATATCGAAGCTCTTCTCCGCCTAAGACCCAACATGATTTTTATGCTTCAAGGCCGTAGTGATTTGAAAACCCGCCTGCAAAAATTTGGTTTTTCCATCTGGGATTTTCGCTGCGAAACTCTCGCTGATATTCGATCGACCATCCAACAAATCGGCAACATTCTGAATTTAGACGATAAAGCTAAGGAGCAAATCGAGGGGCTGGATACCAACCTTCAAGCTGCTCGGCTGACTTTCGAACCCGTCCCCAAAGTAATGATTGCCATAGGTATGACCGACGGGGTTCTTCAAAATCTGTATGTTGCCGGCGGGGCCAGCTTTCACAACGATATAATGGAAGCTATAGGTGTCAGTAACGTCTTTTCAAACGTGAATCAAGTGTATTTTACAGTCGGTCGAGAATCCATTTTAGCTACACAACCGGATATCATTATCGATCTGATTCCGGGTGAGCCGCTGACTGAAAAAAGACGCATAGAACGCATAGCCACTTGGTCCGGCTTGGGAAGTATCCCAGCGGTTCGACATCAGAGAATCATTATTTTGAATGATGATTATATCACTATTCCAGGACCACGAGTTACACAAATCGCCCATCTGTTTTCTGAACATATAGCCTCTTTATGGAAATCTGATCATGACAAACCGTGATCCCGTTCTGACCGTAGAAAATCTCGGGTTTTCTTACTCTGAAAAACCGATTTTCACCTCGATAAACACCTCAGCTATCCGCGGTGATTTTATCGGTGTCACGGGTCCGAACGGCTCAGGCAAATCTACATTGTTGAAACTCCTAAACGGTATCTTGAAGCCGAATACCGGCCGTATCACCTTACAAGACTCAGATTTAAATGAGTTAAGTCACAAAACGATAGCACAAAAGATGGCTTTCGTTCCTCAGCAAACCGTGTTTTCAAATGCGTTTTCTGTATTAGAAATCGTGTTGATGGGCCGTTTTCCCCACAAGCGGTTTCTTGGATTCGAAAATTGTGAAGATATCGAGCTAGCTCGACATATGCTGGCGTTGACGGAATCCCTCGATCTTGAAAACCGATCATTCAACACGCTGAGTGGAGGGGAACAACAGCGAGTGATTGTCGCATCCGCGCTTGCCCAAGAACCGGATATCCTGATTCTGGATGAACCGTTGACCGGGTTGGATGTTTTTTATCAATTGCACATCCTTTCGATTCTTAAGTCGTTCAATACCGATAAAGGTTTGACGATTATCGCTGCATTTCACGATGTTAACCTTGCGGGAACCTTCTGCAATCGCATTTGGATGCTGAACAGGCCAAACGTTTTTTTGGACGATAAACCGGAACATATATTGACGCCTGATGTTCTGGAATCCGTTTTTAATGTTTCGATGCATCAGGTCGAAACGCCCAATAAACAGCGCTGGTTGATACCGAACACCGGTGGTGAACGTCTATGATGCCGATAACACGTCGCGCAGTAAAAGTATGGGGCTGGTCGGCTTTGTTCTTCTTTCTTTGCCTGGTGATCGCCCCGCTTATAGGCCCACAGCCCTTGAATTTGTGGGATGCCTGGCAACATCGTGCCGACCCGCTTACATCCATCGATGCTGCCATCCTTTTCCACGCTCGCCTACCTAGAATACTATTTGCCGCTTTAGCTGGAGCTGCGCTATCGGCAGCAGGCGTTGCTTTTCAAGCCCTTCTGAGAAATCCACTGGCTACTCCCTATACTCTCGGAGTCTCCTCCGGCGCTGCCTGCGGTGCTGTGTTAGGTATGCTGATCGGTTTTCACCAAACTATTATAGGTATTCCAGCCATACAAATTTCCGGAATTCTCGGCGCGCTTCTCACCATCTGGCTGGTGTATTGGTTAGGCAAAAAAACCGGTGGACATACCCACACATTACTTTTATCCGGCGTGACTCTAAGCTTCTTCTTTGCTGCCATCATCATGTTTCTGCAATACTTGGCCGACTTTACACAATCCTACCGTATTGTTCATTGGCTGATGGGAAACTTGGATATCGCCGGATATGAGACAGTCTTTCGAACGGCGCCGGGAGTTATCATCAGCATACTTCTACTATGGTCACGTTCTTCGGAATACAACCTGCTGTCTGCCGGCGAGGTGTCGGCGCAATCACGCGGGGTCAATATCAAGCTCAATCAACAAATAACCTATATCGCTGCATCTTTAGCTGTCGCTCTAATCGTCTGTATCACCGGCCCGATTGGTTTTGTGGGTTTGATTGTCCCGCACACACTCCGTCAAATCAGCGGTTCGGACCATAGAATTCTGATGCCGGCCAGTACTCTTTGTGGCGCTGGTTTTCTGGTTCTATGTGACACCCTGGCTCGAACCCTGTTCGCACCGGCTGAACTACCCGTCGGCGTCCTGACATCCATACTGGGCGGACCATTTTTTCTGTATATTCTACTCGCAAGAAAGAAAGTCTAAACACACATCCCGACAATGATCAAACGAACTTCGCATATTTCATGAGTCGATTGTGAACCTCATTTGAGTCGATTATTGTTGACGATCTGACACGTTGGTCCAAACTCGCAATCAATTAATCGACTGAACCTCTGTTTTCCTTTATTAGAAGTCTTTTATTAGAAGTCTGTCCCCTAATTAATTGCAACCGAAGCAGAGCTTAAGGGATAAATAGGCTAGGTGTCTCATTGATATTGACACGGAGGGATTCTTAAATCATCTCTTGCAATTAAGTATCTCAACAATATTCGTCGTCACCGTTTGAACAAATATTTCTATCCAGATGATTTTGGTAGCTCCCAACAGCGGATGTGATTTTTTTTCGGGGACAGACTTCTAATTAATTGACAAGACATTTTAAAATTGCTATGATTATTTA
>CAYOJK010000027.1:0-23043 GCA_964404285.1 uncultured bacterium | reverse complement strand
TTTTTCTTTATTTTAAATCTACGAACAGGATGAAAGACTTTTTACACACGCATCAGTATTTAGTCGAGATTTATTTTTCTTGTGGGTTATTGAGATGTTTCTAATGAATTTTATTTTTTCAGAAAAGAACTTTTTAAAAAAAAGCGGGGATGAGAGCAGAAAAAAGCATCTTTTCATTGAGTTTTGTTGTTGATTGTGGTAGATTCAAATTGTCTTAAATAAAAGGGGGTTAGGATGATTTTTAAGATTTCTAAGCAAGACTTTTTAGGGCCGATTCAAAAGGTGCAGAGTATCGTTGAAAAGAAGACGACATTTCCTTTTTTACAGAATGTAAGAATAGAAGCAAAAGACACTTTTATTAAGATTTTCGCTACAGATATGGACGTAAGTTTGCGTGATAAGGTAGAGGCTACTGTTGAAGAAGCGGGGAGTATCACTGTTTCAGCTCATAAGCTATATGAAGTTCTGAAAGAATTGGGTGATGAAATCGTTCATTTTGAGGTCGATCAGAACAATTGGATAAAAATAGAATGTGGGCTATCAAATTTTAGACTTGTCGGTCTGTCAGATGCAGATTTTCCAAGTATGATGGACATCAAAGAAGATGCTTTGATCGATGTCGATGCTTCTATACTTGAGAGTTTGTCCAATAAATCCATGTATGCGGCTACTACGGATCAGAACAAGCACATGTATCGGGGAGTATTATTCAAAGTTAACGGTAATATTTTAACTATGGTAGCTACTGACGGTCATCGGCTGGCAAAAGTGACAATGAAGTCAGAAGAAGATCTGCCTGATATGGAAGTTATTGTTCCCAAGAAAGGTATTACGGAGCTGTTGAAAATTATTTCGACTGGCACAGAAAAGATAGCGTTGGGAATCGAAAAAAATAATATTGTGTTTCGTCTAAACAACCAGTTCACGATTGCTCGTCTAATTGATGCTCAGTTTCCTGATTTTGAACGAGTTATTCCTCAGCAGAATACGTATAATATTAGGATAAATCGGCCGAATTTCTATGATATATGTAAGAGAGTTTCGATATTTTCGGACATTAAAACCCATACTGTTTCAATGACTTTTGGTAATGGTATTTTAGAGGTTAAAGGAAGCACACCGGAATTTGGCGAAGCAAAAGATCAGATTGTGATTGATTATGAAGGCGAAGAATTGAATCTGAATTTCAATGTCATGTATATACTTGAAACACTTAGAGTTTTTGAGTGTGAAGAGATTTTTATGCGTTTCAATGATGGTGGTCCTGTAATTTTCGAACCGGTGGAAAAAGATACAGTAGATTATCTGGCCTTGATCATGCCGATGATAATATAAAATGGATTTTATTGAATGATAGTTTCATGGATCCGGACAACGGGTTTCAGAAATCTGATTCCTGCTACGATTCGTCTGGAGAAGGGAGTGAATATTTTTGTAGGGTCAAACGCACAGGGGAAAACCAATGTTCTCGAGGCAGTAGCTCTGCTTGCCAATGGAAGGTCTTTTCGAGGAGCTGGAATTGCAGATATGATACGCTCCGGCGAAACGGATGCCGGTATTGAAGGGCTTATTTTTGATGGGAATACTGAGACAACACTGAAGATTCACATGAGTCGTTCTTTAAGACAGTATCACCTCAATGATAGACCGGTATCGGATTTGAGAGAGTTTCTTGGTTGCTTCAGCTATGTTGTTTTCGCTGCTGAATGTATGGCGATTGTTGAAGGTGACTCCGCGGCAAGACGAAGCTTTTTAGATCATGGATATTTTGGCTTAAAACCTTCATATTTGCTAACGCTTCGATCCTATAGAAAAACTATAAAATCTCGAAATGCCACGATAAAACAAGCTCCGGATAATGAAGCGTTAATTGAAGCATGGAACGATTCTTTGTGTCGAAATGGAGCTGCTATAACACATGCTAGAATGACGTATTTGGAGAAGATTCGTCAAGCTGCAGAAAATGAATATCATCATTTAGCCGGAGGAAAGGAGCAGTTGACAATCGAATACTATGCACCCTGGCTTAGTAAAGAAGGTCAGAATAAAAATGATGAAAAACATATTTACGAGGATTTGCGCAACGGCTTGGAAAAGAGTTTGGCAAGTGATATCCGAAGAGGTTCAACGACAGTCGGCCCACATAGGGATGATATGCGAATTCTGATCGATGGAAAGAATATACGCTGGTATGGTTCCAGAGGACAAAAACGGTCTGTCTTATTAGCGCTGAAACTTGCTGAATTAGAAATTTTTCATAGTGAGAAAAACCAATATCCAATACTGATACTGGATGATATTTCGTCTGAATTAGACAAGCAAAGGCGTGATAGTTTGATTCGGTCACTGCCTGAAAATATACAGATACTGATCAGTCACACAGAAAAATTTGGTTTCGACCGACCGGCACAGTATTTCAATGTGACTGCCGGAAATATTACAAAATGTTAAGAATTTTTTAAAATAATACGGAGGTTTTTACGTGACAAATAACCCAGAGAAAAAAAAGAATTACGATGCGGATAGCATACGCGTTTTAGGAGGTATAGAAGCGGTTAGGTTGCGGCCGGCTATGTATGTTGGCTCGACTAGTTCGACAGGTTTACACCATCTGGTAAATGAAGTTGTCGATAACTCAGTCGACGAATACATGGCTGGATACAGTACAACAATAAAAGTCATTATCCATACAGATGATTCTATAACAGTGATCGATGATGGTCGTGGAATCCCAACAGAAATGCACCCTACTGAGAAAAAACCTGCTGCTGAAGTTGTTATGACGACTCTGCATGCCGGCGGTAAATTTGATAAGGAATCTTATGCCATCTCCGGCGGCTTGCACGGCGTCGGTGTAAGCTGTGTAAATGCACTCAGTATTTGGTTGAGAATGGAAATTTTTCGGAACGGAAAAATATACTGTCAGGAATATTCTAAGGGTATGCCCAAAACGGAACTGAAACAGATAGGAGAGAGTAAAAAGACAGGAACGAAAATACAGTTTATGCCGGATCCGGAAATTTTTGATGAGACTGAATTCAGTTTTGACATCATATCGAAACGGCTTCGAGAGTTGGCATTTTTGAATGGTGGATTGAAAATTTTTCTTGAAGACCATCGAACCGACAAAAAAGAAGAATATTTCTATAAAGGGGGTATCCGGGAATTTGTCCAATATCTAAATCGTACACGTGACGTTATACACACAAAAATTGCTTATGTGTATAAGGAAATATCAAAAACAGTAGTGGAGATTGCTCTTCAATATAACACTGGTTTTCAGGAAACATTGCTTTCGTATGTAAATAATATCCATACACTTGAAGGTGGCACACATTTGTCAGGCTTTAAAGCAGCCTTAACGCGTACTTTAAACGCATACGCCACGGAAAAAGACTTGTTGAAAAATATGTCGGTCATGCCGTCTGGAGATGACTTGAGAGAAGGTTTATCAGCTGTTATCAATATAAAAGTTCCTGATCCACAATTCGAAGGACAGACCAAAACGAAATTAGGAAATTCTGAAACGAAGGGTATTGTCGAGCAAGCGGTCAACGAAAAGTTGGCGGAGTTTCTCGACGAGAATCCAGGTGTAGCTAGAGCTATATTAGAAAAAGGCATCAACGCCTGTAGAGCAAGAGAGGCCGCTAGAAAAGCACGCGATCTGGCCAGACGTAAAGGCGCTTTGGACAGTATGGCGCTACCTGGAAAATTAGCGGATTGCTCAGAAAAAGATCCCGCTCTGTGTGAAATCTTCATTGTTGAAGGTGACTCAGCAGGTGGTTCTGCAAAGCAAGGAAGAAATCGTAAATATCAGGCAATTTTGCCGATACGCGGTAAATTATTGAATGTTGAAAAAGCTCGTTTCGATAAAATGCTTCAGTCGGATACGATTCGCACCATCATAACCGCCTTGGGCACAGGTATCGGGAAAGATGATTTCGATATCGATAAAACTCGATACCACAAAATAATTATTATGACTGATGCCGATGTAGATGGTTCACATATCGCGACATTGCTGCTGACGTTTTTCTTTCGTCAAATGCCTGAAATTATTGAGAATGGCTACTTGTATCTGGCTCAACCACCACTATACCGTGTAGCTAGAGGAAAAAAAGCTACATATTTGAAGGATGAAAAGGCATTTGAAGATTACATCCTTACTGAGGCTTCACAGAATTTGACGCTCAAAACACCAAATGTAAGCCGGCCGTACACAGGGGAAAATCTCAAGACAATCCTGAAAAAAATCACCCGATATCATACACTTATGGAGGTGATGGCTAAAAGAGGTATTCCAGAAAATGTGATTAAAACATTAATGGAACACGGGTTTCGATACAGATATTTTTTTGAACAGACAGATAAATTCGATCAAATGCTGATGACATTTCGAGCGGATGGTTATGACTGTGAAAGACGTATTAACGAGGATGACAGTCTGTATTATATTCATATACCTGCGTCGTTGGATCAGCGGGAAATTAATATCACGTATGAATTGGTAATGACGTATGATATGAGAGAGCTGTTCAATCTGGATACAGATTTACAAGCTGTTAAATCACCTCCCTTTATAGTGACGGAAACCAACAAAGGCACAGAAACTGAATATCAAACTTATCAAGACTTGATCGCTTTTGTTGGCAAATATGCAAGAACGGGCACACAGATACAGCGCTACAAGGGTTTGGGAGAGATGAACAGTGATCAATTATATGAAACAACAATGAACCCTGAGTCCCGAACACTTTTACAGATACAAATTACGGATGTTATGAAAGCGGATGAAATTTTTTCGGTACTCATGGGTGAAAATGTCGCACCAAGAAGAGATTTTATTGAAGAATTCGCTCTGGAAGCAAAAATTGACGCTTAAAATTTTCAGGAGACTGAGTGGTTATGTTGAATAATGACGATAGAAAAATCGCTGTAAATATTGAAGAGACAATGAAATCGTCCTTCATTGACTATGCTATGAGTGTTATTGTCGGGCGAGCGTTACCGGATGTCAGGGACGGATTGAAACCCGTTCATCGACGTATTTTGTATGGTATGAATCAAATGGGTCTGGCATATAACCGGCCTTATCGCAAATCTGCGAAAGTTGTTGGAGAAGTCATGGGTAATTACCATCCTCATGGTGACCAGGCAATTTATGACACCCTGGTCAGGATGGCCCAGGATTTTTCTATGAGGTATATGCTGGCGGACGGTCAGGGAAATTATGGGTCGATCGATGGTGACCCACCTGCAGCCATGCGTTATACCGAGGTGCGAATGTCACGTATCGCATCCGAAATGCTGCGGGATATTGAGAAAGAAACGGTCAATTTCACTCCAAACTATGATGAATCGACAGAAGAACCCGAAGTGTTGCCGTCGGCAATACCCAATCTTATCGTAAACGGTTCCAGTGGTATTGCAGTCGGTATGGCGACGAATATACCTCCACACAACTTGGGAGAAATCATCGATGCACTTATTGCCATGATCGATGATCCCGATATGACCCTAAAAGATATTATAAAAATTGTTCAGGGTCCGGATTTTCCAACGGGCGCATTCATTTATGGCAGAAGCGGTATATTGAAAGCTTATGAAACCGGTAGAGGCTCAATTACTATGCGAGCCAAAGCCGTTGTTGAAATTCGTAAGCGAACCGGTCGGGAAGACATCGTTATTTCTGAGCTTCCGTATCAAGTGAATAAAGCGCTTCTTATAGAAAAAATAGCAGACCTTGTCAAAAACAAAAAAATAAATGGTATCGCTGATTTGCGTGATGAGTCCGATCGTGATGGTATGCGGATCGTTATCGAATTGAAAAAAGATCAAATCGCCAAAGCTATTTTAAATCAGCTGTACAAGCATACTCCGTTACAGTCTAATTTTGGCGTCAATATGGTGGCTCTGGTAGATGGTAAACCCGAATTATTAAATTTAACACAAGTCCTGACAAAATTTATTGCGCACAGGAAAGAAATTGTTGTCAGACGCACGTTGTATCTATTGAAAAAAGCCGAAGAACGCGCCCATATCCTGGAAGGATTGATCACAGCGCTGGATAACCTGGATGCTGTCATTGATTTGATACGAAAATCAAAAAACGCCGAAGAAGCGAGATCTGGGCTGATGCATTCGTTTTCTCTTTCGGAAATACAATCACAAGCCATTCTAGATATGAGGTTACAGCGTTTGACAGGGTTGGAACGGGATAAAATCAGAGACGAATACCTGGAAATTTTAAAAGAAATTAGTCGATTGAAAGCGATTTTAGGTTCAGAACAACTGTTGATGAACTTAATCAAAAGCGAACTATTGGAAGTAAAAGACAGATACGCTGATGAACGTCGAACGTTAATCATGGAAGATGCGGGAGAAATTGATTTTGAGGATATGATCGTCGAAGAAGATATGGTGGTCTTTATCACTCATCAAAACTATGCGAAACGAAATGCTTTGTCGTTATATCGAGCACAAAAGCGCCGGGGTCAGGGAGCGACAGGAATTATACCTAAAGAAGGTGATTTTCTTAAGCACCTGTTCGTTGCCAGTACACACGACACAATCCTGATATTCACCGATTCCGGTCAGGTTTATAAATTAAAAGTCTACCAATTACCTCAAGCAGGAAGAGCTGCAAAAGGCAGTTCACTGAAAAACCTGCTGTCTTTGAAATCAGATGAAAATGTCGCTGCGATTCTTCCTATTCAATCGTTCGAAGAAAATAAATATATATTGATGGCGACACGTAGAGGCGTGGTAAAGAAAACAGCTTTGGTGGATTATAAAAATATTCGGGTTGGAGGTATCCGAGCAATCAATATCGATGAAGGTGATGAGTTGATTGCGGCAAGAATAACCTCGGGCAATCAAGATGTTTTTATTGCTACGCGTGGCGGTCTTGGAATCCGATTTAATGAAATGGATGCCAGAGCGATGGGCCGCAATACTCGAGGCGTGATCGGTATCCGCTTGGTCAAAAACGATGATGTGGTCGGAATGGAAATTCTAAAGGAAGGCGCCTTGATCTTGGTTGTCACTGAAAACGGATTTGGAAAACGCACCTCTATCGAGGAATATCGGCTTCAGAAACGAGGCGGCAAGGGACTCATCAATATAAAGGTGACGGAACGGAATGGAGCGGTTGTCGGTATTCTGCAATCGTTTGGTGATGACGAGTTTATGATGATAACCGACACGGGTAAAATTATTCGTATTCGAGTTGATCTGGAAAGTCTTCGAACAATCGGTCGCTCTACGCAGGGCGTGAAACTGCAAGATTTGGGAGCTGATGGCAACAGAATTCTGGCTATAGCGCCGGTGCTCGAGCGGGAAACATCGGATGAGGATGAGTTAGAAGGCGATGATATCGATGACAGCGATCTTGAAGAAGAGGATTTCGACGAAGAAAACGGCGATGAAGAAGAGGGGAATTTGGAAGGAGACGACGAGGTAATATAATCCGGTTCGAATAACCAATATCCAATGTCCAATAACCAATCACCAAGTGGTTAGATTTCAGTATCTATAGTTTTCGACCCCTAAAAAAGTAACTCGGCAGAGATGAATCTACCGAAAAACCTAACCCGGAACCAGAAACCGCGCTCAAAGAGCGCTGCTCAGCACTCATGTACTTTTTGGGGACAGACTTCCAATTTTATAATTTCCAGGCAACCCAGTCGCCGACGATTTGCGTTACAGTGAGGTCGATCAAGGCATTGGAAGATAATTCAAAAGATTGCGGGCATCACCCTGAGAGACCTCATCCCCCGGCCCCTTCTCCATTGCTGGAGTAACTTTGGAAGTCTGTCCCCAAAAGTTCAGTACCAAAAACTAGAAACTGCATTTCGCGTCAGCGAAACGAGCGCAGGTGATAAAAAAAGCGCTCCGAATTTGGAGCGCTTTGTCCCTCAAGTTAGTGCATTACTATTATTTTTTTCGTCTCATTAAGCTCATCAGTGAACCAATAGCCAGCAACAGGATACCAATACCGGTCAGACCCATCGTCGGGATCGATGATGGCAATTCTTCTTCGCCGACAAGGCACAGCGCCAAATTCAGGTTGGAGCCGCCATACATCCAATTGCTGCCGGAGCCGGTTCCTATAACCAGGTCATAATCTGAAGCGCCGCTTGTCGGACCCGCGCCGGCCCACCAGAACCAGCAGTCACCGGAATCGACCGCCTGCACCGAGACCCATCCATTTTCCATCGATACCGGATTGTTCAGCATGCCCGAAAATTTTTTGACAAACCCTGATGCTGGATATCCAAATGCCGGTATAGTTGTATAGGTCTGTTTCATCGGGACAGTTTCTTCATAAACCAAAAATCCAGGGAATGGACCAAACTCAAAGAATCGGACGATAAAATCCTGGTCCGGTTTGACGCAAGCGACCGGTCCACCGCTATATATTGCTTCGGCGCCCCAGAATTCCACTGCCGCGATTGGTCGGGTCAGACCACTGAAATGATCGGCGGCGATATCGTTTTTATTAGCGTCTGAGGTGTAATAAGCAAGGATCGGGTCTTCCAGCGTTTGAGAAAATACTGCGTCCTGATCACAATCCAAAGGTGATTGGGAGATAAAGTATGCTTGTACCGTGTGATTGTCGTCCATTGTCAAGGATTCGGTCGGGTTGCCGGAATAGCATAACCCATCGACTTTCCAATAGGCTAAAGAGTGGAATGGATCGGGAAAGGCTAAAAGTTCGACTTCCTGATTTTCCAGATAGACATGAACGCCAGGTTCCGGAGTGACCGAACCGGCGCCGACAGGTGGGAGTATAGTCAGCTCATACGTATCGCCTGTAAAAAACGCCTGAACGATATAGTTGTCGTCCATCACTATCGTTTCTGTCAGGTTTTCAGAAAACCAACTCCCATCGACTTCCCAATAGTCAAATTCAAAACTTGCGCCAGGTGATGCGACAATCGTCGCTGTTTTGCCCTCAAAAAATCCATATGATCCTTCAGCCGGGGTAACAGTTCCACTACCGATGCCACCAGGTGGAAGCATGGTAAGAATTTTTGCATTATCGTCATCGACGACCAAGCTGGTCGTCAACCAAATATTCTCACATCCTTGATTGAATCCTTGTTCTGTCATCATGTCACAATCGACGTCCGAACCGTTCCGATACCGCCCATTGCCGGAATAGTTATTTCCGTTCCAAGTTATTGAATTACTTATCTCGGAAGACGTGTCGCAAACAGTGACAATCAAAGCATTTCCCGTATTGAACGTGAACGGTGTGTCTAGTGTTGCGAAGCAAAGGCCGTCAATGCCGCTTAATTGATTCAATCCTTCGACAACTTTTGTACCTTGTGAAACGTGGTCGAAAGATGTGGTACACAGACTTCCCATATCATAGGTATCAGGCGCCTCTGATAGAAAAATGGTCAAGGTGTATGTTTCAGGAGGAACCCAACTTCTTGACCACCAGCCGATTTCGGTGATGGTAACTGTTCCTGTATCGGGAAAAACAGGTGCCAGCACATTTGCAGGAATGCCGTATTGAGTTTCGCTATACGGTACATCGTTTCGCCAGGGCAGGTTACTGGTGGAAACGGTATGGCTGGGACCGTAATCACCGACAATGACGGTGACATCAGCAGCTAAAACGACTTGCCCCAATGTTAAAGCGATAAAAACGACATGAATCAGGTTTTTCATAGATATCTTCTCCTCTTGAATTTAACTATCTAAAGGTAAAACTAACAAAAGAGAAACCCCATAAAATACTATTAAAAACTGTAGAAAAAAATCCCAAGTCGTTTATAACAAAGGGTGAAGAAAAAAGCCATAAAAAAATGGGAAGAGATATGTAAAACCGGTAAGGGGTAAGGCGTGAGGGGTTAAAGGAGGGGAGTGGGAGTTTTCAATGTCCAATATCCAATGCCCAATAACCAACCACCAAGTGTTAGACATCAGTAACTATTAATTGGGGACAGACTTCCAATTTTAAAATTTCCAGGTAACCCTGTCGCAGATGATTTACGTTACAGCGGGGTCTATCAAGGCAGCAAAAGATAATTCAAAATGACTATGGATATCACTCAAAAGACATCATCTCCAGGTCCCTTCTCCATTGATATAGAAATTTTGGAAGTCTGTCTTTCAAATTAACCTCGAATAATGGGTGAGGGGGAAGACGTAAGAGACAAGGGCCGGAAGTTTCAATATCCAATGTCCAAGTGTTGGAATACAGTATCTTAAATTTTCTAGTTTTGATAAAAAAACTTATAAATCAAAATCAACTGAAAATCACTCAACTCAGCACTCAGGACTCATCACTAAGGCACTCGCAGAGCGCACTAGCGGGACGGCCCATACCCCCATTCTTTGAAAGCAACCCCACCCATAATATCGTTCATTTCCGGGTTCAGCATCGCGCCAAAAAATCCCAGTCCGGTAACAATATCTTGGCCGGTATCCGGCCAGTCAAACGGTGGAATGACCGTGATGTTGGTTGTACCGGTGGGTACATCGATAGATTGATAATCGATATCCGGGTATTCCGGATAATCGAAATAAGCCCAGGATGGCCAGAACCAGAATTTACCGTAAACTTCCAGGATAAAGAATGTCGCCACTTGGGTTTTTGGAGTATCCGGGTTGTCCAGATAGCCGATAATGGAAAACTCGTCACCAGGATGCGCCATAACCGGCATATCCAATCGCACTCCTAGCGGATAGCCGGGTGTGGGTTCCGGTGTAACAGTCGGTGTGGGTGATGGAGTTATAGTAGGTCGAGGAGTCGGAGTCGGTTGATCACAATCGATATCATAAGTGATTTTTACATCATCGATATTCCATCCCCCATAAGAGCCGCTATCGGAAGTCGGACCCATTGTCCAGCGGAACCGAACCGCAGAGTGGCCATCGATAAGTTCTCCTAAGTTGATTTCGAGTGGAATCCAGAAATTCATCTGGAACGGTCCGCCAAACATAGAATTATTAAACAGCGTAAACCATGTTTCACCATCATCCAACGACACATCCCATGACGCCTGATCCTGGGGATATCGGCCGACGCCGAGCCAGAACGCGAAAGAAATTGTGGTAGAGGCGGCATCGGTCAAATCCAGAGTCGGCGAGACCAAAGCATATTTTGGTTGGTTATGCGCATAAGCCCCGCTCAAGTTGTAGCCGTAGACATGCTGACCGGTATATCCCGATGTCGGATCTCCATCGCTACCTTCCGGTATCCCCCATTCCCACTCACCTTCGGTTAACCAGCCAGGATTGGTATCCATATTTTCCCATATCCCGATAACATTGCGATAGGTACGGAACGTATAATACTCACCATCGTTATCATCGATATTAACATTACCGGCCTGATCCACGGTTTCGATCATAAAATAATAAACCGTGCAACTTTCCAAACCAGAAATCGCCACCATGTGGTCGGTGTTGTATCGTCCTAAAAGAATACTGGTATCCGGAGGCGTTGTTTCTCCATACCAAATACCTGATGTTGACATCTCGTCCGTCGTCCAATTCACTTCAGCGGTTGTGGATGTCAGGCGACCGATTTCTACGTTTTGAGCGCCAGGAGCGGTGCAGTCGATTATTGCCGATTGAGTGACGGTTCCCGAGCCGGTTCCGCCAAAGTCATCATCGATATAGGTAACCAAAATATCGTCATATTCGGCTACTTGTAGGATACCATCGTCTTCGATTGCTGTTCCCTCGACGATCGTGATGCTGCCCGTGAAAATACCAGGATCTGTTTCTGTCAACACCAGTTGTTCCGGCTTAGAAAGTTCTGTTGTGCTGCTGACTGTCACTAAAATATCACCGATGCCGACAATGCCGGAGTCTTTTACGATGATTTGCATTGTGTCATCACACATGAAAGCGGGTTTATTCAAATGGAGAATTCCTTCGGATTGAGGTGGAAATACTTCCTGAACCGCTGCATAACAGTCGATTTCCCCCCAACCATAGACATTGTTCGGATACCCCCGTGTTGAAGGATCACAATCATTAACGATTGAAACCACAGTGGTTTGCTGAATCACATCGCGAGTGGTGTCGATATCGCCGATAAGGCTGGGATTCGCTGACCATAAAAGCGCTACGATGCCGACTGCGTGAGGGCCGGCCATCGATGTTCCGCTCATGCTTTGGTAGCCGCCGCCGGGCACACACGAACGAATATTCGCGCCCGGAGCGACGACATCGGGTTTAGATATATTGGGATATAAAACAGAAGGTCCGCGGCTGGAAAAATCTGAAATCAGTCCTCCCCGATTGGTTGAGCCTGTTGTAAACGAGATTTCATAATCACCGGGTGAGCGGAGAGTTTCGCACTCTGGCCCTTCGTTTCCGGCGGAAACCTCAATAAAAATTCCGGCTGCAACAAGAGCTTCTATATCGGATTCAAAAAATTGATCGCCACCGTTGAAGCCCCATGAGTTGTTCACGACATGCGGCGCTTTGGAGGGATCTGGGTTTTCACCGTCTAAATCCGTCGGCGCGAGTATCCATTCAAATGCGTCGTGAAACCAGGAATATTCGCCACCACCATCACTGCTCATACATTTTACGGCGATCCATTTTGCTGACGGGGCGACACCGATTTGGTTGTCGGCGCCATCATCCCCGACAATGCTTCCTGTCGTATGCGTGCCGTGACTGTGGTCATCAATCGGTTTATTTGGTGACTTACCGGTTGCATCAAACCAATTATAATTATGGTCGGCTTCTGAACCGTCCCAGCCTCGGTACTGACCGATCAGCGCCGGATGTTCCCAGTCAACCCCTGTATCGTTGTCGCAAATGACAACACCGTCTCCTTTGACACCGAATTTTTCCCAAACTTCATCGGCACGTATCTGGGATAGGTTCCATTCACTACCGCGGGATGACGGCAGGTTTTGAGCGTATTGCTTGATATCGGGATCGATCGCTTGAAAATATAAATTTGAACGAATAGTTGCGACATCAGGGTGATTGGCAAGGATATTTCGGACGGTTTCATCCGCGGTGACCAGGATCATATTCTGTATCCAATACGGTTTGTGCCAGATGCCGTTTTGAGTCAGCCAGGCTCGGACATCGCTTTGCGAACGATCAGCAGTGGCACGTAGAGTTTCAAATACATATCGTCCACGTTCTTCTTTGCTGTTCAGCCGGTAAGCGGCCTCCAGATCAGCGGTTTCTTTCAATACAACGAAAAAAGAATTCTCTATTTCGTGAGTAAAAGCAGATTGAAAGGGGCGCACGGACGGGACGGGAGCAGCAGCTACCACCGGCCATATAAACAATGCACTAACCAAAACCAAAGATACCGTTTTCATAATGATTTCCTCCAGAAAAAAGGTGAATAAAGTCTATAAAAAAATAAGTATTAACTCAAGTGATTCGGGTGAGTAAAAACGGTATGCTGCATTGCTCTGTCGCGCAATTATTAAAAATATAAAAAAAACACTTGACATTTGCTTCTTAAAACCCCATCTTCTTTATCCGCCACGTTTGTGGTATTCTGCCGCCCGTTAGCGAACCCCTCCCTTAGGCAAGGAGACACTTGCGTAAGGCGGCGCGTAGGTTAACCCTTTAAGAGGAGGTTTTATGAATTGGCAAGAGGAAAACACCTTTTAATTGATTGTCGCAATGTCTCCCGCGAGCTTCTCTTGGATGATGGACGCGTATTGGATGTCATGGCTCGCGCAGCCAAAAAAGCAGGCTCAACCGTTATCTCGCAAATCCGATATAAATTCGGACCGGATTCACCGCCGGGTTTCGCTGCACTGGTGATGCTGGACGAAAGCCACTGCTCTGCTCACTGTTACGCTGATCTGGGTCTGATGGCCATGGATGTTTTCACATGTGGAAAGACAGATCCATGGGATGTTCTTCGCTATATTCGCGAGGAAATCGACCTGGGTGATGTAACTGTCGACGAAAGGCTTCGTTTTGTCGAAGTGGAAGATAGGATTGAGCATCTCATGCCTGAGTTTGTTCGCAATAAAATGGAATAGAATTCAGGCGGAAAGGTAAATATCTTATGACAAATCGCCGTTTAGGTGACGGGCGGGAAGACGGCCTGTTGCCACTCGAAAGCCTGGATTTGAACAAGGTAACATCTTTCGCCGACCTGGTCAGAGCCATGCAAAAAACGTCTTTTGCTGGTCGCAGATTGGGCGATGCAATGGATATCCTGGTTACCATGGCAAAAGACCCTGACTGCACGGTTGTGTTGACGATGTCCGGGGCGATGACGGTTGCTAAACAGGGATTGATCATCTGTGAAATGATCGATCGAGGGTTGGTCAACGCAGTGGTGGCGACGGGCGCCTTGATGGCTCATGGCCTGACTGAGTCTATCGGTTTAACCCATTATGCCACCTCCCCTGACGCCGATGACACGGAATTGTTTAAAAAAGGCTATAACCGCGTCTATGACACCTTGGAACTGGAAACCAGCCTGAATTATTTGGAAGAACTTTTGAGAGATATCTTAGAAAAAACGATTCCGGAAGATGGCGTCTGGTCATCCGCCCGATTCTGCCGAGTGGTGGGTAAACGCCTGGATGACATGAATCAAGGGCCGGGAATTTTGCGTTCGGCCTGGAAAAAGAATGTCCCGGTGTTTATACCTGCCTTTACTGATAGCGAGATCGGCCTCGATTTTTCTCTTTGGGCTACCCGGCAATATATGAAAAACATCGATAATCCAAATGACCCCGATCAATTATATCGAGCGGTTCCGCCTTTTAACCCATTTATCGACCTTCAGGAATATGCGCGCTTGATCGGCAAATCAAAGCAGCTTGGCATTTTCACCATTGGCGGAGGTGTTCCGCGAAATTGGGCTCAGCAAGTCGGGCCATACTTCGATATTACGATGACACGATTGGGCGTCTCACTGCCTGAACCCCGGTTTAAATACGGCGTTAGAATATGTCCAGAACCAGTGCATTGGGGAGGATTATCCGGTTGCACCTATAAGGAAGGTATCAGTTGGGGTAAATTTCTGTCACCGGAAGAGGGCGGAAGATTCTCAGAAGCATACACGGACGCCACAGCCGTGTTGCCGCTGCTGATGAAGGCCGTGTTTGAGGAAATGGATTCTTGAAAGGATTTTCAAATGCGTGCCTGCCTACCACCAAACGCGAATTTTCTTGGGCTTGAAGTATCAGATTCCGATCCTTTATCCGCTGGAGTTATCGTTCTGACTGCTCCGTTTGAGCAGACATCTACATTCGGCGCGGGATCGAGTAAAGGGCCGGATGCTATTTTAGAAGCGTCACAACAAGTGGAATTGTTCGATGCTGTGATGGGATTTGAAACCTATAAAAAAGTCTCAGGAATTGCCACTATCGAGCCGATAATCTGTGAAAATATCCATCAGTTATGTTCTGAACTTGAATCTGAAACCATGTTCCGGCTGAAAAAAAATAAATTTGTCATAACGATTGGTAGTGAACACACATCCATTGTCGGCGCTGTAAAAGCTCACTGTAATTTTTATGAACCACTCACCGTCATTCAGCTCGATGCCCACAGCGATTTGCGAAATGAATATCTGGGTAATCCGTGGAGCCACGCCTGTGCTGCCAGAAGAATTTTGGATTTTCATACGGATATTGTCCAAGTTGGGATCCGAAGCCAAGCAGCGGAGGAAAGAGCTTTTTCTGATTCGCGAAAAATCCCTGTTTTTTATGCTCACGAAATACATCAAAACGATGCTGTCGGCCTGGACTGGATCGATGCTCTACTGAAATGCTGCAAAAGCAATGTCTATGTCACGTTGGATTGTGACGTATTCGATCCGTCTGTTGTGCCTGCAACCGGAACACCTGAACCCGGAGGACTGACTTGGAACCAGATGAACCGTTTGTTTGAACGGTTGGCGAGTGAACGTCGGCTGGTGGGTGTGGATATCAACGAATTATCTCCGATTCAAAATCTGAATTTTCCACAATTTACCATATCTAAATTTATCTATAGAATTCTGGGTTTTTGGTCACATCATCATTAATCACCATATATTTTGTTTTGTAGATGACTGACCACAATATCTTCTTGTTTCCATTTTCCATTGTTTTTATGGTAGTATTAATAAGTAAAAGTTGTGGGCGTTATGGAAAGTAAAAAGAAAAATAATCAGAAAACTCGTCAAGCAAAATTAGTAGATTTGATTCGTGAAATATCGTTCAGAGTTTTGAGGCAATCGTTATCGGAAATTACAGAAGACGTTTATTTCGGATTGGAAAAAATCGCAGAAATCATCGATGCTGACTATGCTTATATCTGTTTTGTTTATGATTTGGGTGGACCGACAGACATTGAATATGCTTGGAAATCGAAATTGGCTACACCAAAAAAACAGTTTATCGATCACGAGTATGATTATTTTATGTCCAAGCTAAAAGGTCTTGAAGCTTTCCATATATCGAGTGCAAAAGATATCTCTGGGTCCGCTCAGGCTGAAGTGGATTACATCGAGAAACACCAAATCAAATCCTTATTGATTGTGCCCTTAGAAGGTAACAACCATACTCTGACAGGATATTTGGTGTTTGAAGCGTTGAGTTTACGCAAGAGCTGGGATTCAGAACTGTATCCACCGATTAAATTTTTTGGAGAAATCCTTTACAGCTCCATTAGTAAAGCCAGAGCATTATCATTTATTCAATCGGAACGAGATTTTTATCTGGTTTTGAATTATGCCAATTCACTGGATGAGTGTCTTGATATTTGTCTGGATTATATATTGGAAATATCTGGAATGGGCTGCGGAGGAATTTATCTGGTAAGCCTTGAGGATAAATCCCTGTATCAGGTTAAAACCAGAAATGTATCGAGGCAATTTATTGAAAACACCGATACTTTTATGCCGGATACATTTCATTATAAAATGATGTCAAAAGGTAAACCGCTTTATTTATCCTGGACAAATCTTCAAGCGCCGGAATTCGAAATTATGCGTAATGAGGGGATTACGGCCTTGAGTTCATATCCGGTAATGTTTCGTAATGAACTGATAGGGATTGTCAATGTTGCATCTCGTGACAGGCGTGTTTTTCCCGAACATGCTAGATTGATGCTTGAGACGGTGGCTCCTCGTCTAGGCCCTTTATGGTACGTCTTTAAGCGTGATTTAAACTATAAAAATGAAGAGGAAGAGTATAAAGTCGAGCTGGAAAAACAGGTTTATCAGCTACAGAGGGCAGAAAGTTTAGGCCGGATGGCAAGTGCAATAACCCATCGATTCAATAATTTAGTGATGGGTGTCCTCGGAAATCTTGAATTGGCAAAAAAATTTGTAAATCAAGATGTGCGGGCTATCGAGAAAATCCGACTGGCTGAAAAGGCAGCACAGCAGGCCTCGGACTTAGGCAAATTGATATTGACTCATGCAGGAAAGATAGAATCGAAACGGATGCCATGTAATTTGTCTGAAACCATAAGGGATCTGTTTCCGTTGATGCAGGCAAGCGTGCCTTCCGGAGTATATTTCTCAACAGATTTAGCCTCGGATTTGCCGATGGTTTCAGCAGATTTAGACAGCTTGAATATGGTTATATTGAATCTTGTCAACAATGCCTGGGAAAGCTTTACAGATGGGAGCGGGATCATCCATTTAGAAACTCAGAGCGTTATTCTTCCAGATACATTTAATGAGGAATTGATAGATAAAAGGAAGCTTCCCAAAGGCGAATACATTGCCATGAGTATAACTGATAATGGTTCTGGTATGGACGAAATGACTATAAAGCAGATGTTCGAACCGTTTTTCACGACAAAACGATTTCGAAGAGGATTAGGTCTGTCGTTGGTTATGGGTATTGTTCAAGCACATGGAGGCGACATTTCCGTTTTGTCTGAAAAGGGTGTATCAACACGTATCACAGTGCTGTTACCGGTAGCAAAAGAAAATGAAATCAACAACGGTGATGATCGGGCTTTTGAAGAAGGAAAACTTGTTTTACTGGCAGATGACGATAAAAGTGTTCGAGAAGTAATGCGACAAATGCTTGAAAATTTGGGTTGCAAGGTTATCGAAGCAAATAATGGATCGCAGGCGGTTGAGTTATTCGAAGAAAACCATTCTCAGGTAACCTGTGTGCTGTGTGATATAAAAATGCCGGATATGGATGGATGGCAAACTATGGAAGCTATCCAGTCTATTCGACCCCATACTCCAGTAATATTAGTATCCGGACAAAGTCTTACTGCAAAGCAGATGAAAGACCGGCCTAAACCGCATGCCTGGATTCAAAAACCCTTTCGGATGCATGTTTTAATTAACATACTGAAACAGATCTAACCTGTTGAAAACATGCATTTACCAAGTTTTAAAACTTTTTTTCTTCCCAATTCTCGACATGATGAGATGGTCATCAAATCTCCCGTTTTCTGTTATTTACCCAAGAATCGATTGATAACTCATTTTCTTTACCAGCATGATCGGAGAATGTGAGATGTCTCCCGATATTATTGGTAAAAGTTTGGCATTGATCTGTGCTGTTGCGTGGGCAGGAGCAGTTGTTTTCTTTAAGCGAAGTGGTGAGACTATGCCGCCACTGGCTTTGAATTTGTTTAAATCAACAGTCGCCTGTTTGGTTATTTTGCCGTTGTGGGCATTATTCGACCAGCCAATGATTCCTGAAACCCTATCGATGAAAGAATTGGGATATCTAGCATTAAGCGGACTTGTCGGAATAACGCTTGCTGATACGCTGGTCTTGACATGCCTAAATACGTTGGGAGCTGGTTATTACGCTATTATCGATTGTGTTTATTCCCCTATGATGATTTTCTTTTCGTGGCTATTGCTTAGCGAACCTCTGACACAAACCCATATATGGGGCTCACTATTTGTTATCACTGGCGTCATGGTCATAACGACTGAAAAAACATTTAAAACGGACCTTGAATGGAAAAAAATCTTGAAAGGATCAACGTCCGGTATTGTCGCAATTGGGCTAATGGTCATTAGTATTATTGGGGTAAAACCCATTCTGGACAACCATTCACCTTTGATGGTCGCTCAATGCAGAATGATACCGGCAGCTATAGCGCTTCACCTGATCACTCTTTTTCAAAAAAACCGCTTGGATATTTATAAAAGTATTACTGGAAAACGTGCTTTCAAGCTGGCTTTACCAGGAGCTATTCTGGGAAATGTCATTTCTATCCTGGCCTGGATCACTGCATTCAAATATACAGATATGGGCTCAGCATCTGTTTTGAATCAAACCAATGTTATTCTGGTGGTTGTTCTAGCCTGGTTATTTCTTGGGGAATCATTGAGTTATCGAAAACTGGCAGCGACGATTCTGGGGTTCGTTGGGGCTGTTATCATACTAAGTGGATGCCATCTTGGATAGTTCATAATATTTTTAGATCATGCCTATTTCTTTTTCGACAAAAAAAGATAGTAAATTAGGAAAATAATTATTCCTAAACAATATTTGCAGTAAATATAACCTTTCGTGTAAACTATATGAGTTGAGAGGGTATGTTTTGGATAGCTTGTTGCACTTGATGAAAAAAAACAGGGGAAACCGGCGTTTCTCCGATAAGCCGATTCCCAAAGAGCTAGTCAACAAAATTCTGGAAGCAGGAAGCGCTGCGCCGGCTGGGCCGGTCGATGGAATTCATATTTTTGTCATCGACAAGAAAGAAAAAAGACAGGATATTCACCGTATATGTGTAGATACTGAGCAAAAATGGATGACTATGCAGCCTATTAGTGTTCAGGAAAGAATTGTTCAAGGCTCCGACTATGATCCAAACTTGTCTTTTTTAGTCGATGCGCCTTTGCTATTGGCTGTCAGCACAAGATCTCGAGATCCTGAGCTGCCTTATGCGGTTGAGTCTGCTTTTATGGCTATAGGATACATGTTAGTTATGACAAAGGGTATCGGGCTGATAGCCACTCCTTATGCGCCTAGCGTTTTTCACCATATAGAAGTCAATTATCTGAACGAAATTCTAAAGCTGCCACCCGGTGAAACTGTACAAGCCTTGCTCCCCATCGGATACCCTGAGACACCCCAGGATACAATGCGCAAATGGTCTGGACGCAATGTGTTTCTCAATGAATACGGTGTACGCTTTTTTCAAGACCCGAAATCAGATCAGCGGGAAAATGCTAATTAATAGTGATGATATCACTTTCACCCTGTACAATCCTATAGGTGCTTTGAATGAAAAGAAAATATGTTGTTGCTATTGCTATTCTTATTGTTATCCTCACAGCGCTATGGGCGCATAACTTTTATCGCAAACGCCTTCCAGCCATTCCTTTCCCAACCGATCCCAGAGCTCAGGCGGGCTTAAGTGTCATTCCTGTGACACTTCCGGATGGAACACGTATCTCGGCAGAGGTCGCCAGGACATTTAACCAGGTCAGCAAAGGTCTTATGTACAGAGATATCGTACCTCCACAGACAGGAATGCTGATGGTGTATAGCGACGAACAATACCGGCAAATTTGGATGAAAAATGTCAAAATCGATCTCGATATTATCTTTATAGATGAAAATAAAAAAATTACACATATTGCAAAGAATTTGAAAAAATCACCCGAACAAATTGCAGATGAGGATGTGTCACGTGTAACCGGATATGGAAAATATGTACTGGAACTCGCTGCCGGCGAAGCAGAAAGACTAAAATTGAAAAAAGGGATGCAACTTGTTTTCCTGTGAGATATTTTGTGATACACGGATATTGGTCTTCGGAGAGTAGAAAGGAGAAAAACATGGATTCAACCATCATTTATCGTGACCGCAAAATTGATCTGAAACCCTATTTTGAGGGATTCCCTTATATGGGTTTTATGTTCGCTGATATTATGGACCAGCTCTACTATTTCCACCGTGGCGAAAAAGTTACTCTTTATAGAACACCACTCAAACCACTGCCGAATCTGGAAAGTGGCGAAAAAGTCAGCGATCTCGATTTCAATCTCTTTTCCGCCGGCGGATTTCAGTTTGATCCAGAAAATGGTTATGCCTATTTTTCCGGAGATGAAAAAAATGATGAGCAATTCAATGTCTATCGTTTGGATTTAGCAACGGGTGAACGGGAAAAAATAACGGATGAAGAGTATATTTATGGGTTCAAATTTTTTCGTAAAGAACAGGAACTCGTTTTCATCGCCCGCGAGAAAACTGCTGAGCGGATGGTTTCATACTTGAAGATCATGGACATTGCAACCGGTAAAGTCCAAACACTCCTGGAAGACGATCCGGACTGGACCTTTACATGGTCAAATTTTGTCAAACATGAAGAGACAGGTGAGCTTATCTTCAGAGTCACTTTTCGCTATGACAGAAACCAGTCCAACTTGATCAGCTATAATCCTCATACGAAGACAACCAAAATTCTTTTGCCGGAAGGTGTCAAACGCACAATGTTCAGTTTTACAGATCGCCAACCCGATCCGGATACCTTGGTTTTTCTCTCCGATGAAAGCGGATATATCAATGTATATAAACTTTCATTGAGCAGCGGCATTGTAACTCCTGTGACGCAATGGGATACAGCGCCGGTTGGTTCAATGGCGCTTTTTCCGGTAAATGGAAAAGATCTGTTGTTTGTCACGCGCGGAACTCCGGTTAAAACCGATTTTTTTGTGTTTGATCCTGTGACTTCAAAAGAGATTTACCAAGAAACCATTCACAGCAATTTTAGTGTCAGCGTGAAAGATTATCATCGATTGTTTGCTGTGGAAACAAGCGTTGACGATCCATTGACAATATGGGAACTGATTCCCCGTATCGATGATAAGCAAGGATTTCAATTGGAGAAAGTTTCATTTTTACGTTATCCAGAGTTGTTGCTGGACAAAATCGTGCACGGAAAAGCGGAGGCGATAACCTATCCCACATTTGATATCGACGAAAATACTGGTCAGATACGGAAGATTCATGCGTTTGTCTTTACGCCCCTTCGTTTGCCGGAGAACCCCAAAGATAGAAAGGCGATTATTACCGCTTTTTATGGTGGTGATAATTATTTCAATAAGGAATATCAGATTCTTCTTCAAGCGGGATTTATTGTTATGAGCCCATCTGTAAGAGGGTCTTGGGGATTTGGCGCTGACTTCTATTCTTTGAATGACAAAGATTTGGGAGGCAATGAAATCATTGACCTGATTTATGGCGCGCGGTACCTGTGTGAACGCTTTGGACTGACCGAACAGCAAGTAGGTCTATCGGGAGGCAGCCATGGAGGCTACTGTGCTATGCGAGGGCTGACATATCCTGATGGCGTAAACGGACATCATGAACATTTAGATTTCGGTTTTGCGATCGCGTCATTTGGGATAAGTAACATCATCGATTATTACCATACTTGTAATATCCCTGACTGGGTTTTACAGAAAGCTGGTGATCCTGAAACCGAAGCGGAAAAATTGAATGACCGATCACCTGTCAATCATGCTGATAAAGCAACAGGGAAACTTCTGCTGGTTCATGGTGAAAATGACAATCGAGTTCCTGTCGAACAGAGCCGACAGATGGCGCGAGCAATGGAAAAGGCAGGAAAACTTTATACATATTTGGAAATTTCGGGACAGGGCCATGGTTGGAAGGGGTTGAACGAAAATCTGGTGTATTTCAAAGCGCTTTTCGATTTTTTCAACACGCTATAACTATAACCTATTTAGTTTAAAAGACTTTTTCTCCGACTTAACCACTTGGCTCAACTTCCTCGCTCCTGTTCAACTGAAAAAGGTATCTAAGCCTGCCTTTTTTATTAATTGTAATTGGGGGACAGACTTCTAATTTTGTAATAAAAATCCAGCAGAGCTCGTCATTTCTCAAAAACTCATTTAAAAAACTCATTTAATTTGGGGACAGACTTCAAGAGAAGAGATAGGGGACAAAGAGAAGAGAAAAGAAGAGAAAGAAGGCAGGGAGCGGGAAATGTTTCAAAATCCAATTTCCAATGTTCAGTAACCAATTTCCAATTGTTAGACATTAGCTACTATTGTCTTCAAGATTTAACCCGGATATTTCATAAATAAAAGTGGCAAAACCTTAATATCGTGATATAATTCAA
>CAYOJK010000026.1:0-23302 GCA_964404285.1 uncultured bacterium | reverse complement strand
GGGGGACAGACTTCCATTTATTGGAAAGTCTGTGCTCCACAACCCGGCATCGCTCCAAACAGAAGAAGAGTATCTCGCCACGGATACCGATTCATGAACATTGAAACCTTGGAGGTAATCTTGCCCTGTTTGTTCATTCCCATGGCTTCTCGCCAAAGGTTCGCCGGCGAATCCGGATCAAAATCAACTTCTTCAGAGTAACTGGTGTTCAGAAAACCTTCCAAATACTCCTTATTGATGGGCAGCTTTGACGGTATTTCCAGCCGATTGTTTTTAGCTGACGCAAAAGACAGATCACCAAATTGATCGACAGTCAGATTGAGTTTGACGTTACTTGCAGGACTGTACTCGAGATCACCTTGTTTATTGACAAAAAAGATGTTGTCGTCCAATTTTATTCTATCGTCAGGAGTAAATCGTGTATTGTCAACTCCCGTCAAAATACTTCCTCCGATTATATTGTGATGGATATTATACTCACATTTTGTCATGATACGAACGCCGTACCCCATATCTTTCAAGTCTTTCACTCGGCTCCAGGAAAACAGAATAGTATTGTAGGCGATTTCAACTGAGCCACAATTCTGCATTGTTTTGGGATCGCTTTGTCCGCCGCAAGTTCCATAAATTTCAATTGCCGCCATCCTGTTGCCGACGAAAACATTGTTCAACACACGAAATGTTCCGCGGCTAAAACCACCCTGCAAACCAAAGTTGGCGCCGTTGACGAAAACACAGTTCTGCACAGTGATATCACCACCTCGAGCTGCCGTAACTATCTGGATAATCGGCTCTTCTGTGGTGCTGTTGCCTCCAGCCGGCCGCTCAGTGGAGCTAAGTATCCGACCTGTTTCAAGGCCTTCGACAATACCCTCCTTGGGGCTGTATGCATTTCGGTATCCCATATCAAAAACAATACCATCGATAACCGCGCCTTCGATATCCTTGGTGAATTTCAAGAAGGCTTTCCGAGCTTTTCCGCCGGCAGCATTATCAGGCTGAAAAACCGTCGGTGTTTCGACGATATTTCGTTTTGAAAACGTTTCATCAAAACTGCCATAAATCTTCAAAGGTTTATCAGTCTCTATGTAACCCACACCAAATGTGCCCATATAAATACCACCGGCAATATGAATCTCATCGCCGGACTCCGCCAGAGCTACAGCTTTATCGATTTCTTTTAACGGGCTTTCTTTTGTTCCCGGATTCTGATTGCTGCCATTGGTTTGAGAAACATAAATAACAGCGTGTGAAGAACTGAATGAAACCAGACAAATAAAAACTATTCCAATTAACACTATACGATTCATTTGAAACCTCCATGATTAGGGTTGAAACCTGTAAAATTTTCCATGATTAGCAATTTTAGGAAGATTTGTAACTCCACAGGAACTGGTGGGGGCCGAATGATGAATGTGTCATCGATGACGGCTTCCGATAACTTTCGTTCACCCCAAACTATCAACACCTCCCTTTCTAAGTTCACTATTTTAAAACGCCTGTGGCAGTTACGCTCACTAACTAAATATCGAAAAAAGTATATCCAAGATTTTTCACTGGATCAATTAAACTAACCACTAAACTTCTCAATAACCATCACCCACTAATCATTTTTCTAGGCTTATGATAACGTTAAATTTTTAACCTTTATCCCATTCGTCCCATAATTCCCATCTGTCCCATTGCTGTGTGTTTCTTATAATAACAATTTTAGGAAGTATCGTAACTTAAAACCCCTGAAAATCTGCAAACAAGTCCTGGCGACATGTATATATCATTGGAGATAAAGCTAATTATTGAATTGCTTTATAACTCTAAACCCTTTTTGCCGTTTAAAATGTGAACGACCCACCGATGCCAATGGCATCCTGATCACCGAATATGCCTTCACCAAAAATAGCGAACTGATCAAACCTCAGTTTAAGGCCAAGCACGAAATCCAAATAGGATTCGCGTGAAGTGTATTTCTTACCGCTAGCATTATAAACAGAGGTTTGAGTATTGTGCGAATAAACCAGATTGGCATACGGTGTCCAATTGACGGCATGGCCAAACTGTTTAGAAACGATGGCACGACCCTCATAAGTGAAAATCGACGGAATCGCTGTCCAGATTTCATCTTTTTTCTCAAAACTGTAAAGGAATGCTCCCCGTAGTGAAACATTGAAAGGAAGCGTTACGCCATCTTTAATTACATTTATCATAGCGCCGGTACCCAAGGAGTAGGTCGATCCCAAAGGATCGTAATTTCTATACTGAATTTCACCAAAAAGGCTCACATTATCAGCGACCGGCGCTTCCAGGCGTATCGGGATCAAATACAAATCAATCCAACTGGAGTCCGTCTCGATATCCACATAGCCAATACTGACTTCTGCTCCGGCAGGAATAATTCCATCCGTGAAATAATGTATTCCAGCAAAATAATATTTTCCGGCAAAAGCCGGGATCGCGGTAATAAAAATCAATATTAACAATAGCTTTTTCATACCTTTCCCCTTGTTTTAATAGCTGGTATCTAGTTACATCTCCTATAATAGCAATTCTAAGAAGTTTTGTAACCCTCCAGAGGAAGTGATGAGCGATGAGTTGGCCTGTAGCAGTTACGCTCACTAACTAAACATCGAATTGAGTATATCCAAGATTTTGCGCAGGATCAATTAAACTAACCACTACCCACTTACCACTTCTCCACGCTTGCAGAGAACGATTTTTTCAATAGAATAGAATCGAATCCTGACTTTTTTGGAAGGCGAGGAAACCATGAAAAACATCCCTGTACAAAAAGTAACTGAGTTGATACAGGATTTATGTATCCAAGCCTGTCATGACGTGAATCCGGATATTAGTCAGGCGTTCAAGAATGCCAGCGCCAGGGAAGAATCATCGATTGGCGCTGCCACACTCGATCAACTGTTAAAAAATACTGAGATTGCAACTGACAAACAGATACCGATTTGTCAGGACACGGGTTTCACCGTGATCTTTATGGAAATTGGTCAGGAGATACACTTTTCCGGCGGCTCACTGAAAGATGCGATTAACGAGGGAGTCCGCCGGGGCTATCGTGATGGTTACCTGAGAAAATCCATCATCGACAATCCTTTAACGCACCCTGTCAACACTCAGGATAACACACCGGCTGTCATACATACTGAAATTGTTCCGGGCTCATCGGTAAAGATAACGGTTCTTCCCAAGGGGGGCGGATCGGAAAACGCCGGACGGATCAAAATGTTGACGCCTGCGGAGGGTGTGGAAGGCGTCAAACAATTTGTGCTCGAGACTGTCCGCGAAACCGGCGCTGATGCTTGCCCGCCTCTATTGATAGGTGTCGGATTCGGAGGCACCTTTGATTATGTCGGTTTTCTGGCGAAAAAAGCGCTGCTGCGCCCGATCGGTCAACGTAATCCTGACCCTGATCTGGCAAAACTTGAGATTGAATGGCTCGAAGAGGTAAACAAACTAGGGATCGGTCCGGGGGGTTTTGGTGGTCGCGTCACGGCGCTGGACTTATTTCTGGAGGTTTTTCCCAGACATATCGCGATGTTCCCTGTCGCAGTGAACATTCAGTGCCATGCCGCCCGCAGCAAAACGGCGACCCTGTGAAAACATGGAGACAACAACGCATGCTCTTTTTCTTGAGATGGAACATCTAGGGACAACTCTGTGAAAACAAGGAGATAACCGTGAGCGACATCATTCGAATCGAAACACCTCTGACAGATACTATCATCAAACAACTCCGTATCGGAATGACACTGGCTCTATCAGGCGTGATATATACCGCTCGTGATGCCGCCCATAAAAGACTCGTTGAATTGATTGCGCAAGAAAAACCTCTTCCCTTCGACTTGAAGGGCAGTGTCATCTATTACACCGGTCCCTCCCCCGCTAGGCCCGGGCGCGTCATCGGCGCAGCAGGTCCCACCACCAGCCGACGTATGGATCCATATGTCGAGAAATTGATGCAGCATGGTATGAAAGGCATGATCGGTAAAGGCAGACGCAGCCCAATGGTCTTCGAAGCGCTGAAAAAATATACCGGCGTGTATTTTGGCGCCGGCGGAGGACTTGGCGCATTGCTTGCCGAATCTATTCAAGAAAAAACAACGCTCGCTTTCGAAGACCTTGGAGCGGAGGCGGTGATGCGGTTAGTGGTTGAAGATATGCCGCTTATCGTGCTGAACGATTGTTATGGAGATGATTTCTTTGCCGAAAACATCAGCAAATGGGCACACCATTTATAAAAGGAGAAACCCGATGTCAGAATTTGATTTTACGCTTAAAAATCTGGATGAGCTGTTTCCATCGACCTTTTCACAAGAACAGATAGCCAAAGCCAAAACAGCGTTTTTCAAAGAGCTCGCCTTGCGCCTACATTCGTTTTACGGCGGCAAAATGATGACAATACCCAAAGCCAGTATATACGGGTTCAATTGGTTCAACATATGGTACACACCTGGAGTCTCGAAAATATCGACGACGATACGTGATAATCCCGATATGTCTTTTGAACTGACAGGCCGCGGCAATACGGTGGCGATCGTATCCGATTCGACACGCGTGCTGGGTGACGGTGACTGCTCACCATCCGGCGGCTTGGGCGTCATGGAAGGCAAAGCGTTTTTGATGAAATATCTTGGCGGCTGCGATGCGGTACCATTATGTATCAATAGTTATAATGACAAGGGTGAGCATGACCCGGATAAAATCATCGATTTCGTTATGATGGCTGAACCGAGTTTCGGCGCCGTCAACCTGGAAGATATCTCGCAGCCGAATTGTTATAAGGTGTTAGATACGCTTAGAGATCGATGCAATATTCCAGTATGGCACGATGATGCTCAAGGTACAGGGTGCGTCACGTTGGCGGCTCTGATCAACGCGTTGAAAGTCGCTGAAAAAGATATGCGAAACGTCAAAATTGTGTTGTTTGGCGCCGGCGCATCCAACACGACCATTTTCCGTCTTCTCGAAGCCGATGGCGTCAACGCCGCAAATATGATCATGTTCGACCAAAAGGGAGCGCTCGGCAAACACCGGCACGATATCCAAGCTGATCCTCGGTTTTATCGGAAATGGCAAATCTGCGAAAAAAGTAACCCTGATAGGATCAATACTATGGACGAAGCGATGAAAAACGCCGATGTGTTAATCGCCTTGTCTGCGCCCGGCCCCGATATCATCAAACCGGAATGGATCAAATCGATGGCGCCGAAATCCATCGTCTTCGCCTGCGCTAATCCGATCCCGGAAATCTATCCATACGCCGCCAAAGAAGCCGGCGCATTTATTGTCGCTACCGGTCGCGGCGATTTCCCTAACCAGGTCAACAACTCACTCGGCTTTCCAGGAATTTTAAAAGGAGCGTTGCTGGTCAGAGCTCGAAAAATCACCGACAACATGGCCATTGCAGCCGCGCACTCATTAGCTCGAACAGCAGAGAAAAAAGGGTTGAGCCCGACTTATATCATACCGACAATGGACCAGGTGGAGGTGTTTCCTGCTGAAGCCAGAGATGTCGCGATGCAGGCTATCGAAGACGGTGTTGCGGGACTCGACCTGACAGCGGAACAGGTCTATCGAAAAGCGGAAAGCGATATCCTGGAAGCTCGTGAAATCACTCATAGAATGATGGAACAAAACCTGATCAAAAAACCACCCGTCAGCATTCTGGAATCGGCTCTGAAACATGCAATAAAGAGTGTGACCGAATAGTTATTTGCTTTTGCGCCGTTTTTTACATCGATTGGCGTTGGTTCATGCTACCCACGTCAACGCGAATAGCACGAACCTATTTGACAATACGGCATCAGATGATTAATTATTAGAAGCAGAGTTTCTTCACTATCTTTTCAATCCCGATAGGGGGGATGTATGAGTAAAAGAAGCCCATCATCTGATAAAAAAAAGCGCTCTGAGTTCGTTGTTCAGTCTGATCCTTTCCTGGACCAAATCATCGATGCGATACCCGATCCGATTTTTGTCAAAAATCGGCAACATCTATGGGTAGTCATCAATGAAGCCTTTTGCAAATTTCTTGGATATTCCAGAACGGAGCTGCTGGGAAAATCCGATTACGATTTTTTTCCGAAGCATGAAGCCGATGTTTTCTGGGAAAAAGATAAACAGGTTTTTGAGTCTGCCGAGGGAAACATCAATGAAGAATCGATTACGAATGCCAGCGGAAAAGAACATACTATCTCCACAAAAAAATCACTGTTTACTCTAAAAGATACAGATGATGTCTATCTTGTCGGAATTATTCGAGATATCACGGAGCACAAACGAACAGAAAAAGTGTTGAGAGACACTCTGGCCCAGGCACAAGCTGCCACGGAGGCTAAAAGCCGATTTTTAGCCAATATGAGCCATGAAATCCGCACGCCGATGAGCGGGATTTTGGGGATGGCATCACTTTTAGCTGACACGAATTTAGATAAAGAACAACGTCATTACATTGATTTGCTACAGCAAAGCGGGGAACGAATGATGAGAACGATCAATGATCTGCTCGATATTTCCCGTATAGAAGCTGGTAAGTTCGAGATAACCAAAAAACCGTTAAATTTAAAAAATATGATGATCAGTATTTTGTCGCCTGTCGCCAATCTTGCTGAGAAAAAAGGACTTTTATTTACGTTTGATGTTTCTGAAGATATTCCTGAAAATCTGGAAGGTGATCAAGATCGAATTGGTCAGATATTGATCAACCTCGCTGGAAACGCTATTAAATTCACAAAAGTAGGCCAAGTCTCAGTCAAAGCGGAATTGCTACGAAAAACGGATACTTCTGCTCATATTCAATTCACTGTATCCGATACCGGTATCGGTATTCCTAAAGACCTGCAAGCGTCGCTTTATGACTCCTTTTTCCAGGTTGACGGTTCAGACACACGCGAATACGGAGGTACCGGACTCGGCCTATCCATATCGAAACAATTGGTGGAAATGATGAACGGTGAGCTCCAAATTAAAAGCACACTGGGAAAAGGAACGACTTGCCTGTTCACGCTGGAGCTGCCCATATCCTCTTCTGCTCCGATATACCCTACAACATATACGCTGAAGCCACAGATCCGGAAAAATGCCCGAATTCTTCTGGTTGAAGATGATCAGGTCAGCGCTATTCTTGCCAATGTTTTGATCAAAAAACTCGGCCTGAATGCCGACACCGCTGTTCATGGACAACACGCTCTAAAACTATTAGCCGCCAATAATTATGACCTGATTATGATGGACTGCCAGATGCCGATCATGAATGGATTCGATGCTACAAAAGCTATCCGAAGAGGTGAAGCAGGCGAACCGGCCAAGTCTATACCTATCATCGCTCTGACCGCTTATGCCATGAAAGATGATCAGATAAAGTGCATCGAGTCCGGCATGAACGATCATGTCTCCAAACCACTCGATTATAATTCCCTGGTGGCGGTATTGAATAAGTGGTTGCCATGACGCCGTCAACCTGACACACTTAAATCGGCTGACAAATCGTTCGCCAATTATTCTGACAAAGGAATATATTACTATGTCACTGTCCAGACTGGAAATCATACTCGTTGAACCTATTTATCCCGGAAATGTCGGCGCTATTGCACGATCAGCAGCAAATTTCGGTGTTGAAACCATAAAAATTATCGGTGAACTAGATCTTTTATGTGATGACGCAAAACAAATGTCACTGTATGGATACCCTCTGTTGCAGAAAGCAACACGCTGGAAATCTCTGTCCGAGGCTGTTGCCGATTGCAATCTGATCATCGGAACCGTGCAACAGGAACGATACAACCGAAGCATACCGCTGCCCACCCGAACAATGGCTGAAACATATCGCTCACGCTTCCTGTCCGAAAAAACCGCTCTGGTTTTCGGGCGCGAAGATAATGGATTGACCCGCGAAGAAATTGATCAATGTCACATACTATCTACAATATTAACTCCAACCGGTCTGAGCTTTAATTTAGCTCATTCGGTAACCGTCTTTTTATCCGAAATATATCAGGCCATAAAAGATATAAAACCATTTGAAGAGAACAACACACCGACTCAATCTGAGTTGAATGACCTTATTGATCTGATGCAATCCAGCCTTTATGGCGTCGGTTTTTTCAAGGCCGATCAAAGCGTGAATGCCTTGATTCGTATCAGAGATATTGTCTATCGCATGAATCTGGAAACCTCTGATTTGCCTGTCCTTAAGGCCGTTTTTTACAAGGTCGGCAGCTTCGCTCGACGTGCGTTGCCCCTGCTCCCCAAAGACGCGTTCAAAGATTGTCAGATAAGGGAAAAGCCTGGGCAAGATAGCTCAAAACAGTCATCGCGGACGCTTTGATAAAATGTTCGATCGTGTTGACCGGGCCGATGCAACCGGGACATCCATGCCGACACTCACACTGTTCGACCAACTCGACGGCCTTGGACAAAATCAGCGCAATTTTTCGATATAATGATTCACTTAGCCCGATACCCCCCGGATAACAATCGTAAATAAACAGATTGGCCTTCGAAAAATTACCTGTTGGGTGACCGGACAATTGCAGTGTTCCCAGGTGATCGGTCTGAACCGCCCACTCATTGCCTGGGCTGCCGACAAAAGCGCCGATATCCCGTGGATCACTCATCAGTAAAACCGACGCTACACTGTGCATCGCCGTCAAGGCTCCGACAAAGCCGGCTGCAATAGTCAGCATATCCCCCCTATCGTCGTGGTCGGCTATTTCCGTCGGCAATGTGAACCAAATACCCGTGGTGATCAATTCTCTTTCGGGAAGCGCCAGATCATTTGTCCCCAATACTTCACGAGTTCCAAATCGGATTTTTCGATATCCGACGACACGACTGACCACATGGACATCACCGAAACAAATCGGACAAAAATTTTCGGAACAGAGTTTGGTATCGATAATATCGACCCGGGTCTGTTCAAAAGGAGCGGTATAATATCCCAAATTTATAGGGACAATCGTCGCACGGTGGTTTTCCAGATCGAGTGTTTTGACCAGATATTGACGAGCGCCATGCAAATACACCGCCTCAGGATGCACCAACAGATGAGCTGCATAGGTATCCAGCTCCCCGATAATTTCCGGTTTATGACTCGATTGATCGGCAATCGTGATGGTGTCGCCGGAGACGGACCGCAAACTGACCTTGGCTGCCGGATACTCGCCACCGGTATAAAACCATCTGTTTGAGGAGCGCCGTAATTCGCCGTCCTCTTCAAGATAGGCCAGAAAATCAGCGGTTTGTTCCGCAAAATACTCACCGTCAGTAAACGGTAACTCAAATGCCGCACATCGAATATGCTCCAAAAGAATCAATACGTTATCAGGATTGATCAGGCCATGCTCGACCGGATGCTGAAAAAAATAGTGCGGATTGCGCACGATATACTGATCCAGAGGCGCCGCAGACGCAACCATGATCGCAATCGACCGGTTTTCTCGGCGACCGGCGCGACCGGCTCGTTGCCACGTTGACGCGATTGTCCCTGGATAGCCGGCCATCACAGCAGCGCCCATATCACCGATATCCACGCCGAGTTCCAACGCCGATGTGGCTACGACACAACGAACCACACCATCGCGCAGCCCCTTTTCAATCACCCGCCGCTCCTGAGGAAGATAGCCGCCTCGATAGCCCTGTATCGCTGAGTTTTCAAGTTTTCCTTCATAATGTCTGCGCAGATCATGTAGAAGCAGCTCTACATTGCGTCGAGTCCTGGTAAAGACAATAGTCTGAATACCAGCATTGATCAAAATTCGCACCAGCAACGACGTTTCATCCAGATAGGATCGGCGAACCATTTCCACGTTGTCGATAACAGGTGGATTAAACAAAATAAAGGTTTTTTCACCAGTGGGCGCGCCGGATTCATTTATCAAATATACCGAATCACCTATCAGGCGACCGGCAAGATCTTCCGGATTGGCAATCGTAGCGGAACTCAGAATAGTTTGGGGGTCTGCACCGTAGAATCGACAGATACGCCTCAACCGACGAAGAACATTGCATAAATGACTGCCGAAAATACCGCGATACTGGTGCATTTCATCGATGACAATGTAATCCAATTTAGAAAAAAAATGGCTCCAGCGGGAATGATGTGGCAAGATGCCGGTATGCAGCATATCCGGATTCGTCATGATCAGTTGAGCGTTTTGGCGGATAGCGGTGCGATGAGACGCCGGGGTGTCGCCATCATAAATGCCGATTCTGATCTTTTTTTTGAGTTCACCGGTCAAGGAGACCAGGTCATGATACTGATCTTGGGCGAGAGCTTTTGCCGGGTAGAGATATAGCGCTCGTTTGCCGGGATCACGAAGAAGTCGATCCAAGACCGGCAGGTTGTAGCAAAGCGTTTTTCCTGAGGCTGTCGGCGTCACGACAACAGGATTTTGACCGCGCTGTACGGCGTCCCAGGCCGCCGATTGATGGGAGTACAGCTTGTCAAACCCTTTCTTAACTAAAATATCCGCCAGTTCAGGATGCAGGGTTTCAGGAAAATTTTTCCAATTGGCCTGGAAAGCTGGGAAACGTTGCCAGTGAGTTATCCCTTTGGCAAAGCGCGACTGTCGAATATTTTCGAGAGCGCTATCAATTTTTTGATCGAAGTCGAGATCGGGACGACTTGTTTTATCAACGGGTTTTCCGTCAGGATCACTCATCGTATAACAGATAGCTGCTGCGTGATTCCAGGAAATCCTCTTCGTCTTTGCGCCATCGTTCCTGAATATCCGGCAGCGACGTTCCGGTTTCAATTTCACGCCGCAAGGTGGAAGAACCGGCAAGAATATCGAACGGTAATTTGACATATTCATATTCGTATGGCGGTAATTTCCACTGAAAGTGTTTGGGATAGAGTTCGCGCAGCGCCTTGATGATTGCCACAGCCGTCAACAGTGGTCTAAACACATTTCGATCGACGACATGAATCTGGACTCCGCCGCAGGATTCTCCTTTGAATTTCTGAAAGGTCGGGCGGAACACCAATTCTCGGAATCTGACGCCCGGAAGGTGGTAATCCACTAGTCGAGACAAGAAACGGCGAGGTTCGACGAATGGCGCCCCAACGATTTCAAACGGCCGTGTAGTGCCGCGGCCTTCCGAAATGTTGGTGCCTTCGATCAAGCACATACCGGGATAGACGATTGCCGTATCCAGACAGGGCATGTTCGGGGATGGGATTACCCAGGGCACGCCGGTCTCATCGAACCACATGCGACGCCGCCAACCGTCCATCGCTATGACATCCAGATCACAGTTGATTCCAAAGCAATCGTTGAACATCAGCGCCAGCTCACCGCAGGTCATACCGTGCCTGTTCGGGATGGGATACATGCCCACAAACGACGCGTACCCGCTTTCCAGCAAAGACCCTTCGATGTCGCAGCCGTTCAACGGGTTCGGTCGATCCAGCACGATCATCTTTTTGTGATCCCGCGCACAAGCCTTCATGACGTTGGCCATTGTATAGATGAACGTATAATAACGTGCGCCGACATCCTGAATATCAAAGACAACGGCATCCACCTGCGCCATCATCTCCTCCGTCGGTATCCGCGTCTCGCCATAAAGGCTAAAGAATGGTAAGCCGGTTTGGTGATCGCGATAACTGTGCCATTCCACCATGTTGTCTTGCGTGTGGCCAAAAATACCATGTTGAGGCCCGAACACGGCGGTCAGCGTCGCGGCAGGGTGGTTCAACAGTCGGTACAATGTGTGTTCGAACGTGTGATCGACCGACGTAGAGTTACTGACCAGACCCAAACGGACTCCGCGATATTTATTTATTTCCGTATCCAAGAATCGGTATAATCCATGTTTGACTTTCAAGGCTCACCTCCCATTCGTAGATGGGATTATGACACATCGCCGAAACAGGCTCAAGAGCATGAAAAAGCTGAAGATCAGATGTGATAGTTGGAATCTGTTCTTTATTAGTCAATAGAAAACCGATCGGTTATTTCAGCTATTGATACTGGACAATAAGTGTCATGTTTTTAAAGATAATATAACCAATGATTGAACACTGTCCATTTTTCGCTCTTATGCCGGCCAACCCTCTCTTGCCTAATTTTAGATCATTCGATAAAGTGGCGGGGTTATGGAGCAGAATACGTCTGAAAAAAAACAACGACATCCCACATCAAAACCGACACAGCCCAATGCGTTTGTCCGCTTTATGTTCGGCGGTTGGATCACAGCATACAACGATATTTATCAAGGTCTTATCGTCCCTTTCCAGCAAACCGAAACACGCCTGAAGACCACGTTGACCTTTATCATCAGCCTGGTTGTCACCTGGTTTATCTATGTGCCTTTCCATGAATTATTGCATGTCGCCGGCTGTCGATTCACCGGCGGCGCCGTTTCGACGCTGGTCATGGGCCGCGAATACGGCGCAGCGTTTCTATCCCGGATTTTTCCGTTCATCGTCCCCGCCTCGAGCCAATACGCCGGCCGATTGACCGATTTCGAGCCGAACGGTGATATCGGTTATCTGGTAACGGTTTTCGCACCCTATATCCTAACATTGTTTCCAGGCGTATGGTGCATCATCATGGCGAAATCCCGTCGATCTTTCTTGCTTTTCGGCCCGGGAATCGTGATTGGTCTGGCATCGTTTTACAATTTAACCGGTGATTTCTTTGAGATTGGAACCATTGTTTCAACCCGCTTGGTCAATCTTTTCACCGCAGGTAAAGCCTCGTCGATCATCAGCGCTTACTGGGAATTACGCTCCGATGATCTGTTCCGGTTGATAACGGAGATATCTGCATCACCGACTTCGTATGGCGTCGGCCATTCTGCCGGTTTACCTGTTGTGATTGCCGTCATCATTCCGGGGTTTATCCTTGCTGTTTGGTCAGCCGGATTCACCTATCTCATCGGTCGTTGGATCGCCGACACGTTGACCACACGTCATCAAGACAATATAAACTGATGGATAGGATTCAAAACGATGATCATTAATGCGATATTTGAATCTCATCTTGTGATTTTTGAACAGCTATGGTAATGCTGGCGACTTGAATGTTTTGATCTTTTTCAATGAAGTATTCTTTTTCTCGTTAAGGAGCTATTTATGGAAAAAGCACTCACCATTTTAGTTATCAATCCCGGGTCGACATCAGATGAAATATCTCTTTTCAAAGGCCTGGAAAAAGTGTTTCACAAAACCGTCCGCTATCCACCTATGCAGATGCTGCCGTTTGAAGAGCACCCGGTGACCGCTCAGCTTGATTTCCGATCAAAACTGTTGATGGACACTCTGAAGGAAAATAATGTCGATTTAAAAACATTGGATGCTATTGTTGGTCGTGGTGGTCTTTTGAAGCCTGGACCAGGCGGAACCTATTTGGTTAACGACGCCGTTTTGCGCGATCTCAAGTCCGGCGAATTCGGTGATCACCCGTCGAATCTGGGTGGTTTATTAGCTCACGGCCTAGCATCAAAACTCGGTATCCCGGCTTATATCGCCGATCCGGTAGTTGTCGATGAAATGGATGATGTCGCTCGCCTTTCCGGTATGCCGGAAAACCCACGTATCTCCATCTTTCATGCGCTGAACCAAAAGCGTGTCGCTCGCCTTGCTGCAAAAGAGCTCGGCAAACGATACGAAGACGTCAACCTGATCGTCATGCACGGTGGTGGAGGCATCAGCATCGGCGCTCACGGTCATGGCCGTGTTGTCGATATCAACCAAGCATTGGACGGCGATGGACCGTACACTCCCCAACGTGCCGGCGGTGTTCCCTGCGGTGGTTTGCTCAAAATGGCTTACTCCGGGAAATATACTCTCCAGGAAATGAAGCTGAAAATGAAGGGTAAAGGCGGATTGATCGCTTATCTGGGCACCTCCGACCTGATCTTCTTGGAAAAATACCTGAACGATGAACCCGTGTCGGAAGAGGATATCAATTCCCTGAAGCCTGGTGTCGACAAAAAATTCATCGAGCTGTGCTTGCAAGGCATGGCGTACCAGATAGCCAAAGATATCTGTGCGCTCGGAGCCGTTTTTAAAGGTGATCTCGACGGTATCGTGCTGACGGGCGGTATTGTCTATGATCCTCGACTCAAACCCTGGATCATCGAACGCATCGAATGGATGGGCAAACCCATTTTCTGTTACCCCGGCGGTGATGAAATGGCTGCGCTGCGCGATGCCGTGATCCGAGTCTCGAATGGAACGGAAAAACCGTTTAACTATTCATGATTGACAATCGTGCCAAATTTCAGAATCGATGGTTACTATAAGTAAAATTCTTGCGTTATCTGAAATGCATATCTTAACGAAAGGATAGAATATGTTGATAGCTGTCATATTGAAACAGGTTCCGGATACGGAAGCCAATATCGTCGTGCACCCGAGCAATGCCGCTCGAATAGTGGAAGACGACCTGAAATGGATCATGAATCCGTATGATGAATATGCGGTCGAGGCCGCTGTCAGCTTGGCGGAAGACCATGGCGCCGAGACGCTTGCTGTCTGTATAGGCCCCGAGCGGTCCGAATCGGTCATCCGAACAGCGATGGCCATGGGAATCGATTCCGGTTTGTTGATCAGTCATGAATCCGATTTCCAGCCGGACATCATTTTGCAGGCCAAAATCTTTGCGGAAGCGTTGAAAGATATTTCACCCGATTTGGTTTTATGTGGTCGCGAACAGATCGACACCGGCGATGATGCGCTAGCTGCGGCTCTAGCGGAATATCTCAGTCAGCCCCATGTGCTGAACGTCAGCAAGCTCCAGTTGGAAGCCAACACTTTGAATGTCGAACGCGAAGTTGACGGCGACATTTTCAAGCTGGCTCTGGTGTTACCGGGAGTCATTTCGTGCCAAAAAGGCTTGAACGAACCGCGATATCCGAATTTGATGGCCGTCAGACGCGCTCAGAAGAAACCGTTGGAAAGAAAAACCGTCCAAGATGTCGCTCATCAACAAAACCTGTCACCTCTCTTGCGATGTGTAGCTTTGGCAGTGCCGCCGCCTCGTGCGGCCGGCGCCTTTGTCACAGGTGATCCGAACGATACCGCCCGCCAGGCAGCCGAATGGTTGACCGACAAGGCCAAGATATTTTGAGGTTAAAAGGAGATTTACAATGTCAGGAATATTAGTTTGGGCTGAAACACGAAATAGAACAATTAGAAAATCGTCGTTGGAAGCCATCGCTGCTGCACACAAAATCGTCGGTGACACAAGGAACGTTTCCGCCGTGTTGATCGGGGAAGCGCATCTTGCGGAGACACTGGCTTCTTGGCCGCTCAAAACCGTCTATGTCATTGAAGGTGATTTGTTTTGCCGTTATCAGAGCGAACCGTTTGTCGATGCGCTTCATGAGGCGGTCAAACAGTCTGGAGCGACGACGATTATTGCCGCCGCTACGGCGTTGGGGCGTGATTTGACTGCTCGGCTTGCCGCGCGGCTGGATGCAGCGTTGGCAACCGATGTCACTAGTATCGATACAACCAATGGTTTGGTCGTGCAAAGGCCGGCATACTCCGGAAAACTTGTTGCTCATTATGAATTTGCCGCTGATACCCGAGTGATATCTATTCGCCCCAATGTATTCGATGCGGCGACAGCAACTGAAACCAAAGCCGCTATACAGGCAGTCACGCTGACTGAGCCGTCTGTGCGTGCCGTCATACGGGAAGCTGTTGCAGCGGCTCAAGGCGCTATCGACCTGACCGAAGCCGATATCATTGTCGCCGGTGGTCGTGGCGTCGGAGGTCCGGAAGGCTTCAAACTGCTGGAAGAGACAGCTCGGCTTCTGAACGGCGCTGTCGGCGCTTCGCGCACAGCGGTTGACGAGGGCTGGGCGCCTTACAGCAGCCAAGTCGGCCAAACCGGTAAAGTTGTCAGTCCGATTTTGTATATTGCTTGCGGTATTTCAGGAGCAATTCAGCATTTCGCCGGAATGGGATCGTCACGCTTTATTCTAGCTATCAACACCGATCCAGAAGCGCCGATTATGAAAAAAGCTGACTTCGCAATCGTCGGCGATCTGTTCAAAATACTGCCGGCGCTCCGTGAGGAACTGCAGAAACATATTAGTCAATAAACCCTGAGGAACATATTCATGAATCACACCTGGTTTCATACACTTCTGATCGCTGTCGCTATACCGACAGCCGTTTATCTGTTTTTTACGGCCGTTCGAAAAAAATTCCTTATCCTGAAAAAGTGTGCGCCTGTCCCTGATCCAATCACCGACCATCCACGGCGCATCAAAGAATTTTTTACGATCTTTCTAGGCCAGAAAAAACTGTTCCAGGAGTTTTGGCCGGGGTTGATGCATGCAGTGATATTCTGGGGATTTCTGGCGCTTCTGCTGCGGGCGCTGACACTATTCGGAATGAGCCTGTTCGGTTTGTGGTTCCATCTGCCGTTCCTCGGCACGGACACATTTCTGGGCAAACTGTTTTCATTAGTCTCCAATATTGCAACAGTTTCTGTGTTGATCATGGTCATCTATGCGGCTGTTCGTCGGTATATTCTACGTGTTCCACGATTGCTGAATACGCCGGGCGCCGCATTTGTCCTGATCATGATAGCGACTATCATGATCACCGACCTGGTTTTCGAAGGCGCTTGGTATGCTTCTACTAAAACCACTGGTTTCGTCGGTTATGCTCCCTTTGGATCGATCATGGGGTTGTTGTTCACCAACCAGGCCGGTTATACACGAACAGGCGTCATCGCCGCCGGGCATATCTCGCTGTTGTTGCATTGCCTGGCTATTCTCGGTTTTCTGGTCTATCTCCCCAACGGCAAGCACATGCATATATTGACCTCCTTTTTCAATGTGTATCTGCGTCCGCTGAACAGAAACGGTCGATTGACGAAGCTGGATATTGAAAATGAAGACATCGAATCATTCGGTATCGAGAAAATGGAAGACCACACGTGGAAAGACGTATTGGATATGTATACCTGCACCGAATGTGGTCGATGCAATGATCAGTGCCCTGCGGTCAAAACCGGAAAAACCTTGGCGCCTCGTGAAATCACTGTAGCGGAAAACCATTTTCTGCAGGATGAAGACGGTAATCGACTTCTTGCCGGTAATCCGGAGGTCGAACCGATCAAGCCTTTGGCGCCGGATATCGTCAGTGATGTCGCGATTTGGGAATGCACGACGTGTCATGCGTGTGAGCAGGCCTGTCCGTTGAATATCGGCTATGTGCATCGCATCGTCGGTCTCAGACGCGCTTTGAATTTGAATCAAGGTGAGTTTCCGAATGAGTTGAAGCGTGTGTTCAAGGGTATGGAAGTCAACAGTAATCCGTGGAACATCGGCGCCTCGAAGCGGGGGGATTGGTGTAAAGAGCTGAATTTACCTCATTATACCGAAGTCGAAAATCCTGAATATCTTCTTTATATGGGTTGTGCGGCTTCATTTGATGATCGGGTCATGAAAGCCGGGACAGCATTGGTAAAACTGTTGCAGAAGATGAATGTTTCGTTCGGCATATTGGGCGCTGATGAGATGTGTTGTGGTGAAACGGCGCGGCGATTGGGTGAAGAGGCGTTGGGGCAGATGCTTATTCAGGGGAATGTGGAGTTGTTCAATGAGCTGGGCGTCAAGAAGATCATCACGTTATGTGCGCATTGTTACAACACGTTCAAGAACGAGTATCCGGATTTTGGTGGGAAATATGAGGTTGTGCATCACTCCCAATTGTTAGCTGATTGGGTCGAGGCCAACCCGGTTTTCCCAAAAGCCGTCAATCTTCAGAAGGTAGTGTTCCATGATCCGTGTTATTTGGGTCGTGTCAACGGTGATATGACATCTTCCCGTAAAGTGTTGAACGGTATCAATGGTGTGATTTCGGTTGAAGCGGATCAGAATCGTGAAAAGGCGTTGTGTTGTGGCGCCGGCGGCGGCATGTATTGGATGGAGGAAGCCGGTGACAGGATCAGTCATGCTCGTTTTGATCAACTGGCGGCAACGCAGGCAGACCAGATCGCGGTATCGTGTCCGTATTGTTTGATCATGTTGACGGATGCGCTCAAAGACAAACACGCTGAAGAATCGATTGCCGTCAAGGATATTGCGGAGATTTTGTTGGAGGAGATGGGGAGATAACAACACGGGGAAATAATTAGTAATCACACTTTCATGTTATTCAACATACCCCAACGCCTGCAACTGACGCATCACACTTTCATCGACTTGAGTGGTCTCCTGTGTGATCTGATCCGCTAAAGCCGACATTTTCACGTTGTGGTCATAGCTCAAACCCCGCATTTCCTCTAAAATATCAGGCTGAACCTCAGCCAAATTCACCGTCTCACCCGGATCGATATCGGTATTGTACAGCTCCTCCTCCGGCACAACCGGCCGCGGCAAGCCCAAAACCCAAGCATCAGTGTTGGACGGCGCTTTGTTGGGATTGAGAATATATTTCCATGATTCTTTCCCTGTCATACGACTACAGTAAGGAGACGGCGCAAGAGCATGCACAACCTGGGGCTTCAATTGTCCGCCGTTGAGACCCGCTGCCAGAGAAATACCTTGAGCGCCCGGAAGCGGCGGCAGACCGATATAATCTAAAATCGTCGGCGCCAAATCGAGTAACCTGACCGGCGTTTCAATCAATCGACCACGCACATCTTCTTTGCGAAAATCAATCACAATCAAAGGAACACTCAAGGTTTCATAATACAACCGTTCATGAAGAATCCTGGAATGCTCAAAAAACTCTTCACCATGATCTGACGTGATAACAAAAATCGTGTTGTCTTTCAACCCCAACTCATCGAGCCGGTTAACCAGCGCCTGTAAACTGATATCGATAACTCTGATTGAGGAATCATATAAATTCAGTAAATGCTGACGATCACGTTCTTGGGAAAAATCAACTGTTGCCCAAAACTCTTCCCGCAGACTGTACATGCCGAAATTGGTCGTGACGCCGCCATACGCTTCCAAGCTGCCTTTAATGCCGCCGGAATAATCCCTGTCGAACATCCTATAAAACGGATTCGGAACAATATAGGGATCATGAACAAAATAAGTGTGCAGGAACGCGAACCAAGGCTCTCGGGGCTGCAGTCCGATAAGACCGAAGAATTGTTCAGCGCCGGCTTCGGCATAGATATCATAACCCCTGGAAAACCCCAAAGCGCTGTTGACATTGCCGCCATCGGTGCACGCCAGAGTTCCATAGCCGACCTTCTTCAACTGTTCCGCCAGAGTCGGTATATTCGATGATAGTCTGACCAAAGTCATATCATCGACATTCCTGACCTGATGAACCTCCGGATAACGGGATGTGAACATAGTCATATGTGAAGGCGCCGTCAAAGGCGACTGAGATATGACCGAACAAAATACATGACCCTGACGACTCAGGTGATCCATAACAGGAGACACAGATTGGGAACTGCCATATAAGCCGAGCCTATCTGCTCGTAAAGTATCGATTGACAACAAAATGATATTAGGAGACGTCTGCGTTTCAGTCGGAACAACAGCACACCCCGCCATCAAAATAATCAAACCCAATAATAGCGCCTTCTTTATCGTCATCTCATTTTTCCCTTTTATCCTGTGTGAGCTCTGAGCCACACAAAAGCTATTTTACCATAAAATCCAAGCCGGTAAAAAGATCAGTGAACATCCAGATTTTGTGGAGCTTGAAAAACGCCGATATCACGGTTTCATGAAAAATAATTTGCCTGTCATATCCATAATGCTGACTATTTAAAATAATTATTTGCCGTTGGTCAATAAGAATAAAGTTGATGTTATCAGTACACCCTTTTCAAATTCTGTTTTGCCGTTTCATTTGTCGGATCGATCCGCAAGGCCTGGCGGTATGCTTCAGCAGCGCCGGGACGATCTCCGTTTTTGCGCAAAACATTACCAAGCAACACCCAGGCAGAACCATTCGATGCATCCACTTCAATAGCTTTGCGGAAATGGGTTTCCGCACCCGGCGTATTGCCTCTGTCCAATGCGATCTGTCCTGCAAGCACATAGGCCGAGCTCGAAGCGGATCGACCTTGAAGAAGATGCATCACCGCCTTTTCAGCTTCACGCAGGTTTTTGTCCTGATAATGACATAATGCCAGATTATAGCGGGCGGAGTGATTGTTTCCATCCAGCGTCAAAAGCCGGTTGTATTGTGTAACCGCATGCTTGTACATACGCAGTTCCTGAAGCTGTGAGGCAAAAGCGAATGCCAGTGATACCGAGTCTGGAAAATCACTCGAGGCCTTCATTATTGCTCCGACAATTTCGGATTGCCGACCAATTTTCGCCAGCGCCTGCACAAGTTCAACCCGCAATGCTTGGTCATCAGAGCGAAACCGTATCGCCTGATCCAACATCTCAACCGCTTGCTGCCATTTTTTCTGCAACTTGTATATCGCCGCTTTCTCCTGTATCGCAGGAACATGATCCGACTGGTTATCCAATACCGTGTCAAGCTGAGTGAGCGCGTCAGCATAATTGTGAGTGTCCTTTAGGATTGCAGCATACTCCATTCGCGTATTCAAAACACTCGGATCGATTTCCAAGGCTTCGGCATAATGAAACAATGCTTCTTCTATCCGGTCGGTTTCAGCCAGCGCTTTGGCGTACGACGCATGAGCTATGAAATTATCCGGACTATTAGCGACAGCGCCTTCACAAACCGGCAAAGCCTCAAAATATTTTCCGGCTTGAACCAGACTATAACATTCATCAACATCAGTATTTCGTTTTCCACTAAAATCCTCAAACGGCGCAGGGGGAGTCGTTGCACAACCCCACAATACTATTATTATAAAAACAAAAATTTGTATTTTTTGATAAAACATATGCATTAATATCACTCTCCTTTCGCGTCCGGTTTCGAATTCAAAATCTCATTTGCTGATAAGTTATTCGTTTAATTGCCCTGCATAATACAATCGATACAGCTTTGGATAGATTCCATCTTCATTTTTCATCAGTTCTTCATGAGAGCCGTGTTCAGTCAGACAACCTTTATGAAACACAAAAATCCTGTCAACATGCCGAATAGTTGATAGGCGATGGGCCACAACCAGCGCGGTTTTACCCTCCAGCAGCGTTGCCGTGGCCTGTTGAAGAATAGATTCTGTCAAGGAATCCACATTCGAGGTCGCTTCATCCAGGATAATGATTTTAGGCTCAAAACTTATTGCCCGCATGAATGAGACCAGTTGCTTCTCCCCCGCCGACAAGCGACCACCCGCTTCACCGACATCGGTGCCAAACCCATTCGGTAGCCGAGCGATAAAATCCTGCATGCCGCTTTTTGCTGCAATAGTATGCAGTTTCTGATCGGAAAAATCTGATCGTCCGACACGGATATTGTCAGCTACAGTTCCGGTGAATATCACCGCATCCTGGTGTATCAAGCCCATAAAACTTCTGAGCTTATGAAGAGGTATCTGTCGAATATCGACGCCATCCAGACGGATAACACCTTTGTTCGGCTCATAAAATCGACATAACAAACTGGTAAGCGTCGTTTTTCCTGCGCCGGTAGCGCCAACGACGGCAACACGTTCACCGGGCGCTATCCGGAAGGATACGTCCTTCAAAATCCAGTCTTCATTTGTATAGGCAAACCAAACATTTTCAAAAGTAATTTCTCCTTTGATTTCCGTAGGGATGACGGCTGTGGATGCGTCAGGTTCAACTATAGAGCTTTGAAGATCCAATACCTGAAAAATACGTTCGGAAGAGACCAACGCTGATTGAAAGACATTGAAATTCTGGGACATTTCCTGAATCGGGCGGAAAAAGCGTCGAGCATACTGGAAGAACGCGACCAATACACCAATGGTTATGGTCTGATTTTGAGCCATCATACCGCCGAATCTCAACAGCAGCACGATCGTGAATGCGCTGGTCAGATCGACTGTCGGCACAAACAGCGCAAAATAGAAAATACTTCTGAGTTGAGCTTTTAGTGTCTCCCGGTTAGCGTCGTCAAATTGCTTTTGTACTCGAGTGAAATTGTTGAACAGTTGAATGACATGCAGTCCTTGGATGTGTTCTGATAAAAAACTCAGGATTATCGCGATTTTTTCACGTACGGCCCTAAAACTTTCACGGAACGGTTTTCGGAAAATAATGACGTTGAGGCCAAACAAAATCATGCTCGATAAAACCAAAATAGTCAGCTTTTTATTTAGCAGAAACATGATGACCACAATACCGGCAAGCGTGAATACATCCCCGATAAATTGCACAACGCCGGACGTGAACAACTCATTCATCGTCTCGATATCCGTAGTGAGTCGCGTGATCACCCATCCAACCGGATAGCGATCGAAAAACTTGATATCCAGTGATTGAATATGTCGGAAAAGCTGTTTCCGCAGATCGTTCATGATCGACTGACCGGTTAAGGCCATGGCATATATTTGCGTAAACTGAGCGATAAAGCTTCCAATTATGGTCGCCAGAAAAAGGATGGTTAAGCGGATCAAGCCCGGAATATCGCCGTCGGCGATCGGGCCATCGATAGCGCTTTTAATCAGGTAGGGACCGGCTAATTGAAGAGCAGAAAACGTCAGCAAGCAGAAAAGCGCTAAGAATACTTGATATTTATAAGGCTTCAGAAAGCTCAGAATACGAGCGGCTACCGCGAAATCGAATTTGAAATCATCCGGTATATCCGTTCCATGACGACGATGCATTCCCCCCCCGCGCATCAGATTGACTCCAGTTCTTCCATCAGGGACTGCTTTTTAAACAGCTCGTAATAATAGCCACCCTTTTGTATGAGCTCGTCATGAGCGCCTTCTTCAACAATTGTACCGTTTCGCAAAACGAAGATTTTGTCGGCTCGTCGAGCCGTATTCACTCGATGTGTCACCAAAATAATCGTTTGATTTATTGTATTTGACAATAATGCATCCAGTATTTTTTCTTCAGTAACAATATCAACGCTTGAAAATGGATCATCTAACAGAATAATAGCGGATTCCTTGGCCAGCATTCGTGCCATTGTCAACCGCTGCTTTTGCCCACCTGAAATGTTGACGCCTCGTTCACCCAACTGCGTTTCCAACTGTCGAGGAAATTCCGATAGTTCACGATCCAATTGAACAGAACCTAGAATATGATCGAAATCAATTTGGTCAACGTTCTCCGATCCGAAGATAATATTGTTTCGAATCGTATCAGAGAACAAAATGATATTCTGCGGGACGATACCGACATGCTCACGAACGATAAATTCGGGAAGCTGATCGATTCTATGGTTATTTAGGAGTATTTCGCCTGAATCCGGCACATAGCTGCGTGTCAGCAGATGGATGAT
>CAYOJK010000025.1:2404-26261 GCA_964404285.1 uncultured bacterium | reverse complement strand
ACAGAATCGCGACAATAATAATTAAATCAGAAGAAGTGGTTTTGAGACAGCCTCTTCAAACCCACCCTATCTATTTAAAAATAAAGAATAATTCGATCTGAATTCTAACCCTTAAAAAAACCAATGGTGGTTGCTGAATAAAATTTTATTGGGTTTCAAACCTTATTCGCGTCCATTCGCGTCCATTCGCGGTTCTTCCCCAAAATACTCAATTCCAACACATGATGACTGGTTATTGACTTCGCATCCCGAATGACTGTTTGAACACGATTCCAAAGATTACAAAGATGGGCAGGATTAGATTCCGAGAAAGAAAAGACTAATCCTGGTAATCCTTTAATCCCGTAATCGTGTTCAGACAAAAAAGGATACTGGCGCTCTACGAGCACGGCTTCTGATCTCGTATCTGGAAGTCTGTCCCTCTAATTAATAGTTTTTGACGTCTAACACTTTATGACTGGTTATTGACTTCGCATCCCGAATGACTTTTTGAACACGATTCCAAAGATTACAAAGATGGGCAGGATTGGATTTCGAGAAAGCAAAGACTAATCCTGGTAATCCTTTAATCCCGTAATCGTGTTCAGACAATAAAAGAACAGACTAAATGCCTGTCAAATCCTCACTCTCATAAAAATGCTCATTGGCTAATTGCTGTAAAAAGCATTTCATGTTAAAAGAAAGTGTAATTCAGGCGTCATCGAATCGGTGGTCGCCGAAACGTGTAACAGGTCTTATTTTTATATGAGGATTTGGTTAAAGTGGATCCATTGACACATCTGGCAGCAGGTATTCTGATTGGTCATGTCGGCGCGACAATATGCCCGGAACCCGCCGCAACACTTACGGCGATCGCCGGCGCTATTCTTCCGGATGTCGATTTTTACGCTCGCCGCTATGAAGGTTCCCGCTTTTTGAAGGTTCACCACGGCGCAACCCACTCCGGTATCGGCATTATCGCCCAGACCGCAATAGTCGCTATCCCGGCATGGCTCTTTTTCAACCATATCCCGATCATGGATTTCAAATCACCCTCACTACTACCCTTGCTCGCGATAAGTTTCTTTTCGGTGTTTACCCATATTTTTCTTGATTGGGTCATGCACAATAACGGTCTCCCACTGCTCTGGCCGTTTTCAGAAAAACGATTCTGTTTTCCACTGATTTTAGGCGTCAATCCCCGAACCGTTTCTCACGATTGCGGGGAAAAACGGTACCTGACCTGTTTCGGATGCCAATCCCGCGGCGGTTTTTTTAATCCGATTTCATGGATTTTAACCGCACCTGCTATTTTCGGATTCTTTATTCCACTCTATCGCACTGCTATCGGCGTCATTCCCTGGTTGATTACAGCAGGGTATCTCGGTCTATGTTATGTCTTCCGAGAATGCGCTAGAAAAACGGCAATGCGTGTCGATCCGAACATGAAAAACGCCCATGCCTATCCCGCTCGTGCGCGACCCAATCGATGGCAGTTTATCTATGACAATGACGATGGTACCGCCTCTGCAATTTTAAGTGATTGTCTGTTGAACGCTGTTTTGCGGCAATGGAAAATCACCTGCCAACCACTCAGCCCCGACATCGCTAAAGCTGTTGAAACTATCCATAAAGACCTCACCTACACCATCCGACACGTCTGTCCAGTGGAGATACCGCTTTCGAGTGGAACCCTGGTCGAGTTTCATGATCTATCCTACTTATCTGCCGAACCAACAGAAATAGGCACAGTACGGGTCACTCTGGACAGCAAAAACCACGTTTTACGCGAAGTTTACCAGGAAATCTGGTAACTATTATGATGAAACAAACCCGCCCGGTTCCCCAATATTTTAAATCTAAACGCTTACAATTAAAAATAATCAACCGTAGACATTTTGCACATCTATCATCATTCACAGGAAAATATCTAATACTTTCAAGTTTCTTTTTTCTTCTATTTTCAGGTTTCGGTCTGTCAGCATCGGCGGTTTCCCCTTCAAATCCCTCCCCTATTATTCCACCAATACGTATTCTTTTTGATGATCTACACGGTCAAGCATTTGGAAATGCCGATTGGACGATCAAAACCGCTTATTCCGATTTTGCTGATGATCTTCGTTCAGTTTTTGGAGCATCGGTTTTTGGATCGTCACAATGCCATACAGGTGAACTGACTACCTCTATCCTACAGAGTATGGATTGCTTGATTATTCCGGAGCCAAACAATCGTTTTACTCAATCAGAAATCGAAGCTGTAAGGCAATTTGTCAGGAATGGAGGCAGCCTGTTTTTAATCGCGGATCACGGAGGTTCCGATCGCAATTTCAGCGGCTGGGACTCGAGCTTGATTTTGAATGAGATCACCGAATCCTGGGGTATCACATTTCTGGGCGATACTTTTACTGAAACACCCCTTCGCGGAGATGTGAAGCAAGTCACCGATATCGATTGGCCGGACCAATCAATCTGTCATCACTCTATTATGGACAATATACAGGCCGTTGCTGCCTGGTCTGCGACTTCTTTGATCGTCGAATCGAAACCAAATCCGTGGCACGTGTTACTTGCCTCCGAAATCACAGGACTCCCCTTTTTCGTCTGCGGAATCGTCGGAACCGGCCGAGTCGCCGCTATCGGTGACTCATCGATGTTCGATGATGGAACGGGCAGTCCGGGAAAAAATCGACATCAAGCCTACCATTCCTGGCTGTTTAACCAAAGACGTCTTGCTGTCCAAACAGTCGCCTGGCTGTTACAAAAACAACCCACCTTCATTCCTCAAACCATCTATCCTTATCCACTTCGTACAGACAAAATTAAGCTAAGCCGACGTGCAAACCGTATCGTTCTGGATATTTCTCATGGCAATAACGATTCCGGTATCATGGATCGTTTCGCCGACGATTGTATCGACACCCTTTCAATTCCGGTCACACTGAATCAAACAGATTTTAGAGAATTGAGACGGAAAGATATTCTTGTTATTCCCAACCCGGACATTCCACTTAGTGAACATGAAATGGACGACATATCCAAATGGGTTCACCGTGGCGGCCGCTTGGTGATTATCGGCGCCAGTCCCAGACAACCACGCTCAAATCTGTCAAATTTCAATCAATTATTAACTACCCTTGAAAGCGCTATACGTTTACAGCCGACTCAAATTTTTCACGATGTGAATAACACCGGTAATCCCTGGTCTCTGTTGATATCACGTTTTTCGACGCATCCAGAATTGGCATCGATCACCGCCGCAATCTTTTGGAGCGCCGTTTCACTTGGCGATTCCACCGGCAGCCCTTTGCAGAACACCAAATCAGTAACTGTGCTTGCAACCAGTGATCCGAATACCCGCGTCGATGAATATAGACCTATTAAACCAAATTCTTTCCGTTATCGGTTTCATCGAAAAACCGTCCAACCCGACGGGTGTACTGTCGCTGCAATGGAGACTATCGGCAAAGGAGCCGTGCTTGTTTTAGCGGCAAATCCATTCACAAATTTCCAATATATGATGGAATCGGATATAAATCAGGAGGATGTGAAACCGATTGATCATCAGACTCCATTGTTCAATCAGGCGCTGATCAATATTTTGAAGCAACAGACTCGGAAAAAGCCAAAACCGTGAAGCCAAAATCCGTGAAAAAACGTAAATACAAACCTGATCGCCATTATTTTGCCTATTTTCTGTTGTTGCCGACATTGATCATAATCACGACATTTCACGTCCTGCCGATTTTCTATTCGTTTGCCCTATCGACATTGAATTGGGATTTGATTTCCAAGGCACAATTTGTCGGTTTGCGAAATTTCCGCCTTTTGGCTGGGGACGCGCTTTTTTGGAAAAGCGTCTGGAATACGCTGTATTACACGGCGCTATCGGTGCCGCTGACGCTGGTATTTTCGTTGAGTATCGCTGTTCTTTTGAACAACAAAATCAAAGGAATCGATATCTATCGTATCATTTATTTCATCCCGGTCATCACGTCGATCAACGCGGTCAGTATCGTCTGGAAATTGATCTATCACCCCAATTACGGCTTGCTGAACAAATTGCTCGCCCTGGTCGGAATACCGCCTCAACGATGGCTGCTGGACCCGAAATGGGCGATGGCATCGATTGTTCTGATGAGTGTGTGGAAAGGTCTGGGATACAACGTGATCCTGTTTTTGACCGGATTAAAAAATATTCCTCAGCATTTGTACGAAGCCGCAACAGTCGATGGCGCCGGCCGCTGGCATAAATTCCGGCACATCACCTGGCCTCTGCTGTCCCCGACAACTTTTTTCATTTTCGTCATGAGTATCATCGGATCATTCCAAGTATTTTCACAGATTTATATGATGACACCCGGCGGCGGGCCGATGAATTCAACGATGACAGTGGTATTTTATCTGTATAAAGCAGGCTTTGGCGATTTTCATTTCGGTTATGCCGCCGCTATCGCATTTGAATTGTTTTTGATGATTTTCGCGTTGACGTTGGTACAAAAACTGTTCATCGAAAAACGTGTTCACTATCAATAGGAGCATTATTGTGGGTTTTAAATGGAATGAGCGAATGTGGAAGGGGCTGGTCCATCTTTTGCTTATCATCGGCTCCGTGATCATGTTGTTTCCTTTTATCTGGATGATATCGACCAGTTTAAAAAGTGATTCAGGTGTTTTGACGGATTCGATCGAAATTATTCCGCGTGAATCCCGTACTGCCAACATTAATGGGTTTGAAAGGCCGCTTTATGCAGTTCAACTTGAGAATCAGGTTAAAGAGATGGCCTTGATTCGTACTCTGGATCAAGGTCAAGGCGTTTTTCAAGACCCTGAAAACAGTGATGTTATGCTGACGCTGCCGATAGCGGACCAGAAACCTCTTCGCCCGATATCCTTTAAGTGGAGCAATTATCCTGAAGCCTGGAAATCACAGCCGTTTGCTCGCTATTTCTTGAATACTTTGTTTGTAGCTATTGTGTCGGTTGTGTGCCAATTGTTCTTTTCATCTCTGGCAGCCTACGCCTTCGCTTTTTTTCGATTTCCATTCAAAAACACGATATTTTTATTCTTGCTGGGCACCATGATGCTGCCGCAGCAAGCGCTGCTGGTGCCTAACTACGTCATTTTGGCCAAGCTCCGCTGGCTGGATACTTATCTGGCATTGATCGTTCCCTTTACGGCCAGTGTCTATTCAGTTTTCTTTTTCAGACAATTTTTCATGACATTGCCCAAAGACCTTCATGATGCCGCAACAGTCGATGGCTGTTCGAACATGGGTTTTTATTTCCGAATACTTCTGCCCCTTTCGCTTCCGCCGATCCTGACTTTGGGTATTTTCAGTTTTCTTGGTTCATGGAATGCTTTTATCTGGCCGTTGATCGTCACTAATTCGACTCATCTGCGAGTTCTGCAGGTTGGTTTAGCCTATTTTCTCTCCGATGCCGGAACCGAATGGGGCCTGTTGATGGCGGCCTCGACTTTCTCGATCATTCCCCTGGTTATCGGCTATTTCTTTGTCCAAAAACGATTCGTCGAAAGTCAGGCGATGACAGGATTGAAAGAATAATATCATGCGATGGTGGGTCTATATTCTTCTGATAAGCATGATATTGGCCGGATTATGCGCCTGTGACCAATTGCGTGAAGAGCCTCCCCCACCCGGTAGAATTCTAATCAATTTCTGGCATGGAATGAGTGGGCCACTTGGAATTGTGCTGTCGAATATGATCGACGAATATAATTCAAGCCAGCAAATCTATTTCGTTCGCGGCGTCAACATGGGATCATACGATACCTTACAGAAAAAAATTCTCGCGTCCGTTGTCGCCGGTCGATCCCCGGATATTTCTCAAAACTATGAAGCTCTTACACTAAAACTCTCCCGAGCCGGCAAATTGGTCTGTTTGGATGATTTGATTGCCTTGGAGCCGGATCCGGAAGGTTTTGTCGCGGATATTATTCCGGTCATGCTCCGAAACAACACGTATGATGGTAAATTATGGTCGTTTCCCTTCAATAAATCCGTGCCGGTTCTGTATTACAACAAGGAGATGTTCAGGGAGGTCGGCCTGTACCCCGACTCCCCGCCGAAGACTGCTGAGGATATGCGGGAATACTGCAGGCGATTGACTCGTGACACTACCGGCGATGGAAAGCCGGATATCATCGGGTATGCGACAACTATTCGTAACGAATGGAATTGGAGCGGTTTGTTTCGCAGTTCAGGCGGCACATTGTTTGATCCAGTCACTAGGGAAGTGTTTCTGAATACGGATGCAGGGTATTATGCAACCTCGTTTTATTACAATTTGATCCGTGACGGTGTTGCCAAATTCGCTGAAGGGTTCGATCACCAAAACGATTGGCTGGCAGGAAAAATCGCCATGTTTGAAGCATCGATCGTCACGCGGATTTTTCTGAAAGGAAAAATCAATTTTGAGTATGGTGTGGCGCCGGTTCCCAGTGGAGCTGTCCGTCCTGCTGTGGTGTTATCCGGCACAAACATCAATATTTTTGATAATGGAGATTCAGGAAAAATCGCTGGAGCCTGGGATTTTGTCAAATGGTTTACCAGCACTGAAAACGGCGCTCGATGGAGCATTGAAACGTCGTACATGCCTGTTCGCCAATCCTCTATTGAGACCGAGACTATCCGAAAAATGTTCGAACAAGATCCCAATTTTGCTGCGCCGTATGTTCAGCTCGATTATGCAGAATTCGATCCTCGTATACCCGAATGGTTTGAATGCCGTGTAAAAATTTCTGATGAGCTGGAACAACTATATATCAAAGCTGCAGCACAACGAGATGCGGGTTCTAACAGTGAACAGGATTTGGTTGAATTACATCTGAAACGCATGCAGGAAAATGTGGAATATGTTCTTGAAAATTCTCTGGATGCACTGCTCTAAAATGTTGCTAACACCACTATTTCACACAAGAAAATTTAAACAGGAGTGTTAATTATGAAACCTTTCGATCCCGATTTAATCCACGCAGTCAATTCCGCAAAAACTATTTTGATCACGTCCCACGTATTCCCCGATGGCGATGCCGCCGGTTCCGTCATGGGTCTGGCTACATCATTACGTTTGGCGGGAAAAACGATCGATGTCGCTTGGTCAGGTGAAACCTCCGGTAGATTCACCTTTTTGCTTGACAATGAACCAATTTTACAACCTGCCGATATCACTATGAAATATGATCTGGCAATAATCCTGGATGTCGGCTCGGAGGAGCGAACAGGTTTTGCTGAGGTTATTCGATCTATTGGATGCCCAATCGTTAACATCGATCACCATGCTACAAACACAGGTTTTGCTGATTTCGATCACATCGACGCGGATGCTTCATCAGCCTGTGAAGTGGTCTATCACCTGATAAAAACCGCCGGCTGGCCGATCGATCAAACAGTTGCGGAGGCTCTTTACACCGGCCTTGTGACCGATACACGCCATTTTCAGAATGAAAATGTCAGCGCAGATACATTTCAGACAGCAGCTGAACTAAAACGACTGGATATCAACACAGCGCCGATTATCCGAAAACTGACTCAAAGCCGAGCAGAACTCGATTTGCGCGTTCTGGGTCAGGCATTGTCCTCTTTTCAAACCAAATGTAACAATCGAATCGCCTGGGTGATTTTACATCATGCCGACATAACAGAGCTTGGCGCCACATACCGGCATGCATGGAGCGCTGGCGTATTTGGATATTTGGTTTCCCTGGAGCCGACGCTTGTATCCGTCTCTTTTATTGAATCGGAATCCGGTAAGGTTTTTTGTGAGTTTCGATCGAAAATGGGTTTCGATGTCAGCCGGATAGCCGCTCAATTCGGCGGAGGCGGCCATAAGGGAGCCTCAGGCTGTAGCAGCGACAAACCTATCGATGAGTTTGCCGCTGAGGTTTTGGAAGAGTTGGAAAAGCAAGTCCTTCGTGATGCGTGAGACACCATTCTTTCTAATACAGGCATTCCTGAACATGCCTTTAATGTCAAAATAATAAAAGAATTTTTTGATGTTCCAACCGGAACTCAGTCTCGCTTTTAGGAGCGTACTGTTATTCCGAAAGGTGTTGTATCTTTTGAAAAACCTGTTCGACTGTGATTTTTTCCATGCAATCATTCTCTGAGTGCAGGCAAAAATTTTCATCACAGTAATCTTTCATATTGCATGGCACCTCGATAATGATGTGCCCATCACCACATGGCGCCGTCTCGATCGGGCGGGACGGTCCGAACAATGCGACCACACGCGCGCTGACAGCCGCCGCAATATGCATCGGTCCGGAATCATGACAGACCAAGAATCTACCCTGTGCCATCACTGCTGCCATCTGACGAATCGTCAATCGTCCCGTCAAATCTCCCGCTACTGACGCACCGGCCGCAATTTTACAGCTCGCTTCGCTACCGGCGGCATCAAGAAGAACAACCGGTCCTAAACCTTTTTTCTGAATCAAATCGATCAAACTGATAAACCGATCTATCGGCCACCTTTTCAACGCTAAACGAGCGCCTGGATGCACCAGCGCTGGGGCGCGCTGACGACATCCTGGAATCTCGGCCAAAATCTTTGTCGCTTCAGCCTTTTCGGTTTCAGTCAAAAAAATCTTTGGATTTGTCCGTGGCGCTGGAATACCGATTTTTCTGAGTATATCTAGGTGATAGTCAACCTTATGCTGCAACAGCTCCCATCGGATCGGGTGCGTCAACAATGCCCCGCCGCCGCCGGACGTATAACTCGCCCGAACCGGTATGCCGGGACGATATAAGCAGTGGTAAATATTGCGAATATCACCCCTGAAATCGACCCCCAGGTCATAGTGTTTCGCTGTAAGCGTACGCACAAGATCAGCAGTTTCTCCCTTACTTTTAGAATGAGGATAAAACCAGGGCGCATCAAATTCGATAATTTCATCGAGACCAGGGTGATTTTGAAGCAACGGCGCTGCGGAAGACGAAGTCAAAAAGTCGATTTTGGCGTTTGGAAACGCGTTTGCCAATGCTTCAATAACAGGAAATGTCATAATGACATCACCGATATAGGCAAGCCGGACGATCAAAATTTTTTTGATAGCGTTTTTATCGATTGCCAATGATGGTGTGGAACGATGCTTGAACGAAATCCATGCAGCGGCATCCAAGATTTTGTCGGTAAACCAGACAAGGTTGCGTTTGCGTTTGTTGATGATTTTATAGTCGGTGAGTCTCATACTTGACGACCGCCATGCTGAAATCACGATTGAGACTGACAAATTCTTTGCGCTGTTTCAGAGCCCATATTCCGTCCAAATTTTTCAGAATTTCGTCCACAAAAGGCAGAACATGCACGTTTTGTTGAAAAACGACATATACCGTGTCTTGGCCGTCGGCATGCTCAACGATCGCGTTTACCATATCCTGCGCCGTGTCTCCAACCAAGTAGTCAACATTCAACCGGTCATCATTGTAATACTTGAATGCCAGCAAATCGCCGACTATCGACATCGGGTTCGGTATGAACGCCGGAACGACGGCGACGGTTTCACCGTTCTGCTCAAGTATCCAATCGACAACATCATGAACCCGGGGTTTCTGATAATTGCCGGCTAAAACCAGGGTCATATTGACGGAGCATAACGCAGCGATCAGCAATATGCCCATGATCAGACGCAAGCAGGACGATAAACGCTGAAATCCATAGGCAACTAAGACCAAGAACGCCGAATGAAAGATGATGAACGGATGGCTTTTATAGACACGCATTCCGACAAGGCTAAGAATATAGACCAGGCCAAACGGGAGTAAGATAGATAAGGTCAACAACCTGACTTCCGGTAAAACCCATTGTTTGAGCGCTTTGATTATTAGTAAAAAGACAATGAGTAACGGTATGGGATACAGCCAGAAGTTATTTCGAATATAATTTTCCAAACCGAAAACAGCGAATTTGGTGAGCAGAAACGCCGGTGTCATAAACCAGTGGAAATTCAGCGGGAATCCTCCCGAAGCTCCGGCGTGGCGATAATCAGTGAACAAAACAGGTAGCCAAGGCAGAAATGCCAGCGTCCAAAAAGCCAATACTCCACCTAAGCGATAACGATTTGAAACAGAAGCATGGTATCGACCGGTTTTCCTGAATTCGAACAGTGCGAACACGACGATAGCTGCTAATAGCAAGGCTCCGTAATACTGGGTGTATAGCAGTGAGATACCGGATAGCGCCAACATGACCCAGCCAATCAGGCGCTCAGGTTTTTTGAGAGTGTAAGCAATAGAGGCCAGCGTCGCTGTCGCTAGAAACGCTGCCAGCGAATACATGCGCCCTTCCTGGGAATACCAAATTTGAAAGGGATGGATTGCGGTTAAAAAGGCTGCAAGCAGACCGGTTTTTTGATCGAACAAAATACTGCCGAGTTGTGCGGTCAACAGCACAGTTAAAACTCCGAACAGCGCCGAGAAACCTCGAAATGCAGTCACGGAGTTGCCTATCAGTTTCATCCAGGCATGTAACAATAAAAAATATAGGGGCGGCGCTACATCGACATCCGGTCGGTCTTCGGAGGCCAGAGCCTTGACGATATCGCCGGGTGATTCCGCGCATAGATAGACCATGCAGGCTTCGTCACCCCATAGCGCCATTCTATCCAAAGCATACAGACGCAAAACTGCTGCCAGAATACAGATTAGAATTAATAACCCGTGAGGGAACCGATTCATTGGTTTTTATGGCTTCTGATTTCAGCGGCAAGGGTTTCAGGCGCCTGGACAATCAGTTCGATACCATGAAATTTTTGTAGAAAATATTCATCGTTTCGATAGTTGGGTCTGACGTTTTGTCGGCTGATGATTCGGATTACACAACGTTGACTGTCATTGCTATTTCGAGCGCCGCCGGCCAGACAAAAATTGAAACTGGAATAGTCTTGACTGCCGTAATACCCAAGAACATGTTGAAGACCATCTGCCAAATAAGGCCAGTCATCACCGTGTAGATCAAAAACGGAAGATGCGGATGCGTGTATAGCTATAATTTCGTTGGCGCCCATGGGTGACCAGGGCGCAATCCACGACCACGGTCCGGTGGACATTATCCAGCGATCGCTAAGATTTCGTTCCGCTTCGACCAGTGTCTGCCAGAAGTTTTTCTTGTGGGAAGCGTGCCATTTTTCTGCCGCGGAAATAGTTTCAGCCAGCCGATGCGGAGGTTCACCGCTGCCGATGATTTGAAAATGAGGATGAATAATGCTGCCTCCAGCCGGCGGCATATAATTACAGTTCAAACTGATAAAACGGATATCAGGTAATGATGACGTGATCGATCCGACAAACGTCTCGGTCAATGAAAACGCATCAACCAACAACTTAGAGCTAAACTGTGCAGGAGTCAGAAAATGGTGATCCGGCCAGGACAACACGGCGTGAATAGCTGCGGTTGGAAACAGGTTCGGGAACAGGATAGCTGTGTCATTTTGCAGACGACCATCTGGGCACAGTGATCGCGGGTAAAGCGGCGTGGACCCAAAAACAGCAGGGGGACAAAATACGCACTTTGGCCTACTTTCTTCTGCCAGTGATCGAACAAAATCTTTATCGGTTTCACCGTATAAAATAGACATTTTCTGCAGTAAATCTTCACAAATAACGCTGGTTCTGCCTGTTAGCGGATCGATCCGATATTCTACAGTACAACCCGTTCGTTCACTTTTACCGGGATACTGGAACGTCGCTGTTTCCAATCGTCTTTGAAAAATCTCATGCATCGTCATTAAAAACCTTTCTTCAACACTAAACCTGGTTAAATTAAATTAAATCTTCAAATCAGCCTAATAGACTGTATCATTTTTCATTGAAGTCGTCTATTTTTCAGAAACCGCATGCCGCTCACACAGAACTCAGGCCTCAGCACTTTGAATGCGATGGACGCACACAAATTATATCAATAGAATAGTTATGTTTTGAAAACCAAGGCAACTCATTCCAAGAGAGAGAAAACCATGAAAGTACTAGGGATTGTTGGAAGTTATCGAAAAGATGGAATCATCGATCGGCTGGTAAGTGAAACGCTGGCGAGTGCGGAAGCAGGGGGCGCGGAAACCAAGAAAATTTATTTGATGGATGCGCGGATCGAATATTGTAGGAATTGCCGACAATGCACGCAAAAGCCGGGGTCAGAACCCGGTAAATGTATTCATTCAGACGATATGGCGGTGATTCTGGAGGATTGGAAAACCGCTGATGCGCTGGTCATCGGCTCACCTGTCAATTTTTTCAATATCACTGCGATAACCCGTAAATTTCTGGAAAGGCTGGTGTGTATGGCGTATTGGCCGTGGGGTAAACCCGCGCCAAGTTTTCGTGTACGCAAAAGACAAAAAAAAGCGGTGTTGATAACCGCTGCAGCTATGCCGGCAAGCATGGGCTATGTACTGACAAGCGCGCCACGGGCCTTGCGGTTGATAGCCCGTACTTTAGGAGCAAAACCGGTCGCTACAATCTTTGCCGGTCTCACTGCCCAACGTGAACACCAAAACCCACCGAAAAAAGCTATCCAAAAAGCGAGAACCGCTGGAAAACTATTATCCAAATAAATTTTATATCTTCAGCCCTGTTGAAGTTGATAAGAACGGGAGCATAGGCTTCAATACCCAACGGCGCTCCCTGAGCGCCTATTCCACAAATCGATTATCGGACAACCTGTTTGCATTTCTTTTCCGAGCTTCTTCGATCCAGCCGATTCGAACGTTCACGTTCAGGTCGAATTCGGGGACATAGGGTTTTATGTCCAGTAATGGTGTCCCATCGACCATATCCACGTTACGGATATGCAGTTTTCCATCCTCGACTTTTAGCAGTTCGACGACGGATAAGCCGATCGGGTTCGGTCGTCGGGGGGCTCGGGTCGCGAAAAGACCTCTTTTTTGGTTATCCATATAGGGAACGACATGCATACGGAATCCCTGGCTGCGGTGAAAGTGGAACAGCAGCATAATATGCGAAAAACCAACCAGGTCTTTCAAACCGTCTTGATAGTCTTCAAAAATTTCAACGATACCTTCTGTTTTCCTCGCAAAAGCAGGTTGAATCGGCATTCCGGTCAATTCTTTGAACGGGCTGTGAATAATTCCAATAGGGTTGAGTTCGATCATAGCTTTCTCCTGACAACACTTAATCAAACAGCAATAATATAAGGCTTGACGTTGAAAATACAAGTGCCGGGCTACCCGAATCAGAATAGACTTTTAAATAGAAAGTAACCTGAAAGCAAAATGTGATTTTTTCGAAAAGATTTGACAATAGCGGCTTATGGATATAGCGTTAATGGCATAAACAGCGTTGTAGCTAATGTTAGCAGTATATTATATATACTTCTGATTTAGAATAATGGTAGTAATATGGAAACGAAATTCGGCTCCAGCAAACAAGTATACCGAGATTTCTGGATTTCTGTTGTCTTGGCACTGACTGGGATTCTGCTGATAGAATATCCTCGTTATCTAGGTACTCAACCAATGTTAAAAATGGCGACTGAGATGATCAATCTGGATCAGATGTGGCATTATACCTCCCCTTACACGCACTGGGGTCTAGGCTTGGCCGGCAGCCTGTTATTGGTGATCAGTGCGATCTTTCTAATCCGGAAAAGCCTGGTCAAGGAAGTTTCAATGCAGAAGACGGGATTCAGAATACTGATCGCCGCTGTCGTGCTGACCGGAATTTTATTTCGCGTGATCCAATACACTGATTTACCGCATGGATTATGGATTGATAACGGCTTTTGTGGGTTGCATTGTCTGACCGTACTGAAGCATCATGAATTCCCGATCTATTTCCATTCGAACTACGGATACGAAACACTCAACCCTTATCTGATGACATTCTTTATCGCTTTATTTGAGAATAAGGTTCTTGTTACCCGTCTGCCGGGTCTCATAGTATCTTTGCTGACCATCCTTGCTTTCATGCTATTCGCTCGGCGCCATTTTGACCGTTTCATCACTATTGCGGCATCAACCTTCCTAGCGCTCTCTCTCAGCCACATCGTGATGAGCCGCCAGGGATTCCGGAGTATCTGGATGCCGCTGTTTTCTGTGATGATCATGTACTGGTTATTGCAAGCTTTAAAAGACTGTAACACACGTCATTTTATTTTAGCGGGTATCTGGATGGGATTAGCCCAATACTCGTATGTTGCGATGCGGCTTTTTATTTTTATCCCCGCCTTGTTAATCCTTCATCAGCTTCTCTTCAAGCGCATACCTATGAAAAAAGCTACCGCTGGATTTCTTCAAGTATATTTAGCTGCAGGAATTGTCGTTCTGCCACTGTTTTTGTATTTTCTTGGAAATGTCAATCTATTCTATGGGCGAGCATCTTCGACAGTAATATTCAACATGCCGGAGCCATGGCATGAATTCCAGCATAATACCCGCCAGATTCTCAGTTTGTTCTCGCTTGCCGGCGATCTACAGCCCCGGCACAATGTTTTAGCGCTCCCCTTTTTCAACCCCCTTGAAATCGTATTTTTTATGATAGGTTTAGTGGTGCTGATCCGGCGTTTCCGTGAGCTGAAGTATGCATCTGTACTAATCTGGATGCTAGTGATGATGGCGCCTGCTTGGATCACTATGGGTGCTCCGTCATTTATGCGATTACTCTCGATGTTCCCAGCCGCTTGGCTGACAGCAGCTATCGGATTTCGAGAAATAGCCGGCCGAATACGGCGGCAGACCGGTTACTTTTTCCTTGCAGGAGTATTGCTATGCGGAGTCGTCTATTCGGGGTATTATTTTTTCAGTAAATGGAAAGAATCTTTAAGAACAATGCCTAGTAATAAAGAGTCACTTTATGGATTCTGTAACGATGAAGTTGATTTATGCAAATTTTTCTTGAATAGTCCCGAAAATGAATTTGTGCTATCACCACAACTCTTCTTCCATCCATCGGTGCAATACCTTTGTTACAAGAAAAAGGGACTGATCCTGAACAGTGACCCAAATTGGATAGAACCATATATCGAGAAAAATGGTTCGGCGACTTTTGTCTATACCTCCCTGGATAGAAACTTGTGGTGGCTGAGAACAAGTCCGGATAAGGATTTCTTTTTTTGGCAAAGACGCGAATACGATATTTCAGACAGAGAAATTATGAATTGTTTAGAAAATCATTATCAAAGCCACCTGCCCGTTATTGCCTCTGATAAACGGTTGGAAGCACACCTGAACAAGCAATATCCGGAAGCGCCAAGAAAGAAAGTCGGTATCTTCACACTTGTGACGTGCCGGAAATGATTTAGAGTTGGAATCACTCGGTTTTTTGACACCTATCTCAATACCAATAAAATGGTAATCCGTTTAAAAAACACCTGTTCAGAACTCAGCATTTCGAATATGAAGCGCTCAAGCCCCAAAACCCAATTCGCTGAAAGGTATTTGGATGGTAAATGTGGTTCCTTTATCTTGACCGCTTTCACATTGAATCGTGCCTTTGAAGGTGTTGGTCACGATATTGTACACAATGTGTAATCCCAAGCCGCTGCCGCCTTTGGCGCGTGCAGTCGTATAAAACGGGTCAAAAATTTTTGATATCATTTCTGCAGGAATACCTTTACCGTCATCTTTATAGACTATTGATAAGGCACGAGCTGTTCGAATGACTTCGATACTTATAGCGCCTTTCTTTCGACCTTCAAATCCGTGTCTGACGGAATTCAATACAAGATTGGTGATAATCTGGGATAAAGGTCCTGGATAACTTTCAATCTCAAGGTCTTCTGGACACTTGACACTGACGTTTATAATGGCCTTTTTCAGTTCTGGCCACAGGCCGATCATAACATCGTTCAGATAGTCTTTGAGATTGAAAATGCGTCTTTCTTCCATGGATTGATCGACAGCAACTTTTTTAAATCCAGTGACAAGATCAGATGCACGCTTTAAATTAGATTGAACAATTTGAAGACTTTCGACTAAAACTCCAAGGATATCTGCATTTTTGGGGTCCAATTCCGCCAAAATATTATCGGATAGATCCTTTAGTTTTTGCTCCAAATGAGACGCCGCAGTGATGCTGATGCCCAATGGATTATTGATTTCATGTGCAACTCCGGCAACCATACTACCCAACGCGACCAGTTTTTCGCTTTCAACCAGTTGCTGTTGGGTTTCTTTGGTTAACTTGAGCGTTTCCCGCAGTGCACGATTCGACACTTCCAAGTCCGCTGTTCTGGCTTCGATGCGTCTTTCAAGTTCTTGGTTGAGTTTTTCCAGTTCTTCTTCAGCGTTATATCTTGAAGTGATATCCATGATAAAACCTTCAAGAATCGGGTCTTCATCTGGATTTTCCACCAAGCCGACACCCTGTTCCCAGACCATTTTGATTTCGTCTGATGCGGTTTGAATTCGATACTCCATTTCAAAATGCTGGTTATTATCTACCGCATCTCTTACCGCATCATGCACCTTTTTCCGATCTTCAGGATGAATCAGTTCATCAAATGAGATATCACGGTTTAATAGTATTTGGTCAGCATCATAACCCGTCAATCTTTTAATGCCCTGGCTGACAAATTCCATTGTAAAATCTTCGTCGTTTCGGCATCGATAAGCCATTCCAGGCAGATTTTGTAACAGGGTGAACATTTGACGTCTGCTGTCTAACAATTCAATTTCTGTTCGACGGCGTTCGATAACTTCTTTTTCCAATTGAACTGTTCGATCGGAAATCTGTTGAGCCACTGCATTGATTTCATGGACCAACGGCTGAATATCATGATATCGAACGGGAGCGATCCGATAGGCCGTGTCGCCTCCACTGAAAACATTCAAACCTGCTTGGATAAACCGGACAGAGTCTTTCATCAATCTGTTGGCATATGTTCTAGCAGTAAAAAAGACACCCAGAATAATCGCCAGAAAAAATGCAGCCAGATAAACCTTTGCATTTTTTTTAAACAGCGATATTTCAGCCGAGTTGACGGCTAACTTGGCAAAACCTTGAACTTCTTGGTCAAAAAGAATTGGTATTTCAAGAATTTTCCCGTCCGAGTTCAACTCCATGTCGTGATGCTCAAAATAAAAGATATTTCGCCCTGATGAATTTTCTAAACTCAAACTATAGCAAAATGGTGAATCTTTTATAAAATCTCTTAGATACTGTTCAGCAGCATTATAATCTTGATCAGCCATAATCTTAGACAGTCCTCGAGCCAATGTGGCGCCGGCTTGATCCATTTGTGTATCCAGATCTTTTTCTGCAAGATAAGTGACTGAATAATAATAAATGAAAGTTGAGACTAGAACAATTATTCCAGCAACGGTTACTACCCAGAGTGTCAAATCACGTTCGACACTGGGCTGTTTCAACCAATTTAAAATTTTATTAAAATACGACACTATTCGTTGTTTTCTTCTTGATCGTTGCCTGCAATTGCCAAAAACTCACCGATGTTTTCAATAAAAATATTCACCAGGCGCGGGTCAAATTGTTTTCCTCGCTCCCGTTCGAGGTAATCGATAATTTGCTTTTCAGTCCATGCTTTTTTATAGACTCTTTTTGCACGTAATGCATCGAAGACATCGACCAGACGAATAATTCTGCCGAAAATATGGATATCTTCGCCCTTCAACCCGTTGGGGTATCCTTTGCCATCCCAACGTTCATGGTGCTGTAGAGCAATAATCGATGCGAGTTTCAGAATGGGTCGATTGGAGCGTTTCAATATGTTGTAACCGATAGTGGTATGCTGCTTCATGATTTCAAATTCTTCCGGGGTCAGTGTTCCCGGTTTTTTTAAAACCGTGTCAGGAATACCGATTTTACCGATATCATGCATCGGCGCGGTAAAGCGAAGTATTTCAGCATCTTTCTCACTCAGTCCCGCTTTCAATGCCAGTATCTTAGCATAAGCCCCGACACGCTTGACATGATTCCCCGTCTCAACGAAACGTGATTCGATCATCTCCCCAAGTGTATCGACAATTTCCCTATGCGTCGCTTCAATTTCTTTGTTGAGTTGCATGTTTTCAAATGCAGCAGCCGCTGTCGCCATCAGAAGACGAATCAATTCAAAATCCTGGGCTTCCAGTTTCCTATGGCATTCAAAGTAAACAACATGGCTGATATCGTTTGAAGTTTTAAAAACCCCGGCAAAGGACTTCTCATCAAAAGCCTGTTCGCCCTTATCAAATGCCGACAGAATTCGATCACTCTCGGTCGCAAACGCGGTATCTGTAAAAAAACCCGCTTCATGACCGGCAAACCGTCCTAATGCTTTGAGACAAATCGGGTGGTGATGATTGCGCGTCACGAAAACAGCGCCAACCGGCCCACATGTATGACTATTACCGATTGACATCAAGGCCATCAACTGCTCCAAAACTTCCCGGGCCAGCTTTCTAAACGACTGGTAGCCCAGCATTTTAGGCGATTGCGTGACAATCTGTTCCAATCCTCTTCGATTCCGCTCAATTCGCAACAGATCCCGGTAGGCACGCAAACTGGCCATAACGGTCGTGTACAGGCGATCCGATGTCAGCTCGGTCTTGTCCTTATAATCATTGATATCATACGTCGAGATCACTTTTCGTTCCGGCGCCTGGCCGGGCTGACCCGTGCGCAAAATGATACGAACAAAACTGTTCTTCAACGTGTCACGTATGTATTTTACGACCTCTAACCCCGCATGATCCGTTTCCATCACAACATCCAACAGCAATAAAGCCGTATCTGGATGCTCTTCAACCAATCGCTGGGTTTCCTCGCCTGAATAGGCGCTAAGAAAATGCAAAGGCCGATCATTGAAATGAAAATCTCGCAAAACCAGCCGTGTTACGGTGTGAACCTCCGGTTCATCATCCGCAATAATTATCTTCCATGCCGCATTATTCGTGACTTCGGGATACTTTTCCGGATTCATGCCTTTTGAGAATTTCCCGCCGCCACTATTGTCAATCTGCATAACTGCTTTGTTTTCCTCATTTCAATGCATCCGTCAGATGCAGGGAGTTAAGAATAAAAAACCCATTCTTGTTTGTCAAAACTAATCTCAATACTTCAATTCTAAATTTCAACTTGGAAATAAGCAAGACAAAGAGTATTTTATAACTTCTGGTGCGATGACACTCGGAATAAATTGAAAGGATACATGTTTGAAAGTCGCGTTTATTAGTCCTCCCGGCACCCTGCAAGAAAGATACGGCGATCTGCTTGAAGCCGGCGCTGTGTACCCCTCGATGGGTCTGGCCTATATCGCTGCAATAACTGAGCGTGCCGGCCATAATGTGATCGTTATCGATGCTGAAGCTGAACTGTTAAGTTATCAAGATATTCAAGATCGTCTACAAACGTTTGTACCCGATATCATCGGCTTTCAAACTTTTTGTGCCAATCTGCCCAGATGCCGAAAAGTCGCTGAATCCGCAAAACAACTCTTTCCAAACGTCAAAATTGTCTTCGGCGGCGTGCAAGCCACCCTGTTTCCATATCAACAACTCCAAGATGAGCTTGTGGATTTCGTCGTGATCGGTGAAGGTGAAATCCCTTTCGAACACATCCTCGAACACCTGGAAAATAAAAGAGCGATTTCAGATGTCAACGGCATCGTCTATAAAGACAACTCCGGCGCTATCATCACAAATCCGCGACCTCCACTAATCAAAACACTGGATGATCTCCCCTTCCCCGCTCTTCACCTGTTCCCGATGGATAAATATCATAGCTCCGCACAACTAAGAGGCAATAAAACGCTCCACCTGTTCACCAGCCGAGGCTGCCCCTATAACTGTTCATATTGTTCAGGAGACTTGATATTCGGTAAATCCTTCCGCTATCGATCACCCGAAAAAGTCATCGAGGATATCAACTATATGATTTCAGCTTTTGGGATCGATAGCATTCAATTTTACGATGAAACGTTCACGGTCAACCGCGAGCGTGTCTTCGCCCTCTGTGACGCTTTAATCGAAAACAACATTCGTCTGCCCTGGGCCTGCTTTACTCGAGTTGACCTTGTCGATGAAGATATTTTGGGTAAAATGCGGGATGCCGGTTGTTACCAGATTTTTTTCGGGGTCGAAACCGGCGTAGAGCGTCTATTAAAGCTTATCCGAAAAGGCACCACGTTGGATCAAGCCCGAAAAGCATTCAAACTCTGTCGAAAAGTCGGAATAGAAACGCTGGCTTCTTTTATGCTGACGCTGCCGACTGAAACAGTTGAAGACACAGAACAATCCATACGGTTTGGCTTGGAACTCGATCCGGATTACGTGTATTGGCTGACATTCGTGCCCTATCCGGGTAATGACCTGGCGGACTTGGCTATGGAGACCGGCACGATCATCAATGACGATCCTTCGACCTACAACGTATTCAACGAAATCGTCTATATTCCCGAAGGCAGAACAGAAGCAGAAATACGCCGCACAATCGCGCGGGCATACCGTCGCTTTTACCTTCGTCCACGGTATATCCTCAGGCAAATACGTAAATTGTTTCAACTCCCCCCCGCTAAAGCATGGACACTTGTCAAAGGCGGTCTTCGAACCCTCTTCAAACAGGAGGTTTGAACCGCATGGCAAGAGTACTGTTCATACAAAATTTCTGGTTTGAATTCCTTGGAACCATGGCGTTGTCATCGCTGCTGAAACAACACAGTCATACGGTTGACTTGATGATAGAAAATGACCCTAAAGTCATTGCCGACTACGTCGCGCAAAACCCGCAAGATATTATTGGGGCCTATACCGTCAGCGGCACGCACAAATGGGTGTTGGAAACGTTTTATCATCTGAAACAAAAATCGAATGCCCTGTTGATCGCCGGCGGCCCGCACCCGACTTTTTTCCCTGAATTTGTTGAGGAACCCGCAGTAGATGCAATCTGTGTCGGTGAAGGTGAAGGCGCCATAATCGAGTTGGCGGAATGTGTCGATACCGGTCAACCCATTGATTCCATCCAGAATATCGGCGTCAAAATAAACGGCTCGATCAAAATCAATCCGTTGAGACCGCTGGTATCAGACCTGAATGAACTGCCGACGCCAGACAGGGATTTATACTATAAAAAATACTCAATATTACGGAAAAGTCCCAGTAAACATTTTATTACCGGTCGAGGATGCCCGTTTAATTGCACGTTTTGCAGTAATAAAGCGTATAAAGAACTCTATTGCGGCCTGGGACGTATGGTTCGTCAACCGGATCCGAAAAAAATCTGCGATGAGATAAACCAGACCCACAAAAATTATCCGCTCAAATCTGTTCGATTCGATGACGAAGTGTTTTTATTGGATGAAAAATGGTTGTTGGAATTTTTGGATCGATATAAAAAAGAAGTCGGTCTCCCCTTTTCGTGCCTGATACGAGCCGATATTGCGACTGCGGCGGCGATCGAAGCGATGAAATCCGCCGGCTGTTACATCGCGTATTTCGGGCTTGAAAGCGGAAACGACTATATCCGCAACGAAATACTCGGAAAAAACATCACCCGCGACCAAATCATCGATACTGCTCGGTTATTGCGCAAAAACAAGATTAAAATCGGCACGTTCAACATGGTGGGTATGCCCGGAGAAACGTTTGAAAACGCCTGGGAAACCGTTCGTTTGAACCAGATCATCCAAAGTGATTATCCGTGGTGTTCCATCATCCAGCCCTACCCTGGAACCGCGCTGGAAAAATATGCCCGCTCACTCGGTGTGCTGGATACGGATTACGGTGTCAACGACTTAAATCAATCGTACTTCAATGATACTGTCCTGAAAAACCCGGAATCAGATTCGCTGGTGGCATTACAAAAACTGTTTTATTTGGCTGTCAAATTTCCTCGTCTGGAAAAACCCATCCGATGGGCCGCTAAACATGGTCATAAAAACAAAATGATTCAGGCGCTGTTCAATCTGACATACGCGTGGCGTTATTCCAAAACCTATAAAATGCCGTTTTTTGAATTGATCAAACGAGCATGGCTATGGAAAGACAACTATTGATGCCGGCAAAAGATTGAATTTACGATGAGCAGGATCAGAAAAAAAATAAAATTGCCACGAACCGTTCAAGTGTTATGGGGCGGGTTCAATGCCGGCGTCGTCCTTGGTATCATCGACGGGTTGTTGGTCATATTTTTCGGCTTGGCTCAATTTGACCGCACCGGTGAAATCATCGGTTTTCTGGTCTGGGACGCAATTGGTCTTGGTATTTTAGGCGTAATCACCACCACTATCATCTTTCTCGGCTTCGGTCGCCTGTTGCGCTCACGAGCCCGATGGCTGTCAATTCTGAACTTTCTGCTGCTGATAGCTGTCGCTTTCACCTTGTCTTTCGCGAATCTCGGCTGGTCATTCAAAAACACGCGCGGTACCCCGCCGCCGGACCCTTACAATATCGTTTTAGTGACATTGGACACCCTACGCACCGACTCCACCGGATTCAGTGGTCATCCTTTCGTGCGAACCCCCAATCTGGACAGATTGGCGCGCAAAGGTCGGCAATACATAAATGCTGTCTGTCCGGTTCCTATGACAACACCGTCACACGCGTCGATGCTGACATCGACGATTCCAGCGGTTCATGGCGCGACCGAAAACCGTTATCGATTAGATGAAACGAATGAAACGATGACGCGGAATCTACGAAATAACGGCTATAGAACAGCGGCGCTTGTCAGTTGTTTTCCGCTGGATCGACGATTCGGTTTGAACCGCGATTTTATGTTGTATCACGATCGATTCGCTGTGCCCGGTGATCTCAGGCAAGCATCCTGGTATCTTGCCTGGCGGAATTTCAGAGCCGGCAACATGATGGAACGAAACTGTCGTTATACCAACTCACTGGCGCTTCCGTGGATTCGTCGCTATACCGGTGATGCGACACCTTTTTTCCTGTGGATACATTATTTCGATCCGCACTCCCCGTATGCTCCCCCGGATCACGAGCAGGCCTATTATGCCGGGCGAGTGACGCCGCCGTTCGATTTTTATCCGAACGAAGCCGCTCAGGAAAACGCTCGCCGAGCGGTTCAATTCACCAACAAATCACCCGAACCCGGGCGCCCCGAGGAATTGTATTTAGGTGAAGTATCCGAGACTGATCGGGCATTTGGCGAGATTCTCCGGCAATTGGCCGGGTCCGGGGTCATGGAGCGCACCGTCATTGCCGCCTTAGCCGATCACGGTGAAAGTTTTGGTGAGCACGGATATTTTTACACGCATGGTGAAGATATTTACGAACCCGCATTATCTATTCCCCTTGTCCTGTATTCAGGGTATCCATATATCGAGACGGGATTGGATACACGGTTAGCCTGCGCCAGTGATATTGCGGCGACGTTGTTGCCGGCTGTCGGGTTGCCGCCCGGCTCAAAAATGGAGGGTTTCAACCTGTTGGATACGTCGCATTATCGTCAAATGGCGCTGATTGAAAATTACGGGTTGATCATGACGACGAACGCCACAAAGCAGCGTGGTTTGAGAACGGCACATCAAAAGATGATTCTTCATACTGAAACCAATCATCAGGAATTGTTCAATTTAGAGCAGGACCCCGGTGAACGGATAAATCTGGTTGATGACTATCCCAGTCTCAGCCGTGAGTTCAGTGTGATGATTCGGGATGGGTTTGCCCAGTCGGAATCACGCAGCCACCACTCACACGAGGATTTATCGCCGGAAACCCTAGAAAAACTGAAGGCGCTGGGGTATGTTGTTCCGGAAATTTAAGAAACGGGAAGAACCACAAATGAACGCGAATAAGGTTTAAAAATCAATAAGGTGTTATTCAGCAATCCATCACCAACGCCGCTATTGAAACCACAAAAATCTTTTACCTTTGTTGTTATTCAATCATTCAAGCGATAGTTTTTGGGTTTGATTGCAGTCACCATAAAAACGAGCCAACGATTCAAAGA
>CAYOJK010000025.1:0-2304 GCA_964404285.1 uncultured bacterium | reverse complement strand
GATAGTTTTTGGGTTTGATTGCAGTCACCATAAAAACGAGCCAACGATTCAAAGAGTGTTTCTGCTATTAAAGAATGCCCATCAGCCGTGTAATGGCAATTGTCCAGCAAACGCAGACGAATCGATTCTGGAAAAACAGTTTTATCGTCGCTGTTGCTTAACAAGGCTGTTTGCCTAACAGGGAAAATGGCTTTGCTTTCGTTATTTCTCAACAAGGTCAATCGATTTTCTTGCTTTGAACCAAGATTTAGCTCTGTTCGCAAATCCTCAGACAATGGTGCGTGTGTGTGGGGGGGGGGGAGGGGGATATGCAGACACAAATATGCTTTCTGCATCAAAAACAGCAATATTGTGTTCCTTTGCTACAGAGTGTAATGCGTCTTTATATGGATTTTCAGTAGCGCCTATGTTTTCAGGATGAGTGACTTCAGACAGAAAAATTAAGTGAATCCCTTTCTCTAGGCAAAACTGAATTAATTTGATCAACGTGATTTTGTAATTTTCCAGCGGGACAGAAGGAGAGATTTTGGTGAGCGATTCAACAGATACAGGGGTTGAGAATTGTTTCGATATAATATCTGTAAGGCGAGCTATCCGAAATAAAAACAAAAATCTCCTTATTTTGAAAATATTAGAGTCTAAATATTTGTATATTTCGACAATGCTCTGCTCTTTTTTCGTTTGATCATTATACGTAAACGAAAACACTATCCAATCAGGATTGAATAATTCATAATTATTCTCTAAAAGTTTTAGACCTTGGATACTGGTAAAACCTGGGATTCCTGCATTGATTACTTCAAATGACTCCTTTCCATAACATTCTCTGAGTTTCGACTCCAACACTTTTGAAAAGGTCTCTTCTGTCGAAACACCCCATCCGAAAGTTGTAGAGCCGCCGAGACATAGAACTCTATGACTATGCTTATAAGAGTCGAATTCTCGTTCTCTCAAGCCATGAGAATTAAGGCTAATATGATGGTTTTTGTGTACAAACTCAGCGCCACTCTTCATTCGCCAGATTGTTTTTACATCTTCGATATAATAGGGTTTTCCAGTGAATATAATCAGCTCAAAAGGTTTTATATTTTCACCGATATGCAAAAGTCTAAGAAGCAATTCAAACGTAAAAAAGAGCATAACCACAAGAACGAATGTAAATGCAATTTTTCTTTTCTTTGTCATGCGTATTTCTTCCAAAAAAAACTATCCACTGGTAACCATTTGCCAAGATATCCAACAAGGACTCTTGTCGTCAATTGATAACGATCCTGTTATTTAGAAAAAACCTGTTTTTTTAAGGATTAGTATTCAGAACCTCAATGGCGCTCCCCACAATCTGAAACACCTCATTTTTGTACAATAACTTGTGTTTATTCGTGTCCATTCGTGGTTCTCCCCCACGCAGGACTCAGCGCTCAACATAAAAAAAATATGGAGCTAGAGGGATTCGAACCCTCGACCTTCTGACTGCCAGTCAGACGCGCTCCCAGCTGCGCCATAGCCCCAAAATCTACTACATCAGTTCCGGTTTCTCTTTCTTCTTGGTTTCCGGCGGCTTTGCCTGAGACGTCTCCTTCTTCTCAATAGGTCTCGTGTCAGGTTTCGTTTTCTTCTCCGCCTCCTTAGCGCCGGATTTACGCAGAATCGGTGTCACCGTCGTTTCCTGAGAACCGGACTCAGTGGTCTTTTTACCCTCTACCGACGCTTTTGTCACGTCTTTTTTTTCAGGCTGCCCCACAGGCGTACCCTTCTTGACCTCATTTTCCTTTATTTTCTGCTGGTTAGAAGCAGGAGATTCCTTTTCAGGTTCAACAGCTTCATCAACTTTCGGCTTGATCTCAACCGGTGGTCCAGCAGTCAATTGTCGCGGCACATCCGCCTTGACAACCAAATCACGCAACGCTTCTTCCAGAACCGTCAGCTCAATTTCAATTTTCTCGATCCGCTGTATCTGCGCTTCAATTTCCTTGTCCGTCAACGATTTCTTTTTATATAACCGAAATACCAGGTTTCCCAAGCGAGCAATCTCCTCCGAACGCTTTTTTTCACATGCGGAGATCTCCCAGCGTTTCCGAACAATCTGATAATTCCGAAACATGTTATCACTGAAAGATCGTAATTTACCTCGCCAATCACTCTTTTCTTGAGCATTCTGATTCATAATCCGTCTCCCCTACAAAGCAAAATCGCATTTTACCATTCCACTCATTTTGCGTCAACCTTCACCAAGCAGCGAGCTATTTCATTTGTAGCCTTTTTTTATTTTGGCGCGGGCTCCTCTGCGGTCATTTTTCTGAAAAC
>CAYOJK010000024.1:0-28822 GCA_964404285.1 uncultured bacterium | reverse complement strand
CGACTGGGCTTGGGAATCGCGTCGTGAAAAAAACGGGTTTTTACGCTTGCATCAACCTTACATGTGCATTACGGAATGTGTCAATACCGTTGAGGCGCCTGTAATTTCTTTTTAGAGTAGACCTCATCGTTAATCATCGTCGTTTTCCAGCAGGATAGAAGTCAAAGCAAGAAAATTGAGAACGAAAAAAATGAGATGGATCACTGTGACTAAAAACACAAAAAATTGTGGCCAAATGTGCCCTCTCAAAAATGCTCTAGAGGCTGGTATAACATGCGTTTTCGTGTCATGTAAAACGCAAAAAAAGGTGTCAAATTAGAAAGTAAATACGACAGTGCGAAGGTAAAACGTGTACATTCACTTTTTGAGGCATCAAATCTAGTGGTAAATCCTCCACGAAATTAGCAGGATTTTTGTTGCAAGAATTCTAGTTCCACATAAGGAAATTCATCGTAAATAATCGCAGAAGTCAAAGTTGTTGACCTAAATCGTAGAAGATATAAGATAATCCACATAAATAGGAGGCCGTAATATGTGCACATTAAAGCGTTACAAAACAGCAGCGGTGTTCTCAATTGCGTTGCTAACCATTGTATCCAGCACTCTTGGCAGAGAAACAAAGCATAATGCGGAAGCAAGTGAAAGATTGTTAAAAGCTGCGAGGAGCGGTAACTTGGCAGAGGTTAAAACCGCTTTGTCTGATTGCGCTGATGTGAATATACAAGATAACGACGGTAATACAGCCCTAATACGGGCATCAGACAGTGGCCATATTGACGTAGTTAAGCTTTTATTAAATAACGGCGCTGATGTAAATAAAAAAAATAACACAGATAACACTGCACTAATGTGGGCATCATACAGAGGCCATGTAGACGTTGTAAAGCTGCTGTTAAATAATGGTGCCGATGTGAATATGAAAAACAACTTTGGTTCGCCCGCCCTAATGTGGGCATCAGACAAAGGTGATGTTGATGTCGTTAAAGTACTTTTGGACAACGGTGCAGATGTGAATATAGAAAGAAAAGACCGTGCTACTGCTCTAATATTGGCATCACACAAAGGCCATATTGATATCGTTAAACTACTTTTAGACAACGGCGCTGATATGAATATTCTAAATCTCCAAGGCACCGCCTTAATTTGGGCATTAAGGGATGGTCACCTCGATGTTGTAAAGCTGCTGTTAGACAGGGGTGCTGATGTGCATGTGCAAGATTTTCACGGTGATACTGCCCTAATGATTGCCTCAATAGGTGGTCATTTTGACATTGTTAAACTGCTGTTAGACAGGGGCGTTGATGTGAATATACAAGGAGGTTACTACGGCGCTACTGCCCTAATGTGGGCATCAGGGGGCGGTCATTTTGACATCGTTAAGCTGTTGTTAGACAGGGGCGCTGATGTGAATATAAAAGGTTACTACGGCGCTACTGCTCTAATGTTTGCCTCAATAGGTGGTCATTTTGACATCGTTAAGCAGCTATTAGACAGGGGCGCTGATGTGAATATAAAAGATAACAATGGCAGAACTACCCTAATGTGGGCATCAGGAAGCGGCCATTTTGATATCGTTAAGCTCTTGTTAGGTAAGAGCGCTGATGTGAATATACAAGATAACAAGGGTGATACTTCCCTAATGTCGGCATCAAGGGATGGCCATAGAAATGTCGTCAAGCTTTTGTTAAATAATGGTGCAGATGTGAATATACAAGACAACGACGGTAAAACTGCTCTGTTTGGGGCAACTGACAAAGGCTATATTGCCGTTGTTAGGCTTTTGTTAGAGAACGGTGCTGAGGCGAATATGCAAGATAATGACGGTAAAACTTCTCTATTTGGGGCAACAGATAAAGGTAATTTTGCCGTTGTTAAGCTTTTATTAGAGAAGGGCGCTGATATTAATATAAAAAAGAACAATGGCTATACCGCCCTAAAGATGGCCGTAGTGATGAAAAACATTGCCGTTGTTAAGTTTTTGTTAAAGATGGGCGCTGATGCGAATATACAAGATAACGACGGTAATACTGCCTTAATGTGGGTGTCAAGATTTTGTAACCTCAACGTTGTTAAGCTCTTGTTAAAGAAGGGCGCTGAAGTAAATATACAAGATAACGGCGGCAATACAGCCCTGATGTGGGCATCAAGATTTGGCAACCTCGATGTTGTTAGGCTTTTATTAGCGAAAGACGCTGAAGTAAATAAAAAAGATAACAATGATAGAACTGCCCTAATGTGGGCATCAAGGAATGGCAGTCATGAAATAGCTAAGCTTTTATTGGAAAAAGGCGCTGATGTGAATCTAAAAGATGACCTTAATTATACTGCCTTATTGCAGGCCTCATGGAAAGGTCATCTTGACGTTGTTAAGCTCTTGTTAGACAACGGCGCTGATGTGAATATACAAGATCACTACGGTAATACAGCCCTAACGTTTGCATTTTGGAATGGTCATAGCTTAATCGTTGATCTTCTTAGGCAATATGGAAGGGGAGAAATAGAAAACAAATAAGGCGATAGTCGGGTAAAAAAGGACATCCAATTAAGAGTGGAATGTGATATCCACGAGAGGTGTTCAATTTCCCGATGTGTTTTTGTGATCAAAAACCAACCGATCCACCCTGGAATTTCCTGCAACAAACCAAACCTATATGGGCAAATCGGTTAACACCCCCCTACGTAACATTCGCTCTGTAACGACCATTTTCTCCATCTCGCCCTCATAGTTTACTACACTAATCTTTCATAGGCTAGGTGTCTCATTCATATTGACACAGAGGGATACGGCGTAATAAACTAATTTTAAAGAAATAGCCCGATTTATAGCAGACTCATATCAAAGCTATAGGTATCAATACCATTTTTAAAGAAATGACTCGCTCCCACGGACTTCCACCATCGCCGGCGCTGTTGTAATTAAAATAAATAAAAGCTATGAAGACTAAGCATTCCAATACAGGGATGCGCCTAGATGCACTATTTAGCCTTTATTCGTTTTAAGGCGCTTTTGAGAAACATATAACCATGGAGCAATCTAACTTACAAAAATTTAAATAAAGACAAAAGGCTGTAAATAAGGGAGAAAGAATACGATTTCAGATAGGGTTAAAAAGAGTGTTTTGGGGATAATATATGACACCTTGTGTCGAACGAGAGTTATTTCAGACTGATGAATTTTGATAAAAACAAACATGTCCAACGCCACGGCGCCATCACTACCGCCTATCTTGCGAGCGTGCGCCGCAAACTGCTGATGCTGACCTTTTTGCTCGGCATAATTTTTCTGGTTGCGCTATTCGCTATAGCACGAGGCGTCTACGTTATCCCCATAAAAGATATTCTTCGTGTGTTGACCGGTAACGCCGACGCTGCCGCCAAAGTCGTCATTTTCAATATCCGGTTGCCACGCGTGATCGCCGCGCTCGTCTGCGGTTGGGGGCTTTCGCTATCTGGCTTGAGCATCCAATCTCTACTCAAAAACCCGCTCGGCGCCCCGTCGACTCTCGGCATCAGCCAGGGCGCCGCCTTCGGCGCTGCCGCGGCTATCGTCATCTTTGGCGCCGAAATGTTCTCGGTGACGGCTTTCGCGTTCGGAGGCGCAATGGCGGCCACATTGGTCGTTCTCCTCTTATCGGGACTAAAACGTCTCACTTCGGAAACGTTTATCCTGGCCGGAGTCGCCATGTCATCTCTCTTCGTATCGGCGACGTTCCTGATACAATATGTGGCGACGGAAGCCCAATTGGCGATGGTCGTCTTTTGGAGTTTCGGCGACGTGGCACGCTCCAATTGGACAGAAATCGGGCTCATGACCGCTGTGGTTTTTCTTGTATCCCTTTATCTGACGGCGATTCGATGGGACCTCAACGCTCTCGCGTCGGGGGAGGAAGCGGCTAAAGGGCTTGGCGTGAATGTTGGCAGAATTCGAGCAACCGGCATGGTCGCCGCATCGTTGGTAGCCGCCCTGGTCACGGCCTTTCATGGTGTTATCGCTTTCATAGGGCTGATAGCGCCGCACATGGCTCGGCGCTTGGTAGGCGACGACCACCGCCTGCTGATTCCCTTTTCTTCGGCTATCGGAGCATTGCTTCTATTGACGGCTGACACTCTTGGTCGGTTACTGATCGGTTCCGGCGCTCTACCAGTGGGAGTCGTTACATCATTTTTGGGAGCGCCGATGTTCTTTTATCTGCTTGTTCGGAGGCAGAGATGAAACTGAGGGTGGCCAATATCGAATTTGCCTACAACAGCCGACATGTGTTGTCGGATGTGAGTTTTTGTTTGGACCAAGGGCAAATGATGTGTGTCTTGGGAGTGAACGGCGCGGGAAAATCAACGTTGCTCAAGTGTATGAACCGCATTCTCAAACCCAAACACGGATCGGTGCTGGTGGATGGCGAAGATTTGCTCCAGATGAGCCAAAACAGCGTCGCCCAACGCATGGGGTATGTGCCGCAACGCCACCCGGAAACGCAATTGACGGTTTTCGAGGCGGTACTGCTGGGGCGCAAGCCTTATATCCGCTGGTCTCTGTCGGAAAGCGACTACATACTGGTGGAAGATATTATCGGCCAAATGGGGATTTCTCATCTGGCCGCAAGATCGGTCAACAACTTGAGTGGCGGCGAAATTCAGAAAGTGATCATCGCTCGAGCGCTCGCGCAGGCGCCGGCGGTGCTGCTGTTGGACGAACCGACAAGCAATCTGGATTTAAAAAATCAGCTCGAGGTGATGGGGCTGCTTCGGCGTATCGTTGACGCTCAAGGGTTGGCGGCTGTGGTTGCGATTCATGACCTGAATATTGCCGCTAGGTTTGCCGATAAGTTCGTGTTCCTAAAAAACCAAAAAATCCATGCGGTATCGACAAAAAAAGACCTTAATCCGGAAATGATTCGGGAGGTTTATGGTGTGGAAGTCATTTTGGAAGAGATCGAGGGTCATACTATCATTGTGCCATTGTAAATTAATAAGGAGAAATTAATGAAAAGAACAAACATTTTTGGTTTGTATATCATTGTTAATGTTTTGGTAGTAGCTTCCGTCGGCTTGGCGGCATCGACGGTTACGGTGACGGATATAGCCAAGCGTCAGGTGACGGTTCCTTTTGATCCGGAACGAATTATTTGCCTTAGTCCCGGCGCGTTGAGATTGATTGTATATCTCCAGGCAGAGTCCAAGGTTGTCGGCGTGGAAGATATGGAAAAAATGAATCCGGGCTATAGGCCTTATTGGATTGCTCATCCTGAGCTTTGGGATTTGCCGAGTTGTGGACCGGGAGGCCCTGCCGGTATCAACAAAAAACCGGACCTTGAAGCCGTGCTTTCCGTGAAACCGGAGGTGATATTTATCACGTATATGGACGCCTCCTTGGCGGATGAAGTGCAGCGGACGTTGAAAATTCCGGTTGTTGTGTTGAGTTATGGCGATTTTGGGACCTTTGACGACACGGTTTACGATGCTATGCGCATTGTTGGGAAGGTTTTGAATCGTGAAAAACGAGCTGAGGAAGTTGTGGCGTACATTGAATCACTTCGATTGGACATGCAAACCCGAACGAAGGATATCTCCGAAGAGTCAAAACCTACTGTATATGTTGGTGGTATTGGGTACCGTGGGACTCAGGGTATTGAAAGTTCTGAGCAACAATATATTCCGTTTGAATGGATTGGAGCGAATAACGTAGCCAAGCAAGTTAAAGCCACTAGTGACGGTCATGTCGTTATAGACAAAGAAACGCTGTTGAAATTGAATCCGGATATTATTTTTATCGATGGTGGTGGAATCGCTCATGTTAAGGAAGAATATCGTAAAAAGCCCGAATTTTTTGCTGTGCTGAAAGCGTTTGCGAATCGTCGGGTTCATACGCTATATCCGTTCAATTGGTATATGACCAATATCGACACGACGTTGGCAGATGCTTATGCGATAGGCAAAATTGTGTATGAAAAACAGTTTGACGACATCGATCTTCAACAAAAAGCGGATGAAATTTACACATTTTTTGTTGGAAAACCCGTGTATGGAGATATGCGAAAGGACTATGGCGATATTGGGCAAGTGGCCGACTTTTTGAACTGATCGAGAAGCAATTTAAAATAAATACATTTTAGAAGTCTGTCCCCTAATTAAGTGCTGAGTTCTGAGTGGCGCTCTGCGAGCGCAGTTCCTGGTTTCTGGTTTCTGGTACTATTTTTCCTGTCCCCTAATTTTGGGCGTTCCGCTGGCCCGGGACGCCGGTTATTGATTTCTGGTTAGGTCTCTCTGTTGATTATTACGGGTAAGATTTCTAAGGCAAAGAATAGGGCTTTTAAACTGAAATCTACTACTTGGAAATTGGTTATTGGACATTGGATATTGAAACTCCCACCCCGCTTCTTGCTTCCTGCTCCCAGCTGCTCCTTTTCAGATGTCTGTCCCTTAATTTGTTTTCAATGACTTTCCGAAGTCTGTCCCCAAGTTAACGAATAAGCACGCTGATATGCAGGCAGGACAATTTTATTGCTAGCCTCAGTCTTTCTAATAGTTGTCGAGGCATCCATCTTTCATGGCTCATTTTGATTCTGTGACATAACGCTTAAGATTACCTGCTGACAGTACGCGGCGAAGCTAGGGGATGGCGGTCAGGTGGAGCGCATTGTTCGGTGTCGTTGACATGGCGATTCTAGGAGCAAAGCTAGTACGCCCAGGCATTTTTCTTGAATAGCTCAATTTCTTCGGGTTGGATGATTTCCGTCATTTCGGATACATCTGCCACTAGTAGCTTCTTAACGTCTATGGAGTTTTTTAACGCTTCACTAGTAATCCATTCACAATTCCACAGCGTTGGATCTTCACCGTTCACGATTTGGCAGATAGGTTCGTCACTCTCGAATTGAATACCAATAGGTTGTATAACTCGTTGCAACCAGATTTCGAGGTAGCCATTGTATGGGACACGTTTCATTTTGTTGCGAACCATTTTCCACAATCGCTGTTTCTCATCACTGGGCGCAAGTGAAATGAGGTGACTCAGAATGCCTGCAACCGCAGGAAATGTTGCTGGGGAAACATAGGCAATATCAGTTGCTATTGCCACCTGGACTTCCAGGTCAGCTGGGGTATCTGATTGACCAGAAACGCTGCTGTGAAAATCACTTATAAGCCTTCGCAGAGCACCACTATTTGGGTATCGCTGCCCAAAGGAGTGGAGCCTTATAAGTTGTTTCTGAATGGTTTTTGCGTTTGCCGTCCCCAGGTCTTGGAGCTCGATACCGGCAAGCTTGTCAGGCTTGATTGAACCTTCTACAACGTTGCGACAAGCAAAAGTTTTAGAAACCCCTAGCTTCATGCCAACCGCTCTGAGCTTGTCACTCACCACCTTGAGTACCTGTTCCGCTCTTTCATCATTATTTGCGAAGATGCGATAGTCATCTCGGTAACGCAGAATTCTAACGTCATCGCAGTTATCTAGCTCAATGCTTATAAGCTGATCGACATAACCGAGTACAAGCTCGGCTATAAAATCCATTAGGACGGAGCCCTGCACAATTCCGTTTGTTTGTCCATAGCGGCTCGACTGGATATGGTAGTCGATTTCATTCCCGAGCCCATGAATCGCCCAACCGATACTGCATGTATACAACGACCCATAACAATCCGTCACATCAGTGTGCAGAAGATGGCTAAATTCTAAGGAATACTTTAAGGACTTTTGCTCTACCTCCTGCCACCAATTTTTTATTTGAGCCGCCACATCGGATTGATGATCAACTGACATGACAGGCGTGCTGCAGCAATCAATGACTCCATCTTCGAATTCGGCGATTCGCAACTGAAATAGTAACCAATTCTCTTCTTCGCAAATCAAATTCACTAAGGACACATATATTGCCGGGTGCATCAGCTCATAAGGCCGCCATGCAAATTTCCCATCTTTATTGGCGATGAAACTGTAATTTACATCCGGGAGTTCCGCAGGATTTGTTGCTATGAATTGGGAAAATGTACCGCCATTGAGAACATCTGAGACATCAGCCAGCATCGGCTCAAAACTGATATACCTCGGAAAATCGCCGTTGAAGTAACTGCTCCCTTTAAGGAAATGAGCCTTCGCTTCTTCATTGGACAAATCAATGAGGCGTTTCATGTATTCACGACCTTTCTCATGATACCGAACAATGTTTATATGGTTTCTTCATAACACCTTTGGGTCGCACCATGGCGGTATAATACCCCATCTGTAATCCTCCCGCAACACCTGCATTTACAGAAGATCAGGCCATGTTCTACACTGAATACGGGGAGATATATGGTTTCCATATAAGACACCTTCGCTCCTCCTCTACAAATCGTCCATCGGACTTTTGACGTCCTTGCCGCCCCGGTTCAGGACATGGGTGTAAATCATCGTAGTCTTGACGTTCTTGTGACCGAGAAGTTCCTGAACTGTCCTGATGTCGTAGCCCGATTCTAGGAGTTACGTAGTGAAGGAATGACGGAATGTGTTATTTTTCCGAAGTCTGTCCCTTAATTAATAGTTACTGGTGTCCAAAACTTGATGACTGTTTACTGTATATTGACCTCGCATCCCCAATGACTGTTTGAACACGATTTCAAAGATTACAAAGATGGGCACGATTAGATTCCGAGAAAGAAAAGATCAAAGAAATCCTGTTAATCCTTTAATCCTGTAATCGTGTTCAGACAATGTGGCGCTCTTCGAGTGCAAACCCCAACTCCTTATCCCATTCTGTTTTCAGATTTATAATCTTACAGACTCAAGGAACGACGTTCAATTTTTCTGGTTGGTTATGGTGGACATTTGATCCTTCTTGGGGTAATTATGACCCTGATATTGGGGACTTATTGGCCAAATCCGGAAATTCAGATGTTCCTGTTTTTCCACCGAATATGATCTTTTATGTGCTTTCCCTTTTTATCGGCCGAGTCCAAACGAATATCGCCGGGATTTTCCGTTGTGATTGGATGAATAGCAATTATGAATTTCAACGTGCAAGATAAAATGATATACAATATCTATAGCTTTGCCTTGCCCAGCTCACCAATAACGTTCAATGAAGATTATATCGACTAAAAATGTCATCTATTTTTTATCGGGTTTGTTGCTGATCCTGGGTCTGTTTCTTCGTACCACAATGATATATGGGCAATTGCCGTATATTGGCAACATGGACGAAGTTGTTCTTCTGAATCGAGCGTTGTCGATAATTGAAACGAAGAATCTGAATCCAAAGTTTTTTAATTACCCTTCTTTTCCCATCTATTTAACCTCATTAAGCATGTCAATCGGATATTTGAATGTGCTATCTCAAAACCGTGCATTACACATAGAAGACATCAAACAAATCGGTTACCCGTATTTTGATGATCCTCGACTTGTTGAGCCTGTCAAATTGCTTTTTTCTTTTTTGTCGATTGTATCTGTTTTTTTGATTGCGGTAAGCAGTCGGAAATTTTTCAACTTGCAACAAGCGATAATACCATTGATTATCGGAATTATTGTGTTATCTGAACGTTATTTTTTTTATTCACAGGCTTATGTGAACGTCGATATCATCGCCACTTTTTGGATTGTGACTGTTATTGCTGTTACGTCGTTTTATAAACATAAAGACACTTATACCGCTAAAGCCATTTTTCCTGGAATCGCATCTGGATTGGCAATAGCCAGTAAATACAATATGGCGGTTGTAGTTCTTCCTGTGATAGCGGCAATATTGTTCTATTCAAAAAAGAAATTGGTTCGCATCATTCTTTTTTTATCGATAACGACATTGACATTTATTCTAGCCGTGCCGTTCAGTGTATTGGATTACCATAGGTTTATCATTCATGTTGGGAATGAAATAAATCACTATCGTACAGGTCACTTGGGCTTTGATGGCAATCCAGGTTTTTCTCAACTCGTTCATTATGTAAAATTTATACTGAATGACTTTGGTGTTTTAACTGTCTTTCCTTTTTTGATCGGCTTGTATTATGCTTTCCGGACAAATTGGCGCAATACTCTTCTTTTCATATTGTTTCCTGTTGCTCTGCTTGGTTTCATGTGCGCAAATAAAGTCAATTTTATAAGAAACAGTCTCTCTGTTTACGTGTTCTATGCCGTGTTTATAGCAATTGGGCTCTATGCTGTCTTCAAGGTCGGGTTCCGGCTTCCCATGGCCGCACGAAAGCGCCAACCCATAAAGACATTGCTCTACTATGCGGTGGCGCTGGGTGTTGGGTCGCTGTTTTTTTTGAGTTTGCCTTTGTCCAGAATTCCTTTATGGTGGAATGCCAAGCCGGATACCCGAAAACAGGCGATCGAATGGATTAAAGAAAACATCGAGCAACATTCAACGATTGTTGTTCCTGAAGAACTGTATTTCGATACGCGATCGATCGATGCCTATTACGATTTTGTCCGAATACAAATTTTAAGTGAGCAAAATGACTCGGTTTTATCCCAGATAAAGTCAATAGATGATGCCTTCTTTATCATACCTGTTTTTGCTTATGACAGGAGACGGCCTATTGATAAAAATCAAATTGACACCATAAATGGCATTGGAGAAGCCATGCGGGAACTCGTGTTTTTCTCTGAAAACCATATCGTGAGCCCGGAAAACCAAATATTTTCGGATCAAGGTGTCATGGTCAACTATTACAATCATGTTCCTGAGCGTGATCCCAAACTGGGTATATATCAGCTTAAAAAGAACATGGCTGCCCCAGGCCAATAAACGATTTTACTCGGTAGTTTGAGTGTTCTATCGCCTCACCTAGTAAACGAGCAACGGTCTCTGCGCTTTTCGAGCGCGGTTCCTGGTTTCTGGTACTGGGTTTCTGGTTGAGCGTTCTACGAACGCAGTGCTGAGTGGCGCTCTGCGAGTCCAGTTCTGCGTTTCTGATTTCTGGTTGAGTTTTCGATGGATCTTTATTGGTAAGTTTTTTTGTTTAAAACTTGAAGACAATAGCTTCTAAGTTCTAATCATTAAAAAATAGATAGTTATGGCTGAATAGAACTTTCTAGTTTTTCAAATCCTACTTTGTGTTCATTCATCTTTATTCGTAGTTCTCCACTTTCTCGCTACCCGCTCCCCGCTCCTTGCTCCTGTATTTAACACTTGGAAATTGGATATTGGATGTGGGATATTGAAACTCCCCCGTCTTCCCCCTTTGCAGATGTCTAGACACATGCCGTGATTATAGCCAGCGTTCCCGCCAACGCATCCGCTGCTCATTACAGCGCGACATGAAAGGCATGGTGAAAAGGGACTGTTGGTTTTGGAGAGATCGACAAACAAGCTCGTTTACCGAGTGAAAGAGACTGGTTGAACTTGCGACTCGACCGGTGACAAAATAATTCGGAAATCGGGTTTGAGGAGCTATTGGTGAACGGTTTAGTGCACCGGGATTACATGGTGAGCGCGCCTATTCTGTACGGATGTCTGTCACCTAATTTGCTTTCAACGACTTACTGATTTTCTGGAAGTCTGTCCCCCGAAAAATTACGGAAGACACAAAATTGGAAGTCTGTCCCCCGAAATGTCTGTCTCCTAATTTGCCAGTCCAACTTCGGACAACTGACAGGTCTTGGCTTTTTGAGGGTTTTCCAGATGTCTGTCCCCCAATCCATCAAGCTGAAATAATCGTTAACCTCCTGATTTAGCAGACTATTATAAAAGGTTAAGTGCCTTCATATGGTAGATCATCCGGATCCACGCCGACAAAATCCGGCGGCGGAAGAACCGGCAGACGATACGCCGACACAGATTTTCGATCTTCCAAATACGCTTTTACCACGCGATGCATGCCATCCATGACTCTTCCTTCCGGACAGACAATAATGGGATGCGATAGATCCGCATATTGAATCAGCCGGATGTGATTCGCGATAGATTTACAAGTGGGTGTATCGCCCTCTAAATCATACCAGTATGGTTCATCCAGCTCGCGTATATTGCTGAGCGGCAATTCGATTGCCTCCAGATACGTCGTGAGCGAAACGAGATTATCGATATCCCAAGCCAAGAGCCCTTGGTCGCTTTTTCGGAAATGATATTGTTTTCGCATAGGATTTACCTCCTGGTATAAGCCATTGCCATGGGTGTTCGGCTGTCTCGAGTTGTTTGAAATCATGCTTTCATCGTGTTTCTCTTTGGACTCTGTCCTTAAAACAAATTCTTCGAGCGGATTTAGCTTGTAAGCTTGAGCATGAATATCAAACGGTAATACCAAGTGTGAAATCAAAGCTAATTTTTCGTCCATAATATTGTGTTCCTCTCAAAGTTAATTGACCAACTGAATACATATACGTAGGAAAAATTAGAATGTTTGATTATTTTCGGCGATCGAAGAAATTAATGATTTCTTTTAGGGCCGTTACAAAATTTATATGTCCATACACTATTATCTGAGTTGTTCCATCCGCCCTTGTATTCAGGAATTAAATGATCAAAGCGCAGGTCGTCGACAGAACCACAATAACAGCACTAATACGAATAATCGTATTTCACTCTTTTGTCGTCAAAAAGTGAGCGGATGCTCGCGGCTCCAGTAAGGAATCTTTTATAAGGTTTGGCTCTAATCATGGTGTGGGTTCGGCCACACTACTTAGCTCTTTTTTTATCACAGAATGAGCGCAAGCAAGATTTATATACGACCAAGCGATATGTTCACGAACAGTATTTTATCTTGGGCATGTCGCTGATTGGCCTCCAAATGTAACACAAGTCTCTAAACTCATTCAAAACCACGCCCCTGTCCTGCTTCTTCGTATGTCACCCCGTCACGGATATGGTATATACGTTTAAACGTCGGAATGATTTTTTCGTCGTGAGTGACGACAATAATCGCCGTCTCGAATTTTTGAGCCATATCGTTCAATATCCGGATCACCGTCAAGGCGCGGTCGCTGTCAAGTGGAGCAGTCGGTTCATCAGCCAGTATCACCGGCGGCCGATTGACCAAACCACGAGCGATAGCCACTCGCTGCTGTTCCCCGCCGGAAAGCTGTGACGGCATGGCCTTGGCGCGATGGTCCACCTCGAGTTCTCTCAATAATTCCATAGCTTTTTTACGTGCAACGACGTTTGGCGCTCCGGCCAGCATCGGCAATAAAGCGACATTATCGGTGACGTCAAGAAAAGGAATCAGATAAGGCGCCTGAAAGATGAAGCCGATTCGATCTCGTCGCAGCGCACGCAGGTCTTTGACCTTCCATCCGTCGTCATAAATCGTGTCATCACCGAGCATCATTTTTCCAGCGGTCGGCTCGATTACAGCGCCCAAACATTTCAACAGCGTCGTTTTGCCGGAGCCCGACGGACCTATCAATCCGACAACCTCACCCGGCGCAACATGCATGTCAACATTCTTCAGAGCATCGACGGCGGTATCACCGCTTCCATAACGCTTTTTTAACCCTTGTATAAAAATACCTTTTTCCGCCATGTCAACCTCCAATAGCCGCGGCTGGATCGACTGCGAGAGCGGCTCGAATAGCGATAATGCTCGACAATGCGCAGATGATCACCACGACGAAAAAGCCGATGACGGAATCGAGCGGTAACAGCAGCACATATTTGGGAAAGAGCGGTGCCATCAACACCGTCGCTGCGATTTTGCCCACCATAAAACCGAGCAACCCCAATGCAATAGACTGCTTCATGATCAAACCGACTATCGTGCGGTTTTTGGTGCCGATCAGCTTCAAAACAGCGATTTCACGGATTTTTCCAAGCGTCAAAGTGTAGATGATAAACGCCACAATAGCTGAGCTGACAATTGCCAGAATCACCAGAAACATGAAGATTTGTTTGGCAGCGGTGGCGATCAGTTTACCGACCAGAATCTCGACCATTTGGCTACGGGTATAAACCGTCAAACGCTTCCAGCGACGGATCGACTCGGCGACGTCTTCCGGGGCATAGCCGGGATTGACTCGCACCAATACCGCATTGACAAATGGGTTGGTACTTTGTGAGGCGATAACCGCGTCAAGCAGGCCTGGGACTCCCGGGCGGTTGAACGCAGGGTTTTCGGCTGTGCGTCGGCGTTGCTCACGGATAGCGTCATTGTTTTTTAGAAACTGTGCCTCTTGCGCATCTTTGAGCGGAATGAACACCATCGGGTCGCCATTGGACGAAACCATCCTTCGGGTCAAACCGACGACGGTGTAGTGATTGCGACGGATTTGGATGCGATCGCCAAGTTTGAATCCGGAAGCAATGTCGGCAACGGCTTCGTAATGGCTCCGCGTGATGTGGCGGCCGGCAATCAGATAGGGAGGCCACCCCGGTGTTCCAGGATTTCCCGGCGTGATGCCGGTGACCATAGCTCGCACGTCGCCATCCTGCTTGCCCACCTGCATGATCAGATAGGTGATGTTGGCGGCCTGATCGACTCCCGGCATACTGCGAATTCCGCGCCAGACATCATCGTAAATGCTGGAAGCCTCGGCGTAAGGACCGAGAGTATCTTTCTGCACCACCCACAAATCTGCTCCGCTGTTTTCGAGCAACATTTTGGCGTCGTCCACCATGCCGCGGTAAATCCCCGCCATCGACAGTGTGATACCGATCAGCAACCCGAGTCCAACGCCGGTAAAGACGAATTTGCCCCACGAATGCATGATGTCACGACCGGCTAGACTGATCACCGCGATTGAACTCCTTTAATCTGGTCAACGACCTGAATTCGGCTACGCTTGGTCAAAGCGTTTTCGCTGTAAGCTACAATTTGGTCGCCAACCTCGAGGCCTTCCAAAACTTGGACAAGGCCTTCCAAGTCAGCCGTCCCTATCGTAACCGGTGTGAATTGGAGATTGTTGTCTGTCACCTGCCAGACGCCCACCTTGCCGTCGATACGATGAATCGCCGCATTCGGGATAACAGGGGCCGCAGCAAGGGAGGGTAAGCTAATTGTAACTTCAGCTAGTTCACCGATGGGCGGCATCGGGTCGGGGATAGTGTTGAAAACAACTTTAGCGAGTATTTCCTCTGTAATTAGGTCTGCAAGCGGCTCAACCCTTAAAACGCGCCCTGCCACCGGTTTACCAGCCTGAGATCGCAACGTAATCTGCGCCGGTAGGTCGGCGGCAAGACCTTGTGAGTGAATTTGATCGAATCGGACGTTGACCCAGAGCGAGTTTGGATCGATCAGTTCGACGACGGCCTGGCCGGCAACAACGGTCGTTCCAGGGTCGGCATTGCGAGCAACCACCAAGCCGTCGACAGGTGCGATCAGAGATAAATTTCTCCGCTGCGCCTCGAGCGCATCCCGTTCGGCGCGCACTCGGGACAATTCTTCGTGTGCTGCAGCCAGCCCCGCTTCGGCAACCGACAGGTCTTGCCTTTTTGAGGCTACGATCTCTTCGCTGACGGATTGCGTTCGGAGCAACTGTTCGTATCGTGACGCCTGTGCCTGGGCATAATCTTTTCGCGCCTGTGCTTCGTTGATTTGCGCAGTCGCTCGGTTCAAGGCGGCATTCTGCGCCGTGATACGTTCATCAAAATCCACCGGATCTATTTCGCCCAGTATTTGTCCAGCTTCAACACGCTCACCGACATGGGCGTCCAAGTATTTGACTCGCCCTGCCAGAGTTGGGCCGATCTTGTAGGTGTAACGCGCTTCGATGGTTCCGATGCCGAACAGCCCAGGTGTGAGACTCTTGTTTTCGACTGAGACCAACACAACCGGCACCGGCGCCAGCGGACCGGAGCGGAGCGCTACATAGACGAAGAGTATGAATAGAGGAGCTAACACAGCGACAAGCGCCAAGGTGCGCTTTTGGAAAGGTAATTTTTTCATGATATTTTCCTGATACTGCGGCGATAACCGGCAAAAACTTTTGGTGCATTGACGCGGATACGCTTCACATCACCAGCTATCAACGATTGCATGACTAAACCTTGAATAGTGCCGATAAAGAGTGTGACGGCAGCTTCGTTATCGAGTTCACCCTCGAACTCTCCACAGGCTTTTCCCTTTTCAAACAGGCGATAAAGATGTTCCCCATAACGGCGAATATGCGCTTGAGCCACTTGTTTCGGCGCGGTATCTTCGGAGCGTTGCAATTCAGAAAACAGTAAACGAGGAACCCCGGGATGCTCTGTAATAAAAGCCACATGTGTCATAAACAGGCTTTCGAGCGCGGCAAGGGGAGTTGTTTCAGAATGTATGGCTTTTTCGATGCGGGATAATAAATGATCGGAAACCCATTCCATGACGGCTTCCAAGATAGCGTCTTTTGTGGCGAAATGTCGGAACAGCGCGCCTTGAGTCAACCCCATGCGTTCAGCGATAGCGGCAGTGGTGATTTCGCTGGGATTTTGTTCGCCAGCGAGTTCGATCACGGTTTTAACAGTGACTTCTCGACGTTTGTTGGCGGGAAGATGTTTTCTTTGTTTACTCATGACGATCCTCCTTTTGATCAAAGTGAGTAATCAATTACTATCTTTAATCGGCGGAGTGGTTTTTGTCAATAGTTTTTTTCGGAAGGCGGGGTTTGGCTTTAAGGAAAGTGGTTAATTCGTTTCAGGGTAAAATTGGAAGTCTGTCAGATTATGTTCCTCACAGTATAGATTAATCAGCTTAATGTGTTTACGCAGCAGTAGCATGGATGGCCTCATGTTTTTTCTTTCCAACCATCGAAGAACATTTTGGTTTCCTTTGGAGCTGTTACAGGATTTACATGCCCATACACTATTATCCGAGCTATTCCATCCGCCTTTGCTTTTTGGAACAAGATGATCCATCTGCAAGTCATCGATAGAGCCGCAATAACAGCACGAACGCGGATAATCATATTTCACTCTATCATCATCAAAAAGCGAGCGCATACTCATAGTTCTAGAAACAAGCCCTTTATAGAGCTTGGCTCGAATCATGTAGTGGGTTCGGCTATATTTCTTCGCGCCTTTTTTTATCGCTGAATGAGCACAAGCGAGATTTGCATACGACCAGGCGATATGTTCACGAACGGTTTTTATCTTGGGCATGTCGGTAATCAACCTCCAATGTGATAATGCTGTCGCCGGCGGCCCACGTAACAGGATGAGAATCAGCGTTCGTAAATGGTTAGTCACGTGCAATATTCTTATAGAGCATTTTTCCCATTTGAGCCAGCAGCGACGCCAATCTGCGAACATCGTTTTCTGAGATTTGCACTTTACGCCCGATTAAAGAATCAGCCGCTCCTGTTTTTGAAATATACTCTGCATCAACGACTCCCATCTTATGAGCAAGAAGGTGACGTTTTTGAAACTGCTCTCGGACAAATTTCCAATCCTCGAAGGAAATAGTTGTTGTCAAATCAAATCCTGTTTTCTGTAGCAACTCGTTCTTGGCGCTTTCAATACTCTGGAACGAGATTTTTTGTAACAGTCCCGAACAAAGGGCTCTGCCAAATCCATCAAAGCACGAAACGACATTATTTAAAGCGTTTTCTATCATCTGTGTACGAACGTCCGCGCCATTTAACGCCGCTTGATCTAACATCTTAAGTATAACATCGAAGTTGGTATTCAAGATTTGTAATGAATTATGGGATCCACAATCCGGGCAAAATCCAAACACGCCGTAAGTTGTGTATTCTAACCCACATAAAACACATTTGACCTGCTCTTCAAGACCTATTTCATTGTAGTAGGAAATAGGAATAGGAGTGTTTTTTACCGTGATACTGATTGGAATAAAACCTGTTGGATCAGGCCGATGCTCCATCTTCTTCAACTGAGACTGAACTTGTTTTTTAACCTTTTTCAAAACAACGGACTGGGCGTATTCAATTTGTTGAATCGTCCGGAAAGTCTTATGAGGGCCAATGTGATTGCAGTATGGGCAATGGCAATCACTAGCATCAAGAATACCCGTATCATATTTTATCTTGAAATATTTGTCACAGACAGGGCACTCGCAGCCAGTGTAACCCTCTGAATCTGGTTTGATGTTTATTGAATACTCCATTACATTTCCTCGTGTGGCTAATACATTAAATCAGTGGAATTCATAGCATGTCGGCTGAAGTGAATTATTAGCAGCGTATTTTTCGAGTAACCTCAACATTGATCTAGCTTTACCTCTGCAATATTTATTTTTAGTTCAACTGCTGGGTAAGTCCCTACCACAATGTTTGCATGCAATAGCTTCGGACCTTATGAGCTCTGCGCAAAACGGGCACTTGCGAAGCTCCCCGGATTTTAAAGCATGCTCATCGGCCTTGGCGCGAACTGGCGGAAGCATGAGAGCAATTATAAACGCTATTAAAGGCGATATAAGTAACGAAAGAGCGAAAAAACCGGCATTCGACCTGCCTTTTGACTTTGCAAAAATTCCGACCAGTACCGAAAATACGATCCAAAAAATAAAAACCTCCATTGTTACTTCCCCTCATCCCATCCTAATTGATGCTTGTGTAATAAATCTTTCGTCCTTTTCACAAATTTAAAATAACGAAAAACTGTTATTAGGTCAAATTTTTTGAGGGTTGCCCCGGATTTCGAGAAAAAGCCTTGTTATCTTATTGATAAATAAAAATAAAACTCTTATCTTTGAGGTGTTTTTGGGTGATGAAATCGTAGAAGGCTTTTATCGCGTTTCAGAAACACAATCCGCGAGGAAAAATGTTTGATTCCCGTATAATGGATTGGTATTCCCGAAAGGTTTTGTTCTGGGCTCTGTCCAACACATTGGATACGCGGTTTTGTGTATTAGAGCTGAAGAAGGCGATTTAGATGACCGATTGCGTTCTGGTGATCGTCAATGCGGATAAGGGAAGTCAGTTCAGGTCAGCAATACCATGGTTTGAAAATGGGAACCACTTTAGATTGACACAAAGGGAATTCTGGTTCAGTAGTATTTACGAGAATCTCATAACACACCTATGATTAATCAGATGCTTCTTTTACCCGTAAAAACGATAAAAATGCACCGATTCCAGATGCGATACAGAGTCCCCAGTAACCGATCTTGTATTCTATTAAGTTGGAAGACATTAACGGCTCTTCGGACAATTTTGTGTCTATTCCCACCTTTAATAGAATCATTGCAATTATTGAGACAGTTCCCATAATCCCAGCCAAGATGGACATTGCTTTTTCCGATTTTATCGAGAAAAGCAATCCAGCAATAACAGCGACAAGCGAGATAATAGCGTAAGGATTGGGCGACTCTCCTTCAATGCCTGTTACAAGTTGAAGTCCTGTGACGGACTGTTTAATACCGCCACAAGATATTTCTAAAAAGGGTAATAAAAAACAAATAATTCCGATTGCAAAAGGGGTGATTCTTATTCCAAGTGATTTCTGATTCATAGGAGTCTCCTTCATTTTTGGATATTTATATAACAATAGCTATGTGATCTTTTCATTGTAATTGAATACCAAGCTGATCTCTTACCAAGTTGCGCTGGTTGTGTTGCATTTGGAGCATCTTCTACGCGGGTTCATCGTCAACTTTGTTACGGGAAGTTAATGCGCCGGAAATTTGCTGTTGAGTTTTTGTTAAAACCCTGAAAGTCAATTGAGAATAATTTTCCATTGAAACAAAACAGGGAATTACTTTTCCAAAAGCCATAATTACAATTCCCAAAATAATAATGGGTGCTCCGGTAGCTATCCCTAAAATCAACGCCCGAGAATCTTCAAAATAAGTATTAGCTTCTGATGAAGTATACAAGACAAGAAAAACGCCAATGACCAAAGTGATTGCTCCTGTTGCAAACAAAACCTTGCTATAGCCAAGTAAATATTTTGCGTTGTAGAAAGCATCAATAAACGTACGATTTCGATTTTTTAGATTATTATTCATTACATTCTCCTTTGCTATTGTTTTGACAAAAATGATTGTTAAGCTTTTTCACAATCCCCCTTGGATGAAACATCGCATTAAAAAAGCGCCAATACTGATTACCCAAAGAACATCTGACGTTTTTGTAGCCCGGTTTAGAAAGATAACAATGTTTTTTCATGTTTATTATTGATCACACTATTCCTTGATAAATAATACCCTGCATCAGTGATTACCAACCACATGTTTTTCATCAATTATACAAACACGCCCCTTTGCATGATGGGTAACGTCAAATAATTGAATACAAGATACTAGCTAATTAAAGGTTTTGTCAAACCTTTGCCCCAAGTATTTCATTTTTCAAGGTTGTCAAGATTTGGGACAAAAGGGACAATTGATTTACATACCACAAAAGGGACGAATAGGACCAATTGAATGAAGTGCAAAAAATACGACATATGGGACGAATACGACTAAATTCTCCTGGCAAATAACACCGTTCTCAGCATATTTCCCCTACGTCCCGCATATCCCATTGTCCCATCCGTCCCATAGGTCCCATACATTCCATCCGCCCCATAACACCCCGAACACTGTAACCTTTAAACCATTTCATCTATCCAAAGCACAGGGTTGTTGATCCGGTCAACCGGAACATTTATGATACCCAAATCACTGAACCTGAAAGGACGGTTGTTTTTAGGTTCACAGCGCTAGCGACGGGAGATGATATTTAAGGCTGAAGCATGAGAAAATGAAAGCTCTTGTGGATCAAAGCAGTTGCAGACAACAAGCCGTGTTGGAAATTCGTCGATTGGCCAATCAAGCCTTTTCGCGTGCCGCCGGCGCACCGCTTGTCGAAGGGAATCACATCCGACTGCTCAAGGATGCCCAGGAAAACTACCCGGCCTGGCTAGATGCGATTGCGGGAGCCAAGCACCATATCTATTTTGAAAGTTATATCATTCGCGACGATTTTTCCGGTCGTCGATTTGCCGATGCGCTGATTGCCAAAGCGCAAGAAGGTGTTATTGTGCGGCTTATTTACGACTGGATGGGCGGGTTAGGCACTGCGTCAAAGAGGTTTTGGCGATGGTTGCGCGCGGGTGGTGTCGATGTGCGGTGTTACAATCCACCACGCCTGGGAAATACGCTTGGGTGGTTATCGCGTGATCACCGAAAAATGCTGTCTGTGGATGGGCAAGTAGGGTTTATTTCGGGATTGTGTGTCGGCAAGATGTGGGAAGGCGTTCCTGAAAAGGGTATCGAACCGTGGCGTGACACCGGAGTGGAAATCCGTGGCATGGCAGTGCGTGACATGGAGCTGGCGTTTGCGCAGGTTTGGGCGATGATGGGTGATCCAATTCCAGAGCAGGAAATCGAGGCAATGGGGCTTCCCCATGACTCCGGCAATATGAGCGTACGGGTTGTGGCCAGCCTGCCTGCTACAGCCGGTATGTATCGTTTGGATCAGCTCATTGCGGCGCTTGCCAGAAAAAGGTTGTGGTTGACGGATGCGTATTTTGCTGGCATGAGCGCATATATTCAGGCTCTGATGGTCGCCGCGAAAGACGGAGTCGATGTCAGGCTGCTTGTGCCGAATTCAACAGATATCCCTGCAATAAAACCATTGTCCCGTGCGGGATATCGAACACTTTTAGCAGCCGGTGTGCGGGTGTTTGAGTGGAACGGCACAATGCTCCATGCGAAAACCGCCGTGGCCGATGGGCGTTGGGCTCGAGTCGGATCGACAAACCTGAATATCGCCAGTTGGTTTGGTAACTGTGAGCTGGATGCGGTGATCGAGAATGAAGCGTTTGCTCGCGATATGGAAGACATGTATTTAGAGGATTTGACCAATGCGACCGAAATTGTTCTGGATGCCAAGCGTAAAGCGTATCCTATCGGGTCAACCCGTCAACCTCATCGGATCATGACCAGCGGTGGCGGCAGTATGGGGCGGGCAGCGGCAGGAGCGGTTCGTATCGGTAATACGATCGGAGCGGCTGTCACGGATCGTCGGGTGCTGGAACCGACCGAAATGCGTATCACAACGACTGTCGGAACTGTCCTGCTGGCGTTGGCGATCCTGTTGATTTTCTTTCCTCGGGTACTGGTTTACCCGATCGTCGTCTTTTTTTTGTGGAATTCAATGGTATTCTTTTATAAAAGCTTCAAACTGTTTTGTCAAAGCCGGATATATCGTCAGAGTCCGGATTTGAAAGGTGAAGAAAACGAAACCACTTCAATAGCGGAGGAAAAATGAACAAGCCAATTCGTATTTTAGGAATCGCCGGGAGTGTCCGGCAACATTCATACAATCGCGGTGTTTTACAAGCGGCAGCCGAACTAGTGCCGGAAGGCGTTACACTTGAAATTTTCGATATTGCCGATGTTCCTGATTTCAATCAAGACAAGGAACAAAACCCGCCTGCCAAAATCGTTGAGTTGAAAAAACGTATTCGGGAAGCGGACGCAATTTTGTTTGCGACACCGGAATACAACTACTCTGTTCCCGGCGTGTTGAAAAACGTGATCGATTGGGTATCACGCCCTTATGGTGATAATGCGTGGGAAGGCAAGCCGGCTGCAATCATGGGCGCATCGATCGGCTCGATCGCGACGGCTAGAGCACAATACCACTTACGTCAAATGATGGTGTTTCTGAATATGTTCCCCATAAACCAGCCGGAAGTAATGATCGGTAATGCTACACAGAAATTCGATAAAGACGGCAACCTGATAGACGAAAAAACAAAAAAATTTATTCAACAGCAATTACAAACTCTGGTTATCTGGACACAACGTATCGCAAAATCATAATAGAAGTCTGTCCCCCGAATTTCAGTTCGCACCGTCGCGGTCAGTTGCTTTATCATTTTCTGGATGTCTGTCCCCAGGAACAGTCCCCGGGAACAATCATCGATCTGACGGCACAAAATGAAAGTACAGATGTCTGTCACCTAATTTACTTTCAAAGGGTTGCGGGATTACGGATGTCTGTCCCCCAAAATGAAGCCCGTCTTTTGCATCGATGCTTCATGGAAATTTGTCTCTCAAATTGTTAAAGAAATAGTTGGTTCCCCTGATTGGAGAATCTGTGGATTTTTAGAAGTCTGTCCCCCGGGAGCAGTCACCTATCCGGCGGCACAAAATTGGAAGTCTGTCCCCAGAAAAGTTCAGAAGTCATTGGAAAATTGAATCAAGGAATTACGCTGCAAATATGCGGGTGATGACTGCGCTTGACCGCCTTAAGCAAGAACTGAAAATGCACAGAAAGTATTGCGTTAATTACACGTATGAGTTTTTCATGACATGTCCGGCGAGATTTCTCGATGGTTTTTATACCAAAGCGGGGCGGCTTAAAAAATAAATGTAAAGTCAGCTTGACATCAAGTGTAAAGCTGGCTATACTTTTATGTGTGTGAGTTTTTCAGTATGGAGATGGTGATGAAAAATTATATTCGGGAACTCAGAAAACAGATGAAGTTAAGTCAGGAGGAGTTGGCGATGGCGGTCGGCGTCACACGGCAGACAATTATTTCGATTGAAAATGAGCGATATACGGCTTCTTTGGCATTGGCCTACAAAATTGCGCGTTTTTTTAGCTTGTGTATCGAAGAAGTGTTTGATTTTTCCGATATAAGAGAGTAAAGGAGATATACTGTGGATAATTATAGAAACATAATTAAAAAACGGGTCGTTTGGTTGTCCATATTTATAGTTATCGTTGTTTTTATAGGCATTTACGACGCGTTTTTTTTGTCAAAAGCTGAAGTGGTTAAAACTCCCAGGAATGTGCTGCAAGCATTTCAAATCGGGTTGATTTTAGGTCTCGGTTATATAGCTGTGGTTCACAGAATCAAGCTGGCTAGAGCGCTGAAGGATGACCATAAGCTCAAATTGCTTTATAACAGGGAACATGATGAGCGGTTGAAGACAATTCGCGGCAAAGCCGGCATGCCGGTTTTGATGATTTGTTCTGTGGCGATCATTGTTGCGGCAGTAATCACCGGATATTTCAATATCACCATTTTTTATACGTTATTGATCACAGGAATCGCGCAGTTGCTGATGGGACTGATTCTGAAGGTTTATTATATGAGAGTAATTTAGGAAGCGATAAGCGCTTGCCATGCTCGGCCTTCATTCCAACGTCAACAACAAAAATCCGACAACCGTCCTACCACTTGTCGATTGGAGACCAAAAAGCAGCCTTGTGATGCGTTGCCGGCTTAGGGCGTGATATGATAATTTGTCTAGAATTTACGCAGCTATCGCAGGATGGCAGACGCGACATGATACGATTCACATCGCGGGGATGCGCTGTCATTTGCTTTGATACTATTGTTGATTTTGATTAAAGAGATTTCCAATAGTTCAACCAATAAACACACCTCCTGATAAGATCGAGTAAGCGATGGTGGATTATTTTGAAATTATTTTCTCTATTGTTTATTATTAGCGCCAGATTAGTTTGAATGGGCAGAAATTGAATAAGAGCCCTGCCACAACATGTTTTTTCGTTTCAAAGTGTTTTAAAGCCTGTTTTGACAAAACGTTTTTTAGATAAAAGACTTTTATTTAGGGAGAAAAATCATGGCCAATCAGACAAAACCACCGGTTACCCAGCGAGCATATACTCTTCGGCTTAGAGGAGTTGATCCGAATGATCAGTCTTGGCGTGAGGCCTTATGGATGACGCATAAAGCTGTCAATGATGGAGCAAAAGTTTTTGGTGACTGGTTGTTAACTTTGCGCGGTGGTTTAGATCATGCCTTGGTTGATACAGTAGGTAAAAGTTCGGACGGAAAACTGAGAGATTTCAACAAAGAGGAGATTAAAGCAAGACGCATTTTATTGGCTCTATCGTGGCTTTCTGTTGAATCAGAGCGTGGCGCTCCTGGAAAATACATCGTTGCCAGGGGAACAGATCCTGGTCATATCCGCCATGAAAACGTAAAGAAAGCATTTGAAATCATACTTGAAAAGCGCGGGTTGACAGATGAAGAAATAAGAGAATGGAAACAAGATTGTATATCTTCCTTGACTGCATCTATACGTAGTGACGCAGTCTGGGTCAATCGGAGCGAGGCTTTTGATGCAATTTTAAGAGAAGAAGACATACAAAAAGGGAGAAAAGACGCAAAAATAGTGCTTTGGCACCTTTTAACAGACAACTATCTGAACCAGCCAAAAAACCCCCAAAAAAAGAAAAAGGAATCGTCAGATCAGGAAGATTCGTTAGATCAAGTGGAACTATCAGATCAGGGAAATTCTAGATCAGATGGAAATACTGAATCTAAGGATTCAACTGGAAAAGGAGCAGGACAGAAAACACGACACCTTTACAGTTATATTTTAGGAACAGGAATAAGCAGCGGTTTTGGTACTAAAAAAGACACACTCTGGTTGAAAGACTTTTGGAAAAGTCACCTCGAAGAATCAGCCTACAAGGCTACTGGCATTCCAACGGAGCCGACTCAAAAAAAACCATCTCCGAATGAGATCAATCGTGAAATGCTCTCCAAAGCTGCTTCGAGGATAGCTCAGATATGGACAAAACAAAAACAACAAGAGCAGGAACGAGAACAAAGAAAAACTGTAATAACAAAATTGAATGAGCTTAGGCAAACTCATCGAAAGGCAGTGGATCTTTTAGACATATACTGTCAAAAACGTGGTCAAGCAATGGGGTCACTCGAAGAATATCTAATTATGCCGCGAGCCATCGATGGATGGGATCGTGTCATAGATGCATGGGAAAAATATGAAAGTAATTTAAACAGAGAAAATAGAGAGAAAGGTGCAACAGAGACGTTATTAAAAGAGGTTGATGCTGAGAAAGCAAAGATTGTAGCTATTCGGATTAGCGAAGCCAAACGCCTTCAAGATGAAGATCATGATAAAAAATTTGGCGACATTAATTTATTTATTAGTTTGGCCGAAACAAAGTACGAACCTGTTTGGCGTGATAACGCTTCTATCCTACAAACCTATGTTAATGGAAGAAAGGCAGAGGCTGATGCCAAGCGTCTGAAGGTTGCGTCCTATCGACATCCAGATCCATTTATTAATCCAGTCTTCTGCCAATTTGGAGCTTCGCGCCCTTCGATAGAATATAACAGGTTAAAAAAGAATCATGTCGGAGATGCACGCGAAATTACCATGCTTGTTTGGACGGGTACTGAGGCAAAGAAAATAAAATTGCTTGCTGTTAGTAATCGCTTTGACAAGGAGATTGGTAAATCAGGGGAATTAAGAGGCGATATGCAGTGTTCGGCCTTGGAAGTACCGCGCTTTAGTAGACTTGGAATTGGTACGGTGGCGAAAGTGGGTGAAAGCCAGACATATAGTGTGGCTTATATTTTTGACGATCGAGAAGTTAAAAAACGAAAACCAAAAGATAACAAAGCACTTGCAGAAGAGTTGAGCAACAATAATGGCAAAGTCGATAAAAAAATAGGAAAAATGAAAGAGCCATCATGGAATGGAATGCTTCTAACAGATCGAAGAAGCTTGCGAGATATTGGACGCTTAGAATTAACTAATCCGGGAAAGGCTAGAAAAGTCGAGAAGCAGCTCCAATGGTGGTTGACCATTTCGATAGAGTTGCTACAGAAAGGACCTTGGTATAATTATATTTGGAACTCTTCCGATCAAAACCCTTTTAAACAAACCTATAAAAGCGGCTCTAAAGCAGGCCAAGAGTACTTAAACGCAGAAAGTTGGCCGTATGATGAGGTCAATAAAACTCGAAATGGCCAAGCGCGTCTTATTCTTTCCCGCTTGCCGAATCTTCGCGTGCTTTCGGTTGATCTCGGTCATCGCCAAGCAGCAGCTTGTGTGGTGTGGGAAGTGTTGGACGTTGATACCGTTAAAAAAGCCTGTCGAGATGCCGGGCATATTGAACCGAAAGAGAAAGACTTATTCCTGCATTTGAAAACAAAGGAAAAGAAGATAAAAAAGGGACAAGAAGTCGTAGTTGATAAAACGACTATCTATCGCCGTATCGGCTCAGATGTTTTACCTGATGGCACACCACATCCGGGGTCATGGGCACGTCTTGATAGGCAGTTCTTTATCAAGCTTCAAGGTGAAGAAGCTGTTCGTATGGCTTCAAATGAAGAAATTTGGATGGTTCATAAACTGGAATCTGATTTAGGTCGATCCATGCCTTTGGTCGATCGACTGGTAAGAAGCGGTTGGGGGAAGGCCAGCGCACAAAGACAGCGACTCGATGCTTTCCGTAAAAAAGGCTGGAAACCTGTGAGCGAAATCAAACCATCCGATGATGTAAATAGTGGCAAAGTTGTAGTAGCTGACAGCTTGACTGAAGAGGAGATCGATATACGCAAACCACCACTCAGTGTTGATGATCTTATAGCATCCGCTATCCGCTCAATGCGTCTTGCGCTCAAACGCCAGGGCGATCGAGCGAGAATAGCTTTCACTATGCACAAAAATTACAAACCTATGCCTGGAGATCGAAAATATTATTTTGATGAAGCGAGAGATGCATCCATAGATGACGATAGTATAACAAGAGAAAACAAACATATTGAATATATTCAAGAAGCCCTGAACTTATGGCACAACCTGTTTTCATCACGTACTTGGAAGGATGAACAGGCTAAAAAACTTTGGGAAGATTATATTGAGGCGAAAGTGGGTGATTATGAGGATCTTGAAAAACTAGATGAAAACTTCTCTGATAGTGACCGAAAAGAAAAACTAAAAGCGAATCAAGAAAAACTTCGAAAAATTGCTGAGCAGGTTAAAAATTTTAGAAATGAATTGTATGCTCTTTGGGAAAAAGAATGGAATGAGAAAAATCAAAATTGGAAACGTCAACTTCGGTGGTTTAAAGACTGGTTACAGCCCCGGAAAGGTCTGGATAATAAGATTGATCCTGCTATACGTGGAATGGGTGGTCTGTCACTTACGCGTATTGCTTCCTTAATCGAGTTTCGCCGCAAAGTCCAAATCGGCTTTTTTAATCGGCTGCATCCGGATGGAACACATTCGGAAATAAAGGAACAATTTGGTCAAAAAACATTGAATGCATTGGAAAATTTAAGAGAACAGCGCGTCAAACAACTAGCCAGCCGAATTGTTGAAGCAGCACTGGGATTGGGTAGAATGCAAAAAGATGAGAGAAAAGACCGAAAACGCCCAACAGTTCAAGTGGATCGACCATGTCATGCCATCGTTATAGAAAACCTCAAGAATTATCGACCGGATCAAACACGTACCCGACGGGAAAACCGCCAGCTTATGGCTTGGTCATCTTCAAAGATTTTAAAGTATTTGACTGAGCTTTGTCAGCTTTATGGACTGCATTTTCGTGAAGTTTCAGCCGCATATACGTCGCGGCAGGATTCCCGAACAGGTGCGCCTGGTATCCGTTGCCAAGATGTGCCCATCAAAGAATTCATGCGATCACCTTTCTGGCGGAAACAAGTGGCTCCTGCAAATAAAAATAAAAATGAACGTGAACGCTACATACAGAACTTGGACATAAAATGGAAAGAAAAATTAGAAGAGGATTGGAACACGGCTGGAGTTGCGCGTATACCGTTGAGTGGGGGTGAGATGTTTGTTTCTGCCGATTTTAATTCGCCAGCAGCCAAAGGCCTTCAGGCCGATTTGAATGCTGCTGCCAATATTGGTTTGCGTGCGCTTACCGACCCAGATTGGCCCGGAAAATGGTGGTATATGCCGATCGACTCTAAAAAAATGCAGCCGATAGTCGATAAGGTCAAGGGCAGCGCAGCAATGGAAAAAAATGGGCAGATTATTGAATTAGGAATAGACGCTATCGCTACAGAGGAAATAAAGTCGAAGAAAAAAGATCGAAAAAAGTCTTCAGATGTTATCAATTTATGGTGTGATATATCATCCACACCACTTGATGGCCGGGATAAAGGGGCATGGAAAACTTTCACTGATTATCAAGAGGATGTGGAAAATCGTGTTATCAGCATTTTGATAGCCCACGATAAAAAATGACCGGAAACTATCAATGATTCAAATTGACACATAT
>CAYOJK010000023.1:0-29282 GCA_964404285.1 uncultured bacterium | reverse complement strand
GCGGTGTCTGCCTCTTCATTTGAGGTGGATTTCATTGTTCTTCTAACAATCATCCGGTCTCCGGTTTTTCATTTCCTTCTTAAAACTATAAGACCCAGGCTCATCGCAACAAGCATAATAATTAACCCCAGACTGCCACCGGTGAGGTCAATGATCCTGAATTCGTGTCTCCCGTATCGTAATTACCACTTGCATTCTGACCATACCAGAACGAAACGTCACCCTCAACCACTTCCGCATAGCTGGTGTAATACGGCGAAGAGGGATTGGTTGATACCGGATGCCATAATCCATCCCAATCCCATCCATCAAATCCGTCTTCAAATCCGTCATTATAGAAACCAACTGCGACTGGCGTTGGAGCTGATTTTCATGATGCTAATCCCTTTCTACTATTTCATACACAGAAAGGACATTATCCGTGAACCCGACAATTTTATTCGTTTCAGGAATAAAGTCGATATAGTAATACACCATATAACCTCTATCTCTTGGCGCATCGAATAGAGCGACCACTTTTCCAAATTGATCGAGAATGATCATTGACCATGTAGGATTTTCTTTCTCATCAAGATCACCGTAAACAATTACATACTTACCATCCGCTGAAACTGGTATAGGCGCATTAGAACCGACAAAGCGACCACCCATTGTTAATTCTTTTCTCCAGATCTCCTTTTTTTTGTTGATGTCGAAATATTTGACCCAACCATTTCCACTAACAACACCAACATAATCACCACCTTCAGATAGACCAACTCCTGCCCTATACCCAAGCTCCTGTAAAATAAATTCTTGTATGAGGTTACCACAGCCATCATAAATGAACACTTTCGATTCTGTCGGGATGACTATTGCAGTGATTCCGGTATTTTGATCCACGTCATAAGCAATCCCAGATGAACGGTGTTTTCTTTCTGCTTGTAACTGACCTTGAGTATTAAAAAAGAAAAAGTGTGGTCCGTCTTCTTTGCATATGAACCCATTTTTAAAGCCTTTTATAAATAGCATTCCAGCATGCTCAGAGACCATGTTACCGGAAAAATCAGTAATGATCGTTTGATACATATCGGTATGAAACATGACCGACTGATTTGAAAAAGCCCCGAAAAGGCCCGCTTTAATCTGAGATGACGAATTGTTTTTAAAATCGTAAATAACGAAGGTCTTACTTCGTTCTCCTGATTCATCGCAAAAAACAACGTATCGCCCATCGGGACTGAACGATTCCGATGATGGATAACATCTCGTTTTTACCGGCAATTCTTGAGTTCGCTTCTTTATCAGGTTGGCCTGTTTCTTGTCATCGATCTCATATATGCCGGCAATCGTCAGAATCTTGTCAATCTCATTTTTTCCGTCTCGGCCTTTTTTGACGGAAAATGCCGTAATGCATTCCGGAAGAGTGAGTTCATACACAAGTTTGAGTTCTGATTTGCTGGATTTTACATCCCCGGTTTCTGCCGATGTGTTTGCTCGCTGAATACCAAGAACCATTAAAGCAATTAGTATCAATTTTAGTGTCTGCCTTTTCATTTGCGTCTCCTACTTTTCCTTAGGGCTAACTGGACGATAAGCTGATCCGGTAAAAAAAATCCTTTGGTTTTCATTTTTCAGCCGGCCTTTCACTCTTCTACCTCCTCGATTCAATAGATTTGTGTAAACCTGTAATGATGCGCTTTGCTCTGACGATCCTGCCCAGATAACTTTCTTTCGTCTATTCTCCTCATTTGCCTACAAAGCATTTATGCCATCATAGGCATAAACCGGACAATTCTTACCCTGATCTAAAAGTGATTTGCCTTTCGTCTCCAGCATTATTAGATCCTCTATTTGCTATAATGATAACTTCTCCAATTGCAGATGGCAATCTCAACCAATTGTTACCGCTTTGCATTTTTAATCAAACAACCCTTTTCCTCTTCGTCCCAATCGTTTAATCATCGTCTTTCCTTCCAATCAAGGATATTCCGAATACTTTTGTGAAATACCCTGCACGTTGGAATCCCGTAGCAATTCCACACGTTTAAATTAGGGGACAGACATCCAATTTTGTATCTTCGGATCGATGTTTATTCCGGGGGACAGACTTCCAGAAATAACAAAACGAACCATCTTTTATTTCTGAATATCAAACCCGTAAGGCCGAAATACATGCGACCGGCACATATCTGCGTTCATCTGCGTCATCTGTGGAAAATAAAAAAAATTCCTAACCCGGAAAGACCTCATCCCCCGGCCCCTTCTCCATGAATAGAGAAGGGGGGTTGTTTTTCGGGGACAGACATCTGTGCTTTGGGGACAGACTTCCAAAAATCCAAAAAATCCAAATGACTTTAACATTATTAAATCCTCATAGAAGGTTTGACCTTTAGTCAAAATGTGTTAGACTGCGCACGAGGTTTAGCTTAAACCTTTAATTACAACATTTTATGGGGAGTATTTGAATCATGTTAGATGAGAAAATTCTTGCAACACGCACATCACGCATGGCGGCTAGCGCCATTAGAGAAATCTTGAAAGTTTTGGGTCAGCCGGGAATGATCTCACTGGCCGGCGGTATTCCGTCACCGGACAGCTATCCGATCGATCTGATCCGTCAACTGACCGACCAGGTGTTGACCAAATACGGCCACAAAGCGCTTCAGTATGATCTGACCGAAGGGTTTCTCCCTTTGAGGGAAGAGATCGTCAAATATGTCAATAAAAAAGGGCTTAAGGCTGATGTGCCGAACGTTCTGATCACCAGCGGCTCACAGGGCGCTCTGGATGCCATAGGAAAAGTGTTTATCAGCCGAGGCGACAAAGTCGCTATGGAAGCTCCGACCTATTTGGGCGCTATTCAGGCATTCAACCCTTACGGTCCGGAATATGTCAGCATGGATACCGATGAAGACGGTTTGATTCCAGAAACATTCGAAAAAGCGATTCAGCAGCGTGGCATTAAATTGGCTTATTTGATACCGACTTTCCAAAACCCGTCCGGCCGAACGACCACATTTGAACGACGCAAAAAAATCGCCGCTATCGCTCAGAAATACAACATACTGATCATTGAAGACGATCCGTATTCCATGCTTCGTTTTAAAGGCGAAGACGTGCCGGCTTTGAGAACGCTTGCGCCGGATCATGTCGCGTATATGGGGACCTTTTCAAAAATTCTGGCCCCGGGTCTCCGCCTGGGCTACACCATCGCGCCGCCGATCGTCACCAAGTGGATGACGTTGTCCAAGCAAGGCGTAGATTTACATAGCGGCACCTTTGGCCAGGCTATAGCCGCCGAATACCTGGCAGGTGGATATTTAGAGCCTCACGTCAAAAAAATTATTCGTTTGTATGCGCCGAGACTGCAAGCTATGCTGGATGCGCTTGAGAAATATTTCCCGAAGAGTTGGAATTATTCGAAACCGGAAGGCGGTATGTTCGTTTGGGCTGAAGGGCCGAAAGGCATCGATACCGAAAAATTGTATCCGAAATGCGTGGAGCGTAAAGCGGCGTTCGTCCCTGGTAAATTCTTCTTCACCAACATGGAAGACGGCCTGGCAACCATGCGCTTGAACTACACGATGGCCACGGAACAACAAATCCATACTGCCATCGAGATTATTGCCGACGTGCTGAAACAGGCGTCATAAGCAATTCGACTTAACCCGGCTGCCCTCGGGCGGCTATTGGCAACCGGCGGCCAGCCCCGTTTGGTTTGGATGTGATCATCAACCCCGGAGCCGCCTGAAGCCGCTTGAACAGATTTCGATCAACCGTGCGAACAATCCATCGCACGGTTTTTTTGTCATAACCACGTTCGACAATCTCATCGATCGATAACCCTTCATCAATATAATGGGCGATAACAGCATCCAATATATCATACGGCGGCAGCGTATCCAGGTCTCGCTGATCCGCCCGAAGCTCCGCCGACGGCGGCTTGGTTATGCTGGCGACAGGTATGATCTCCTTGTCACGATTGATAAATTCCGCCAGTTTGTACACCCAGGTTTTGGGCACATCGGATAAAACACCCAACCCACCGCTCATATCACCATACAACGTGCAGTAACCTACCGCTAACTCACTTTTATTGCCGGCCGTCAGCACGATCGCTCCGGTTTTGTTCGACAACGCCATCAACAAATTGCCCCGGATTCGCGCCTGAATGTTTTCTTCCGCAACTCCAAACGGTGTATTTCTGAAATAGGGTTCCAGCGTTTTCAAAAAATCATTATATAAATCAACGATATCGATGATATGGCAAGGGATATTCAGGTTTCGGGCAAGTTCGATCGAGTCGGTCACGCTGCCCTTGGAAGAAAACGGCCCCGGCATGGTCACGCCGGTGACGTTATCCGCTCCCAGCGCTTCAACCGCCAATACCGTCGCCACCGCTGAATCAATACCCCCGGACAACCCAAGCAACGCTTTTTTGAACCCACATTTACCAAAATAATCCCTAATACCCAGAACCAGCGCGTCATGCATATTTTTGGCCGAATTTTCAGCAAAGCTGTCTGAAAGCGATTCGCTTAGCGCCTGTGGCGAAACCGTGTCAACCAATGCGGACGCCGTCTGAAACGCCGGCTGCTCAACCAAAATTTTTCCTGTTGTTGCCGCAATAAACATCGATCGACCATCAAAGATCACCGTGTCGTTCCCGCCGACCTGATTGACGGAAAGGATCGGTAACGAATGTGTTTGAGCATGTTTTTGCAGCAGTTGCCGCCGGATTTTCTCCAAGCCGATAGTATAAGGTATCGCCGAAATTGTGACCAGCAGCGTAGCTCCCCGCCGTGCGAGCTCATCTATTGGATCATTGAGTAAGGTTTTATGTCTCCATAGAAATGGATCATTCCATGTATCTTCGCCGATTGATAGTCCCAGTTTTTCGCCTTTGAATTCAATAAGATCGGAAAACGTTCCTGGATCAAAATAATGCTGCTCATCAAAAACATGGTAATCGGGAAGAAGCCGCTTGTCCTGTTGATAGAGTATTGAACCGCCATGAAGCAACACTGCAGAATTATACAAGCCTTTGCCATCATGAGTGGGCAGCGGGGCGCCGACGACGATTCCAGCGTCCATGTTGCCCGTTTTTTCTTTCAAAATTTTTAAAGCCTGTTTGATGCCTTGCCGAACCCACAACCGTTCAAGCAGATTCCCGGGCGGGTATCCGGTCAGACACATTTCAGGGAATACATACAAATCCGGATTCTGATCGAGCCATTTCTCCACAACGTCCAGAATCTGCTGAGTATTACCCTCGATATCGCCGACTATGGGATTGATCTGACCAATAACAATACGCATCTAAAGCGCTCCTTTCGTAAACATTTGATCCAGCGTGGTCCTCCGGTCTTTTCCGTTCTGCTCCCTGGCGGTATTTGTTTTGAATAATACCAATCAAACATTTCATTTACATTATACATCAGTTATCGTAAAGAGAAAGTTAGCGAGATAGGTCCCTTTTTATGATTATTTAGGAGAAAAACGAATGAAAAACACTCAAATTTTAACGCTGATTGTCTGTCTGATACTGTCGGCAATTTTGGGTATCGCCGCTGAATCACCTAAGTTGACTCTAAAACCCGGCCTTTGGATTGGAGCTATCGAGATTCCAGGAATGGGTGAACTGGCGATCGTTTTCAATATCGACTACGACGGACAGGCTTATTCTGCAACATGTGACAGTCCGGATCAGGGTGTAACCGGCCTGCCGGTCGAATCGGTGACTGTTACTGAGAATCAAGTCAAACTGACGGTTCCTTCGGTATTAGCCTGGTTCGAAGGGGAAATCCAATCGGGCGGCGCCGTCATCACCGGCAAGTGGAATCAAGGCGGTCAGGCGCTGGTTTGCGAAGTCAAACTGTCGGATACGCCGTATTCGCCAAAACGGCCGCAGCGCCCGGAAGCGCCTTTTCCCTATCAAGTGAAGGAAGTGGAATTTACTAATCCTGATGCTGATATTGTTTTGGCGGGAACACTGACGATACCGGAAGGTGAAGGCCCATTTCCTGCGGTCGTGCTGGTCGCCGGTTCCGGCCCGAATGACCGGGATGAAACCGTATTCGGCCACAAACCGTTTCTGGTACTGAGTGATTATCTGACTCGGCACGACATCGTTGTCTTGCGCTACGATAAGCGCGGTGTCGGTGAAAGCAAGGGTGATTACGTGACAGCCACATCAGCGGATTTTGCGTCGGATGCTGTTGCCGCCTTGACATTTTTGCGTGAACAGCAAAAAGTGAACTCCGGAAAAATCGGTCTGATCGGGCACAGTGAGGGAGGATTGATCGCACCGATGGTTGCAGCAGAAAAACCCGATCGCGTCAATTTCATCGTCATGATGGCCGGACCGGGCGTTTCCGGTCACGAGCTGCTTCCGGTGCAACTGGAAATGGTTTTGACCCTATCAGGCCAAACACCGGAAGAGATCAGCAAATCAAAAGAACAGCAGCAAATGGTTTTTACCATTTTACGCGAAGAGGCTGACTTGGAAAAGGCGGCTGAACGGTTAACCGAACTGGCTAAAAAATTGTATGCTGAGATGACCGATGAAGAAAAAGCCCAGGAAGGTGTAACTGAAGAGGCTGTGATCCAGGGCGCCTTGTCATCCAACACCGCCTGGCTGCGCTTCTTCCTTATGGCTGACCCGCGGGATTATTTGCGCAAGACTCAATGCCCGACATTGGCGATTTGGGGCGAGAAAGACGTGCAGGTTCCTCCGGAACAAAACCGACCGGAGGTGGAAAAAGCCTTGGCGGAAGCCGGCAACAAGAATGCTGTTCTGAAAGTTTTTCCAGGTATGAACCACCTGTTTCAGACCGCCGAAACGGGTCAAGTTATGGAATACGGAAAAATCGAAGAAACCCTGTCACCGGATGTGCTCAAAGAGATTACTGAGTGGATCAAAGCCAGATAATTTGTCGATCATTTCATCGTGAATAATAAATATCAATTTTTTGAGCGTACACGGTTTCTATTCGATCGGTAATTTTATGATAGGCTTTTCCTAAACAACACACTGATTTTGTTCTTTTAACACCATAAACTCTTTTATTCCGTCATTACCACTCGGAAACCAAGATTCATGTATGTAAACGGCTGAATGTATCCGTGACGATATGTCGAGCGGCAGCTTTCGGCACGGTCATACCAACTGCCCCCTCGATAAACACGATATGAACTGGAGCTGGAACTGATTGGATTATGTTGACTATCCGGTGAATAGGGGCTCAATCTATCCAGGCACCATTCCCAGACATTCCCGTGCATATCATACAATCCCCAAGCATTGGCGCGACCACTTCCAACATCCCACGGCGCACCTCGATAGGGTCCAGACAAACAACCTTCCACTGGATAATCCCCATCATAATTGGCATCTTGTGTGCTCAAACAATCCCCGAAAGCAAACAAGCTCGTCGTTCCGGCGCGGCAAGCGTACTCCCACTGTGCTTCGGTCGGTAACGTAAATGTCTTGCCCGTTCGTTTAGAAAGCTTTTGACAAAACTCCACAGCGCCATCCCATGACACCAAGTCAACAGGAAGATTGTCGCCTTTGAATTCACTCGGATTCGTTTTCATTATCGCTTTGTATTGCGCCTGTGTCACTTCAAACTTGCCTATCCAAAAACTATCCAGTTCCACCATGTGAACCGGACTCTCTTCGGCATACCAATACTGTCCACCTGACTCCGAACCCATGTGAAAGCTTCCACCCTGAATAAATACCATTTCAAGTTTGATACCGGAACCCAAGCCAAATGTCTGTATCTGCGGGGAGGGTATATCAGCCATTGGTAACGTGGTCACCGGCGCCGATGCTTGAACAGATGTATCAACCAGCTCATCTGTCTCGGCAGGCGAAGACAGCCAAGGTGTATCTTGGGATAAATGCGTATTTGCTGACAATTGCGAAACGGATGATTCTTGAGCGCTCACCGTCAAAAGCTCAGGAACGGAGCACATTAATGCTGCCATAACAAGGCTGATTAGAAAAACCATGTCGCTCAACCTTTCGGCCGTTAAAAGCTCTCCTTTGTCAGCGCGAGCAATTCACATGAACAAATGATCCCGATAGCTTTTTCCATATCCAGCCGCAGATATTGATCTTCGTAAACAGGCGGAAAATATTGGTTTACACGGTCAAACACTTTGGTCATTTGTGGACTCAGTTTGTTCAAGGGTTCCGGAAGAAAATCCGACGTGATCTGAAGCGCTCTGACCGCAACCAGAAGTTCAACCCCCATAATTACCGATAGGTTATAGATGATTTTTTCCAGATGCAGCACACCGATCGAGCCCATCGACACAAAATCTTCTTGATTGGCCGCAGTCGAAACCGATGTGATCGATGCCGGCGTTGCCAAGACGCGGCATTCCGCTGCCCGCGCCGATGCCGCATATTGTGTGATCATCAAACCGGAATCTCCGCCGTCAGGGTTGACGGCCAGGTCTTGCGGCAAGCCATAGCTTTGAGCTTTGTCCAGAATAGAAAACACCCGTTTGTTGGTCATCAGAGCTACAGCGGTCAAAGCGGTTTTAACTGTATCGATAGCTGCTGCCAGGGGCTGACCGTGGAAATTGGCGCCGCTTCTAGCGGAATAAATCCCGTTATTATCCCTGAAAAACAACGGGTTATCTGTTGCAGAGTTAATTTCGATTGTCAGGGTATCCCGAAGTTTTTGGAGCGCTTCCCAGGCTGTTCCGTGAACCTGCGGAACCGCTCGGAAACTATACCGATCTTGTATGCGTTCAACGGCGGTGCCGGGCAGTTGGTTTGGAAAAGCGATTTTTTGTGCTTCCTGAGTCGTGCGGGTCGAACCCTGCAGAAGTAGTCTCATCTGCCGCCCGATCGCCACCTGTCCCGGATGAGGTCGGTTATCGGTTATCAGCTCGGAAAAAGCGTCTTTTTCACCCCGGATCGCCTCCAGTGACAACGCCGCTGTGATCGATGCCTGCTTCAGCAGTTTTTCGCTCTCATTCAAGCAAAACACACCGATTGCGGCAATAAAACTGGAGCCGTTCGTCAACGCCATCGCCTCTTTAGCTCCCAATCTGACCGGTTCCAAGCCGGCTTCTGCCAGAGCTTCCTGTGCGCTCATCAAACGCCCCTTGTAATAGGCCATAGCCTCCGGCAAACCCAGCATCACCGCTGCAATCATCGCCAACGGAACCAAGTCGCCGCTGGCGCCGACCGAGCCCTCTTCCAATACCCACGGTGTCACGCTTTTGTTCAGCATATCCACCATCAATCGGCAGGTTCCCGGTCGCACAGCGGACAAACCCAACGCAAACGAGTTCAGCCGAATAACCATGATCGCCCGAACATGTTCCAGCGGCAACGGATTGCCCGTCCCGCAATTATGTGCTTTGACAAATCTGACCTGATAGGGTTCGAATTGATCGATGGAAATACCGACATCCTTCAAATCACCACAACCGACGTTCGTGCCGTAAATTTTTATTTCAGGATGTTCGACAAGCTGCTTTTCCAACCCTTCCCTGAACTCTTTCAGCATTGTCCATAACGATTCCGGATAGTCCACGTGCACACCATTTCTGGCAATGGCAATAACTGCTTCAGGCGTCAAACCTTTTCCCGTCAATAAAATCTTCTCGTTTCCTTCCATGATGACTCCCCAATTTATTCGGGCGAACAGACCATTAACCCGACAGTTACGATTAATCCGTATTATCTTTTGACATGGTCTTCAACATTTCTCGAAGAACCAATCGTGATGAGACTCTGCGCGTCAGCTCTTCCAAACTGATGGCGCCTTCTTTATACAAATCCTGCAGACTTCTGTCCAATGTCTGCATCCCTTCTTGGCGACTGGTTTCCATAATTGACCGGGTCTGATGAGTCTTCCCATCCCGTATATGTGCACCGACCGCACCGTTTTTGACCAGTATCTCTGTTGCCAACACTCTACCTTTCCCGTCAGCCCGTGGAATCAGTTGCTGAGCGATGACGGCGATCAGCGAAAACGCCAACTGGGTTCTGATTTGCATCTGTTGATGAGGGGGAAAAACGTCAATGATGCGGTCAATCGACTGCACCGCGTCATTGGTGTGCAGGGTCGCGATGACCAAATGCCCGGTTTCCGCTGCAGTCAACGCCGCGGCAATGGTTTCTTGATCCCGCATTTCGCCGATTAAAATCACATCCGGATCTTCCCTGAGAACATATTTTAACGCGTTTTTAAATGAATGTGTGTCCGAATACAATTCGCGCTGATCGATAATGGACATTTTGTTTATATGAATAAATTCAATAGGATCTTCAATCGTGACAATATGACAACGTCGATTATTATTGATGATATCCAGCATAGCTGCCATCGTTGTTGATTTACCGGAACCGGTCGGCCCGGTCAACAATACCAACCCGTTCTGCCGCAATGCGAATTCCTTGACAATCGGCGGCAAACCCAGATCATCTAGATTGGGTATATAGCTCGGTATCAGCCTGAACGCACCGGCAACCGCACCGCGTTGGTAGTACATGTTCACTCGGAAACGCATGTTGTCGCTAGTACTCAATGAAAAATCCAGTTCTCGATTGCGTTCCAGCATTTCCTGCTGAGTTTCGTTTAAAAGACTCCATAAAAGCTTTTTTGTATGCGTCGCATCGAGCTTGATATTCAGAGCCGGATGCAGGTCACCGTCAACCCGCACCATCGGCGGAGCATTCGTGGTGATCAGCAAATCGCTGGCGCCGACACTGTCGGCATATTCAAACAACGCCTTCATATTCAGTTTGGCGCCCATCACGTCAAGATTGAGTTTTTTCATGATAATAAAATGCTAGCCTCCCCAAAACCGTTTTCGTCATCCTCTTTCAATATTTTACGATTGCGCGTGTCGATGGAATCGATACCCGTGAACATTCCCTGCATGTTCAGTCGAAGCTCATCAGGATTTGGGGAAACCCGTAAGGCGATTTCCGGATCGACTTTATCTTCTTTGACCAATTGCAATAATGACTGGTTAAATGTGCACATACCTTGATCGATATTTCGTTTCATCACATCATAAATTTCCGAAAACCGACCTTCCGAAATAATTTTACGAATCGTCGATGTGCCTTTAAGAATTTCCAGCGCAGGGACACGTTCTTGCCGCTGTTTCATAGGTAGCAGGCGCATCGAAACGATTCCAACCAAACTTCCGGCTAAGTCTTGTCTGGCTTGATCCCGGGAATCCGCTGAAAAAAAGTTCAGTAACCTATCCAGAGATTGCACGGCGCCGGTTGTGTGCAGAGTTGTCAGGATCAGGTGGCCGGTCAAGGCCGCTGCCAACGCGGTATAAACGGTATCCGAGTCACGTATTTCGCCGATCATCACCACGTCAGGATTTTGCCTGACAACGTGTTTCAACGCCGAGGCGAACGACCGGGTATCGAATCCGACATGCCGGTGATGAACCAAACACTTCTGCTCTTCGTGAATAAACTCTATCGGGTCTTCTATCGTCACGATATGCCTGCTGCGTGTCCGGTTGATATGGTCAATCATCGCTGCCATCGTCGTACTCTTGCCACAACCAGTCGGGCCAACCACCAATATCAGCCCAGATGGCGCTTCCGCCAGCTCCAGAATCGATTTTGGTAAATTCAACTCATCGATATTCAATTTCCCCATGGGTATTGCACGAGCGACCAGGCCAATTTGCCCCTCATGACGAAACAGATTGATTCTGAAACGAGATAACCCCGGCAGTGAGTGAGATATGTCGATATCGCCGGTGGAAAGAAAGCGTTCCCGGGCAAGCGGTGTGAGAATGGAATCCACGTATTCCATCATTTTTTCCGGTGTTGGAGTCGGATAATCCGTATAAACGATTTCACCTTGGATGCGCAATGCTGGTTTTCCCAGAGTGCGCAGAAACAAATCGGATGCTCCCAAAGTCAGTATTCTTTGAAGATAATCCGTCAATGACCACAATTTTTCGGTTTTATCGATCATGTCACCCCTTTCAATCCAAAAGGACGAATGACGCGATCCAGAACGCCCTGGAGTTTTGAGATCGCGACGCCGTAATTGGTAATCGGCGCCTGCCTTCTGACGGTTTCGGTGATGCGCCGCTGCATCTCCATTCTGTTCAACATGCAAGAACCACAATGCACGATCAACTTGTATTTATCCAGGTCTTCCGGAAAATCATGGCCGGAAGCGACATCGAAGTGTAGGGCTTTACCGGTATATTTTTTCATCCAATTGGGTATTTTGACCCGCCCGATATCGTCTTCTTGAGCATGATGAGAACACGCTTCAGCGATCAACACGGCATCGCCATCCTGTAATTGATCGATCACATCGGCGCCGGCGACCAACTGCGCGAGATCGCCTTTATGCCGGGCGAACAGGATTGAAAAGGTGGTCATAGGAATCGATTCCGGTGTTTGGCGAGCAACTTGAAGCACTACCTGTGAATCAGTGATGACAAGGGCCGGTGGCGAAGCAAGGGCTTCCAGTGCGGCTTGAAGTTGGTTTTCTTGAGCGACGACGGCGACAGCCCGGCGATCCAAAATTTCACGTATGACTTGTACTTGCGGCAGTATCAGGCGTCCTTTCGGCGCAGATGCATCGATCGGCGCAACCAACACCACGGTATCTTCCCGGTCGAACAAATCACCGACAAGCGCCGGCTCTTCCTTATAATGCGAGGGTATCGCTTGAACAAGAGCCTCCATAAACTGGTCCAGCCCTGTTTTGGTTTCAGATGACACGGTAACCCATGGAATTTTGTTTGTCGTGCAGTATGAAACAATATCTTCCGATACTGTTCCCTGATCGATTTTGTTCGCAACCAAAATAATCGGTATTTTCAAGTCTTTTATCGTATCGAGCCACTTTTTTTCTACCGAAAGAAGTTCTTTTCTATCCACGACAAAAACAGCTATATCCGCACGCCACAAGATTTTTTGTGTGGCTTTGACCCGTTTGGCGCCCAGATCACCGCTGTCGTCGATACCTGCCGTGTCGTAAAACGTGACAGGACCGACAGGAACCAATTCAAAGGGTTTTGCCACCGGGTCCGTTGTCGTTCCCGGCGTATCCGATACGATCGCAATTTGTTGACCGGTGACGGCATTGATGAATGACGATTTACCGACATTTCGCCGCCCGACGACGGCGATGACCATACGAACACCACGAGGCGCTTTTTTCATATCATCATCCTTATGTCTTTAATCGACCAAGCTTTGTGAACCTTGGGATTCATTCTATTTTCAACTTAAAACTTTACTGCAATAGGTCGTTGACCCAATACGTGAGATTCATTTTCAAAGCAGGCGAATAACCTTTTGATTCATAACGAATTTTGCCTTCTTTATCGACTACGCACATATAGGGTATTCCCTGAACGCCGTATGCCGTGCCTGCGGCATCACCGTTCAGCAGAAGACGCATCACGAATTTCTCAGCAGTAAAATATCTTTTCGCTTCTTCGGGGTTACGTTCCCAGGTGTTGATACAGAACACTTCGACATCGTCCGGTTTGTGCTTTTTAGTCCATTCGTTGAGTTCGGGCATCGAGATTTTACAGGGTCCGCACCAGGATGCCCAGAAGTCCAAAATGACGACTTTCTTTCCTTTGAAATCAGATAGTTTCCATGTTTTACCATCGGGGTCTTTGAGTTCCCAATCCGGCGCTTCTTTTTCAATTTTCAGTCCGACGGCGGCTTTGATACGATCTGCTTCACCTTTATCCCATTCGGCTTTGATTTTAGCGACGATGGTTTTCCAGCGTGAGTCTGAGTGCAAAAGCGCCAGGTCTTCTTCCTGCTCAAGGGCATCCACATCGTCAAATCCTTTGGCAACAGCTTTGTCCAGAATTTCAAACGCTTTATCCGCATCACCTTTCAAGGTATATAGCGTAGCGATCATAAAGAGCATTTCCGGGTCTTCCATCGCACCTTTTTCGGAGGTTACATAGGTAATCGCCTGATCATAAGCTTTACCGGTAATCAGAGCATACATGGTCATGCTTTTAATGAAATCTTCTTTCTGACCTTCCGGCAACATACCTCTTTCAATCCATTGAGCGGCGCTTTTGTCAATGTAAGCATTCATTTTTTCAATTTGTTTCAATTTGGCGGCTACAATAGCGATGTGGGTGAAATCCAGCCATTCGGCATTGATTTTTTCGGCGTCGGCAAAGCGCTGGAGCGCGTCACCATCACGGCCTTCGTAAACTGCATGATAGGCCAAATATTTCAATACTTGAGCGCCATGTTTATCCGCATCTTTCCACTGACGGACACGATTCAAATAATTTTGATCCGACGAAAATCCTTTTTCCAGCGCCTCGAGTTCATCACGGGTAACACCCGCTTGCGTCAAATCCTGCGGACCTTCAAGCGAATTTTTGAATAGCCATGTCGTATAGGTATCGAACATCAGGGCATACGGCGTAAACATATCCGGATTTTTCTCGATGATACCTCGACAATACGCGATACGATCGTTCAGTTTATCAATATCTGCGCCTTCCAGATAAACCAGGCGTTCTACAAAATCAGCATTTGCTTTGATCTGATCCATACACTTACCGGATTCGTCCGGCTCGTTCACTTTCCACATCCGATAAAGCTGAAAAGCAAATTCCAGATCCGATGCATTCTTGATAAAATCACAAAAGAGTTCATTGCCCTCTTCCGGTGACCCAATTGTTCTTACTTTCTTCATGAATTCCTGCTGAGTATACTCAGCGGAAAAACACACCATCACTCCAAATACTAAAACCCACGTTAACAGCAGAAATTTTTTCATAAAGCCTCCTTATTGTTAGGCATTAAATCTAGGGAACTATACCGATTTAAATCACGATTTCCAAGCTGTCAGCTTTTTGAGTATGTACCGCCATCCCATCAGGCTGTACCGTTTGAAATCATCGACATTTTTGATGGATCGAAGTACACGGGGAATTTTGCGCAGCACCGAATAATTCTGCATGGCTGCCCATTCAAACAAAATATCACTGATTTGTGACCAGGTCAGTTTATCCAGAAAAATCGGCACGTTACCCTGAGCGGACACCAGTGTTTTCACGTCTTTTCTATCAGCATGATACCATTTGAAATCTGGTGGCAACGTCCCATTTTCCCGAGCAATCTTTTCCAATTCCGTGCCGGGATACACATGAAGGAATGCCATCGACACATGCGCATTCTGTTTGAATTGGCGAATCATCGATAGCGTTTGCTGCGCTTCCTCCCACGTTTCAGTGGGATGACTGATAATAAAAAAGGGATTGGCAATAACATCCAATTCACGACACCAGTCGTATAATTGATACACTTTCTCGAGTTTCAAATTCTTCCGAATAACATCATCCAAAATGCGTTGACTACCGGATTCAACCCCAAAGCCAATGGTATAACAACCTGCATTTTTCATCTTTTCCAGCAAGTCGCGTGTCATCACATCGACACGCACTTCACAGAACCAGGGCATGCGATTCAGACCACGATCGATCATCAGATCACAGATGCGCTCGACACGACGAGGACTGGAGTTGAACGTGTCATCAAATAGCCAGAATGCTTCGGCATTGTGGTCTTTTACTGCCGATTCCATTTCCGCGACGATGTTTTCAGGTGATCGCATTCGGACTCTTCGGCCCCACATGTGAGGTGTCGCACAGAAATTGCAGTTTGCCGGGCAACCTCGGCTGGTCATCAGATTTGAAAATCGTTTGATACCGTGACCTGGGACATCGAACTTAAAATTGTACATTTCCGCCGGAGGATACAGGTGCCTGGCGGGAAAAGGCAACGCATCCAAATCCAAAATTTTTTCGGATGGTCCTGTGCTTTCTATGGCGCCGTCCTTCGTCCGGAACACCAACCCTTTGATTTTGCGTAAATCCTTGTCTCTGCCACCGGCGTGAAGGCAATCCGCCAATTGCGACATCGTGTATTCGCCTTCACCGATAACCACCGAATCAAACGCTTTGATACCTTCCAGCGTGTCTATCTCAGCAAGCGAAACATGGGGCCCACCCGCTGTCAGATGACATTCAGGCAACGTCGATCGGATCAACCGGGCAAGCTCAAACGCTTCAAAACGGTTTTCAGTGGTAAATGTCAATCCGACAATGTCGGGTTTCCGAGCCTCCAGCTCACGGACAATATCCGCATCCGTCATTTTTAAAACGTGGCAATCCAGGATTTCGACATGATGAATAGTTTGTTCCAGAGCGGCTGCAACATATCCGATACCGAGCGGCGGCATCAGCACACCCCCGGACCAGCGTTCAGCATAGTGACCGCCAGGAGGAACGATAAGTAGTATCTTCAAGCCCTTCATCATGCCGGACAGTATCCCTGGTATCGCCATTTTTCAAGTCAAAATGTTCAATATTTTGTCTCACCCACAACTCACAGCTTCATGAAATATGAACAATTCGACGATCTTGATCAATTGGTACCATTATTGCTTTTAATTATTAATAGGGTGGTGCGTTGTTACTTGATAGGAGACTACAATATGCTTCGTAATCAATATTGTATTGTGTTTTTGTCACTTGCGCTGCTATGCCCGGCTGTCGGCATTTCAGCAAGTCATAACACTGCAATTTTTGCACATGTTGACACTGTGAGCGCCCAGGTTGATACCAAAACCTATGATCTGCTTTTCACTGCGGCCACAGAAATGCAATTTGAACGCTCTTTTTCTGATATCACCTGGGATAAACAGATTCAGGAGCTGGTCGATGGTATCACGCAGACATCGCTGATCGATGATTTGACGACGCTGATAGATTTCCAGACCCGTTGGTCGCATGCGCCCGAATGTCAACAGGCCGCTCTATGGCTTGAAACCGAATTCAGATCGTTGGGATATACTGTGACACATCACGAATTCGATCGCACAATAGCGCCCAACATTGTTGCCGAAAAAAAGGGGGTTCGCTGCCCGGATCAAATCGTTCTTGTTACGGCACATTTCGATTCGATTTCCCTTGAACCGGAGAATCTGGCGCCTGGCGCTAATGATAACGGCAGTGGTACGGTTGCCCTGTTGAATGCCGCTCGGGCCATGTCGGACCTGTTTTTTGACCATACGATCCGTTTTATCGCTTTTTCAGGAGCTAATCAGGGACTGCTCGGAAGTCGTGCCTACGCGTATCGGACCGCGTTGAAAAACGAAAACATCGTTGGAGTTATCAATCTGGACATGATTGGATTTCTAGATGACCAGTCAAGTGAGCCGGCAATCATCGGTAATTCGGCATCGGAAAATCTTGTTGACCTGTTTATTGAGTCCAGTCATCTATACACCTCACTTCAAATACGGAAACTGATCGATAATTCCATCGCGAACTTTGATCATTTCCCTTTTTGGACGAATGGTTACCCTGCAATCACCGCAACGGAAGATTATCCGATCCGATATCCCTATTATCATTCTTCGCAGGATACCATCGATAAAATCTCACCGGAATTTCTATTGGAAACAACAAAAGCGGCAACCGCTGCTGTTGTGGTATTGGCAGACCCCATCGAGGATGCCGTATTACTGTTCAACTGGTTTCTTGACGATAGCGATGGTGATGATGATGGTATTTTGGATCCGGGGGAGACTGTCAAACTCAGCGTTGAAGTCATCAACAACTCTGATGAACCGTCCGGACAGATACAACTCAACCTGTTGTGTTTTACCGGTAGCCAATATGTTATTGTCTTAAAAAATTCGATTGTGTTACCTAGTCTTGATCCTGGTGAACGATGCAGTAATCGTGATGATGCTTTTTTGATTCAGGTGCGTAATGAAGTTCCGGAATTCACGCAATTGATGTGTTTGGTTGGCATGAAATGTGACGCTCCACATATTTCGGGTTATTTTTTCTATGAAACCATCACATCATACCATTATCAGGATGCGTTATTTTCTTTTGACATGGATGAATATCCTCGTTGGACAACGGATAGTGATGTGTGGGGCTGGGGAATTCCGAAAGGTCAGGGCGGGAAGAAACATGGGTTTCCGGACCCCTCATCAGGTTACACCGGTAAAATGGTTTTGGGGACGAGTCTAGATGGCGATTACCCTCCGAATTGTGACGCCACCGTGATAAGTCCTGTGATGGATTTTACTGACATACGGTTTTCTGAGCTTCATTTTCAACGCTGGTTAAATGTTGAAAATCCGATTTTCGATCAGGCGCAAATATGGGTTATCACGAGTGACGATCGATATTTGTTATGGGAAAACCCGATTGAGATCACTGACAGCAGTTGGCAATCCATCATGTTGGACATTGCGCCTTATGCTGATGGTAGAGATGATGTTCAGATAGCTTTTACGATTCGGTCGGATAAAAAATGGGAGTATTCCGGGTGGAATATCGATGATATTCGTATTGCGGGTTTAGGGCCCGATTTTCAGTCAAACGACCCGGGGCTGGATATACCGACAGATACGATTGGAGTAGCGTTGTATATGCCGATAACGGATCTTGAATGGGGAGATCAGTTTTCTTTATCTTATTTATACTGGAACACGACATCTCGTCCTAAAAGCAACCTTCCTCTTTTTATTTTACTGGAAAGCGCCGGTGGTATATGGTTTTGGCCGACCTGGTCGGATGAGCTGGCATTTGAAACGGTATTTCTGCTTGCAAAAAATATAAGTGATTGGAATATCATTGCTGAGTTTGAATGGCCTCAGATTGAAGGGTGCGCACAAAATCAACGTTTTTGGTCGGCCTTTACGACACAGGACTTCAGCGAAATCTTGGGTTTATATGACATGGTTGAGTGGGGATGGCATTGATTTTGACAGTCTGTAGGCGCCTGTTTTTCCGATTGATTCAAATAAGATAATTCTTTTTATTGCTTGAATTTTTTAAAAGAATCAAGTAGGGTAGGTGTTGTGGTTTTTTTTAACATAAGGAGATTATCATGAAGGACTTATCACAAAGAATTAGTTCCTTAGGAACTGAAAATGCATTTGTTGTTTTGCAAGAAGTCAACAAAATGGAAGCCCAGGGTAAGAGAATTTATAATTTTTGCATTGGGCAGCCGAATTTCAGAACACCGGAACACATCTGTGAAGCGGCCAAGGCAGCGATCGATGCTGGAAAGCACGGTTACACTCCATCCAGCGGTATCCTTCCACTGCGTGAAGCTGTTGCAGATATGTTCGTCAAAACACGCGGTATCCCCGTCGATCCGGACGACATCGTAATTGGATGCGGTGGAAAACCTTTTATTTGGTATTCGATTTTTTGCACAACAGACCCTGGAAAAGGCCATGAAGTCATTTTCCCGAATCCGGGATTCCCGATTTACCAGTCGATGATCAAGGGTTTGGGAGCGGTTCCGGTCCCGTTGTATCTCAGAGAAAAGAACAACTTGAACTTCTCGATCGATGAATTGAAAGAGAAGATCACGCCGAACACACGCCTTCTGATTCTGAACTCACCCCAAAATCCGACGGGTGGCGTATTGAGCCGAAAAGAACTCGAGCAGGTCGCTGAACTTTGTATCAAACATGATCTTTGGGTTTATTCCGATGAGGTTTACAGTTCGCTTGTATTTGATTCCGAATTTGCTTCGATCGCGTCGGTTCCTGGAATGGCGGAACGCACTATGATGGTTGACTGCGCATCGAAATCCTATGCCATGACCGGCTGGCGCTTGGGATATTTCGCCAATAAAAAACTGGCCCCCTATATCACCCGCCTTGTCACAAACTCCGATTCATGTGCACCAAACATTTCTCAGGAAGCTGTTCTGGTAGCTCTTAAATCTGATCAGTCGGCAGTAAAAGAAATGGCCGCCCACTATAAGAGCAGACGAGATTTGTTCCTAGAAGGTTTTGCCAAGATACCGGGAATCTCATGCAATAAACCAGGCGGCGCATTTTACATGTGGCCAAACGTTACTGAAGCATGCAAAATCACCGGATGTGCGAATTCCGAAGAATTCCGTAAACGTCTGCTGGTTGAAAAACATGTGGCGTGTCTGGCTGATATTCACTTCGGTCCACAGGTTCCAGGGGAAGGTGAACACGTTCGATTTTCATGTGCATCATCACCCGCTGATATCAGCAAAGGACTAGAACTGTTGAATGAATTTGTCCGAGAACACATGTAAATTCTGTTTGTTAGTAGTTTGCCTGGGTCTGTTGTCATTACAGGCCCAGGCAAATGACTTTTTGAAGGAATTAACCTTTAATTGGCAATTTGATCCCACCACAAAATGGGTGTATCGGATCAAACAAGTATCCCATAATCAGAAATCCATTCTGGATCAAAATGATGCCGTTATAGCTCGATCACCTATCCGGATTGAATCACTACATGGGGAATACACGATTAAATCGTTGTCTGATGGTAATGCTGCTGGAGATTTAGTATTGGAACTGGAAGGTATCACTGAGAACGATACCCCCGTCCCGATCCCGGATGCTCAAAAAATACCTCAACGAGTAGCTAGATTTAGGCTTACGCCGAATGGCGCGATTGAAGATTTTATTGGTCCAAAAAAAGAAACCTACCTGATAAGTCGACTGACCCTTGGCTTGCCGGCTGAACCTCTTCAAATGCAACAGGTACGTGTATACCCATTCCAATTGTTTACCAGCGGCGATACGGTTCGTACACGTTTTACCGGCACTATTTCTCATGAGCTTGCAGCGATTGATCCGTGTAACGATGCGCATTGTGCAAAAATTGTAACGACTATCGATATTCGTGATGTTTCCACAGATATGGACCCTGTTATTGTTACCTGGAAAGGTGTTGGAACAAGCATTTTCAACATAGATAAACAGCGTCTGGAAACCCTGTCGATGGAACTAGCTGTGAAAACTCAATTCCCCAAAAACAAAGAAAACAATAGAAATCTTCTTGTTGAAATATATACAATAGAACTTCAGTTTTTTGATAAATAAATACAGCAATCTAAATAGTTGACAGGTTTTTGTTCAAATTGGAATGAACCATAATTATTGGAGCAAATAGCATTTTTACTGAACAAAAAAATTATAATTTTGTGTTTTAAGCATACTTAAAATATGAGTTTTTCTTGACAACATGAAATTATTTCCTTATTATTTGTAAGGTAACGCTTTGTTTAACGTTATAGGTATTAAAGGAGAGTTCTTATGTCATTAAACAAACGGACAATACGAAGCAAGTACAAAAGTTTTGATGAGTTCATTGAAAACGAACAAGGAAAACACTTTTGTGGTTGTGGATGTAATGAAGTAATTGAATTGAAGCAAAGCCATTTTTGGAATGGAATTCCGAAATATATTTTTGGTCATGCAGCTCGCCTGTATAGAGGTGTTAAACCCTATGATCATGAGAAGTATTATTCTGTTGAGGATATAGCTAAAATAGCAGGAGTCAGTGATCAGACCGTTCGTTTTTGGAACCGTTCCGGACATATTTTACCGGAGATAAAAGTCGGTAGAAAAAACTTGTTTCTCCGGGAACAAATAGACCGTTTTTTAAAAGATTATCCTCGGCGGACACCTTTTGATCCTCTTTCATATTATTCTGTTCAAGATCTGAAAAAGATTGGGGTGTCCCGAGCAAAACTTCGGACTCTGGTACGGGCGGGAAAAATCCAGGAACCTCGTCACTATTCCCGTAAAACATACTATCTGAAAACAGAAATTGATTCATTTTATAATGAAATTATTGAAGATGAATCGGAAAAAATCGTCCGTCCACGAGTACCGGTTTGGTCGGTCAACAAACTGGCCATGCGGTTAGAAGATCTTGAAGAACGAGTCAAACTTCTGGAAGACAGTTTATTACGCGGCTAAAAACCGTGAAATCCAAATTCTAGTCTCCTTTGATTTTCCTGTCGGTTCCCGATAAAATTATTCAGCGGTCGAAATACCGGCCAGGTTGATTGGCGGAGATTGAGATGCAACTATTATTGATACCGCTCATACCGTTTTTGAGCGCATTGCTTTTGCTGGATTTTCAATATCGTGATACACGTGCCCGTTTTTCGAAATATGTGTCGCTGGCAGCTACCACTTTTTCACTGATACTTGTCTTGAATCTTGCCCTTATCGACCGTGTTTCAGCCCCTTTTGAATATCAATTGAATCAACTTTTTTTGTTACCAGGCACATCAGAAGCGCTGTCTTTTTCACTCCTGGCAGATACCGTTTCTATTCACTGGCTGGTTATCCTGGCAGTTTTTTCTTTTATTATCAATCTACTTGCATTTATAGCTTCCTCAAATCAAAAACCTGTGCATTACGCGGTTCATCAGATGATACTAGCTGGGTTATCGTTCTTTTTTCTTTCAGGTTCGTTGATCAGCGGAGCAATTGGTTGGGGCATCGCGCTGTCAGCGATTTTACTGACTGAGAAAGATACGTCTACCCATGAACAATCATCCAACTTCACCACTCTGATGATTTCCGTTTTTTTGCTAATGGCTGCATCTCTTCTTATCTATGCTCTAATCGGACGTTTATCTTACTCGATATCTTCGGAAGCCCAAAGCCAGATAGTTAAAACATTGATCGGCACGCTACCCGTTTCAGCGGTTCTAAACACGGTTTTTCTAGCGTGTTTTTTCCTGCTTTTAGCCGTTATGCCTGGCCTTGGATTGATACCCTTTTCGTCATGGCTCTCCGATACACGTGAAATGAATGTATTTAATGCATTGTTTATCTATGTAATGATGCTACCTTCAAATGGAATTATTTTGGAACGATATCAGTGGCTTTTTCAATTTGTTCCAGCGATAAAATATATCGCGCTAACCATAGCAGCTATGTCTATCGGTATCGCTTTTATAGCTGTTTTCAGCCAAAAGGGAAGCAAATTGACAATGCTCTGGCTGGCCGTCACCTGTTCCAGCCTATTGATGGGAACAGCTTTTATTCCCGAATTTTTACCGGTATCCACACTCCTGATCATTCTGTACCCCGCCTTGTTCCTGTTCGGTATCGGCCGGCTGCTGGATGTTCAGTTCCGCATCCCTTGGGGTCGATATATTCAAGCTCTTGGAATCGTCTTGCCCGTCTTGTGTTCAATCATGTTTATACATAATGCCTACCACCTGATAATTGTCGGTATTATCCTTTTAGTCTACGTTATCCCCGCTTTTCGAATTTTTAGGTTTTCTCAATCGGAAGCTTCTGATGACCCGGCTTTTTCATCCTCATTGGGATGGCTGGCTTACGATTTTTTTGGAACACACAAAATTATTAATCTCGGAATAGCGTGGCCTATACAACAAATTGCTGATGGTTTTCTGATTTTGGAATCAGGATGGAACTACTTTATAACTCACACTATTCCAAGAGTATTGTGCACCTGGGGTCGACTATTATGGCTTTTTGATTGTTCGTTTATTAATAAACAACACCATCAGTCGACGCTGGAGCAAAATGATAAACCGTCGTAAAGGAATTGTCTTATGAATTCAGCCTTTCTTTTCTGGTTGCCTATTTTACCTTTTCTGGGTGGTATCATTATGGGACTATTCACCAGAAAATGGATCACTCTGTCGAGCTGGATCGCGATAACCATCTCATTGGCTGTCTGTATCATGGTGATTGTATCCGGAACGACGGTCTTTCCGTGGCGCACACATTCCATAAACGCACTCTCCACTACAAAATCCTGGATTCCAGGCCTTGAATTGAATGCGCATCTTGTTTTGGACAGCTTTGCCGGCTGGATGATAATGATGACTGTATTGGCGATGTTGACGTGTTTGGTCTATATGATTTTTATCGAGTCACATCTTTCCTGGAGACGACTGTTTTGTATCCTGATTATTTTTTCCGGAGCAATCGGTGTTTTTTTAGCTCGTGACGCTTTATCTTTGCTTTTTGCCTGGGGAACTTGGTTGATCGTTCCATTTTTTGTCGATTCTAGACATCCCAACAAAAAACAAAACTCAGGACGAATCACCTTTTTTATCTTCCATCTGCTGTCGCTTTTACTGCTGGCAAGCTCCCTTGGCTTGGCTCACTTTATGGTTTTCACGAAATCCGGATTGCAGGGATTTGATATGACAACACTATCCCGTTTACCTATTCCTGAATCATTGCAACTCTGGCTGTTTGCACTATTATTTATTTGTCTTGCTATTCGAATGGCTTTATTTCCATTACATGCCTGGTTGTTAGACACTATTTCAGATTTTCCGGCAAGCATCTCCGCCTTTCTGATTCCAACCGGACTGGCAACGAGTATTTATATTATGCTTCGTATATGTCTGCCTCTTTGTCCGGATATATGTCTCAATTTCAATAAATATGTCGTTTTCGCGGCTCTATTATCCATGATTTATGGAGCGATGGTCTCACTTATGAATCCTCACCTGTTGCATCGACTGGGATTTATCACCCAAAGCTATTCCGGATTGCTTCTGCTAGGCCTGTTTACCCTGAACGAGACCGGCTTTGTCGGCACGGTATTGACTGCGGCAAATTTTATCCCAACCATGTCAATCCTGATTCTTGCCATCAACTGGATTACATCGCGGACAGAAACAGATCTGATGCAGGATATCACCGGTATTCGTCAAAAATTTCCTCTGCTCAGCATTATTACGATTACATCTATAATGGCTTTATCCGGTGTCCCAGGACTGAGTATGTTTTCAGGGCTATTCCTAATTATTGCCGGTATCATTCAGATACAACCAGTCTGGGCCTTTATAGCTCTCGGCGCTTTTCTGATCCTTTCCACAGGATCTTTATGGATGTTTCAAAAAATTTTTACCGGAAAACCTTCGCCCGTCGTTGCTGCTTTCAATTCAGCAGATGACCTGAAACCAGGTCGAATTCTGATCCCGCTGACAGCATTGATATTATGGTTCGGTTTCTTCCCACAGTATATGATTCATAGCTTTACTGATCATTCAGATAGAGTGAACCGTCATATCCAATCACACAGAATACTGAAACAAACCAAACCGGGTTTGACGCCGATGGAACATTTTTTCCAACAACAGAAACAACGATAATAACACGTATTACATATCATGAATGATTCGGAGACTTTTTTAACACAACAATCAGGTAAAAAAAATTTTTTATTGATCGTAAACGGTCGAGAATATCGTGTTGAAGCCAAGGAAACAGATACTCTACTGAATGTGTTACGCCAAAAATTATTTTTAACGGGCGCTAAACACGGTTGTAATACTGGCAATTGTGGAGCGTGTACTGTTTTAATGGGCAATAAACCTGTCAAGTCATGTAGAGTTCACATCAAAGATGTCGGTAACCAACCTATAACTACCATCGAGGGTTTACAAGCTGACGATGGAACCCTTCATCCTTTGCAATCAGCTTTCCTCGAAACAGGCGCTGTCCAATGTGGATTTTGCACTCCCGGTATGATTATGGCCGCGTATGCTTTACTTCTTCAAAACAACAATCCTGACAGACAGACGATACGAAAAATGCTTCAAGGCAACCTTTGTCGATGCACCGGATATAAACCAATCGAGGATGCCATATTAAAAGCAGCCGCAAAACTTAATGATCTCAACAAGATCACTGATGACTTACAGAGCGATATCAATATGCCTCTCATAGATGGCTACGCAAAAGTTACCGGCACAGCTCGTTTTACCGATGACCTATATCCGGAATCATCTCTTTATGGAACTGTTGTTTGGTCAACTGTTCCCAGCGGTAACTTGAAGTCGATAAACACGCAAAAGGCAATGCAGATTCCAGGTGTTGTACGTATTATCACCGCGCACGATATCCCTGGACAAAACGGTATTGGGAGATGGCGGCAAGATCGCCCGTTATTGGTAGAAGACAGAATTCGGTTTTCAGGTGATGCAATAGCGCTTGTTCTGGCGGAGACGATTGATGCAGCTCGGCGTTCAGCCGCGGCTGTCGCACCTGTGATCGAACCCTTACCAGCGCTTTTTGACCCTCAACAAGCTTTGCAACCTGAAACGATCAGTCTCTATGACGAAGGCAACATTGCAGCAGAAATAAAAATCCAAAAAACAGCCGCTCCTGTTAAGTCGGATATGGATAATTCCGAATATAGCGATACGTTTTCAACCCCTTTTATCGAGCATGCTCTTCTGGAACCGGAAACTGCCGTTGCGTGGTTTGAAGATGGTGTCTTACAAGTGGTTGCACCATCCCAAAATGTGTTTTTTGACCGCTTGGAAATTATGCGTGTGTTAGGTCTTCCTCCAAGAGAAATGAACCGGGTCCGGGTAATTGAAAAGCATACGGGAGCTGCGTTTGGGAAACGGGAAGATATCTTTGTCTCACCATTGGCCGCCTTAGCTTCCTGGTTGACTGGTCGGCCTGTTAAAATCACTCTGAATCGATCAGAATCGTTCAATATAACGACTAAACGCCACCCAATGCGCATCAGTCATACTTCTTCGGTGGATAAAAACAACAGGTTATCCCGTCAATCGATCACTATTCTAGCGGATACAGGCGCGTATTCTTCCTGGGCTCCGAACATTTTAAGAAAGTGTGCCGTGCATGCAACCGGCCCGTATCAGGTCACGGAGGCGACCGTTCATGGAGTATCGGTTTATACTAACAACGCATTTTCTGGCGCTATGAGAGGTTTCGGCGCTGTGCAAGCTCATCTTGCAGCGGAACGCCATATAGACAGAATTGCCCGAGCTCGAAATATCGATCCACTTGAATTTCGTAAAATCAATGGATTACGACCTGGCGCAAAAACAGTGACAGGCCAGGTTTTACAACATATCACACCGATAGCCGATCTGCTTGACGCCGCCGCTAGCGCATTGCCCTGGATACAACCCTGTCGCGGAAGCCGTCAAGACACAGCCGGATGGTCGATCGGCGTCGGTCTCAGCGCTTCATTCTACGGTATCGGCTATGGCAACAATATCTTGGATAAAGGCCAGGTCGAACTGATTGGATATCCTGATAACACCTATGAAATTCGCACCTCAGCTATCGATTACGGTCAAGGCGCTAAAACGATTTTTGCTCAAATTGCCGCCGACACTCTACAGGTTCCAGTAGCGTCCATCATCGTCACAACAGGTGACACGGCATTGACGCCGGACAGTGGATCCACAGTTGCCTCGAGACAAACCTATGTCACCGGAAATGCCGTTGTTAACGCCTGCAAAAAACTATCGGCTCTTTTGAATGCCGACCCATCACCTCTAAAACCAATCTCGGTCAAAGCCCGATATCTGATGAATTCAGAAGCGCTTCGATCTGAAAACGGCCAAGGCGATACATACAAAACATTCGCAACATCCGCAGCCGCAGCTCGTGTAAAAGTTAACCGATCGACAGGCGACATTGTTTTAGAAAAAATTGTCTCGGCACACGATTCAGGAACGATCATCAATCAACGCCTTGCAGAAAGCCAGGTGACAGGCGGTATTATGATGGCTGCAGGAATGGCTCTATCGGAAAACTATATTGTCGACAAAGGAATTCCTAAAGTCACTGGTTTCGGAAATTACCCTATTCCCCGTATAAACGATCGTCCGGAAATGCAGATAATCTTTTTACCCACCCCAGATCCTGATGGACCTTTAGGTGCAAAAGGTATTGGTGAACCGGCAATGCTTGCAGTTGCTCCCGCAATCGTCAATGCAGTGTGTGATGCTCTAGACATGGATTTTGACCACACTCCTTTAAATCCCGAATATATTCTTGAAGCTATCGGCAAACAGTCACGCCGGCTCAAATCCTAGAACCCCAAACGGTCGGGCAAAGGCATCGTCAACCCAATTTACCAGCCCCAACCAAACTCAAAGCTGTCGAACAATCCGAATATTTGCGTCACCTTCTTGTCCGTCATCGCCGTATAGAACCAGATATTGCTGGCAGAAGAATCAAAACTCGGCCAGATAAACGGTTCGACAATCCAATAATCGTTTTCCACCATCGGATCGATATCGATCAAATTATAGTCGATATCATTTGACCATGAAGGCCACCAGAAGAAGACGCCGTAGCAATCCAACAACACAAACAATGGCGCCTCGATGTATTGTTCAGGTGTATCGTTGGCAACTGTTACTTTGACATAACAGGCTTCACCTTCCGTATAGTAATCTATCGGCATTTCAAGATAAGCTCCTAAAGCTCGTATAGATGGTGTTTCGGTAGGTGTCGGCGTACCAGGCTCCGGCGTGGGTGTCACCGTTGGAGGCACACCAGTCGGGGTCGCTGTTGGCGGTGTCTGGGTCGGTGTGGCGGTTGGCGGCACACCGGTCGGTGTAGCCGTTGGCGATGTTGTAGGCTCAGACGTCGGTGTAGCCGTCGGTTCCGGTGTTGGAGTATCCGGCATAGGAGTAAATGATGGGTGTGGTGTCGGGGTATCCGGTACCTGTGTATATGTCGGGAATGGAGTTGGTGTATCCGGCACTGGCGTATAGGTTGGAACTGGAGTCGGGGTGTCTGGTACCGGTGTTGGAGTATCCGGGACAGGAGTCGAGGTCGGAACTGGAGTATCCGGTACAGGCGTAAACGTGGCTGAAGGTGTTGGAGTCGTTAAACAATCAAACGTGAATACACCTTCCTCAGGCGCAAAATCGGCAATATCGTCACGCAGATTTGTTGGAATCAAAGCGCTGGTATCACCCTGAGTGCATCCGGAACACGTGACGATAAAGGTCATCTCGACCAGAACACCATTACTACCGGCCGGCACTTCGTCGGGAGGTAGTGAAAAACCACCCATGTTGACCAGACCAGGTTCCGGTTCGTAACAATCGAACATCACCCAATCAGGATCCAGATCTCCACGAGTACACGATTGATATTCCAACATGTCCGCGTCATACAACACCGTCATCAAGAACGCATCCACGCCCGTAACGGCATTCGCCATGCGCACCTCGACAACAACTTCATCACCCGTGCAACCTTGCACATCGGTGAGCCAAATCAGATCGTCTGTCGGTGATGTAGGCGTAGCCGTAGGTTCCGGCGTATGCGTCGGAACCGGAGTAGGCGTATCCGGGACAGGGGTATACGTTGGCGCCGGTGTCGGAGTATCCGGTACTGGTGTAAAGGTTGGAACTGGCGTTGGCGTATCCGGAATAGGTGTAAACGTGGGAACCGGGGTTGGTGTGTCAGGCACCGGCGTCGAGGTCGGAACAGGAGTAGGCGTGTCGGGGACAGGGGTATATGTTGGCGCCGGCGTTGGGGTGTCAGGCACTGGTGTAAACGTGGGAACCGGCGTCGGTGTATCCGGGATCGGTGTGAAGGTTGGAACCGGTGTCGGAGTATCCGGAACTGGTGTAAACGTAGGAACCGGAGTCGGCGTATCCGGCACTGGCGTATTTGTCG
>CAYOJK010000022.1:0-32111 GCA_964404285.1 uncultured bacterium | reverse complement strand
GCCCGCTCGCCCGGCAGTTTTTCGGCTTTCAGCTCTTCATTCAATCGCTTTAACTCCAGAAGCCTTTCAAACAGGGCAAGAACCTCATCTCGATTGTACCACAGCTTTTTCTCAAGCAGCTCGTCAATCCCACTGTACAGCTTGGGGTTCGAGATGATAAACGCCTTGACGTTTGCTTCCAGATATAAGCTCAGCTTGTCCGTCTTGTTTCTAAGGGTATCAAACGAAAGATATTTGTGCAGTTTCTCGGTGGTTTTGTCGGGGAAGGAAAGCGACAACTCTGGCGTTTCTATCCTTTCCTCCACAACAACCTGGGTGGCATCGGTGCGGCTGAGCCGCTTATGTGCGAAAGAGTAAACCTCTGACCCGGTATCATAAAACCGAACCACACAGGGCGCTTTGACCATGCGATGAACCAGATCGGCAAAGTATGCTGTATCCTTAATAGATCTGAGCTTAATATCAAGTCCCATGATAACGGCGCAGTTGTAGTTTTCATCAATGAGTGAGGGGACATCCTCACCCGCAATCTGCCATTTGAGCCGCACTTCAAGCAGGTTTTCGCGGATACGCCCTTTGTCCGCTTTCTTCATATCCCGCAAGATAAAGGTCTTTGGCTCGATTGGACTGTCGGCGAGGTATCTCTGTGGAATGTTAAACATGGCTTCACCTCCGCTAATCTGCAATCAGGAACGACACCAGCTCAAAGTCATCCGTCGTTTCACCTGCGAACGGATTATCAAAGCCGGAGAAATCAAAGATGGATGCCTGCGCCTTTTTGCCCTCGTCGCCCTGGATGCTCTCCACTGCTTTTGTGAGTAGCTTGGAGTATGCTCCCATATTCCTAGCATCATCCGTGCGCTGCAAAAAGGCAAAATTGCGGAGCGTATCAACAGAGTGTTTCCCTACGCAAAGCTTGCGAAACGCCTTAAGTGCCTCGCGGGTTTGTAGGTTTCCATAGATGATTTCGCCATCGCTCCCGATATAGATGAGGTAGTAGGGGTAAAGGCTGCTGTCGGAGCTCGGCTTGATCGCGACATTGCTATGTTTGAAGCAAAACAGAATGCCGTTTTTCTCGCTCTCAGTAACGGAGTATATTCCCTTTGGTACAAGCTTTACATCCGGGTGCTTCTTTATGTACTGCACAAGCTCAAATAGATAGTCGTTCATATTGAGGTCGGTCAGTGAGATGTTGTCGCTGGCCTCGTCGATGTCGATAACCTCTTGGCGAAGCTTTTCAAGTTGCCGCTTGCGGAAACGGATGTCGTTCATCTCCGGCGACAGGATATCTTCATCCCCTGTAGAGGCAATGTTTACGGCAAGCATCTTGCCCTTTACACGCTGCTCCAGATTGAGGTATTCGTTAAGCTCCAACGCAGGGAAGAAGTTTACCATCTGTATCTTGGCGTTTTGGCTGCCGATACGGTCGATGCGACCGAAACGCTGAATCAGAGACACAGGATTCCACTGGATATCGTAGTTTACAACACAGTCGCAATCTTGCAGGTTCTGCCCCTCAGAGATGCAGTCCGTACCAATAAGAACATCGATTTCAAGGTTGGGATTTGCATCGTCAACTTTCTTTGACACGGGGGAAAATGCCCGTAGCAGCATGGAGTATTCCTGCTGTACCATATTGTTTGAGCGCACGGGCTTGGAGCCGCTTACAAAACCTGTGAAGACCCCAAGCTCCCGCAGCTCTTTCTCAAGCTGCAAGAAGATGTATTCTGCTGTATCCGCAAAAGCAGAGAAAATCAGCACCTTGCGGTTACCTTCATTATAAGGAGTGGCTTTGATTTTCTCGTGTAAAAACTCCCGCAGAACTTCAAGTTTGGAGTCCCGCTCTTCGTCAAGCACACGGCGAATATCCCTATAAAGCCCATCTAGGATTTCTTTGTCATAATACAGATCAGCAAGAAAATCCGCTGTATTCAGATGGTTGACGTTTATCTCGTATTTGTAGTCGAGGAAGTCATCCTCAGCATCGAGTTCGTCCACCTCAAGAATTTTATCCGGGTCAACACTTTCAAGCTGTGCGATAGCCTTGTCGATTCTGTCAATTAGTCGCCCTATGGTTTCACCAAAGGCGTAGACGGAACTTTCGAGCCGCTTGAAAAGATTGAAGCGGTGGAGCGTCGTCGTGATGACTTCTCGATTCTCTTGCGTGAAAATAACCTTACCACCATAGACGGTTTGGAATTTCTCGCTGTAAAACTTTTTGTGTTCCCCCTTGATGTATTTCATGGGGGAATAGACTGCCATTTTCAAGCTTTCCAGAATCTCGTTTGTTGAGCCGAAAATCAAAAGCTCTCCCTGTGCATCAATATCGGGATTGAATGTAATTGGCTTGCTTTTTTCAGGGAATGTTCCGAATTCGGCGCTCTTATAGCCAGCGGTAATCTGTTTGCGACTTCGTGCGATTGTTATCATTTCAAGCAGCCGGAAAAAGCTTGGCGGTAACGTATCAAGCAGGCCGCGCTTACTGTGCCCCCGGTTTTTATGCCAATAGGTAATCATAGCCTGTGTGTTTATCAGCGTTTTGCCGACGCTCTCCACACCATACTCGGCAAATGCGTCATCACGGTCACCGGTAATCAGGCTGATTTGATTTTTAAGGTCAGTCAATGAGTTGTTGACCGGTGTCGCCGAAAGTAACAACACCTTAGTGTTCTGGTTCTTCTTAATGCAATCATCAAGGAGCCGCTGATAGCGTGTGAATCCATCATCCCGTTCTGTACGGTTGCGGAAATTGTGACTCTCATCAATGACAACCAGGTCAAACTTACTCCAGTCAATGCGCGACAGGTCAATACCGCTGCGCGATTCGCCATATTGCCGCGACAGGTCAGTATGGCAGAGTATTTTATAGTTAAAAATATCGCTGATAATATTGTCTTTGTAGGGATTCCGGAATGAGTTCCAGTTATCAAATAGCTTGACCGGGGTAAGAACTAAAACATTATCCTGCCTCAACTCGAAGTATTTGATAACTGCCAGCGCTTCAAAGGTCTTACCTAAGCCTACACTATCCGCAATAATGCAGCCATTGTATTTATTTATCTTCTGTATAGCCGACAGAACTGCATCCTTTTGGAAATCAAAAAGCGCGTTCCATATATCTGTTTTCTTGAACTGGGTGTTGTCGCGCTCGAAGCGCTCAACGCCATAGTCAAGCTGATTGCCGAAAATCTCATTAAGCGTGTAGTAGTAGAGAAACTCCGGTGGGTGGTCTTTGTAGACATAGGAAAGGGTCTTCAAAAGCTCTTCCTTGAAGTCGCGGGTAAGCTCGTTAGAGTACCAGAGTTGTTCAAACTTGGCATTCGCGCCCTCAATTTGCGCTTTGTCCATTGAGTCGTTGAGAACTGTGTCAAAATCCACATTGATGGCACGGCTACGATTCACTTTTTGGGAAATCTCCAAAGACGATGAGCCTTGAACCATAAAATCATTATCTATCGTCAGCAGATTGCCACGTATACTATGCGGCGGCCGCGTGATGCGGACATTGACATGCTGTTTAATAAACTCATACATTGCCTTTGCGGTTGCGAAGTGGGTGAGCTTATTTTTCTCAACGATATCATAGGGATTAAAGAGCATATCTTTGGGGTTTGCGTCAATTTCAAACTCGCGCGCAATTTCTGTCGTCTCGGGCAGAAATCGAGTGTCACGGATAACAAAGTTTATCTCGCGAACATTTCGCAGATTGTCGCGGAGCAACGCAAATACCGACAAGGTAAGCTTGTTGTTGACGATATTAACAGTACAGCCGTCTTTGTTTTGGAGGACGGCATTAATTTTTTCTATGAGTTGGCTCGATGCAGTTTCGTTCATGTATCCACCGCCCTACACAGCAAAATAAACAGAAAATAGAATGATCACCGTTTTTCAATTATATCTTTAGGAATTTCTATGCTTCTTGAAATGCAAAACTCAATAAAGCTTCTGAGGGCAAGATTACTCGGAACAACGTGACCGTTCTCCCAACGGTTGATTGTAGTGAAGCTGACACTTAATTCCTGTGCTAATTGCTGCTGGCTGAGATTCAGGTTTTGACGCACTCTTTTTATAAATTCAGGAAACATCATCTAAATTACCTCCTGCAATCAAGCATTGCACATGCTATAAATTATAGCATGTGCAATATCAATATACAAGCGTAGCAAAACAAGAAAAACCCTTGCATAAAGCGTTTCTGTAGTAAGGGGGTAAAAAGACGACATGATAGCAATGCGTTCAGCAGAATTCAATTTAGTTCCATTGAGCACTTGGCTTTTTATTTTCACCCCTTGACAACATTCCTGTGAATCTGAGGCTATGGGAGATGAAAAGAAAAAGCGAATAGAAGTAAAAGGGAGTTATCCAAAACAGTTTTTTCTTCTTGATTCCAGTCAAAATGGGTATGACAAACAGAGGCAAAAACAGGGTCAGCATTCCACTCAGGAACATGTTTAAAGGTCTGGTGAAAAGGTTTTTCAGCAGCAATGAATTTGTTTTCCATGCTTCCAAATTCTGCTCAAAGAAGCTTTTTTCGAAAAACCGTGGATTATGCGTCAGAACTTTACCTATGTAGGTCTGTGGTATCGGATGCCCTGTTTTCACAAGCATGTAAATACAATAAGGGGCTACAAGTAAAAGAAATGTGATTATAAAGAAAAGCAGATTTTTATGCTTCCAACTCAGGATTTTCTCCTTCATGACTTTTAGTTCTAATAGATCGGTGATAATAAAAGCAGGAACAAGAAGAATCATCTCTGGGCGTACATAAAAAGACAGAGCAACCAGAACGGCAAGACGCACGGGTTTCTTCAATCCACTTCTCGCCGTAAACAGCAACAATGACGAATAAAGGCAGAGCAGGAACCCCGATTCCATACCTTCATATGAATTAGAGAGCATAAACGGATCGTGGGAATATACAAATGCGCCAAGCGCTGCAAGCGGTTCAGACTCCGTCGTAATGAGCAATGTTTTAAAAATAAAAAATGTTCCGGTAAGTAGAAATAATACTGAAAACATCTTCGCAAAAAAGATGGGGGACAGTCCGGTAACTGTAACCGACCAGGCCAATAAATACGTCCAGAGAAAACTTGAATAGCCATAACTTGGTTTACCGATATTGAAAACCATCTCACCCGTTTTAGCAAAGTTTTCAGCATATCGGTAAAAGATATATGCATCGTCGTTAGTGACTCCGGTATCGATTGCAGTATGAAAAATCCCAACGATCAAAACTGAACTCAAGATAATGTATAACGAGGATGGGATGGGTCTTTTACTCAAATAAAACTCCTTTTCAACAACAGCCGGCCGGCTGATTGATGACCGAGCCATTTATCTGTGGCGCAATTTATTTGAAATGAACTTTTGTGTCAAGGAGTCCTATGGCTGTCAGTGATCGCTCCTATGACAAAGCAGCTGCATAGCTCAGTCGCAGAGTATTATAATGGAGAGATATACCCAAGATGACTCTTTCCGAGCCGGCGACACGTTCCGGCTGGAATGCCATGTTTGCAACGATACCGTTGCTTCGATGCAACATATCGCAACAGCGGTATTGCTTGGCGTGTACGGTGAGTTCTGCTCTGGCCGGGATGGACTCAGGATTTTGATCTGGAATATCATGATTATCTGCCGGGCCTGACGGAAATGCTGCTGTTTGAACCGTTTACCTGGCCGGATGTCCAAGGAACAGCTCTCAGTCTGGAATTTTACAGCGGCCTGATCAACGCGGAAATGAACGATTTAATTGGGGAATACGGTTATTTAACGTTTGGCTATACGGATCGATAATCCCTTTTACGATAGAGCTTATCGGCGACCGGTATTCTGCCGGTCGCTTATTCTTTGATGCGTATAAACTGGTTGAAAATCATTACTAGAGTTAAAATAAAAATGGTTTTGCCAATTTAGTTGGACAACCTATCTATCTTCTGTTACACTAAGCGCAATCGGATTAATTTTATCGAAAGATGATGTTGAGATGATTAGATAGGGTTATGAACAATAGTTTAAATTTCATCATTTCAAGAGGAGGAACTTTTATGAAAAAAATAGTATTGGCTATAATTATGGTTGTGTTGATTGCTCCGGTTTCGCTGACGCAAACAAACATGACCATAAACGGATTTGAGGTCGATCCGACGGAATTCTCCCATATCCAAGAAGAAAATGTCATTGAAACCATTCAGGATGCGCTGTCTCTTGAGAACACAGGTTCGGAAACTTTGAATTGGTCCTCAACGATCGAATACTCTAATCGGAAGCGAAACGGTGATGTTCTGATCGCCGTGCATCTGGATGGCAACACGGGTTTTTATAATCCGGCATCAGCCTATGCTGACGCCCTGTCAGCCGCTGGTTACAATGTGGCGTTGACAATTGGCGCTCCATCCAGCGGCAATATTCCATTCCCGACACCCTTTACAGCCAACGAATATATCGCTGCTGTTGTTTTGACCGGTGAAAACTGGTGGGATTCAGCTTCAAGCCAGAACTTGACACCTGCTGATGAAGCCGCTTTGTTGGCGTATCAGAATACTGGTGGCAATGTGTTGCTGGTCGGCCAGGATGTCCTGTGGGGTTCTCACCCATCATGGGGAACAGCTTCCGGATGGTTCAAAACCCACATGGGCTTGCAGTCCGTCAATCAGGATGTTCTCGAGAATGTCGTCAGTGCCAATATTACGGGAGTGGCCGGCACATTTGCCGAAGGTCTTGACTTTACAATCCAAGGCGAGTCGGTGGGTGGTCCCTTCCTTGCCAACGATCTTTACATCGATGACCTGACGCCGGATACCGATGCGTTCGTGATTTGGAACGCAACCAATGGTTCAACGGCGAAAGCGGCGATAGCATTTGACAACGGTTCGACAAAAGCTGTTCTGTCAACCGCTGAATTTAGTGCCGCTCAAAATACATCTGATTTCCATGCGGCTATTGCTGCGATCATGGGATTTTTAGGCACATGGCCACCGAACTGGCTCGAAGCTGCACCTGTGTCAGGGTCGCTGCTTGGTGGTGAGACCCAATCGATTGACTTGACATTTGATAGCACTGGTCTGGCAGCCGGCGAATACCGTGCGACAATAACCTATAAAGATGCTGTCTCCAACGCTGAAGTCCCGGTAGAAGTCACTTTGATTGTTGAAACGATTTCACCAACAGAAACTCCAATTCCAACAAATACACCGGCTCCACCAACCGCCACTCCGACCCCTGAACCGACGCCAACACCTGAGTGTGACTATCTGGGAAGCCACTTGGTGATTTCTCAAGAAGACCCGTTCCGAGCCGGCGACTCGTTCTGGTTGGAATGCCATGTATGCAACAATACCGATATTCCAATGCAGCATATTGCAACAGCGGTATTGCTTGGCGTGTACGGTGAGTTCTGGTTCTGGCCGGGATGGACCCAGGATTTTGACCTGGAATACCATGATTATCTGCCAGGCCTGACGGAAATACTGGTGTTTGAACCATTTATCTGGCCGGATGTCCAAGGAACTGCTCTCGGTCTGGAGTTTTACAGCGGGCTGATCAATGCCCAAATGGACAATTTGATTGGAGACTTCGGTTATCTGACATTTGGATATATGGATAACTAATTCCTTTTACGATTGAGCTTATCGGCGACCGGTATTCTGCCGGTCGCTGTTCCTTGGCGTGTAAAAAATTTCCATAGTAATTCGTTGTAAAGTAAAAGATTTTCTTCGTTTGAACTTGACAGCCCATCTATTTTTTACTAGACTGTTGTTGCTGGATTTATATTGTTTTAGTTTTGTTTGAGGACAATTTTGGAGCGAGTTGACGAGGATTTTAAACAACAGTTTAAATATCATCATTTCAAAAGGAGAAATCTCCATGCGAAAAACAATGTTGGCAATAGTGATTATTGTATTATTTACGCCAATTTCACTGGCACAAATAGAGGTGACCATCGGCAGCACGGGGTGTTCGCTGTCGACGCCTTTCTTACCATGGTACCATCTTTGTGAATATAGCGAAACTCAATATGGTATTCCTGTGTCGGCTTTGAGTTCTATTTCCGGAACGGATCCGGTCATTATCGAAAAAATCGGCTGGATTCGCTGCAGTGGCGAAAATCCGACATCTTATTACTCACTGAATGTTTATATTGATGAAGTACCGGATACCTATGATCTAGGCAGCCTGTGCACAACGCCATACAGCAATACGAATTTGCTCGCTTCCAACAAGACGTTGACGGAGACTAGCACGGATGTCTTCATGTTGACATTGGACACGCCTTTTGTATATACGCCGGGACATGCGCTGATCATCACTGTCTGTGACACTCTTTCAGGGTATTCAACTAGCGTTCCTTTCTGGTCCGCCAATTCATTCTCAGGTAACGGCCACAGCCGATTCAGTACCTCTGCCAGCTATGATTGTAACATGGCGACCATTGAAGGCGGCCATGATGCATGTGCAGACATGTGGGTGACAACTGTCTTTTCATGTACATTCACCGGGGATATGTATGATCTGGAAATGCTGCCTCCTGAAGGAACCGGCGGAGCGACCGGAACAGTAGAACCTGCTCCCGGCGCTTATTCAATACCCGAGGGATATTCTCTGTCTATCGTTGCTCACCCGGATTTCGGTTCCGATTTTGATCACTGGAAACGCGATGGAGCATGGTACTCGGATGAATCACGGGAAACGGTACTGATGGAGGCTGATTACACGATTCAGGCATTCTTCAAACCGTTTACAGCTTTGAGCTTCCCGGTCAGCGAAGATTTTTCGGGTATCCCGCAAGGAGAATTGCCGATTTATTGGACAAAAACCCCGGATACACAGAATTGGGGTGTCAGTAACACGAATATGGCCGGTGGTGTTGCGCCTGAAATGGTCTTTAAGTGGTTCCCGTCCTACATTGGTGAGCTTCGTTTGGTCTCACCAAAAATCGATGGAACGGGAGTCTCTGAAATTCTTTTGATGTTCAAACACTATGTTTCTCACAATTCATCATTTTCTCCATATTCTTTACACGTTCAGACATCGATCGATGATGGAGCGACCTGGGTTGACCGCTATACGGTTACTCCCTCTGATGATATCGGGCCGGAGACGCTTATGATCGAACTCAATGAGGTTGCAGGCGAAGAGTATTGGCTTTCTTTCCTGTTCGATGGCCCCACAGTGGGAATACAGTATTGGTTTATCGACGATATTGTCATGATTGCTGATGATGATAAAGGCTGGCTGAACGGCGTTGTCATGGACGACCAGGGACCAATTGATGGGGCGGTTATAACGGTTGTTGAAACAGGGGCTTCTGCTGTTTCGGGAGCGGCTGGGGAATATGAGCTGCCGCATATAGCGGGAATTTATACCATCGAGTGTAAAGCTCATGGTCATAATGATGCGATCGAACATGATGTCGAGATCATTGGGAATGTTGTTGTCACACAGGATTTCTATTTGACCTATCCATTGGCTGATATCCATCCGATGAGTTTTCATGTTGAGCAGAGTCTTGGTGAATCAACTGATGAATACCTGTATTTGGAGAACAGCGGAACCGGTCCGCTCGATTTTAGAATCGATATCAACTACTTGAAAAACAAAAGTTCGCGGGGCATTGGAGACTGGACGGCCTTGTCGCCGGTCGCTACACCGGTTTATCAGGCGTCGAGCTGTTTTGGTGATGGTAAATTTTTCGTGATTGGAGGTCTCTCCATTCATGACGAATTATTCAATGCTATCCAAATCTATCATACGCGGCTGGGCACATGGTCGGAGAGTACTCCTATGATAAAGCCTCTTCATAGCTCAGTTGCAGCGTATTATAGGGGAAAGGTATATGTCATCGGTGGATATGAAAGTGGTTACAATGCTTCGAACACGGTTCAGATCTATGACATCGCATCTGATTCATGGTCTGCCGGAGCAACCATGCCGACACCACGTGGAGGGGCTTCCGGTGGTTTGATCGACGGGAAAGTTTATTCTCTCGGCGGTTCCAGTGACAATTACTACCCAACTGAAAACGTTGCTTACGAATATGATATTGCAACTAATTTTTGGAGTACTCTCAACCCTGGTCCCGTGATCTACGAAGGCTTAGGTATTGTGTTTGGTGGTGGCTGCGCCTACAAAGATAAAATTTATGTCGGCGGGCACCACAACATGAGTTGTTACCAGTTTTATGAATTCGACCCAGCCGGTGGCGGAATCTGGACAACCAAAGCGACAACACCGTTGGGTCTGGGTGGGAATTCGGTGTCAATGATCGGCCTTAAAATGGAAGGCATTATTCTGGCCGTCGGCGGCGGAAACATCTTGCATCCCACCGGTACGACATGGAGTTATGATCCAGAAACAGATACCTGGACAAATCTCGATAAACCAATGACAACAGCAGTTTTTGGCGGCGCTTGCGCCGCTGGATACGGCAAAATCTATTTTTATGGCGGAACGGCCGGAGACGTTCCTGTGCAGCCGGCCCCGTTCATGGCGAACACGTTTGACTATAATTCTTGGTTAACGACAGATATCATTTCGGGAAGTGTCGCTCCAGGTGATACCGATATCGTAACACTGACGTTCGATGCCGATGAGGTAGCATTGTCGGGAATATATAAAGCCGAACTGACAGTGCTTCATAATTCAGAAGATGAAATCCCATTGAAAATTCCTGTGACGATGGAAGTCGCCGAGAGCGGAGCTCTAAAGGGCTTTGTTTATGATGACGGCCGCGGAACGGTTGAAAACGCCACCGTCAAAATTGTTGAAATAGGCCAAACAGCCCTGTCGGATAACACCGGATTTTACCATTTCCCTGCCGTGCCGCCCGGATCGTTTACGGTCACTTGTACAGCCAATGGATTCAACCCGGCGACAGAAACGGATGTTGAGATTATTGCCGGTGGTACAACCATGTTGGACTTCCACTTGACTCCATCGGCGCTAGTGATCGACCCGATTGTATACACCCACACACAAATTGAAAATGTCATTGAAACCATTCAGAAGGCGCTGACACTTGAAAACATCGGTACAGAAACCTTGGATTGGTCATCGAGCATTGAATACCATGAGACGGCAAACAAGGGATTTTTAGGTACGCTATCCATGAGTTGGCTTATGACTACTCCTGTATCTGGAACCCTGTCCGGCGGTGAGATGCAATCGATTGACTTGACATTTGATAGCACGGGTCTGGCAGCCGGTGAATACCGTGCGATCATCACCTACAAAGAAGCCGTCTACAACGCTGAAGTCCCGGTAGAAATTACTCTGATTGTTGAAGACTCTGAGTGCGACTATCTGGGAACTCGCTTGGTGGTTTCCCAAGAAGATCCGTACCGAACCGGCGATACGTTCTGGTTGAACTGCTATGTCTGCAACAATACCGATGTTTCGATGGAAAAAGTTGCGACAACAGTCGCGCTTGGTATATATGGTGAGTTTTGGTTCTGGCCGGGATGGACCCAGGATTTTGATATAGAGGATCGTAATTACGAACCTGGTTTGACCATAATCCCGGTAATCGAACCGTTTACCTGGCCGGTTTTCGCGGGTCATGCCCTCGGGCTGGAATTTTATAGCGGGCTGATCAACCCAGAAATGGACAATTTGATTGGAGACTTCGGTTATCTGACGTTTGGGTATTCGGATCGATAATCCCTTTTACGACTGATCTATCAGCGACCGGAATTCTGCCGGTCGCTGTTTTTTTGTGCAGTCATTTACCACAAAAAATATAACTGTCTTTACTTTTTAAGGTTTATTTTTCAGTGTTCTTTCGGAAACAATTTTTCGGAGTCGACTATAGGCATTAACTGCTTGCCGACACCTCACGATTCGTGATGTATCTCTGGTCCGCTTTTTTCTCGACCATCACGAATGATCGACACGATCTCCTCGGTCGTTATCTTCGCTGAAATTGATGGTACATCCAGTGGCGATTTCTTTAATCTTTCTGGAATTATCGCATATGTTTTCCCATCTTTTCGGCGGATGATCACTTTACCGTTTGATTCCGCTTCATCAAGAACCTTTGAAAAATTTTGACGCGCTTCTGAATATGTATAAATGCGCATTTTATACCTCCAATACCTCAATATTCATCGCTTCAGCGGTTTGTTTCAGTTTCTTGTCCAATGTCAATAAAGGAGCATGAAATCTAAGTGAGCAATCAAGAAAGTAGGCGTCATAGGCATAAATGTCATGATCGAAGCATATTTTCATTACATTGGAATAATCAGGCGCTATCAGTCGAATTCGAATATGCTTGAAAATATCGATTCCCTTGATTGCAGCAGTCAATTCAAACCGATTTTTCTTGAGCATTGCAGAAAACGCATTTCCTATCTCCCATGGAATTGATCCCGGGCCGACTAAAAAACTTTCCGACACCATTTCAATAATTTGCGGGCGTTCCGGCTCATCGAGTATAACGGCTAATATCGCTGAAGTATCAATCACAATATCCATTTTATCTCCTCGATCCTTCTTGTGACAATTGTACAGTTGTTCTTTCAAAGTTGTCAAGTTTGACGATGGGAAACCTTGTCGGCCCATAAAAGGAAAGTACTTAATGGCCAGTCACAACACTGTAGGTGGCGAAAAGCTGTTGAAATATATCGTGGTAGATATATAGCAATCTCTGTATGCTGGCATCACTGAGTGGTCATCTTGATGTCATAAGGCTTTTATTAGAGAAAGGCGCCGATCTGAATATAAAAGATAATAAAGGTAAAACTGCCCTAGAATGGGCATCATCGCGAGGTCATAGCGAAATCGCTGATTTTCTAAAGCAATAGGGAAAGAGAAAAACAGCAAACAAACTCGAAGAATTTAGGTTACGGATCAATAATCCATTTTACGATAGAACGTATCAGCGACCGGTATTCTGCCGGTCGCTGTTTTTTTGTGCAGTCATTTACCACAAAAAATATAACTGTCTTTACTTTTTAAGGTTTATTTTTCAGTGTTCTTTCGGAAACAATTTTTCGGAGTCGACTATAGGCATTAACCATTTGCCGACACCTCACGATTCGTGATGTATCTCTAAATAATAAAAACGTCCTGTCCCAACCCAAAACAATTGATGGGTCAGCCCATATTCGTATGGCAACCGAGGTTCCGGCCTCCCTAGCACTCCTTCGATTTTCCACACCTGTTTAGCATCACATTCCGTCAGCCGCTCCAGAGCCGCCGACAACCCCTCATTGAACCGATCTTCCGCTTCCCCCAAATCCGACGCTGCTTGAGCGATCATACCAGCTAACTCATCAGAATCCGTTTCAATAAAAACCGTGTTCGGTAACCATTCGTCGATCGGATATTCTTCTGCAGGATTACGGGTAAACACATACGCCAATAACATCGGTAGATTTATGTCTATGTCCGGCTGCAATTCGACCAAACGAACATGGCTCGCCAACCACGTGGCGCCGAAAAAATCGTTTGCCATTTCGAAACTCAATTCAAACAATTCGGATCGAGCCGCCAAAATCTGTTGCGCTGTCGGTATGTCTAACCTCATGACATGATCTCCTTTCCAACGCTGAAATAATCTACCTCTCCACGGGTTATACCGACCTCTCTATTCATCGGTCTTTTCCGCGACGGCAAGGATGAAAGCGCCTATCTGAAGTCGATCAGAAAACAGGCTGCGTACTATCCGGCTTCCACCTCACGCCGCCCAATTCACCGACCACGGGGAGTGTCATACCAACGATCATAGGTTTCTGGATCCATTATTCCTCATAGATAAATAACGACACAACCAATGCCCTATCACGATTATATAAGAACACTCTCATATCCGCTAAAAATAAAAATATCAGCCGAAAAGATGCCCTGTCAAATAAACTCCGACAAGAGCTATTTCATAAGTAGCTTTTTTTTATTAACCGCGAATGGACGCGAATGGACGCCAATAACATCTAAATCCACAATAGGATTTTGATCGTTCAAACATTAGGAATTTTTTTTATTTTCCACAGATGACGCAGATGAACGCAGATATGTGCCGGCCGCATGTATTTCAGCCTTACGGGTTTGATATTCAGAAATAAAAGATGGTTCGTTTTGTTTTGGAAGTCTGTCCCCTAATTAATTGATGTCCGTGACTAAAGTACAGAAGTCTGCCCCCTAATTTGTCCCCTAATTAATCATTTGTGGTTATCCGTGTTCATTTGTGGTTCTCCCCCCAAAATCTTTAAATACTCAATTCCAACGCTTGGTGACAGGTTGTTGACTTCGCATCCCGAATGACTGTTTGAACACGATTCCAAAGATTACAAAGATGGGCAGGATTAGATTCTAAGAAAGAAAAGACTAATCCTGGTAATCCTTTAATCCCGTAATCGTGTTCAGACAATGAAGGATAGCGGCGCTCTACGAGCACGGTTCCTGATCTCATATTTCTGGATGTCTGTCCCCCGAAAGTAATCGATCCGAAGATACAAAATTGGAAGTCTGTCCCTCTAAAAAAAGCCCGCATTTTCTGCATCACTTATTTCTGGAGGTCTGACCCCCGAAAGTACAGATGTCTGTCCCCCAAAAAACAACCCCCCTTCTCTATTCATGGAGAAGGGGCCGGGGGATGAGGTCTCTTTGGGTGATGCCCACAATCCTTTGAATTATCTTCCGCCGCTTTGTTTTGATCGATGCTAAAAAAAAGGCCGGTCTGGCGACCGGCCTATCATTTCATTTCATTCGCTGATTAAGCGGCTGGATCAAACAAAAGGAGGAACCGGGTCGAATTTTTCTTTGATCGTTCGCATGCTGGTCCAACGCAACAGATTGAACACGCTGCCTGCTTTATCGTTGGTTCCACTGGCTCGCGCGCCGCCGAAATACTGCTGGCCGACAATCGCACCGGTCGGTTTGTCATTGATATAGAAGTTGCCGGCGGAAAAGCGCAGCGCATCCGACATTTTGCGGATCAACGTGCGGTCTTTGGCGAAAATAGCGCCGGTCAAACCGTAGGGGCTTGTCCGATCAAGAAGTTTTAACGTGTCATCCAGTTTGGCATCATCATAGACATAAGCCGTCAGAACAGGCCCGAATATTTCGTTTTCCATTGTTGTGCTGTTCGGGTTTTCAGTCAAAATAACGGTCGGCTCGATGAACCAACCCTTTTCCGATGAGCTCTTACCGCCAATGACCACTTTGGATTCTTTGGCGCCGACCCCAATCAGAGCTGTGATGGAATCAAATGCTTCCCTGTTGATCACTGCGCCCATATGGGTATTGATATCAGTGACGTCACCGGGAATAATTTTCTTCATGAAGAACTCGAGACCTTCCTTGACGGCGGGCCAGAGTGAACGTGGAATATAGGTGCGGCTGGCAGCGGAGCATTTCTGTCCCTGATATTCAAACGCACCGTTCAGCAGCGCGGCCACCACCGATTCGACATCGGCGTCCGGAGCCACCATGACGAAATCCTTACCACCGGTTTCACCGACGATACGAGGATAGTTTTTATATACGCCGTTATACAGGTTGTCAGCCGTCTGTTTCCACAAGCTTCTAAACACTTCGGTCGAACCGGTGAAGTGTAGGCCGGCAAAATCAGGATGATTGACAACATAATCACCAACCGATGAACCACGACCCGGCAGGAAGTTGACGACACCATCGGGAAGTCCTGCTTCTTTCAAAATCTTCATGATGTAATAACCGCTCAACACCGCTGTCGAGGCCGGTTTCCAGATAGCGACGTTACCCATCAAAGCAGGCGCTGTCGGCAGATTCCCGGCAATAGAGGTGAAATTGAACGGCGTAACGGCAAACACAAACCCTTCCAACGGTCGATGCTCCGACATGTTCCAGGATCCCGGACCATGCCAACCAGGCTGATGATCCAAAATCTGGCGCATGAAATAGGGATTGAAACGCCAAAAATCAATCAGCTCACACGCCGAATCAATCTCTGCCTGAGCGGCCGTTTTGCTCTGCCCATGCATTGTTGCAGCGTTCAACACCGGACGATAGGCTTTCGCCAACAGGTCCGCCGCTTTCAAAAACACGCCGGCTCTGTCTTGCCACGGTGCGCGAGACCAGTCGTTCCACGCCTTCTTCGCTGCATCAACCGCAGCTTTCACTTCTGCTTCACCGGCCTGATGATAGGCGCCCAGAACTAAAGAATGATTGTGAGGACTCCGCAGTTCAGCGGTTTTTCCGGTTCGGATTTCTTTGCCGCCGATAATGATCGGAACCTCGACCGGTTCGGCTTTCTGACGGTCAAGCTCCGCCTTCAGTTCTTTCCACTCTTTCGTCCCCTCTTTATAAGCCCAGATCGGCTCGTTATATGGAAGCGGTACCTTCAAACTATGTTCGTTCATAAAACTGTTTCCTTTCTTGATACAAACTTCAATCCAGATGACCAGCCCTGATCGATTCTGTTATTGAAGTCAATTAAAGTTATTCAGCGCTACCTTGCGACAGCGCCGCGGTCGGCCGGATTCGCAAACCCGATATCCGACCTCTGAATGTGATTCGAGCATAATTGGCGCTTATGATCAAACCAATCATCACTTTTGTCAATCGCACCAAAAGCCCTTTCGCAAGCGGGATTATACCAACTAAGATACTATAGGTGAAATTAATTGTTTTCAAAGTGTTTATGAATTATATTCATGATCATGAAGTCCGATCTCGATCTACAGCAACTTAGAATGTTTTGGATGCTGGGAAAAACCGGAAGTTACACCCTGGCTGCCAAGCGCCTGTTTCGTACCCAGTCAGCCGTCAGCCACGCTATCCGGAAACTGGAACGCTCGGCAGAGTCGAAACTGGTCGCCCGAAAAGGGCGGAATATTGAGTTGACCGAAGAGGGAAAAGCGCTTTTTTCTGCCTGTGAAGTCGCGTTTGGAGCAATTGAATCAGCCGTTGAAACAATTGGAAACAAACAGGGAATTCCACTGGGAATCATCCGTTTGGGAGCTACTGTGGAATTCGGTAACACTATCCTTTTAAAACATATGCAACCGTTTTTGGCCCGACATCCGGAAATCACGTTGCATTTTTACATGAGTAAAAACTTGATTTCACATCTTCTGAACGACGATCTGGACATCATTATCGATTGCAAAGTTCATAGTTATAAACATCTACAACGGACTCCTCTGTTCCGTGAGCGGTACGTGGTCGTCTGCTCACCAGAATATTATGATCAGCGCCGGATTGACTCCGTGACGGATCTTGATAAATGCACCATTTTGTCGGTGGATGCCAACACGCAATGGTGGAACCACTTTGTGTTTTCAATTCCTGAAATACAACGACCTGCATTCAAGCATGTTATACCGATCAATCATATTCGAGGAATAATCACAGCCGCCGTTTCACATATGGGCATCGGGTTAGTTCCGCGCTACAGCGTGTTGAACGAACTGACATCTGGGGACTTAGTGGAATTATTCCCGGAAATAAAATTACTCGAAGACCGATTTGTGATCTATCAAAAAACATCAAAAGCGACACTAATGCGTCATCAAATAATCACAGAATACCTTCAGAGTATTGCCCCTGAGGAACTGCGTCTTTAGTCGTTAATGTAAGAAACGCGACGTTTTGCCCAAAAGCTTGTACAGTTTATTTTTCCGCATCCAAGTAATCCGTTTCTTAACGCTTAACTCAATGCTATTCCCGCACACATCACCGCTGGTTCACGGGTATCCGGGTTGTCCGGATCGCGTTCGTTCGGAATAAAAAATGTTTCCATTTCAATCCTGACAGCCAGCCCATATTTCCCTGTCGATTGAAATCGACCCAACACAGAGCACATTTTCCATTCGACAAAATCACCATCCGCTCAAAAATCGACGAATAAAAACCCTTATGCCGTTCAACATAGCGAATATCTTTCATCAACTGATCGGGAAGAGGTGTTTTTTTACTCTCGCCATATAAATTCGCCGGTTTCGACCGACCAGTCCATTCCAAAAAACCCAACCAGATCTATTCCCTCAGACCCATTCAGCAGTGTATCCGGCCCGAAGACAGTCACATCAGCATAACCGATTCCCGACACGAAATACGGAATCCGATCGCACAAGCGCATGCCGATGATACCAGTTCCCGAAACAGCCGCAACAAGCGCCCGGTCGTCTCCCGGCCGAGGACGAACCAACAAGCAGCCTCTGTCCGAGCCTTCGATGATACGATCACCAACTGAAACGAATCCATTGCCGACCGTCACAGGACTGGTTTCGAAAAGCTGTTTCCAAACCGTATTGGTATCTCGATTACCATAGACAATAATATTTCTGCCCTGATATTCCGACGCGTTGAAATCGACATCGGCAATCACGTCAACCGAACCGTTTGCTCGATACAAAAACTGTTCAGCGTCATACCGTGCTTTGGCTATCGCCCACGCCCGCTCTTCGTCAGTTCCTTGTGTGCCATAGACAAATATCATCTTGTTTTTGAACACTTCCTTGAAAGGACCGTACCGATGAGAACCTTTACAGCTCGAACCCGGATCATCGATCACCCTCCACGTATCTTCATTTTTCTGAAACCAGATAGGTGAATCAGCAGATATCTCGGTCAAAAAGGGTTCGTTCCCATCAAGCTCAACCGTTAATGGAATTTTTGGAGGCAAATGTCCGGCATCTATCACAAAGCCTAGAACGTTTTTCGTTGTGCCGGACAGTATGGCGGCAGCCGGTTCCAATCGCAAATCGACACAGGACCAAACATGAGCCTTTTGTTGAGCTTCAATCGACACCCAGTGACATTTTGCTGAGACGTCGGGTGATGCCGTATGAAACTCGACATCGACAACTTCCGACGGGTGTCGCCGCCGGAAAGATCCCAAAAAATCGAACAATGGCGGCCAATCGACGCAGTCCGCTCCCAGAACATTTTCCCGTTTGTTCCACCAATGCCCAGCCTCCGGTTCTTCATGAAAAACATATTTATGATGAAAAGATTCCAGATAATCCACCATTTGTCTCGCCTGATTAGCTGGAACGTTGTCATCATCCTCGCCATGAAGAATATAAATGCCTTGATGCCGATAATTTCGTCCAAGCTTCAGCGTATCGGAGGCGCTGACCGGACGCATCAGCATCTCCTGCATCGGCGTTGGAGACTCAATTGTGACACCGCCGGCATAAGACCAGAAACTGATCCAACCAGCGCTGGGCGCTACAGCCGCAAACCTGTCCGGGAACGTCACGCCCAAATGCCAAGCTCCATGTCCACCCATCGAATGGCCGGTCAGGCACAAGCGTTGAGAATCATGGTGCAACATGGTTTGCGCAACTTTCAGCGTTTCCATTGCATCCCATCGACCCCAATCCTCCCAGTCAAAACCAAATGGACGACGGTTGGTCGGACAGACAATATGCGCCCAACTTTTCGGCGCGTATGACTGGGCTTGACCGATCGCTTCGACACCCGCGCCGTGACAGCTCATGACAATCGCCGGCGCTACCCCGGTATCCGGAATTTCCTTTGCCGGCTGAACCGCAAAATATTGAACACTCCTGTCGATATCACTGATAAACGTCACCTTCCTGGCATGAAACGGCTCCTTGATTTCCAGGTTGACAACAAACATGTCCATGCAGTGTGTTTCCGGTTCAGCGTTCGTCTCAAGCCGTAATTCCACAGCATAATCTCCCGCAGCCACTGGAGCCGGCGCTGTAATCCTGAACGGCGCTTTTCGCATCGTCAGAGCCGGAATATCCGGAATAGGTGTTGTGGTTACCAGGCCCGCCCCATGGTGAGCTTTCAAAACGGCATTTTTAAAAACCTCATTCGTCGCATTGACGATGGTGACCGCCCCGATATGCTCGACTTTCTCTCCGACAACAAGATCCGGAAGCGTGTGATCGGAACCGGTAAAAAAGGCATCGCTTTTCGGCGAGACAAGTTTTACCGCCAGTTTTCCTCTAGCTGCACTGAACAGAAATGTATTGAGACCAGGCTTCAATTGAACGGGAAGGTGCAGCCAGTCATAGCCATAGACATCACCGCAACGAGGCTCACCGTTCACATAGACCATACCGTGATGATTCGCACGAAGAATCATGGTTTTGGGCGCATCTGCTTGAAAAGTCATGAAAGCCCATCCACGCAGACGATCGTCCTCAAACAAACCGGGTTCGACCGCTTCCAGCCGCTCCCAGCATTTTTTTTCGCCGTCGGCTCCATCGATACAGTCACCCTCCTTCGGCGCAGACCATGTTCCTGTGACAATTTTGTGCCCTAACATGTCCTGACTGAACGGTATCCGTCCACCCGCGCCGGTCCCTCCGATAACCAAACATTCAGAAAAAGCTATTTCGCCCTCAGGCTGTTGATCGACCATGATTTCCGCCTCACATTGTGCTCCACTGCCAAAGATTATTGCACACAGCGACAAAAGAAAAATACAAATTATCATCGTTTATCCTCTTAGTTCAGACGTTTGACCCTCTTAGCAAGTTTACACGACTGGCTTTTAGTCGTCACGTTTTTTTAAACGCGGTGTTTTTGGTTCACATACCGATTCGGCCGCCCTCAAATATGAGACTAAATTCACTCGAATCGGATGAGAGTTATATTTCATCATGCGATCGGCAACACAGATCTTTTTCTTTTTATTGAGTTAAATATATAGATTCATATATCCCATTGAAAATGCAACGGATTAATGCCCCTGGGACGATAAAACTTTCTATTTCTGCTGTCCATGCGACTTTGATATCAATCTCTTGAGCCGTCCCTGAGTCTCTGATACGATGCCGCCTCGATGAAAGTACTGTTGATTTCTCCATATTCAGATATTGCATCCATTGGCCTTAGGATAATTGCCGCCTGTGCGCGGGAAGCCGGCCATGACGTTCTGATGGCGTTTGTGCCGAACACGCCGGATGAGGAATCCCGGCTGGATGACAGCGACCATACATACCCGAAAACGGTTTCGGAACTCTTAGCTGATTTGGCTGCGGCATGTGATGTGGTCGGGATCACCGTGATGACAAACTATGTACATCGAGCGACCGAATTGACGCGGATAGCCCGTCAAAAAGGGTCGCCTGTCGTTGTCTGGGGCGGTATTCATCCCACCGTTGAGCCCTCTGAATGTCTGAAAATCGCAGATTATGTCATCATCGGCGAAGGGGAAGAAGCGTTCTGTGATCTGCTGACGGCGCTGGAAACACAGACTGATCCGTGTGGTATTCCGAATATCGTCGGTCGCACCGGCGACACTGTTCATTGTGCTGACGCACGGCCATTGAAACAGGATTTGGACGCGTTACCTTTCCCGGATTACGGGCCTGAAAATCATTATGTCTGGGATCGTGAGGCCGGCGGACTGGCGCCGATGACGTTAGCGCTGCTGGAAAAGCATCTGGCTCTGGGACCGATTTCGCGTATCCGGCGTACCGTCACTTATCAGACCATGGCCACCCGCGGCTGCCCGCACCGCTGCGCTTACTGTTGTAATGACGCCTTACAAGAGCTGTACAAAGGTCAAACCCACTTGCGAAGACGCTCTTACCAAAACGTGCTGGACGAAATTTCAACGGCAAAGCAAAAATATCCGTTTATTTCCGGAGTCGGTTTTTCGGATGATTCGTTTTTTGTCGCCTCCGACAGCAGTATCGAACAGTTTGCTGCCGCCTATCGACACCATATCGGGCTGCCGTTTTTCTGTCTGGGGAGCCCGTTGACGATAACTGAACGCAAACTGACGGCTCTGCTGGATGCAGGCATGTACGGGCTCCAGATGGGAGTTCAAACAGGGAGCCCGCGTATCCAAGAGCTGTATAACCGACCGATTTCAAACAAAAAAGTGCTTGAGGCCGTCAATTTATTGCATCGCTATTCCGACCGTATGGTGCCGCCGACCTACGATTTCATCATCGACTCCCCGTGGGAAACACCGGCGGATATCACCGAAACGCTTCAATTGGTGCGGCAATTTCCGCGCCCCTATCGGCTGCAACTGTTTTCATTGGTTATCTTTCCAGGCACTGCGCTCTACCATAAAGCCGTCGCAGAAAGCCGCTTCGATACCGGTATGGCTGAAAAACGGGAATACCACAAACGCCAGGCGATCTATCCCAATATCGTTCTAGGGCTGTATCGGCACAATATCCCGAAACCGATTCTGGACGCGTTGAGTCACCCGACAATGGTCAAAATTTTCCACCGAAACGTTTTTAATCCGCTCTACCGCATTTTTTACGCGCTTGCCCGTTTGTTAAACCGCGTGATTTTAAAGAAAAAGTGATCTGCCACATTGCCATGAGCTTTGGCTGCCAAGAACAGGAGCTTTAGCGAGTCAGGCTTTTGGGCATCAAAAATTGGAAGTCTGTCCCCGAATTTTTCAAAGTGACCATATCGCGTCAGACAATGCCCGATCTCGTGAGCAACAGTTGTGTAATAAGGTCCCTCCTCTAAAGAACGTGCATTTAAAAGAGTGATGTTATAATGAATCCTTGTCCTCTGCTGACCCTATACCAAAACGCTGTTCGATGCTTTTAATTGAGTCTTCTATGGTACGAACCCATCCGAGACGGTCCTGCTCTCTCCAGAAATCAGCAGCTTGTCTCAATATCGATAGACATTCTTTTGTACCAATTTGTCCATACTTGTTTATCAAATTCTGGCGTGCGAAACGATCTACGGGATCTTCAGATGTCAAAAGATACGACAAGCGATGAAGATCATCAACCGAGTTCCTTTCTAAAATATCTCCCACCACAGCGCCTCTTATCCTGGGATTGTTAGAATTATTATAATAATGCATAATAATCGGAAAAGCTTCATCCCAATCCTTGTCATGAACTCTGGGAAGTATGTGCCAGCGCACAAGAGATTTTTGTCCCTGGTGATATTCATCGCTTTTAATTATCAACTCTGCGCCCCATTTGTATTTCTGCCATCGATCAATAATGTAATTCGGTCCATCCATATAGCCCGGAAGACGAGCTCCGGAACCAAAAGCAAGGGGCTTCTTTCGAATAATCGTTTCCGCCTGCTGTTTTATTTCGTCTTCATTCGGTACCCATCCCGTTTCCAGTCGCTCCGCCCAAAGACGTATGTTTTCAATCGCCTCTTTTAGCAACGTGATCTCTTCCAAATCGAATTCCGTTGGCGACGGTCCGGATTTCAATTCGGCGATTCGTTTCTCAAAATCGGGTATGGCTACTTTTGTGCCATCTTCTTTGAGCGTCTGAATCATGAACCGCCTGATGGACGGCATCGAATCAAACAGAAAACCGGTAAAATTCGATGTTGAAAAATCTGGTATCGGCGCTTTGAATACCAATAAATCCAGCAATTTTAACCTGATGCCTTCCCGATCAGGTTTGTCGCGACTGGCCATCAGAAACTGACGAATGGCTTTTTCAGGTGTCTCCCAATGTTGAAGGGGAGTATCTCGTATCAGCCAGTCAATCATTTCATGAATAAATGTCACGTCTTCTTCGTGCTCGAAAAGATATAAAAAGGCGTCTCCATATACCGTCCAGTCAAGCGGATGCGTCCACCTGTCGCTTTTTGCCTGGGCCAGCGTCGATTTGATGGTGGCTATCGTTGTGTTCAGTCGGATTTCAGGACCATCCGAATCATTGTTTTCTGAGCCATCCACAATTGCCGACCCCGGCAAGACGACAATAACGGCAACCAACAGCACACTAATTAACTTGATCATGTTCATGAATGCGATCCTCCTGATTTTTAGGGGTTGGTGAATGATTACACGCTGTCGGCGTCGGCATCGGTGTGTCGGAGAAGCGTTTGCGTGCAAAAATACCAATATCATAGTCGAATAACGGATAATCTTGTTCTGTGTTACGTTCACTCATCAGGTTCCCGAATTTTTCAAAGTGACCATATCGCGTCAGACAATGCCCGATCTCGTGAGCAACAGTTGTGTAATAAGGTCCCTCCTCTAAAGAACGTGCATTTAAAAGAGTGACGTTATAGGGAGGTGTTGGTGTACTTTGACATTCGGGATGAATACGTGCAACTCCGAGAATTTCTATTAGATCTTGTGGTGTCGGCGTTGCGGTTGAACCGGGCGGTGGCGTCGGTGTGATGGCGGGGGTGGGTGACATCGTTGGCACAGGGGTCGATGTGGAACCCGGGGGAGGCGTCATCGTAGGGACTGCAGTTGGAAACCCGAAAAGCCTGTCAACAAACACTACATACACATCGCTTGAAAGATCCGAGGGTGGTTTTACTGAGCTTAAAATGTTGTGATAATTATCAGAACCCACAACTACTTCCATAATATCAATACCTGGTGGCGGGGTTATAATCTGGATAGGTTCCGCTTCCACCTTAACCCCAACAGATGCATAAATGGTATTAATAATGTCAACGTTATCAAGAACCCATAATGGATCGATCACGGGCTCCGGCTCGCCACCAATTTCACGAATAAATATCACCGGATGAAATCTGAAAATTTCATATTCCATCGTTGCAATATTTTCAATGACGTGCGGTGTCGGTGTGGTCAGCACGGGTTCCGGCGCGTTCATTCGACTCGTCGGTGTTGGTGTCGGATCAGGCATAACAGGATAGTACCGCGCGACAATTTCACTGTCAATTGTGACTCTGTGAGTTCGGTCATTGCGATGGTTGTCCCTGACGCCAAATATGGGGCAACCCGGTGAAAAATACGCGTCATCCACCTCGTCCGATACCAGTATCATGGGATCCGTGATCCAAATCCCGGGAGTACTCAGAGGATGCAAATCCATTTCGGTTTCATCGTCAACAGGCACCGGTGTCTGGTTGACCCATCGCCGGGAAGAAATAGTCAATGTGCCTGGCGGTCCGTTTTTATCTGTAAACGTATCAACAACTCTAATTTGAAATCGGTAGGGATCGGTTTCGATAAACTGTGGTGTCCAAACAGGAGTGGGAGGGGTGGGAGTGGATGGTCCGGTCATACCAAATGCATTTATAAAATTGGAAGTCGTCCCCGAAAAACAATGTTTTGATTTTCATGATGAAACAACCTCGATGTTTTATAAATTTTATCCAGACATCGCTGAAGATGGGATCAAAAATAGCTACAAGCCAAATAGATCTTTGATCAGATTGATCTTGTGAATCAAAAACCGCTTTGATACCATCCCCTGCGCCATGGATGTCGTACTGATTTCACCATATTCCGATATCGCCGCTCTTGGTATCAGAGGTATCTCAGCGGTTCTAAAACAGGCCGGCCATCGTGTCCGGTTGATTTTTCTACCGTACCAGTTCCCTGAAATCGAGCGGCGGCGGGATTTCATGTGCCGCTACTCGGACACTATTCTGGATCAGGTAGTTGAGCTGTGCCAAGGCGCTAAAGTCATCGGCATCAGCGTGATGACGAATTATTTTGAGCAAGCCGCGACCCTTACTCAACACCTTCGCCACCACCTTTCGATTCCAATCATTTGGGGAGGTATTCATCCGACCATTTCACCGGAAACCTGTCTGGATTACTGTGACTTTGTCTGTGTCGGGGAAGGCGAATATGCCATGCTGGACGTGGTCGAGACGCTGATAAACAATGAGGATATTTCCCAAATAGCCAATATCGCCTCCAAAAAGAACGGCGCCTTCATCCAGCAACCGCTCCGCCCGATCATCGAGGATCTGAATTCTCTTCCCTACTTTGATTATGACATGGACGACCACCATGTCTTGGATCAGAATAGCGACAAGATCATCGCGTTAAATACGGAATTGCTCCGAAAATATTTGACGAAACAAGCTCCGTCAATGGGTAGAGCCGCGCTGTTTTACCAGACGATCGCCAGCCGAGGCTGCCCGCATAATTGCTCATATTGCTGCTGGCATGCGCTGAAGAAAATTTATGATATCAAGAAAAATATTCGGCGTCGGTCGGTTGAGCACATCATCGGTGAACTGGAGAGCATCCTGGAACGCATGCCCTGGTTCAAAGAAATCACGTTTTCCGATGATTCGTTTTTGGATGCCCCGGTGCGAGAAATCGAGCATTTCGCCGAGCGGTACATCGAGGTAGCCGGAAAGCGGCCGTTTCAGTGCTTGGCGGAACCCCGCACGATCACTCGGGAGCGGATGGAACCCCTGGTCAAAGCCGGCTTGGCAAACATACAGATCGGCATTCAGAGCGGGTCGGAGCGTATCAAGGAGATGTATCGCCGCACACATACCAACCAGCGGATCATCGAAATGGCGGAGTTGCTGAATACGTACATACCCCGCATACGCCCGCCGATATATGATTTCATCCTGGACAATCCCTGGGAAACGATTCAGGACAAATATGAAACTCTACAGCTTCTGTTGAAAATGCCGCCACCGTTTTATCTGCAAATTTTCCGGTTGACGTTTTTCCCGGGAACAGGCCTGTTCGAAAAAGCGCTGGAAGACAGCCTGATTTCAACGGATATCCATGAAGTTTATAACCAGCAGTATAATGAACGTGAAATCACCTATATCAACCTGCTGTTTTCCGCGTTTTCCCGGCCGATACCACGGAGGTTGATGAAAATTTTGTGTTCAAAGCTGTTTATCAAGATTTTTCACAACAAGCCGGTCAACAGCGTGTTGAAGCAGCTACATGCCGTGTACCGAAAGCGTGTGTTGAATAAGCGTAAGCGTATGCTGGATCAGGCGCGCGCTGAGGCTGAATCAGCCTCTTGATTGATCGTTCTCCCGCATAATTTCCAGAATGACCCGATTGATTTGTGTCATCCCTTTGCCGCCGGTTTTCGCCAGGTTCTGAATGGTCTTCTCCGGAGTATCACCGGTGATACCTTCCAGAGCGGACACGCCGAAACCGTTGATAGCCATGTATGCAGCTCTGATAGCGGCATCGGTGGACCCGGCAACTTTTACCGCACACCCTTCTTTAGCTCCATCGCAAAAAATTCCGCCCAGATCACTGACAATGGTATTGATGGCCAAACTCATTTTTTCGACGTCCGGGCCGCAACGCTGATAGACCAGCGCCACCGCCGCGCCCATACCGGCCGCAATCGCGCATCCGCAGATCGCCGACAGATCACCGGTAAAACATTTTACGTAGGAGTTGATTAGATGGCTCAGCGTAATACTGCGTAAAATCAAGGTTTGATCGATACCCCACGCTTCACCGATCAGATGTGCGACCAATATCGCGACAACACCCTGGTTCCCGGCGCCGCCACTAGACATGACCGGATAGGATAAACCGGCCATACGTCCGTCTGATACGGCTGCCGTCTTCACTTTACTTTGAGCGATCGCATCGTCACCACAACCCGTCACCTTCATCATCTCCCCAAGCTGATAGCCGACCTTTCGAAGCTTTATCCCTTCATCGACAACCGCTAAATTCATGTCGATGCCTTTCCGGATATAGTCCAAATCGTCTTGATCGGCGTTTTCCGCCAAACGGATCAGATTCTCGATCGTCATCTTACGCAATCTCGCTTTGTACTCCGGTTCAGGTTTACTCCCAGGCAGCGTTTTTTTGTCGATAACAGGTTGTCCGTCCCGCTCCAACTTGACCACATTCGTGTGAGCTCCTGCGATGACGACCCGCGCCGTATGCGCAGCGCCGCTGACGACAACCTCGATATACAAATCTTGCTGCGTGTCATCATAATCGATCAAAGCATGGCCATCGGCGATAAACGCTTTTGCCTGTTCGACAATCGCCGGAGTCGCCGCTTTCAAAATCTCCATTTTCATGTCCGGCTGTGCCAAAAACGCACCGATGACGCCGGCGACAAGATTACCCCGTTCACCGCCGGTATTCGGCACAATGACCGATTTGCCATTTTTATAAACACCGGGATCGACCTTTATCCATACTTTTTGGACAGATTCATCGAGCTCCCTGGCAGCGACGGCGGCAGAATAAGCGACTGCTATCGGTTCTGTACAGCCGAATGCCGGGAACACTTCATGAGCAAAAATTTCTTTTAATATATCCATAGCGATTCCTCGTGAAAAATAGGGAAAATCACCGGGTCAGTTTACCGGATTAATCGTGTTACGTCTAGATGCGCCAATAGTCACCAATTTTTGAATCCGTAAGGCCGAAACAGTTGTGACCGGCACATATATACGTTTATCCATGGAAAACAAATGAAATTCCTAACCAGAAACTGCATTTCGCGTCAGCGGAATGCAATGCCGGAAACCGCGCTCGCAGAGCGCGCCACTATCCTTCATTGTCTGAACACGATTACAGGATTAAAGGATTACCAGGATTACTCTTTGCTTTCTCAGAGTCTAATCCTACCCATCTTTGTAATCTTTGGAATCGTGTTCAAACAAGCATTAGGAATGCGAGGTTACTTTCAATAACCAATCACCAAGTGTTAGACGCCAATAACTATTGTCTTCAAGATTTAAATAAAAAAACCTCAAACCAAAATCAACTGAAAATCCCCCAACTCAGCGCTCATCACTAATTAGGGGACAGACATCCAAAAATATGCGATACAGAAAATGCGGGCTTCTTTTAGAGGGACAGACTTCCAATTTTGTATCTTCGGATCGATTACTTTCGAGGGACAGACTTCCAATTTTAAATCCTATTGTGGATTTAGATGTTATTCGCGTTCATTCGCGGTTAATAAAAAAAAGCTATAGCTGAAACAGCTCGATTTGAAGCAGATATTTTATTATTGTGCTATTCTATCATGTAGCGATATTGTGAGGGGTTTAAAATCAGATGCTAAACGAGCTGACAGAAATCTTAAAGCAAGATGAAGGTAAAACACTGGAATATAAGCGTGATCTTTCCTCAATTAAACCTATCCTCAAAACATTGGTTGCCTTTGCGAACACCTCAGGCGGGATGGTTGTAATCGGTGTGGATGATAAAAAGGCTGTCTTGGGGCTGTCCGATTCGGAAATGGATGAAGAAAGGCTGTCCAGCGCCATAGCCGATGATATCAGTCCTCTGCTTCTGCCTGATATGGAAATTATTCGGGAGGGAGAGAAGGCGGTTATCCTCATAAAAGTCGCCAGGTTCCCTGGGCCATTCTTCTTAAAATCGCTGGGACCGGAACGGGGTGTGTTCATTAGGCTGGGTTCGACAAATAGAGTTGCAAGTGACGATATATTAACAGAGCTCAGGCGATCCAGAGATCACCTTGCATTCGATCAACTTCCTTGTATCGGAACTGAGTATGATGATCTGGACATGGCTTCTGTCCGGGCAAAATTCGGAAAGGTCGGTCGGAAGATTGACGATTCGAAACTGGAAACCTTAGGAGTCCTGATTCGCTATGGAAAGAGGCTCATTCCATCGAACGGCGGAATGATTCTATTTGGTAAGATGCCGGTACGTGATCGATATTTTCCAGATGCGCAGATTCGATGCGCCAGATTTGCAGGAAAGGAAAAGGTGGATTTTATCGATCGACTTGATATCGAGGGGACTGTTCTGGATGCACTAACCGAGGTTCCGAAGTTCATCCGCAGAAATACTAGTATGGCGGCTAAAATAGAAGGTATGCAGCGCAGAAACATCACGGAGTATCCGGTTATCGCGCTCAGGGAAGCACTGACCAACGCTGTAGCACACACTGATTATTCCCTTCGAGGGATGCAGATCATGGTTGCTATTTTCTCAGATAGGCTGGAAATTCAGAACCCAGGAATGCTGCCGTTCGGAATGACACTTGACGATCTAAAGTCCGGCGTGAGTAAAATCTGAAATCCTGTGATCGCCAGGGTACTTCGAGAACTCGATTACATGGAAAAATGGGGAACTGGTTACAGGCGAATCATCGAAGATTGTGATAACGGCGGATATCCATATCCTGGATGGCAGGAATTAAGCACGGTGATGAGGGTCAAGTTCCAGTCAATTCAAATCAAAGATGAAAAAACAATGAACGATGTCCCTGTAAATGTCCCTGTAAACAAACGGCAGAAATGGTTTCTGGAGCAACTCAACAAAGGAGTTTCAGTTAAGGCGGCAGATATCTCAAAAAAATTTAATGTGTCCTCAAAAACTGCTCGAAGGGACATCAAAGACTTGGTTGATTACCAAGTTGTGGAATTCTCCGGAGCGCCCAAAACTGGTCAATACATATTATTGATAACGCCTTCTGATAAAACAGTGTCAAGCGAATAATTATGAAGATACGATTTCATACACAGAAAGAGCATTGTCGGCGAATCCAACAGTTTGGTTTTCCCCTGGAATAAAATCGATATAATGATGGACTATAACCTGATAAGGCTTACATGGCATTCCGCTGATACGAAATGCAACTCCTTTTTTGGAAGTCTTTCCCCGAAAAAACCAGGAACGATATGTTTTTGTTTTTAGAAGTCTGTCTCCCAAATATCAAGCATCCTTCCAGCATCCTTCTGTTGAATCGTAAAATTGGAAGTCGAAATCCCGTAACTTATTGAAAGCAAATTCGGGGACAGACATCTGTACTTTCAGGGGACAGACTTCCAATTTCGTATCTTCGGATCGATTACTTTCGGGGGACAGACATCCAGAAATATGAGATCAGGAACCGTGCTCGTAGAGCGCCGCTATCCTTCATTGTCTGAACACGATTACGGGATTAAAGGATTAACAGGATTTCATTGATCTTTTCTTTCTCGGAATCTAATCCCGCCCATCTTTGTAATCTTTGGAATCGTGTTCAAACAGTCATTCGGGATGCGAAGTCAATAACCAGTCATCAAGTGTTAGAATTGAGTATTAAAAGATTTTGGGGGAAGAACCACAAATGGACACGGATAAACACAAATACTGTCAGGGGACAGACTTCCAATTTTGTATCTTCGGATCGATGATTACTTTCGGGGGACAGACTTCCAAAAATAACATAGCGAATCAGCTATTATTTCTGAATATCAAACCCGTAAGGCTGAAATACATGCGACCGGCACATATCTGCGTTCATCTGCGTCATCTGTGGAAAATAAAAAAAGTTCCTAATGTTTGAACGATCAAAATCCTATTGTGGATTTAGATGTTATTGGCGTCCATTCGCGGTTAATAAAAGAAAGGGTTCTATTCCCATCCAAATTCCCAGGTATCCCAATCGCCGATAATCCGTGTTACAGCGGGGTCGGTCAGCGCCGCATACCAGATGATACCGGTGGCTGATGTGCCGGTTTCGGGCCAGATGAAGGCAGGGATCGCTTCGACACGGGTATCGCCGGAGGGCCAGGGGCCCGGGTACCAGTCAGCGTCGTGCGTGAACGATGGGCCGAAAAATAACGCACCATAGACGTCTAGGATCAAAATGAGTTACTGTCTGTCAACTGTTCGATGCTTGCCCATACCGATAAAAAGCCGGATCAATAGCGAAAACACCATCAGTGTTACACCAATTCCAAAAAGTGACATGGTCGGAATAGGTGCGGCAATACTGATATTGTCGATATACCATCCTCTGAAATCATTGTATTGTTCATCGATCGTATCAAACTCAAACTTGAAGCGTACTGGGAAACCGGCATAAGCGCTGACATCGATTGAGACCTGACGCCAAGTTGCAGAGTTGTCACTGGAACTGTAGATCAAATCCCAGGCCGCACCATTGTTGTATGTGATCCAGACTTGACGGAGATCCATTCCATTATTGCCGTGTTCGGTTTCTTCCCAGCTTGAAAACATGAGACTGGAATTTGACCCGAATTGAATCAGGGGTGAGATGAGTGATCCAGTGTTACGATCACCGGTTTCATAATCTCCGGACGAATCCTGGCCATACCAATAGGCGTAATCACCTTCGAATGTTAAAGCATATTGACTGTAATATTCCGAGGAAGGATCGATGGATACCAGATGCCATAAACCGGTGGCTGTCCAGCTATTTTCACTATCGGGACCGAATCCCTCATGATAGCTACCGGTGATGGGCGTCGGTGACGGTGTCTCCGTCGGCCAGGGAGTTTCAGTTGGACCTGTTGTCGGTGTGGATGTAGGCCCCGTGGGCGTAATCGTGGGTGTGGGCGTCGGTGTCGCCGTATTGGAATATGGTTTGTAATGGAACCCCATATCGACTTTGCCCGTATCCAACGTGCCTTCCGGATCCGTTGTCAGTGAATTCATCGCCAGTTGATCGGATGACGAACTTCCCGCATCGATACACGGCCCTCTGTGTCAATATGAATGAGACAGCTAGCCTATGAAAGATTAGTGTAGTAAA
>CAYOJK010000021.1:0-33119 GCA_964404285.1 uncultured bacterium | reverse complement strand
TAAATAAAACGTAAAAGTATGAGGGTATTGAGACAGCCTCTGAAACCCGCCCCTATTTGGAAATTGGTGATTGGTTTTTGGACATTGGATATTGAAACCCGCCTCCTACTTCCCGCTCCTCTTTACTTGCCGGAGGAAAAGCCGTCGCAGACTGATATTAATGAGCCAGCGGATCAGCGCAGCCTTCTGTGCCGGAGAGGGCAGCAAGGAAAATAGCTTGGGCATCCATCGAGGAGACATCTCCATTGGCATCGCAATCCGCGGCGCAGGCTTCGGCATACGTCGGTGTCATCATTCCGAGCGCGATGAAAAACGCCAATTGAGCGTCAGTGGACGAAAGCATGCCGTTAAAATCCACATCGCCATTGTGGATACATGTTTCTTCATAGACTGCACAGTCACTCATGGCCGATTCCCGACAATACGTAAAGGCTGTCACTCTGTAAAAATACGATTGCGTTTCATCGATCGTATCATCCAAAAAATCATTGACATAAATTTCCGCTAAGAACTCCATATCATTTTCGGCACAACTGATTTCAGATCGATAGACCCTATACCCTTCCGCCTCCAAAATATCCGGCCAAGCCAGATAAACTTGATCGGGACCGACAAGGTCGATCTCGATATCCGCCGGAGCGGCCGCAACTGGGCAGGGTTGAGGAACACCCATAGTAATACAGTGTATAGCTCCATTTGCGTTGATGATGCTGCTGCTGTCAACACCGACGACACGATAACCCGGCATCGCCTCTTCATAAATATCCAAAGCCGTTGAGTCCAGAGATATGCCGTATGTCGGCACGATAACCGTATTGTTGACGATCAGGGAGTTGGTATAGCAGCGGTAGTTATTACCCATAGGTATTCGAACGACAGTGTAAGGGTTGCCGTTCGGGGCGACCAATGATTCCAACAGCGTGGCATTGTTTTCAAGAATCGTGTAGTCCTGATGACCCGAATTGACTTGAGCCAACAGGATGGTATCTATGTCCAACAATTTGCAAAACATATCCAGATGACCCGTGCCATCCCCGGTCATATGCGTCAAAACGACCAAATGGTCACAGCCGAAATAATCCCGCATGATGTCATTGACTTGGGCTTGGGTGTATTGATGAGCGTTCTGGTTATAAATTCTATTTGAGGCAAAACATGTCCCGCAGCCGTCTGCCATAAAATTGCCGCCTTCATACAATAGATTCGTTTTATATACAGGCATATCCCACTGTGTGCCGAGCCAGGTTGGAAACGCATCATCATACGGGCGGGGTCGATCGTAGGAAAAATCTATGATTTCAGGCTCTCCCTGCATGTTATAAATCCACGAGGGTCCATAATCTCTCATCCAAATACTGTTACTGGCGGAGACTAGAAACCGAATATTGGTCGTTGGGATACCCCAGGAAGTGATCTTGTTGGTAACGGTTGTCTGGGTTGAGGAATTACTTACCCAAATCCAGACCAGACCTTCCGCTTGAGCTGCTCCGATTAACCCACGATAGGTCGATTCGTAATCATATCCATTGAACCGAATCAAAATACCGTCCATGGGCCAATGTTCCGGCATCGATACGGGATTATATACCGGAGGCGCATCGACATCCCTGTTCGGGACAGGCCACAATCCCTGTTCACGCATACGCGCTTCTTCCGGGGTTTCACCTTTTGGCAGGATAGCGCCGTCGTTGACAAAAGCGGAAACAGAAGAATTTTGTCCTAGCGACTGCTCAGCAGCAGTGGATATGCTGTTGAACAGAGCCGCCAATATAATGATCAGCCAAGTAATCGGTGAAGCTTTAAGCGTCGATATTCTCATTGATTGAACCTCCTGGAAAAGAAACATCTGAGCCGATGCTAAAGTATTTTTATACAATATTTATGCCAAATGTTCTTGTCGGGCGTGTAATGTTCTTATCGTGCGTACATAGGTAAACATTGACGCCATGGGGCGCATCGCCGCTTTCAGTGGGAGCGGGAGTCAGTGCGTTAGTTTAATGGTCGCAAACGTTTTTGCCTTGTTCCAGAGTCCCGGAAAGATAGTCGTTGACCAGTTCTTCCGGTGTTTTCGCAGGCGCCCCAACTAAAACCGTGATGCCGTGCCCACGGAACAAATCATGCGCACGCTGCCCCATGCCACCGGCAATGATCACCTCTGCGCCGTTTTCTGCCAGAAAAGCCGGCAACACACCCGGTTCATGCGGCGGGGGTTTGACATCCGTCCGGTTCAGTATTTTTTTGTTCGCAACGTCCACTTCCACCAATGCAAAGAATTCACAATGGCCAAAGTGAAGCGATAGTTTACCGTCAGCCAGAGGAATAGCTATTTTCATAATAGAAATCTCCTTTTAAGGTGTTGAATCCATTTGATCATCATTGGAGCCATCTGGTGTTTCAGTCGATCTAATTTTTTCAATAATTTTTTTCATCAGCTTTGCTGTTTCCGAATCCTTATATTGATGGATATAAGCGCGTCCGTCATCACCTGCCTGCGCGATTTTTGGATCCATCGGTATGGACCCCAGAAACGGCACCTTCATATCTCTGGCAATCGCCATGCCGCCTCCTGATGGGAAGATATGTGTGGTCACGCCGCAGTTTGGACACGTGAATCCACTCATATTTTCGATCACTCCAAGTACAGGAAGGTTTAATCTTTGACAGAAAGATATTGATTTGCGCACGTCAACCGAGGCGACTTTTTGGGGAGTCGTCACGATCAGAGCGCCGTCAAGATCATGGATCAACTGATAGATTGACAGGGGTTCATCGCCCGTACCGGGGGGAGAATCAATAATTAGGTAATCGAGATCGCCCCAGTGCACATCACTCAGAAATTGTTTGATAACACCCATTTTCATTGGGCCGCGCCAGATGACGGGGTCATCCTGACTTTTAAGTAAAAATCCTAAAGACATCACTTTTAGGTTACCGATAGATACCGGAACCAGTCCTTCTTCTTCGCTTTGGACGGTTTCATTTGTCAATCCCAGCATCGTTGGGACACTTGGGCCGTGTATATCGATATCCAACAGGCCGACACGAAAGCCTTCCAATAGCAGTGACATAGCCAGATTGACGGCGACAGTGCTTTTGCCGACGCCGCCTTTACCGGATAAAACGACAATTTTATGTTTGATCCGGCCAAGCCGTCTTTCCATTCTCAATCGCGTCTCATAATCTTCGTCCGATTCGCCGAATTTTTTTTGGTTTGACGCTTGGCTTGTGAATTTTTCGTTACGTGATGAAAGGTTTTCGTTGTCCGAATCTCCTGCTTCTCTGAAAAAAGACACCATAATATTGCTCCTTCTGATTAATGCTGTTTTTCGCCAGCAAGTTTTTTCCAGATATTCCGAATATCTTCAGCGCAAGGCGCGTCTGTTTCTATTACCGACACGCCTTCGATTTGCGCGCGGGTCATCATTATATCATATCGGATGCGTCCGGAAAGAGTCGCGTGATTTTCCAAAGCATGTTTTTCGATACGCTCCGTCATTTCAGGGTTTAAATCCCATTTGTTGACACAGACAGATGCTGGAATTTTGAAGTGTTTTGCCAGTTTCAGCGCTCTGTCCATGTCGTGTTCACCAGAAACCGTGGGCTCCGTAACAATCAAAATATGGGTTGCACCGGTAATAGAAGCGATGACCGGACAACCAATCCCTGGAGGTCCATCCACAATGATCCGATCTCGACCTGTTTCTTCCAGAAGTCTGCGTGCTTCTTTCCTGACTGTGGAAACCAGTTTACCGGAATTTTCTTGAGCTACACCAAGGCGGGCGTGAACCATAGGGCCGCATCGTGTATCGCTTATCATCCAAACACCACAAAGTCTGTCCGGAAAATCGATGGCTTTGACCGGGCAGAACCGCACACAGACACCGCACCCTTCACATGAAACCGGATCGATCTTATAGGCAGGGTCACCCGCTTTATTTGTCGTGGGTTTGACGGCATCAAATCGACAGTATTCTTCGCAAATACCACAGGCAGTGCAATCATCTACCCGGATAATCGCCTCATGTCCGCTGTAAAAATCGTGTTTTTCTTTGATTTCAGGCTCCAAGACCAGGTGCAAATCCGCGGCATCGACATCGCAGTCCGCAATCACGGCATTATCGGCCAAAACCGCCAAGGCTGCAGCCACACTGGTTTTTCCTGTTCCACCTTTTCCACTGATGATCACGAGTTCTTCCATAATAATTTATATCTCCTTTTCTCTGTCCTCAATTCCGTAGCCGTAAACCTGTGTTTTCCTCAACGCCACCTATACTCATACGTCAACGTTGTCATTCTCCTTTTTGACCTATCGTTGACGTGACAGTCTCCATCAGATGGTCAAACAGGGGTCGGTATTCCGGTAGCGCATGCACAATCAGTTCGCCTCGGGAGTATGCTTCCGCTATTCGGCGGTCGTCAGGTATTTCCAACAGTAGGGGAATATTTTGATCCTTACAGAAGCGGCGCACACGGTCGTCGCCGGTGTCAGCGCGGTTGATCACGACGCCGAATGGAAGATCGAGTTCATTGACCATGTCAACGGCAAGTTTTAAGTCATGCAATCCGAACGGTGTAGGTTCAGTTACCAGTATGACATAATCTGCTTCTTGGATAGTCGTGATAACGGGGCACGAGGTTCCCGGCGGTGCATCCATAATCACGTGTTCGGCGGGTTTTATACGGGTTTGGACAGCGCGAATCAGCGGGGGAGCCATTGCATGGCCGATATCCAGGCGACCCTGAACCAGTTGAATATGGCCGGCTCGGGATGTTTCGACGACTCCAATCCGGGAATCGATTTCCGTGATGGCGTTCTCAGGGCACACGCGCATGCAACCTCCGCAACTGTGGCACATTTCAGGGAAGACAATGGCTTTAGCGCCAAAAGAAATGATGGCGCTGAATTCACAAAAACGGCCGCACTCAGCGCAACCGTTACACAACGCGCCATCGACTTCAGGAATCAGCGCTTCAACGATTGTTTCGACCGGGGATTCAGTTTTCAAAAACAAGTGTGCGTTGGGTTCTTCGACATCACAGTCCAGAAGTTTTACCTGGTCATCCAATAGGGTGGCAAGATTGACAGCGACTGTTGTTTTACCGGTGCCTCCCTTGCCGGAAGCAATAGCTAAAATCATCTAAAATCTCCGTTCAGTTTTTTACCAATGGCCTTCGACATCAGCAGAAGTTGCCGCCGTAAGCTTGCCGTCTTGGTAAAGTGTCAGCGCCTCATCGATTGTTTTAGCGTCAGTATTATAGATTTTTACACCGGCAGCGTTCAGCACAAGGAAAGCTTTGGGACCGCAATGACCGGTGATCAGAGCTTTCGCGCCGGATCTTGCAATGGTTTCCGCTGATTGCACACCGGCTCCCTGGGGTGCGTTCAAATTCTGTGAGTTATCGATAACAATGTATGAATTGTCATCCAAATCGTAAATGAGAAACTTCGGCGCTCGGCCAAAACGGCTGTCAAGGGGAGCAGTTGGCGAATCACCTGATGTGGTAAAAGCTATTTTCATGTCTAAAATCTCCTTTCGAATTCGTGTGCGAATGCCGGTATCGGCATTAAATAAAGAGTCTTGTTTGTCGATAGAGTAGCCCGCAGCCTCGGTATTCACGCCGAGCGGCTGCGGACACTAGGGTTCCGGCGAAATGGTTTTATTTATTTCTCCGGAGTCCCTTTTTCAAGTTCTTCGAGCCGCGCTTTGATAAAATCCAGTTCTGAGCTCAATGCTTCGGCCTGGTTTTTCAGCGCATTTTTTTCCCATTCAGGGTCAGGCTGTGGATAGGCTCCCGGGTGCGCCGGATAGTCGCCAAACGGCGTGAGTCCAGGGCCGCCATAGCACATGTTTCTGTATCCACCGCGGCGGAAACCGCGTCCGGCGCCTCGTCCGAAACCCATCCCTGCGCCCCGGCCGAAACCACGTCCGGCGCCCATCCCAAAGCCCCTTCCGGGCATAGGATTGGCATATCCGGGCGCTGAAAATCCGGCGCAATACCCTGCGCCTCTACCTGTCATCGGTCCGAAACCATCAGGTCCCATTCTATTTCCTCTAGGCATATCACTATTCTCCTTTCATAGATGAATAAATAAATAAAATTATTCGCGCATAAGCGCTGTTCCACATTCCGGGCATGTTCGTTTCACACACGGCAACCCGGGCTGATGCGGCGCTCTACTGCCACATTTCGGGCAGACACATTGTCCTGTCGGCCCGGCAGCCAGGGGGCCTCCCATTCTACCGCGACCCGGACCACCACCTCGGCCTCGTCCGCCTGCCTCTTGACCTCGCCCATATCCTCTTCCTTGTCCAACCATCGGTATCATCTCCTTTGCATAACCACCCCAACGCCGGCGTCGGCACCCGGGCATGGCAAATAAATCTGTTTCCAATGTTCCCTCCAACCAAGCCTGAACGACATCCAGTAAATCACCGGCAACAAACGAAATAACCTGTATCCTATGTGTGGCAATCAAATCGTGCATTGGCCGGGAGATCGCGCCACAAACCAGAGCATCGACACCCATATCCATCAACCGAAGCGCCTTTTGAACCGGCAAACTTTCCGGTAACGTGATGCGGGTCTGAGTAAGAACTCGTCCATTTTCCGATTCGACTACCAACAGCGACTGGGCTGTATCAAAAACAGGAGCGATTCGATTGTTCCAGTATGAAAAAGCGATTTTGGTCATGCCGTTCATCCTTTCCTCATCCGTAATTAGAGCAAACGTCATGCCAAGGAGTTACATAGGCCAGAAAAAGGAGGGTAACATATTGATATGATAGCTGATTTTAGTTTATACAAAAGAACGAAAAAAGCAGGCAACGGTAGCACAAATGCAACTGCATGGATTCAAAAGTAGCAATATTGCATCTGTGAGTCGATGGGTGGATGATTGTTTTTTATGGTTTGACGATGTGAAGTACCGTATCGATAATCCTGTTGATTTCGTCTTCTTTGAGCGCTGAATACAATGGCAGGGTTATCGTTGAGTTACCGATTTGTTCGCATTGCGGAAAGTCGCTAGGTTTATAACCGTAGCGCTCACGATAGTAGGTCATCAGGTGTATAGGTCGGAAATTGACCGCGACTCCTATACCTTTTTCTTGGAGTTCATGCATATATTGGTCTCTTCGTTCCGGGTTAACCCAAATCGTGTACAAATGTCGTGGATGATGCGTGTTGGGTAGGATAGCGGGCGTTGAAATACCTTTATGGTTTTTGAACGCTTCGTCGTAGCGTAAGGCGATACGTTGTCTTTCAGTGCAGATAGCGTTGACGCGATCGATTTGATTGACCATTAATGCAGCTTGAATATTGTTCATGTTGCATTTATATCCCAGAAACTCCATGTCGTAGTGTTCATAGAGTTTGGTATATCTGTCAGCAGCATTTTTACTCATTCCATGCAAGCGGGCTTTGCACATCCAGTCATAAATATCTTGGTCATGACAGGTCACTGCACCACCTTCCCCACATGTCAGGCTTTTTGTTGCATAAAAACTATAGCAGGACATGTCGCCGAGTTCGCCGGACTGAATGCCGTCCCGGGTACCTTCCAGGCAATGGGCGCTATCTTCGATAATTTTCAATCCATAGGTGTCGGCGATTTGTCGGATTTTTTTCATATCGCACATTTGGCCGTAAAGGTGAACGGGCATCACAGCCTTGGTATGGGGAGTGATCGCTTTTTCGATCAAATCAGCGTCAATATTGCCGGTTTCCGGTTCGACATCGACGAACACTGGTTTTGCGCCGCAGTATTCAACAGTATTTGCGGTTGCAATGAACGACATAGGTGTTGTTATCACTTCATCGTGAGGTCTGATATTGAAATATTTCAATGCCAGTTCCATAGCATTTGTGCAGGATGTCAGACCGACAGCAAATTGAATGTTTAAATACGCAGCCAGTTTTTCTTCAAATCGTTTGGTCCAGTCTCCTGTAGTTAGAAACAGTGAGTCCAGGACTTTTCGCACTTCTTTTTTATCGTTTTCGTCCAGATTATGTCGAAAAAATTCGATTTTCATTCCAATAATTCCTACTCAATGCATTTCAACTTTGCCATCGGTGGTTTTGATCGGCACATGCTTCATCCATTCCAATTCTTTCCACCAGTATTCGTTATCGCGGTACCAATCTATGGTTTTTCTCAAGCCTTCGGTAACCGATGTTTTAGCTTCCCAGCCCAGAAGTTCTTTTGCTCTTTGTGTGGTTGCGCGATGTAGATCGACTTGTCCGGGGCGGTTACCGACAAAGGATATCAGGCTTTCAGGCAGGTCCATCTCTTTCAGAATTCGTTTAGCCATATCCAAAACCTGGCCTGCGATACCTGTTCCGATATTGATCACCTGATTTTTGATTTTATTAAAATCTTTGATATGCAACGCTTTATCGATCGCTTCGCAGTTATCTTCAACGTATATCCAATCTCGTGCTGCCAGGCCGTCTCCATGCACTGTCAACGGTTCATTTTTCAGAGCGCTGGTGATGAAACGCGGTGTCATTTTTTCCAAATGTTGTCTGGGACCATAATTGTTGAATGGTCGCAAAATGACTGCTGGAAGGTCCTGACAGCACCAATACGAATACACCAATCTATCAGCGCCTGCTTTAGCTCCGGCATAGGGTGATCGGGGATTCAGCGGGTGATCTTCACTCATAAAATCGCCTTCTGCTGTTCCATAAACCTCAGAGGATGAAATATGAATGAATCTTTCCACTTGAGAGCATTTCATCAGCGCATTCATCATTGTTTGGGTTCCAATAACGTCTGTTGTAAAAAATTTCGTGTTGTCAAAAATCGACCGTGCCACATGTGTTTCCGCTGCAAGGTGCACGACAAGATGAGACCGACTCATCAATTCATTGACGATATAAGGATTGGTGACATCACCATACCAAAACTCGAAGTTTTTGGCATTTTGTATATAATCCGGAAAATTTTTGTGATTTCCCGCATAAGTCAATGCATCCAGAACAAGAAAATGGTAGTCGGTATACCGATCAAACAGATACTGTAAAAGGTTACTCCCGATAAACCCTGCTGCTCCGGTCAACAAAACGGTCTTTTTCATCCATAAACCTCCTGTCATAATCCTGATTTAATTTTTTGAGAAAAAATTTTCATGTCAAAACTTAAAACCAAGTATGGCCTATTATTTTTTTCCGTTTACCGGCCCTTCTCGGTCATCCCATTATTTTATAGTGTGATTGACAATTGAGTTCAACCTTCCCTAAGGATTAAATAGATAATATAGCCCACATATCCTGCCAGCAATACGCCGGATTCCCATCGATCGAGAAGTTTTTTGCCTCCGGTGAACATCGCTAAAAAGAGAAAAATCGTTCCAGCCGAAAGTACAATCAAGTCCGTATTGAACACTGGATTGTAGGTAATTGGGCGGATAGTTGCGCTGACACCCAGGATGAACAAAATGTTGAAAATATTTGAACCGATAATATTACCTATCGCGATATCGTCTTTTTTCTTGAATGCTGCGACGGCGGATGTCATCAATTCAGGCAGAGATGTTCCTGCGGCTACCAGAGTCAAGCCGATGATTTTTTGACTGACCCCCAATGATTGAGCCAATTGAACGGCGCTTATGACGACGAATCGGCCGCCTATAACCAAGGCTATGATGCCGACCAAGATGTAGTGCAGCAGAATGAATAAATTCGTTTGAACAAACGACGTCATTGCAGATGTATTTTTAGGGGAAAGATGTTTATAGACATAGTAGAGAAAACCGCAAAACAAAGCCAGAAGGATAATTCCGTCTATCCGTGATATCAGTTTGGGTCCAGTTGATCCAATATCGAGAGTTAGAAGGAACAGAATCGCAACGGCTGCTAAAGAAAAGGGGATTTCCTTCCAGATTGTACTGGATTTAACAATAAGAGGTGTTATCAAGCCGGTAATTCCCAAAATGAGCAAAACATTAAAAATACTGCTTCCAATAATATTGCCGACAGCAATATCTTGGTGTTTTTGGATTGACGCAAAAATATTGACAATCATTTCAGGTGTTGATGTTCCAAATGCCACAATAGTCAAGCCTACAGCCAGATCTGAAACGTCCAATCGCTTCGCAATCCCCGATGCGCCTTCCACCAACCAGTCGGCGCCCTTTATCAACAGAATGAAGCCTGCTGTCAGAAAAAGCCAGTTTGTCATCTGACATGATCCTTACAGTGGTTTTTTATCATACCGATTTCCCTTGAAAAATCTGCGATGAAGCGATCCACCATCATCTCCGGTGTCGCCCAGGAGGTGACCAGCCGGATAGCCGAAACTTCAGCATTGATTTTTTTCCACACATAAAATCCATAGTTTGCAGATAAATTATCGATAACGGGTGTTGGCAGAATCGGAAAAATCTGGTTTGTCGTCGATGGCGTCAGAAAAGAACAGCCCAGTTTTTCGATTGCAGCAGCTAATTTCATGGCCATGGCATTGGCATGACGAGCCAAGTCGAAAAACAATCCGTTTTTGAACAGCTCCAAAAACTGAAACCCTAAAAATCGTCCCTTGGCCAGCAATCCGCCTCTTTGTTTGACGAAATAACCAAAATCTTGTTTCAACGCATCGTTGGTTATGACAATAGCTTCCGCCATCATAGCTCCATTCTTTGTGCCGCCGATATAAAAGATGTCAGTCAATTCCGCCAGATATTCCAGCGTCAGATCATTATTCTCAGCACACAACGCTGAACCCAGCCGAGCGCCATCACAGAACAGATACAATCCGCGTTCTCCGCAATACGCAGATAGTTTCCGAAGGTCTTCTCGAGTATAAATCGTGCCGATCTCAGTTGAATTGGATATATAGACCATTTTGGGTTTGACCATGTGAGGAATCGTAATATGTTCATCCAATACTGCCTGGATATCTTCGATCAAAACTTTTCCATCAGGATTTTCAATGGTGTTTATCTTGTGCCCGGTCGTCTCGACAGCGCCCGCTTCGTGAACATGGATATGGCCTGTTGAAGCGCTGATAACCGATTCATGTGGTCGCAACGCGGATCCGATGATAATCAAATTTGCTTGAGTGCCGCCGGATACGAAATAAACATCCGCCTCAGGATTTCCGACCGCTTGACGAATCAAACTCCCGGCTTGAAGCGAATAATCGTCATCACCATAACTTTCCTGCTGCCCTTCATTAGCCCGAATCAATGCATCCAATAGATCCGGATGACAACCTTCACTATAATCGTTTCGGAAATTCCAAATAGTCATTTTTGACGCCGACTCCCCCCACCTTATTTGCTGTCCAATAAATCTCTTCAAATTGTCTCATAAACAAAATATTCCTGAAACGGTTTTTATTATTATTCCCAAAAAAATGGTTTCGATCACTTATTTCTCGATGCCAACTCTGGCTTCAATACCCTTGGTATAATAGTGCTTAATTTCTTTCATCTCTGTAACCAAATCAGCGATATCCAGCAATTCTTGGGGAGCGTACCGGCCGGTTATGACCACTTCGACATGAGCCGCTCGATTGACAACGATTCGTTTTAATTCGTCGAAACTGAACAATCCGTAATATAAAGCGATGGTCGCTTCATCCAGCACGACGACATCGTATTCACCGGATTGGAGATGTTTTTCGCATTCTTTCAATCCTTTCCGTGCAACGTCATAATCTTCGGGGGCAGGTTTTTGATAGATAAAACAATCACGACCGAATTGTTTGAGCGTGATGTTCGGTATTTGGGCCAGCATATTCAATTCGCTGTAGTGCATTCCTTTGACAAATTGACCGATAAATACTCGTTTACCAGCCCCTGCTGCACGTAGCGCCAGGCCCAGGGCGGCTGTTGTTTTACCCTTGCCGTTACCGGTATAAACTTGGATTAAACCATTCATTTAAAGATGCTCTCCTTGCAAAAAAGTTATAAGACGGACCGTTTGTTTGTCGATCAACAGTATAACGTATCGGCATATATTCAATCACAGTTGCTTAAATCCAGTATTCCATCAGGATTTTGATGCCGGAAATTATCAAGATCAAACCTCCGAATGCTTCCATTTTGGAACCGAGCAGGACTCCCATCGTTTTCCCGATGATGCAGGCTGCCGACGATAAAATCAGGGTGACGGCCCCAATGATCAGTGCGGGTTGCCAGATATCGAAATTTAAAAACCCCAGGCCTAGTCCCACTGCAAGAGCATCGATACTGGTTGCCAAGCTCAAGCCAAGCAAGTCCCAGCCGCGGGAAGGATCGCGAGGGACGCATTCCACGGGTTTACCCAAACCGGATCGAATCATTTTTGCTCCAAGAAAAACCAAGATAATACAGGCGACAAGAGCGCCGAATGTTGAAAAAAAACTCACAAATCGGCTGCCAATAAACCATCCGATAATCGGCATCATGAATTGAAAAAGGCCGAAATGAAATGCTAAACGAAATATTGTTCTAGAAGAATTTGCGTAACCACCGCACGCAACCGCCATCGAAACTGCAGAAGCGTCCATTGCCAGACCAAGAGCAATTAGAATGATTTCGATAAGTGTCATAACGTGTTCGTCAAAATCCCTTTCATGGTTCAGGCGCTTTATCAACACGGTTTGTGCCCAGCCTGAGTAAAGCACGATACGCGCTGCTCGGCAACACCGTTTAGCAATTATTGAATTCGTTATCGCTTAAAGCTAGGATGACGGCGGAAAGAGGGGGTAACGATGAAGCCAATACCGATTTTCGATGGAACAACAGCCTGGAAACACACTTTACACACGCACTCAGTTTTTTCTGATGGAAAATGTCAACCAATTGAATACGTGGATGCGGCTATTCAAATTGGATTGAAAACCCTTGGTTTTTCCAGCCACGCTCCTGTGCCCGATCCACCGGGAACAGAAGCGGTCAATCTTTTTTGGTGTATGCCGCTGAATCGTCTTCAAGAATATAAAGAAACAATTACGGAATTGAAGGATCGTTTTGCTGATGATCTGGATATAAGAATGGGTCTGGAGATTGATTATATCCCTGATATCATGGGACCAGATCACCCGATTTTCCAGGATTTGGATTTGGATTATACGATCGGTTCCGTCCATGCCGCCGGAACATGGCCGGATGGAAAAGTGTGGACAGTGGATTGTTCACCGGAAAAATTTGTTGAAGGCATAAATGCTCTTTATGGGGGATCAGTAGAAAAAGCCGGCCGCGAATATTTTCGCCGAATACGTGAAATGGTTGCAGAACAGCGACCGGATATCATTGGCCATTTTGACCTGATCAAAAAAAATAATCGCACACTGAAATTTCTGGATGAATCTGCCGGATGGTACCGCGATGCGGTATATGAAACTCTTGAAACGATAGCCGCGGCAAAGTGTATCGTCGAAATCAATACGGGTGGTATGGCTCGAGGTTTCATCGACCAACCCTATCCATCCTTGTTCATCATGAAACAGTGCCGAAAATTGCATATTCCCGTCATGATCAATTCCGATGCACATCATCCTGACAACCTCACCGCGAAGTTTGATCAAGCGGCTGAGTTTCTTATCGCTGCTGGATATTAAAAATTTGTTGTGTGTCGTTCAGTCAGGATTATCGCTTACGACCGGATTCATCGAGTCTCCGATGGTAATCCATCAGAATACCCATAGTGGATTCAGTAATAGTATGCTCAGGTGACACCACGCCATTTTCAAATTCGAAAAGACCCTTGTCATGCCTCAAAATACTGTGCATCGCCTGCACACCAAATATGTTATCATACGACGCATGCTTGACTTCGCCGCTTAAAAAAAATGCTTCAGCAATCTTTTTTTTATCGTGATCCATTATTCGCAATCGGCCGTCTTTTTGAAATTGAATAACCGTCTGGATAACTTCACTCATCGATAAGGTTTTCAAACTGCCGGAAAACCCCTCAAGATGGATTCGGAATTCTTCGTCGATATCGATTTGCGTGTCCACTTCTCCAAGCCGTTGGCGCTTGGATGAGACTTCGTCCTCTATTTGCTGTTGTTCACCGATCCGAACCATAAAATCGGTATCTCCAATACGGACGATATCCCCGTTTTGTAAAGATGCAGAGTAAACCCGTTTGCTGTTTACATACGTCCCATTTCGGCTGTCGATGTCACGAATGACATAATTTTTGCCTTCCCACCGTATCGAGGCATGTCGTCGGGATGCTCTGATATCATTCAAAACAAGAGTATTCGAGGGGTCACGTCCCAATGCCCATCCGCTCTGTTTTGTAATTTCAAAGGTGCGGCCTTGTTGGTCGATCAATATCAATGAATTATCGGTTTGTTTGGAGTTCACTCAACCTCCTTTCAGTCCTCACAACGGAGCCCATCTGTGATAACATTATTCTAACATGCCTTATCTATTGGGTAAACTGATTTTAGACTTTTCACTATTCCGTGGGTGACATCTTTTTGTATCCATGATATTTTCAACGTATCTTTTTTTTCGGGTAAATCAAACGTTATCTGGAAAGGTCGTTTTTATGGAATATCTAGGAATAACAGCGCTTTTTATCATAGTTGGACTCATATTCTTTGTTATAATGCTTTTAATCGATGCAGGCGTATTACACTTTGCGACCTACTGTGTTTCCATACCGAATCGGTCTTTCGGTAAAGCATTGCTTTCGTCTTTTCTGTCTACTCTTCTCTCGCTGCTTGCCGGCACCGCTTTTGCCTTCATCCCGTATATAGGCCTGTTTTCTTCTTTTGGAGCCGGTCTTCTTCTGTCGGCAGTCACTATCATGACGATTTATCAGACGATATTCGTGAAAGCTCTGCTGGCCGACTTGATTAGAAAAGGCATCGGATTCATGGCCTCTGTCCTGATCGCGCTTTTAATAGCCCTTACGATTGGGTTTGGAGCCATTCAAAATATATTGATGAGCCCAACATGGTGATCGCTGCAATCTGTCACTATTTTTCTAGGAGATAATTCCAATGGTGTCGAAAAAATCGGCTCACTCATTGCTTGTTTTATGCATTCTGTTTTTATTCGGCTGTTTCAAGTCTTCAGTCGATCCTTATAACCTACATGTGCAGCTCCATCTTCCTGATGAGTTGAAAGCTCTTGAATCTCAACCCTTTATTCCAGCAGATATAGCGCTTCCCATTACGTTTACCCTGTCGCCGGTAGACAGGCTTCCACCAGACAGCGTGGTAGTTGTTCGTATTATCGATTCTAAAGGTCAAGAATACCATCGTCGATACTGGCCGATTCCATCGTCGGATCAGGACACCATTGTAATAACCCGATTGTTTAGAATGGAAAATCTTCCCGGATCACGACCTGTCATTTTGCAGGCAGGTGTCGGCAAATCGGATGGCCACATGTATTCAACAAAAAATGGGGATATCGGATTTTGGCATGACGTATTTTCCGGCACAGCTTTGCACAGCTCGATGAATTTATCGGATGGCTGGTTTCCAATTGAATCCGATAATTATTTTTACAGACGATGTGACGGTAAGTGTCTGGTCCTTTTATCTCAACCCTTGTTACCGACCGTAATGCGGCTGCAGGGATCCGCGCCTATAAAATGTTTCGATGATGAGGAATGGACATTGACAGTCTTACAAAATACTCATCAGGCGTATCAGGAGACAATCACGCGAAGCCGGTTCGATATCGGATTTACCCTTCAGCCGGGTTTTTATACGCCGGATTTTGTTGTGACGGATCAGTCATGGCCCGGCGGAGAACTCAATATAGAAATTACCAGTGATAAAACTTACAGTCCTCATGTCTGCCAAGGATCAGACGACAAGAGAACTCAAGCCTTTCATATCGCTAACATGGAAAAAGGTGATTTTGCGCAAAAGACTGGTTTTTACGGCCCGCGAGAAGCCGACCACCACTTCTGGACGGCTCCAAACTGTTCCGTCCATCTGCCGGTTTCACAGGACAATACGGTTCTGTACATCCAAGGCCGGCGAGATACCAATTGCATGAAAGAATCTCAGACGATGCAATTGTTTTTGAATGGCGTAAATCTAGGTGATTTCCTGCTCGATCAAGAATATTTTATGCTGTCGATACCATGCGTATCCATACTTCAGGATATTGAAAGCGGATATGCTGCTGAGTTGTCAATCGCGGTTTCTCCTGTTTTTTTTCGAGCTCAGTGTATGGCGAGTGATGATCCTAATGCTTATGGTGTAGGAATCGATGAGATTTGTTTTCGTCCACCGCTTCCTTGAGCTCGGCTTCCGTCCCCTCCACTATTCATTGTTATAATTTAGGCCAGGATAGAAAGTGATCGATCGAAGGAGTATCGAGAATGTTCATCTATTGAGTTGATGATCGTTTCGCTCGCTCGAGGAAGCGAGGGGGTGATTATGAATTTATCTGATAAACGCGGTAAAAATCGGCGATAGCGTCTTCGAATCGGGCATCGATTTGGCCTAAAAACATCGAGTTGGGGTATTGAGACAACACGAACCGTCGAGTGCCGGGACTCAGAATTAAAATGATTCCATCATAGATTTCATCTTGTTTTATCTGTATTGACCGGGCAACAAATTCTTTCAGATTGGCGCCTTGTTTCCTGGCGTCTTTAAACTTGACGACATGGCAAGCATACCTATTCTCACGAAGAAAATGATGAAAATCCGATGTTTCTCCCGTGTCCTCATCAAGCAATACAAGTGGGTTTTTGACGGTTGACGTTTTTAATACATCAGTTAGAAAAAAATATCGTTCCCGTGTTTTTCCGCTGATTTCACAGTGACGATAATAGTCTCTGATACGATATACCGGTATTAGAAACAGTAGGGCAAAAATAGCGATGAATACCAATTTGAAACTGCTTGCCAACCAAGCAGGAGTTTTTAGGCTCATGCCAAAATTCAAAGCTTCGGACACCAGCAGCAGTGCAGTGGGAAACATGAATACCAGGTATCTTCCCAGGTGAAGGGTATAATTGCTGTTAATCGCCGGAACAATCAGAAACATGCTCCAGAACGCTGCGGGAACAAGATATTGCTTTCGTCGCCAAGCAATGATGCTTCCGGTTATGACAAGTAGCCAGAAAAGCCATAAAACACTGTATCGGGCATATTCACTCCAGGGAATAGCGTCATCCCAAAAGCCTAAAATGATTCGGGGGAGATATAAAAACTCCTGCCAGTAATTTTCAGCGATCGATGTTGCGGTGTACTCTTTGGTCAAGGCGTATTCCGGATATGTCAGACCGAACGATACGCTCTGACCCCGATGAAGGATATTGTACCAGATCATGTTGCTGTAACCGATGATGCCGCCGACAGCCATCAACCAGGGCGCTTTCGAGCGTAACCATTTGAATGGATGGCGGTTATGTACAGCCAATAAAAGGACAACGGCCGGCAGCAGTGTAATCATTTCAGGGTGCGTCTGAATGCCCATGCCGAACAACAGGCCTGCGACAAGAAATAAGAATAGATTTTTACTGTTTGAAAGAGGGTGGGCGCGTTCTTTAATCAGACAATAGAATACTAAGAGGAAAGCCATGGTAAAGAACGGCGTCAGGCTGTTTGACCAAGGGAAATGACTGGTAAAAACAACATGGTACCACGCAGCGGACAGCAGTACGCCGGCCATGAAACCTGAACGGCGCGACCCTGTCAGGGCGCCAAGACGCCAGGTGAGCAGAACGGTTGCGAGACCAAAAATCAAGAAAACGATGCGTGGTGTCCATGGGTTGACGCCGGTGATGGCAAACGCCAGGGCGATAATATAAGGCGAAAGCGCTCCCAAATGAGGATTTTGATTGATTAAAGGTCGGTGACCCTGAAGAATTTCAAGCGCTAAAAAATTTTCGTTGCCCGCACTCCAAGGCGGAACAAGATGAATATATGGAATGCGTATAGCCATCGATAAAAACAAAAGTATAAGCGCCGGCACAACAATATGAAAAATTGAGTGTGATAGTTTTTTATTCATAATTTTTGTGTCTCATTTCAAAAGCGAAACCAGTGGTCGTTCAAAAATATAAACAGCAAGCTAAAAGAATGCAATCAATTCGCGATGGACCAATTCGATGCCGTCGTTAATATTCATAATCAACTGCTGACAGAATGAGGGTTTACCCTGGTTAGCACGTGGCAATTTCAAAAAATCCGGAACATATTGCATCGATAAACAACTGATAAAAAATGGCGCTATTTGACTGATAATATAGGCATTCTGATTGACAGCTAACAGCAAATCAGTTTCACGGGCAAGCAGAGAAATAACATTTAAAATGAATGGGTTTACTGTGTTATTCGTCAGGTCTTCTACACTTCCATCGTCAAAAAAACCATTTGCAGAAACTCTGTTTGAATGATTAACTAAAGATGTCTCTATCGATAATGGGGGAATCATTATGAAACCTGTCGAACGGCTTGTTATTCTTGACTTTGGTTCACCGTATACCCTGTTGATAGCACGTAAAATCCGTGAATTGAATGTTTATTGTGAGGTTTTTCCTTTCGATACCGATCCTGAACAGCTTTTACTGTCACGTGATCAAATACGGGGCTTTATTTTATCAGGACATCTCGACAAAGTTCAAAACGTAAATAGGGCTTTATCTTATCAGAATATTTTTTCTCTCGATCGGCCTATACTGGGTATAGGAGGCGGCTGTGTTCCGCTTTTACGGCGGATAGGCGCGAATATTGATGAGTTTTCTCAGCAAGAATGTGCTGTCGCTGACCTGGAAGTTCTGGATTCTACCGGGTTGTTTGAAGGTATTGAGACAGGCGCGATTGCTCCCGTTTGGATGTGCCGTAATTTAAAACTGAATTCTGTTCCATCGGCTTTTACTGTCATTGGTCGTACAGCGGAGTCGCCTTGTGCAGCATTTGCCGATGTGCCACGTCGGATTTATGGCGTCCTGTTTCACCCGGAGGCTGAACAAACCAAGAACGGAAGTAAGATTTTGGCGAATTTTGCCCTGAATATCTGTGGCTGCACGCCATCTTGGACAGCAGAAAGATTTATCGAAGACGCGAGCGCATCTGTTCAGAACCAGGTAAAGAACGGGCGGGTTCTTTGCGCGTTATCGGGAGGCGTTGACTCAGCGGTTGTGGCGATGTTGTTGGACAAAGCGATAGGGGAGCAGCTTGTAGCTGTTTTTATCGATAACGGTGTTCTTCGGGCTGGTGAAGCGGATGCTGTAAAAGCTTATTTTTCCAAGGTTTTAGGCGATCGCTTCATTGCAATTGATGCATCGGCTGAGTTTTTGAATGCGCTGCGAGGCATCACGGATCCTGAACAGAAGCGGCGAATCATCGGTCATACATTTATACACATTTTTGAGCGCGAGGCACAGCGTTTAGGGAAAATCGATTTTCTGGCTCAAGGCACTTTATATCCCGATATTATTGAGAGTATTTCTTCTCGGGACGGATCACTCGCCATCAAGAGCCATCATAATGTTGGTGGTTTGCCGGATACGATGCGGTTGGCTCTTGTCGAGCCGCTGCGTGAATTGTTCAAGGATGAGGTGCGTGTTGTCGCTGCTGCTCTTGGGATGCCGGAGTCGTTAATCTGGCGACAGCCGTTCCCTGGGCCGGGTTTGGCGATCAGGATATTGGGCGAAGTGACTCCTGAACGGGTCGCTGTGCTTCAGAAAGCGGATGCGATTGTGCGGGAAGAGACGGCGGCGGCGGGTCTGATGCCGGTTCTTTGGCAAGCATTCGCTGTTTTATTGCCGTTGAAAACGGTTGGCATGAGAGATAACGAACGCACCTATGAGAATGTCTGTGCGATTCGAGTGGTTGAATCCACTGATGCTATGACGGCCAAGTGGGCTCATCTGCCTTATGAGTTGCTCGATCGTCTTGCCGACCGAATCATCAGCGAAGTCAAAGGTATCAACAGAGTGGTTTACGATATTTCATCCAAACCACCGTCAACAATTGAATGGGAATAATTAAATGCAATCAGAGTTTGTTCATTTACATTTGCACACCGCCTATTCGCTTTTGGATGGAGCTATCCGGATACCGGATCTGATTATGCGGGCGACTGAATACAATATGTCTGCAGTTGCGATAACGGATCATGGAAACATGTTCGGCGCGATAGATTTTTTTCATCAGATGCGAAAAGCGGGGATCAAGCCGATCATAGGATGCGAGATTTACATAACGCCTAAAAGCCGCAAGGATCAGTCGCAGCGGCTTGAAAATCATCTGGTGTTGCTTGCAGAAAACATGACCGGATATTGGAATTTGGTCAAGCTGGTGAGTTTGGCCAATATCGAAGGTTTTTATTATCATCCACGGATAGACTATGAGTTGCTTGAGCAGTATCACGAGGGTTTGATTGCCTTATCTGCTTGCTTGGGAGGTGAAATTCCGCGGGCGATTATGGCGGGTGAGACTGACAGGGCTCGGGAAATAGCGGATCGATATCGGAATATACTTGGGCAAGATAATTTTTATCTGGAGATACAGCGGAACGATATCAAAGAGCAGGATGACGTCAATCTTGAATTGATCGCGATGTCCAAAGAGCTGGGCATACCGTTAGTTGCCACTAATGACTGTCATTACTTAGATAGCGACGATCATAAAGCTCACGAGGTTTTGCTTTGTATTAGGGATGCTAAAACCATCGATGATCCGGATCGGTTTACCTATGATTCCAAGGCATTGTATTTTCGGTCCGGCCAAGAGATGGAAAAACTTTTCAGTGATTTACCGGAAGCTATTCGGAACACGGCCGATATCGCGAAGCGCTGTGATATTGATTTAACGGTCAAGAAGCCGGATTTGCCTCAATTTGAAACGCCGGACGGATCTGATCTTGACAGTTATCTGGAAAAAAAGGCGTTTGAGGGTCTGGACGAGCGGATCAAAACATTTCCCTACCAGATTGATGAATCGGTTTATAAGGATCGATTACGTGAAGAGTTAGCGATTATTTCGCGGGTAGGGTATTCCGGATATTTTCTGATAGTCGGGGATTTTGTTGCTTTTGCGCGAACAAACCATATTCCCGTCGGGCCCGGACGAGGGTCAGGAGCAGGGTCTTTGGTTGCCTATACGCTGGGTATTACTGATTTGGACCCTATCCCTTACAATCTGTTTTTTGAGCGATTTCTGAATCCGGATCGTATCGGTATGCCTGATTTCGATATCGATTTTTGCAAAGACCGCCGTGATGAGGTCATCGAGTACATTGCTGAAAAATACGGTCAGCAGAGTGTGGGTCAGATAGCCACTTTCAGCACAATGAAAGCGAAATTGGTGATTCGAGATGTTGGTCGAGCATTGGATATTCCGTTATCTGAAGTCAACATGCTGGCAAAGCTGATTCCGAATGAGTTAAAAATGACGCTTTCAAAAGCGTTGAGAGATGAGCCCAGATTACAGTCGCAGATACAGAAAAAAAATGAGCATGCTCAGTTGTTCAAAATTGCTGAGCGTTTAGAGGGATTGAACCGGCATAGAGGTGTACATGCAGCGGGTGTCGTTATTGTAAACGGCATGTTGTGGGAAAAAGTGCCTGTTATATGCGAAGACGGTCATTTGGTCACCCAATATGCAAAAGACGATGTTGAAAAAGCCGGGCTGATAAAATTTGATGTTCTTGGCCTCAAAACACTCACGGTGATCGACACGGCTCAAAAAATCATCAATGCCACACGCCCTGACGGCATGGGTTCGATCGATGTCAACAAACTGACATTTGATGACCCCGAAGTATATAGCCTGATAGCTTCAGGGGATACATACGGCGTATTCCAAATGGAATCAAGCGGCTTTATAACTATGCTCAAGCAAATGCAACCCAATTGCTTTGCGGATATTATCGCAGCCGTCGCTCTGTTCCGTCCCGGCCCTATGGAACAAATACCCAGTTTTATTGCTAGAAAACATGGGCGTGAAGCTATCCACTATCCTCATAAAGATCTCGAGCCCATTTTGAAAGAAACACACGGGCTGATTGTATATCAAGAACAAGTCATGCAGATTTCGCGCACAATGGCAGGTTTCAGCTTGAGTTACGCCGATATACTTCGTCGGGCGATGGGTAAAAAAGACGAAGCGGAAATGAAGCGAATGCGCGATATTTTTATTAAAGGTAATCCAAAACAGAATATCGATGGCGCTTTAAAACGAGGTTATACGGAAAATTTGGCGACAATGGTTTTTGATTTGATGCAGAAATTTGCGGAATATGGGTTCAACAAGTCGCATGCAGCCGGATATGCAGTTCTTGCCTATCAGACTGCCTGGTTAAAACGACATCACCGAAAAGCGTTCATGGCGGCTATGATGACGTGTGATGCGGATGACAGCAGCAGGATCGTCAAATCGATATACGAATGTCGAAAAGCTCATATCAAAATTCTACCGCCTCATGTCAATGATTCGCTAAAAGCATTCACCGTTGTAGACAAAGGTATTCGATTTGGGTTGATGGGAGTCAGACACGTTGGCGTCAATGCGGTTGATGCGATCATCAAAGCTAGAAAAGAGGAAGGAGCTTTTACGAGCTTATTCGATTTTTTTAAGCGGATCGATCTAAAAGCCGTCAATAAGCGAGCGGTTGAATCGCTGATTAAAGCAGGCGCTTTTGATGATATTCAAGGTTCTAGAGCACAATTATTAGCTGTTTTGGATGCAGCTTGTGAAGTTGGTCAGCAGTATCAGCATGACAAATCCGTTGGTCAACGTTCGATTTTTGAGCTGATGCAAACAGAGGCTGAACCTATCGTGAACACGGATCCGGAATTACCGGATATTCCCGAATTGCCTGTCATCGAGCGGCTTCGAGGCGAAAAAGATTCACTGAGCTATTTCGTCACTGGCCATCCGCTTCTCAATGCCGGCTTAGAAAGGTTATGCCTGGCTACTCACACATCTGCCGATATCGCGTCGTTGGAAGCGGATAGTTATGTCACGATGTTTGGAATAGCGTCATCGGTGAAGATCATCACCCGGCCACCACGTCCACCTATAGCCTTCGTTAATTTTCAAGATATGGAGGGGGCCACGGAAATCATGATTCCGCCGGAACTTTTGAAACGCGACAGAGACCTGGTTGAAAGTGATCAAACATTGGTGATTTTAGGTCGATCCAATAAAAATAAGGATGGCGAGATTAGAGTTGTCGCTGATAGAATACTGACGCTAAACAACGCCCGCCGAGAATTGATCAGTCAAATAATGTTGTCGCTTCAGGTTGATGCTGATTTGGATAAACGGTTATATCAGCTTCTACAACTGATTAAAAAATATCCTGGAAACGCACAGATCGCTTTAACCTTTCAGTTTCCGCTGGATACACAGCTTGAACTGGTGATTGTGGAGCCGGCAAAGGAAATCCAAGTTGATTTGTGTGACGCATTTATTGCTGAGCTGGAAGATTTGCAAGATGTCGAAATCGATTATTATGTCGAACGATAATCACGCCATATATTTGACAAATTACGTTATTCATGAAAGATTCTTATTGCTGCGGGACTTGATTTGATCAAGGAGGTATTATGGAAGATCTGCCTTTTGAAAAACCTATTCTCGAGTTGGAATCACAGATAGAAAATCTCCGCCAATTAGATAATCGGGGCGATGGAACTTTGAAAGTGAATATTCGCCAGTTGGAGCGACGTGTGCAGCAGATAACGAAACGTGTATATGATCGCTTGAGCACATGGGAGCGGGTATTGGTATCGCGGCATCCTAAGCGTCCTCATTCCTTAGATTATATTCGGGCTATTACGACTGATTTTGTTGAAATTCACGGGGATCGATTGTTTCGAGATGACCTGGCTGTTGTTACTGGTCTGGCACGTTTCGATGAAAAACCTGTTGTGGTTATCGGCCAGCAGAAAGGCGCTGACATGCAGGAAAATGTCAAGCGGAATTTCGGTATGATGCATCCTGAAGGATACAGAAAAGCGTTGCGGGCGTTCCATTTGGCCGAACGATTCAATATGCCGGTTCTTGTTTTTGTCGATACTCCCGGCGCTTATCCAGGTGTCGGAGCGGAAGAACGAGGTCAAGCTGAAGCGATTGCTAGAAATATCCGGGAAATGTCGTTGCTGCGCACTCCAATTATTGTCAGCGTCATAGGTGAAGGCGGCAGCGGCGGCGCATTAGGCGTCGGTGTCGGCGATGTCGTGCTGATCCAGGAATACGCTGTTTATTCCGTAATCTCACCCGAAGGCTGCGCCGCTATTTTATGGCGGGATAACGCGAAAGCGCCTGAAGCAGCCGAAGCCCTGAAAATTACTGCTCCTCAATTAGAGGAATTAAATCTGGTTGACGAAGTTGTCCGGGAACCAATTGGCGGCGCCCATCGAAATCCTCGCCAGGCAATTGGAATACTGAAACGTGTTATCCGGCGCCATTTCAAAGAATTGACGAATTTATCGACTGATGAATTGATGGAAAGACGTTACAAAAAATACAGACCGATTGGACAGTATTCGGAAACAAAACCCATCGGTGGTTAATGACAAGCTAACCAGGTCTTCTTAATGAAATATTTCGTTCGCAGAGCTTTTAATCTAAAAGGAGCCGAGCTGAAATTTTATGGAAAAAGCGAGTCATCAGGCATCCACTTCGCATCCGAATGACAAACCGGAAAAAATACTTGCCTTGGCAAATATGGCGGAGTGGAAACTATGCCTGAAAAACCAACGACTTTGGATCGATGAACACTTTTTTTGTCGGCTTTTTCCTAACACTGAAGAAAAAGAAATCGATACCGATACGTTTCTGGATCATGTCGATAAATCTCATCGGGATACTGTCGCCCGCACCCTTTTACAAAAAGAAACTTCGGATCAAAAACCCTTTGAACTGGAATTCCGCTTCAATCGAACGGATGGAGATATTTTTTACTTCAAACTTTTTGGAGCGCATCGTCTGGACCCATCCGGCAACGTCATTGAACGGTACGGATTGATTCAGGACATCACTAGACAACGCAAAACAGAGCAGACTCTGGAAGAAAAAGAGCGCGAGAAAAATCTGATTATCGATATGATACCAGTCGGTTTAGCGATATGGACACCGGAGCGGCGGTTGATCTGGGCAAATCGACAAGTTTTTGAATTGCTTAATGTCGAGTATTCAGAAAAGGCATCGAATGAGTTGTGTTATCGTCTGTTTCAACCGGGTGACGACATCTGCCGCAATTGTCCTGTTGTGGAGGTTTTACATCGTAAGCAATCATTATCCATAGAAATAAGGGTTGCATCAAAATCTCTGCATATATCGGTTTTTCCCTGTATGGATGGATATGGTGAAATTATCCGAATTATCACGATGATTTATGACGTCTCCGATATAAGAAAACAGCAGCAACATCGTCAAGACGAGAAAAAAATGGAGGCGATCAGAAGTCTGGCTGGTGGTCTAGCGCAGGATTTCAATAATCTCCTGCAGGCGATCTATCTTTGGATCGGCTTGTCAAAAGAATCCGATGATAAATCATCTCATGTTTATCACGATAAAATCATTGAGATCATACAAGCAGGATACGACCTGACCAACCAAATTCGGATTTTCAGTGGTCTGGACCATGCTTTTCAACCGCAAACAATAAAAATCAATGATTTTATAAATCGCTTCGTCACGCGGTTGATGTCTTCAATCGGCAATACAATAACGGTTACAGTAAGAGTGAACGAAAATCTTCCACCGATTTTCGTCGATGTAAAATCACTTGAAAACATGCTGAATATTTTGACTACGAATGCTGTGGAAGCAATGAGGAAAGGCGGAAAACTGGAAATTTCAGCCGATGAAATCACTCTATCCGAACAGGTTGATATTCGTCACCGGTTATCTCGAGCTGGGCGTTATGTTCAGATAGCTGTCAAGGATACGGGCATCGGTATTGATGAAATGGAGTTAGAACGAATTTTTAACCCATTTTTCACGACTAAACCCGATCATGAGAATCGGGGAATGAGTCTGCCGATGGTATATGCCAAAATGCGACAACACAAAGGCCATGTACACGCTACCAGTATAAAAGGAAAAGGTTCAACATTCAGTTTGTATTTTCCTGCTTCGGTTGAACTGGAACACCTTTCTCCCGATCTCTTTTCTAGAATCCAAAAAGACGGCCAAACATATCCTGTTACGATACTGCTTGTAGAAGATGACCCAACAGTGCGAACCTTTTCAACTCGGATACTGGAAAAACAGGGTTTCAACGTCATCGAAGCGGCTGATGGAGAAATAGCTATCGAGCTGTTCACGCAACAAGCGGATAGCATAAACCTTGTGCTGTTGGATGTTATACTTCCTCGTCGGTCCGGGCGGGAGGTTTACGACGCTATCAAACGAATACAGCCGTCTGTTCGGGTGATCTTTGCAACCGGTTATTCGGCAGATTTTCTTGAAGATATGCCTGATGATGCTGTTGTTATACAGAAGCCGTTTTCGAAAGAAGCTCTTTTGGAGACCATTACCAGAATGCTACGGAACATTCCTGAAAATGATGAACCGGGAGAGGAACTGGGTCGGAAAGAATCATAAAAGTGGTTAAATCGGAGATCAGAAGGTAATAATGAAACAGAATATTTGGATGTGGATAATGATATTCGGAATGGTAATCAGCGTAGGGTTACCTATTAGTCAGAAATCGGCTTTGTGTTCGGGTTCGAGGAAGTTGGCCGGTGAACTTTTACCCGGACCGGTTATCGAATTTGAATCGACAACGATAGATATGGGTCAGTCGGTAACAGGAAAAAACGTTGTCAAAGAGGTGGTTTTTAAAAATAAAGGTGACAAGAACCTTGTCATCGAACGCATCAATGCAGGGTGAGGTTGCACAGCGGCGCTGGTTTCCAGCGGCGAAATTCCCCCGGGCGGGGAAGGTACAATCAAGGTAACGTTCCGCACTGCAGGACGTAAAGGCAAACAAACCAAAAAAATCACTGTTTGGACCAATGACCCGGCGAACCAATCGGTTGCATTAACGGTCACTTTGGAAATCGTTCCACCGTTTACTTTCAGACCTCAACGTCTGAATTTCGATCGTAGGCTTTTTAGGGATATGGCGCCGTTGACCTTGACTGGTTCTGGCGATCAGTTGGCTACGATCAAAATTTTGTCTTCGCGCATTTATGATCCGGAACATGCCGATTATTATACTATCAGCTTTGAAGAAAAAGGTTCCGGCAATGATCGGCTTCTTCGCTTCACGGTCGCTCTTAATGAAAACATGCCTATCGGGCGATTCAACGACACACTGATTATCTACACGGATCATCCGGATTATGAAACCGTGCGGATTCCCATCTCAGGGGAAATACTGGGTCCGATCGATGTGCTACCGCCGACTTTATCGCTGAAATCGTCCGGAAAAGATTCCCCATATACCGGTTCCATTCGCCTGAAATCAACTGAGGGGAAACCACTATCGATAGTTTCGGCGCAATGCAGTGATCCGAGAATAAAAATCACTGTTTCTGAAATCGAAGAAGGCGATATTCTAATCGAAGGGCATTTTCTGGAGGAGGTCGTCGAAAAGCGGTTCAAGGCTGAGTTGGAAATACGGACGAATTTTCCGGAGAAACCAATTGTAACAGTGCCCGTCTATGTCCAGAGAAGAAAAAGATAAACAGATTCAGACCTGATAAATTTTAAGATGAATGCGTTATCCGTGCGTAGCTGATAATATAGCGGGTGCGTCTGCGAAGATGAGTATTGGAGATTTCCCGATGGTTCAGGCAAAAAAATCACAAAAAAAAGTGGTCATAACCCCATGTGAAGCCATTCTGGAAAGCATTTCAGAAGGGGTTTTCACGGTTGATGCCGATTGGCGTATCACGTCGTTCAACCGAGCGGCGGAAGTTATCACCGGGGTGCCTCGTTCAGAAGCTATCGGACGTTTGTGCTCAGAAGTTTTTCGGTCAAGTTTGTGTGGGAACAACTGCCCGTTGAGCAAAACGATCAAAACGGGTAAACCGGTAATCGGTAAATCCGCTTGGATCATCGATGTCGATGGTGATCGAATACCGATCAGTTTATCGACGGCAGTGCTGAGAGATGCTTCGGGTAATGCTATCGGTGGAGCTGAAACATTTCGGGATTTGTCGGAACTAGAAGCGTTAAGGATAGAACTCGGGGAAAAATATCGGGTCGGTGACATGGCCAGTCGAAGCCCGTTGATGCAGCGGATTTTTGAGGCGCTGCCGGCGATAGCAGCCAGTCCCAGCACGGTTTTGATTTTGGGTGAAACGGGAACGGGCAAGGAACTGCTTGCCAGAACGATTCATTCGATCAGCCCGCGGAATACCGGTCCGTTTATCGCCGTCAACTGCGGCGCCTTGCCGGATACTCTTTTGGAATCGGAATTGTTCGGCTATAAAGCCGGCGCGTTTACCGGCGCGACTCGGGATAAACCCGGACGATTCGCCCTGGCACGCGGCGGCGCCATTTTCTTGGACGAAATCGGTGATATCAGCCAGTCTTTGCAGGTTAGTTTGCTACGCGTGCTTCAAGAACGCAGTTTTGAACCGTTGGGTAGCGTCCGCACCGAAAAAACTGATGCCAGGATCATCGCAGCGACAAACCATGATCTGGCTGAACGGGTTCGGACAAACCACTTCAGAGAAGATTTGTATTACCGTATCAATGTCGTTCGAATCGAATTGCCGCCGCTTCGGCGCCGAAAAGAGGATATACCGTTACTGACGGAGCAAATGATTGCGCATTTCAATCGCATCCAGCAAAAATCCGTCCAAGGCCTGACGACGGATGCATTGTCACTGATGATGGCATACGATTGGCCGGGGAACATACGGGAACTGGAAAATATTATCGAACGGGCGTTCATTTTGTGTCATGACGGTTTGATCGATGTCAAGCATCTTCCGGCGGAGCTGACAACAGGCGACGCTTCGAATGTCGATATCGAAAATGTTCGGAAAGCTCATGAACTGTTGGATATCCAAATTATCCAGGCAGCATTGAATCAGCATCAGGGTAACAAAGCGGCTGCGGCCAGGGAGTTGGGAATTCACAAGACAACACTGTACCGCAAGATGAAAAAACTTGGGATGGATTTATAGTCGCAGTGAATTAGACTGGGTTTGTTGCACGAGCTGTATAAAAACGTGGTCAAGACTCAGAATTTTTGGATTCTCAAGAACATATTTACATCTTCTAACCTAAAATCCGAAGGATACCGATTTTAAATCCGTCAAAAGATCGGCTGATTCCGGGTCGATCAACACGCCGTAAAACAGTATTCCGGTGGCGGTAACATCGGTTGTCGGCCAGATAAAATCCAGGATTGTCTGGTGTGTGGCGCTAAATGGTTCCAAGCTTATCGGTTGCCTATCGACTTCAGGCGGAAACTCAACCCAGGACGGCCAAAACCAATATATATCTCCTACAGCTAAAGCGATATACTGATCGGCATCCACTATATTTCGGTATGGATTGAGCAACGTGGTTGACAGCACGAAAGGGTCTCCGGGGAAAAATAGTTCACTCGACAGATTTAGATCGAATTCGACACGGTCGGGTCGATCGGCCATCCAGGGGAGTATTCGATCCAAAAAGCTTTCCATTTCACCCGGTGTTCGGATGCCTTCCAGCGCAAACGGCAAACAAACCGTGCGGATACCTGCATCCCGTGTAACGACGGCGCCGGCGGCCTCAGGCAATTCTTTAAATCGCATGAAGGTTTCACCGTCAGCGACAGCTTTGATCGTATCCGGTGTGAAGGCCAAAGAAGCATTTTTTCGTTTCAAACGGAATCCAAGTCCTTCCGTAACGGGGTTTCCAGGAATACCCTCGACAAAATACACGCCGGTGTCACCATTGACCGCTTCCACACCAAAATAATCGCGCAACCAAATACGACCTCCCGTGCGCGACGCGTTGCGAACCATATCCCATCCCGACACCATCAACGCTCCGCCGTTGTCCAGATAATTCGCCATCAAGTTTCGCATCGATTCGTCAGGACTGTTCGTCCATCCGAACAACCATACGACAATACCGTCATGAAACAGATCGAGTACCTGCTTGTTCAGTGCTCCGCGATACCGGGAGTCCCATGAAAAATGATCTATGCCCAGGTTGGTCAATGATTGTGAGACCGCTTCGCTTGCTCCAGGATCAGTGGAAGTGTCGATCAACAGGACAGATGCCGACTGAATGGGTATTGTCGAAAAAGCGGATGCTTCTTTGATCTGAAACTCGTTGCCGCGACTATCCAAAGACACCAGATCGACGATGTAATTACTCGGAACGGCGCCGGTTTCGATATAAGCTCCAAAGATACCGTCGTTGTTGTTTCCATCGTCATGCAACCGGATAACCTGTTGGTCGCCTGTCTGAGCATCCTTGATGATAGCATGGATACTTTCGATACCGGACACATCGTAGGCATTCGTGAGAATTTGGACTGTATCATTTGGGAGTGAGGAGCGTGGTTCGACGCTATAATCCCACATGCGCGGTCCTTTTTTGTCACGAACGGTGACCACGAACGGAATATCCCATTTATGTCCGTTATCACACGAGATTTCCGCCAGGATCGGGATATCCGTTTCGTGCGGGCAATTCTCACTGATGACCAGTTCGATAATTCCCCAGCCGGTTTCCCGACAGTAATCCGGCGGCAGGTCCCCGAGTTCGCCGTCGTTGTTGATTTGACATTTATCCAAAAACGGTGAATTGGATTGAACTGTTATAATCATATTTTCCGCTGTCTTGCAGCCGATATTGCGAATGAACAAAGATGGCATGATGTGATCGCCCGGGTCAGGGTTACCGTTTTTATAGCTGTCATAAATGATGTCCCAGTCGTCCAGGACAAGTTGGGGAGCATTTCCGATGAAAATATCGATCGATGAATCTCCGACCAAGACGTCGTCTGAATGTAGATTCATGCGGAGTTGTATGTGTTTGTTTGTTTCGGCATTTGGCGCAATTGTCATTTTGAACGCGGATTCAGGCATTAATTTTTGAAAACGACCGAAGTCCCCATAAAACACGTCGGCGTTAAGGATCGTCACATCGGGATCATTGGATTCCAAAACTGCTGTGACCTGTGGCGCCGCAGCGCCGATATTCAGCAGGACAGGTGTCAGAAAAACCGTGCATCCGGGTTCGATACACTGTCCGGGCAGGCCGCCCTCGACCTCTTGAAGCGCTTGAACAGGTTGAAGGGCTATGTCTTGTCTAAATCCGCCTAGACTGACAACCGGGTCACCGAACTGAGCGTATTGCGCGATCGAATAATAATCGTAGTAACCGTTCATGCCGACGTGCTGCAGGTATCCCAGCTTCATGGCGGCAAGCATCATGCCGGGCGTCTGCATACCCTTGTCATAACTCTTGAAATAGTGGTATTCCAATGCCCCCGACATCGCTCGGTAATCCGCGTGGGAATAGCCTGATGCCAGTGCAACGCGAGTAGCGCCGACAAAACCGATAGCGCCGCCTTGGTCGTTCAAAATAAAGTGTTCGGGCATAGATTCACCTGAAGAACCGTATGGCCAGTCGGGTAATTCGTTGTCGAATGCCGCTGTCGAACACGCAAACCCAAACATCACAGGCTGTTTATAATCGTTCCGGAGTTGATCGGCATGGTCATGCCCGAAACAGGAACTGATCAGCCAAAAACAATCGGGGGCGCCGTGGCAATGAAAAGCCATGAATCCGGCGCCGTCGTTTGTCTTTTCTACGACATCATCCGGTTCGGCAGGAGCATCATGCGGATAAGTATCTGTTTCGTACAGCCGGACGATATCGCGATCGGCAAAAATCGTCTCAGCCAAAAATTCGGCCATACATTCGCCTTCGGGGATACCGGATGTTTCATTATGGTCCCGCTCGTTAAAGGTATCGACCGCAGCAAAAATCACGCGATTGAACCAGTCATCCTGTGGTTGAGACGAGGTTTCATACCGTATGATTTTATCCGCGGCGGCTTTCATCTCTTCCGGTGTCGAGGCTGGGATACGCGCTGTAAACACGTCAGGAACAAGGTCCATAGCAGACAGATCATCGATAAAATCTCCGAAATTACCGTCACCGTTCGCATCCCAATCATGGTAGTCGCCGTAGCCGTTGAACAGATCGGCAAAATAATCCTCCATCGGCAGCAGCGCTTGGTCCAGAGGATCATGGGTCAAAGCGCAACGGCGCACGGGCAGCACATCGGCATCACCGGCCAGCAGCACAAAAGCCGTATCGTTTTGTTCCACTTTCGAGCGTATGAACAAGCGAAGTTTTTCAGCATCGTCCCTTCCGGCCGCGGTGTCGATTATCGATTCGATGGTATAAAGCGAACAGCTCAAGCCGGCAGCGGTTTTGTGAGTCAGATAGGGCTGGAGAACGGCTTCGAAAATTTCCGGCGCGATGACGATCACGGTTTCTTGTTCGTCTTGTTTTCGAGGTAAAGACATGGTTTCGGCTGATGCGTCTTCGGTTCTGATCGTCACGGTGATTTTTTCCCTGAACAACAAGTGAGAAGCATTTTGGTATTGGACAGGAAAGACTCTGATGACCAGCCAGGTTTTATGGGTCAGGGTCAGTGGGTCCAGACCGCCTAACACCCGCCATTCCATCGGTTTTTGAGGATATGGCGCGTCGAAATCGAAGGTGTCGTAATGAACGACTCGATCCGGCTGTGATAGGATTCGCAAACCTTTTGTGAAAGGCAGCGGTTTTCTTAAGGGAATGATCCGGGGTGTATCGGAAGTCTCGATGACGTCGACCACGCGTGAACCCGGCGGCAGCTCTTCCAGCAGCAAACGATAGGGTATTGCCGGCCAGTTGTTTATCAGCAGGGTTTGTGGAGCGTTCTGAACACTTAGGGGAAAATCGGTGACCTCTTCCGCTATCACTGGCAACTCGAATCGGAGAGGAACGGTGTAGTCTGCAGCCAGAGCGCCGGAAAGGGTCGGGAAGCAGGTGAGCGATAAAATAATTATTATGGTGCGTTTCGTTTTCATGCCGGTCATTGTCTTGATTTAAAAGACCGGCGTCAAGGTTCTATTCCCACCCAAACTCCCAGGATTCCTATTCGCCGACGATTTGGGTTACAGCGGGGTCGGTCAATGCGGAGGAAGCAAATTCAGTAGATTGTGGGCATCGCCCGGAGAGATTTCATCCCATCCCCCGGTCCCTTCTCCATCAAGAACCCTCTCCC
>CAYOJK010000020.1:0-40120 GCA_964404285.1 uncultured bacterium | reverse complement strand
GAGCTTATGTAAAGCTTGGATATTCAATATGTCAGGAACAGCCTAAATTGCTCTTCATATTGACCCAGAAGGACAATTTTTATTGTAAATAGTGGGATGTAAGATCAATCTAAATAAGAACTACTTATTGATATTATTGAATTCCCCAAAGAAATCTGGCGCATCAGCTTCTATTATGCGCAAAAATCTTTTTCTCCATGGAGCAGAGAGTGATCGAAAAACTTCACATAACTTTTGTGCCTGCACGGGAATTGTAAGAAGGAATAAGCCAAACTCAGTTGCTATTCGTAAATCATTAGCCTTTTTGTCTGGGTTCTTCCTTTCTGCAGAGCAAATGAATTTTTGAATGACAAATGCTGCCGGCTCAGGAACGATCACTGGAATTCCTTTGAAATCACTTTTAAGTTTATTGTTCTGCAATATGTTCAAGTATCTCAGTCGTTGAGGCAATACCTTTAATTGCGGTATATGTTCATTCTTGTCTTTTGGCGGGCCAACTTCTGGTATTAAAAATTCTATCTCCAAATCGCGATGAAGATATTTTACTATCTCATTGATTGCGTCAAATTCCTCTATGAAACCCAAAGTCTCTAATGCTCTTGGAACATCCACATGAGTAACTATCTTGGGAGGATAAGGAATCATGAAATCAACATCAGTTGTCCTAAATACCGGAATTTCTGGTGAGTTGTCAAAATACTTCTGATATACGATCAGACACCAGCTTCCTATAAGCATTATTTCTTCAAGAACACCTGTCGCAGATAGCTTTCTTAGTATATCGGATACGAGATCAGTCAGGCCAATCATTCAGCGCTTTCTTTATATCTCGGATATCAGCCATTACTTCACGTAATTGTTTGATTTTTTCTTGACGCTTTTTTATTAACCCAGAAATTTCAACAGCTTTTGGAGATGATTCTTTGCCCACGTACTCAAATTTCATTTTTTTACCTTCTCGATAAGCGATATACACGTATGTGTTGTCGTTACGCTTCTTCAGCGAGACTGATCCTCTTGGCAAATTCTCTATTTCTTTTTGATAAAGCGCTGCCAATCTTTTCAATCTATCATGCTCTTCTTTTAAAATATAACGAACTCTACTCATTGCCTTGCCGGCTTTTTCCTTGTTTGCCTATCAAGCTGCTTATTATATAGATTGTGCTAGGCAAAATGTCAACAGGAAAATTGCCTAGCATTATTCTGTGAAAATACAAGATGCTAGGCAATCCTGTCGTTTTCTCAAAAAGAAAACAGACATTGCAGAATTTTGATTGAAATCTTGGAACACTTTGCTTGAAGACTTGATTTTATAGGGCTAATGTTACCGGCCAATAATTTTCCCCAGTTTTGAGGTTATATTTCGGGGACTTTTTGTGTTGAAGGGTCAACCACGACAATTTGATCTTAGTTTATTACCGATTTCGGCCTGGATAAGTTTGCGGTCAATAATTTTCCCCATCTTTTTAACTGTTATCAGGTATCTTTCTTCCAGTTTAGGAGGATTGATCAATGAAAGGATGGGATGTGATTACTCAAATTAAAACAGAATTAGAGAAAGGGAAAAAGGTTTCAGCAGTTGTACGGATGTTCAAAGTGGATCAAAAAACCATCTTTTTGATGGTTAAAACAGATTTCAATCACTTGTCGAGCAGTTCTAGAGCCTTATCCAGCGCTTCCCAATATCCTTCTTTTCTCCCGCCTACACGCCGCAACAACCCATCTGCTTGAAGCTTTTGGATATTCCGCTCTATCGATCGTTCGGTCACACCGGCTAAAGCGGCTATTTCCGGAATGGTGATATCTTTGTTCTTTTGGCAGGCATCTAGGATTATCCTCGATGTTTTCCCGACACTTTTCTTACGCTTTACCGACGCTTTCCCGACGCTTTCCCGACGGTTTTTTGATTCTATCCCGACGGTTTTTTGGCGCTTTACCGACTCTTTCCCGACGTTTTCTCGATTCTTTACCGACGTGGTTGGTGAATCAGACGTCAAATTTAGTTTGTCTGCTGGAGTTCGATGTACTGTAGCAGTAAAAAGGCAACCATCAGGATCGTCAGTAAAGTCAATTCGCGGCCAGGCATCGATCGCACGCCTGATGTTAGAACCGAGACCATGATAAGGTAAAAGTCACTTGACCACAAAAGAGTCTAGTATAGGGTTTCGCGTGCGTGAAATGCTGCTTTGCACTAAGAATAGCGCTTGACATTTTCCTGAATCATGCTATTTTCTTAATCAGGAAAACAGGGGAATTTAGGAAAATGATCACAAAAGAGAAAATCATCGAGAAACTTAAATCAGGGGAAATTAGATTTCCTCCTCTTAACTTACGCTTCGTTGAATCTGAGCCTCTTGTCGGCAGCGATTTGTTTGATGCTGCAGTGGATGCGGTATGGGAAGATCAGAAGATCAGGTTTGGTGTCCTATGTCGAGCGGCATCGACTCCAAAAATCTTCCGCGATGCGTTGAACCAATTGAAATTAGTAATGATCCCTCAAGACACGTATCCCTTACTGTTGGTACCATATCTGAGTGAATCTCAATTAATGGAACTGGAACAACAAAAAATCAGCGGAATAGACTTGAGCGGGAATGGGCTTGTCATCGTGCTGGATAGGTTACTTATATTTCGGAGTGGTCAGAAGAATCGATTTCCATCTAATGCCCCGATCAGGAACATCTATCGTAGAAACAGCTCCATGGTAAGTAGGATGTTTTTATCACTAAACGAGTTAGACGGTGTTCAGAAGCTCCGTGATGAAATCAACAAACGCAACCTGTTGGTAAACCTATGGAACAGAACACCCATGAGCCTTGCAACAGTGTCGAAATCGTTAAAGACTTTGGAGGATGATTTGATCATCGATAGAACGGGTTCGATCCGCCTTTTACAACCGAAAAAACTTCTGGAAAAACTGACAGATAATTATATAAAGCCGAAGGTCACGGATCGGGTTCAATTAAAGGTTAATGGTGATCCAGCCATTATACTGAATAACCTTTTCATGCAGATGCGCCAGGCAGGAATACCCTTGATTGTGACCGGATTATCCTCGGTTTCTAAGTATGCGGTCATGCAGCGAGGTGATATGATTTCTCTTTACTGTCCACGGATTTCATCTTTTTTAGAGCATATTCCGGTTGATAAAACCGACCGGTTCCCGAATGTGGAATTGATCGAAACATCGGAAGAACCAGTTTATTTCGATCCTTTTGAGGCAAAAGGAATTCTATGGGCATCCCCTGTTCAAACATATCTGGAACTGATGATGGGTGATAAACGCGACAAGGAAACTGCGGACCAAGTGATGTCTTATATCGTGAATGAAAGGATAGGCTATGATTACGATGTCTGAGCTTCAAAAAGCCTTGATCGAGTTGCTGTATGAGATCAAAGACACACAAATAAATCTCATAATTGCAGGAGGTTTTGGAATATATCTCAGGACGGAATATATCAGAAAACTGGGATACAGAACGCTTTTTCCTATATGGCCGGAACCGAGATCGACCAATGATCTTGATTTATTCATCCGCCCTGAATTGCTGATACACCCTGAAAACCTCAAACCAATGGCGGAAGCAATCAAAAAGTTGGGGTACGAAGTTGTAAAAGGAGCTGAAAAATATCAATTCATTAAAAGCGGACTAGGAGGCGGTAAAGCTGGTAGTATCAAAATTGATTTACTGACCGGACCCCGGGAAATGTTTACTGGAACCCTAGTGAGAGTTGATGAGCGACGAGCTAAGCCAAAGCCTTCTATCGGCCTTCATGCTCATCCGGTAACAGAGGCTCCGACGCTTGAATACGAATTAATGAAATTTCCTTTGGAAGCCAAAAAGGAATCCGGAGATTATTTCAAAACCGACATTTATATTCCTCATCCGTACACGTTTTTAGTAATGAAGCTGTTCGCATTTAGAGACCGAAAGGACGATCCGGAAAAAGATTTCGGCCGGTATCATGCACTTGATTTATACACAATTTTAGCAACAACCACAGAATCTGAATGGGAAAAAGCACTCAATATTCGTGATGAGATGATTCATTCGCCAATAGGTAAAGAGTCTGCACGCATCGTTTCAGAGTATTTTGCGAAACCAAACCAAATCGGTATCATCCGATTCCGTGAAAGCCCTTATTATCACTCAGAATTAATGTTGGATAAGTTTATATCAGCATTGGGTGAGTTATTTAGATACACAAAGCATTTTTAATGGAGGGTATCTTAGCTGAAACGAACATGAGCTGAATCGAACACTATAACCCTCTGTGCCAATATGAATGAGGCACCCGGTCACAGAAAGATAAACTATGGAGGTGAGTTGGAGATATCCATGTTGATTCAGATCACTTAGGCCAATCATTCAGTACTTTCTTTATATCTCGGATGTCAGCCATTACTTCACATAATTGTTTGGTTTTTTCTTGACGCTTTTTTATTAACCCAGAAATTTCAACAACTTTTGGAGATGATTCTTTGCCCACGTACTCAAATTTCATTTTTTTACCTTCTCGATAAGCGATATACACGTATGTGTTGTCGTTACGCTTCTTCAGCGAGACTGATCCTCTTGGCAAATTCTCTATTTCTTTTTGATAAAGCGCTGCCAATCTTTTCAATCTATCATGCTCTTCTTTTAAAATATAACGAACTTTACTCATGGCTTCTTCCTTGTTTGCCTATCAAACTGCTTATTATATAGATTGTGCTAGGCAAAATGTCAACAGGAAAATTGCCTATTCCGACGTAATTCGAAGCGCGCTTCATAAGATTCTTTCGATTTTCGTGGCTCGAGGTAATATTACGTATTCAGGATAAAACGTGAAATATTCAGCTTCAGAGATAAAAGAGGGTAATAGAGGGTGATGACAAACATGCTAGAAATGTATATAATAAGAGCGCCATGAGTAGGAATCTGATACTTAGTCGTTTAGTTCTCAGGAATTGGAAAAATTTCGTCAATATAGACGTAACTATCCAGGATCGAACGTTTTTGGTGGGGCCGAATGCATCTGGAAAATCGAATTTTTTGGACGCGTTCCGGTTCCTGAGAGACCTTGCTTCACCTGGCGGCGGGTTTCAGAAATCCATCGAACGCCGTGGCGGCCTTACATCCCTTCGTTGTCTGGCTGCTCGACGCTATTCGGATGTCGGGTTACTTGTTGAACTAAGGAATCCGGATGATTCTTCAACATGGGAATATGAGATCACATTCAACCAAAACAAACAACGGCGTCCAATCATTCGAGAGGAACGCGTGACCTGTAACCACAAAGTCCTTTTAAACCGTCCTTCTGATGAAGACCGTGACGATGAAGCCAGATTGTCACAGACCCATCTTGAGCAGGTAAATGTGAATCGTTCCTTTCGTGATTTGACAACATTTTTTTCTTCTATTCATTATCTCCATATTGTCCCTCAGCTTGTGAGGGAGCCGGATCGCTCCATTGGCCGATCTGATGACCCGTTTGGCGGCGATTTCCTGGAGCAGATCGCAAAAACACCTGAAAAGACTCGCAATGCCCGATTACGTCGAATAAAAAACGTTCTTCGTGTTGCGGTTCCTCATCTACAAGAGATTGGACTCGAGCGCGATAATCGTGGGACGCCGCATTTGCGAGGCAAATTCCAGCATTGGCGGCCACAAGGGGCATGGCAGACTGAGGAACAACTTTCGGACGGCACCTTGCGTCTTATAGGTCTTCTATGGGCGGTATTGGAGGGAAACGGTCCGTTGCTTCTTGAAGAACCCGAGCTTTCTCTTCATCCTGAAATTGTCCGGATGTTGCCACAAATGTTTGCCCGTATTCAGCGCCGTACGGCAAGACAAATTCTCATCAGTACCCATTCACCCGACCTGCTTGAGGACTCGGGCATCGGTCTTGATGAAACACTGCTTTTCATTCCTGATAGAGAAGGCGCTACGGTAACAGCGGCCTCAGTGTTTGAGGACATACGAGCCCTTCTTCAAAATGGGCTTTCTCTCGCGGATATCGTAATTCCCAAAACACGCCCTGAGAAAGCGCCACAATTAACGCTGTTTGCGGATTTCTGATATGGACGACGGAGTCCTGGCCATCCATGCGGCGGTGGAGGGAATTATTGATGAGGCAGTAGCTCAAAAACTCATCTTCGAAGCGGGCGGTAAACCAGGCACAATTTACGGGAAAAAAGGTAAAAACTTTCTTCAACAAAAAATTCAAGGTTTTAACAATGCGGCTAAAATCCAGCCTTGGATGGTTCTGATCGACCTTGACAATGATGCAGAATGCCCTCTACCATTCTGTATGCGTTGGCTACCTAACCCCTCCCGATACCTATGTTTTCGTGTGGCAGTTCGAGAAGTTGAGTCATGGTTGATGGCGGATGCGGATACTCTGGCCTCTTTTCTTGGTATCAGCGCGGCTATTGTCCCCAAATATCCTGAAAAACTGACAAATCCTAAAGAAAAACTGATCTATCTCGCAAGCCGTTCTCGGCGAAGGGCAATCCGGACGGACATGGTGCCACGGCAAAGCAGCGGCAGATCGGAAGGACCTGCTTACGCTTCAAGAATGATCGAATATATCCAGGATTTTTGGCGGCTGGAAGTCGCCGGCAAGCATGCTGAAAGCCTAAGACGAGCTATTGCCTGTCTTCGGCGGATCATAGTAGAAATAGGTGATAATTCTAAAAGAATGTAAACGCTTGGCTGAAACCAATTGTCTGGTGTTTCGAAATGGTTGGGGCTATCACTGTCAAGATAATTGAGGCGCCCAGCCTTTGAAAGATTAGTGAAGTTAGCTGTAAAGGTGAGAGAGAGAACATATGGATTCAGTTCAGTTGTTACCGGCCAATAAAAATCCCCAGAATTTGGCCAATAACTTTCCCCGGTTTTGAGGTTATATTTTGGGGAATTTTTGTGTCGAAGAGTTAACCACACTCAATTTAATCGTAGTCTATTACTGATCCGGGCCTGGAAAAGTTTTCGGTCAATAATTTTCCCCATCTTTTTAACCGTTATTAGGATGTGATTACTCAAATTAAAGCAGGATTAGAGTAATGGAAAAAGGATTTTAAAATTGCGCGTATGCTCAAAGTGGATAGAAAAAGCATCCGAAAATACCGGGGTTTCAAGCCATGATTGATATTGGCCAAAGCCGGAAGGTCTTGATCAATGTGAATCTCTCCATCTCGCCTTCAAAGTTTACTAGAATAATTTGTTTAGGTTAGATGCCTCACTCATATTAACACCGAGGGCAGCTCATTCGCGTGTTCGATCACCTATGTTCATTCAAAAAGCTCATTAACATCTTCCAACAAACGATCAAGATCCTCTGCTATGATATCCCATACAATGCGATCATCAATGCTATTATATCCATGAATCAGAATATTTCTAAAAGAAATAATGTCTCGATGATCACGGATTCGTTCTAAATTATCAGGACTTATTCTCTTTATTCTATTAAGGGCTTCTCCGACAATTTCAAACTTCCTCTCCACTGCACTCCTGAGTAGATCATCATCAAGATAATCACCGAACGATTTCCCTTCGATAAATATCTTGATCGCTAAAACCGCTTCGCGGATGTCGTGTAGATGAGCCAGCAGTTCATCCTTCATAGACTATTACCTTTTCAGCGTGAACTTGTCGCTTAAAATATGGATTTTTCAACCCGCTTTGCGTCAATAAATCAACTTTGCAGTTAAACGAATCCTCTAAGCGGTGCAGAAGACCAAAGAATCGTTTCGCAGGTTTATCACTGGGATTTTTGAATTCTACCAGAAAGTCGAGGTCGCTTGTTAGCGTACGCGTTCCACGAACTGTGGACCCAAAAACAAATAATCGATCTACGCCGAATTCTTTACATGCCGGTTCGGCTATTTTTTTTATCTCATCCAAACGCATACGTTAATGAAACTCCATTTTTTGCCAATTTTTAACCCAACTCGTTTTTCTGTCATAAAACATTTCACCATTAAAAATATAACGTTTCTGGTATAATCAGGCAAATGTGAAATATGCCCTGTACCAAAGGGCTGTCTGAACACGATTCCAAAGATTACAAAGATGGGCAGGATTAGATTACGAGGTAGATAAGATTTTCAGCGGGTTTCTGGTTTCTAGCACTGGGTTTCTGGTTGTGATTTTTTGGTTGATCTATATCTGCTGAGCTATCTTTATGGCGGTAGATAATTATTGATTCCGAAGACTAACACTTGAAAATTGGATATTGGACATTGGTTACTCGATCGTTTCTAGTTAATGAACAGTGAAGCGTGAGTGTCTGTTTGAACACGATTCCAAAGATTACAACCTGAATTCCCGCAGTTTTAATAACATGGTTCTTTCGGGAGGGGTATATTGAACGCCGTCAGGATATCCCTTTGTTTTTTTGTTATTTCTGTCAAATAGGTTTTACCATTAGACAGGGTAACACTTCTGAGAATCTTCAATTTGGCCATAATGTCGGATACCGAGAAGTTATGTAAAAAGTCACTTTGCTGCATCCGGCGCTGGAGGATGAAGTAGAGAATCATCGAGATAAACATGATAAACAAGCGACCTTCAAGCGCATCTCGGGAATGGATCCGAATCCGGTTGGAATCGAATTCATTCTTCATGACATCAAATAGCTTCTCGACCATGTCCCGACGGCGATACAGATAGATCAGTTCATCTCGGCTCAACCGATTTGCCTTGGATACAAGGATCACCTTTCCATGACGATTGATCATCCGAGTTAAAGTACGGGGTTTCCGGGTCAGTATCGCTTGGGCGCCTTCCAGACGAATAGTATACAGGGAACCAAGTCCCCGACCTTTATCGTTTATGACCGCCATGACATCATCCAAGGTCTCGAATGACCGTTGACTCATAAAAGCTTCAAATTCTGTCAGTCGGTGAATCAGGTGGCTGGTTTCCCGCGCTTTTCGCTCTTCATCAAAATACACATGCGCCATACACTTATAGCCACCAATCTGAATCTCTTTTGATGTATGAAACAACGCTTGCCCTTGATGAACAAAAGCATGCTGTGGTGATTGTAACGCCTTCCGCGTATCCAGAAGCAATTGGTGGGCGAGAGTCGAGCGAAATGGCATGGGAATGATGAAAGGGATCTTCTCCTGTGATAATTCCATGACATTGCTCATACTGAAAAAACCTCGATCAAGGACAAACCGTCGAATACTGACACCACAGCTATCCAATTCTTTGATAATATTCGACAAGGTGCTGACATCGGCGATACTGCAGGGATAGATATGGTAACTAATCGGAATACCATCCGGAATCCGCATTACAATTCCTAAATTGATCTGAGGTAGATTCTCGCCGTCCCGGTTATATCCCCATTCCAATAAATCGATCAGCTTGCCGTGTGACGACAGGGAGGTAATATCAAACGCGACAGCCCGTGATGCCGGCTGGGCATAGGCCCATCGATCGATAAACTGCCGTCGGTCACTCTCCCGCTGCCCCAGATCCTGAAATAATCGGCTGATTGCCTGTGAGTCGGCGATCGTAACGTTATCAATATGCGTGGCTTCCAACCAGGGTTTCATCAGATAAAAGGGTTTTCCTTCGCATAATTGAAAGGCTGCCATATTAAACAGGTCCTTTCCTTCTTCCGGAAACGCCCGTTCTAAATAAGCAATCAATCCATGAGTTTTCGCCAGTGTATACAGAAGATAGATCGCTCCAAAATCTCGAGAAGCCTTGGGTGAAATTGATTTTCTTGGCGTAATAATTTCCCCTGTAACGGGATCTTTTTTCCCTAGATATGTCCGTTTTTGACGGGTTTGTTTTTTAACGGGATCCCAGTATCCCTTAGCTTCATAGATGTAGATGTGTTTTCCTATTTTTTGCTCGACCTGATAGCTCATGTTATTAATAATAACATGGTTTGCTAAACCTGTCAATAGAAAAATCAACTATTAACGCGACTTGTTATTAGATTTGGGGGAAATCAGGCTCAAAGTTTACGAGAATTATTTTTTTAGGCTAGGTGTCTCATGCATGTTGACGCTAGTGGCTATGATTGTTTGATGATTTTAATTTTTATCAAAATTTGCCCACTTTATGCTTCTTGAGATACTTCCGAGAATAGTTTCCCATTTTTTTTGTCTTTGTAAAGAAAAGGAGATAGAGAAGAAAACAGGACCAATATCAAACAAAATTTGTAACATAACAGGAATATGTCTTATTGCTAAATATCCAGGTAAAACAAAAATTACTGAATATGCCATAGCGCTCATTCCTTCTACAAAAAGTAGAGATTTTGCTTTTGTAGCTTTTTGGACTTTTATTGAAAGAGTAAAAATTCTCAAACCTATAAAAAAAAGGCCAATAGATAAAAATAATAAGAAATTTTCAGGATAAAGACCTGTTAAAACTGCAATGGCTGTCGAAAGAATAGCTATAAAAAAGATAAATAAGATATCATAAGTTGGAGTTTTTTGTCCATTTGAATATAAAATCATATTAATTCCTAAAATTCTATCCGCAAAAATTATGAAAGCTAAGGTGAATATAGAAAGGATTCCAACTAGTGAGGGCAGAATATATAGTAACTCTTCAACAGAACTGGGAATACCTCTTTTTATTAGAGCACCCGCATAGAAAGATAGTAATATTGTTGTGAATAACAAACTAAAATAAGTTCTTTTGCGATAGGGGTCTTTGGTTTCTCCAAGGATTAGTTTGATAACAGATTTGAAAACACTTGCCGATTGTATTCTATTTTCAGGATTATCTTCAATTGCACTATCAATTAATTCGTCAACCAGGGGGCTAACACTTTTATTGACTTGACTTGCGATTGCACTGGTTTTGACTTCCCCACAAAAAATTTTCTTCATAGTCATTCCCAAAGAAAAAAGATCACTTCTAGTGTCGTTCAACTTTGGGTTTTTTTGTATTTCTGGAGCAATATAATCTTGGGTACCAAAAACGAAACGGTAACTTCCTGATAAATCATATGAGGTGATAGCGAGCCGAGAACAATCAAAATCTATGATGAACACCTCATCATCTTTATCTCTGATTAGAATATTTGAAGGCTTAATATCTAAATGGATTAATTTTTTTTCATGTGAATATTCAAGGCCATCACATACTTTTTCGATAATACGTAGAAACCATCGACTTTTTTCTGAACAATAACCTGCTGGGCTTTTTCTAGTGTTCGATTCGTGAATGATCGATTCTAAAGATTTTCCTTTGATGTATTCCATAATAATCACAAAGTCGTTAGGATAAATATAATTATACTCAATAACTTCACACAACGGTTTTTTTTGTGCCTTTGCTAAATTTGAAATATCTATAATATTTTTGATATTATTTTGAAATACACTGAACATATCGCTATTATTTAAAATTTCTTTTTTTAAAACTTTTGCTGCATAACATTCTCCATCTTTTTCTACGAGATACACATAAGATAAACCACCATAACCTATTGGTTTGATAATTTTATATGGCATTTCATCTATACATCTAGGCCTAACCCTTGCAGCTTCAACAAGAAACTTCATGCACTTTGTTTTTAAATCGTTCCGATCTTTTGCATGACACAAACGTTCAAAATAGAAATAATGTAACGCCCATAATGTGTCAACATCTTCCCTGGCGAATTCATATAATTTAAGTAGAAGCCTTTCTGCTTCGGTGTGCTCTCTCATAAGAATACAAGATTCCGCTATAGCTAAAATTTTTTTCCTATCTAAGTATATAGTTTGTTTACGATTATAGGGAAAATAAGAACCATGAGCATTTTCTTCTGCAAGATAGCTTTTCGCTTCAATGTCGGCATTCCAGAGTTGATTTTTATTAAACTTTACAGCTATTTCATTGAAGTAGTGTGCACAACCTTTTGCACTTAATGAACCAGCAACAATAGTTGGATTGGCATCAAGGTTAGTTTTAGTTGCTCTGCTATCATGGATATGGCCGCTGAGATAAAAAAGATGCAGATCCTTGAGGTCGCGAAGTAGATTGTCAGCTCCCATTGGGATGGGATAGCCCATATAGTGAAGAGGATGATGGAGAACCCCTATAAGAGGGCTTAATTTTGGATGATTTTTTTTAACATATCTTGCATCTTTTAGAATATCTTCTAAATAGTTATCTTTAATCTCAGGATGGTCTCTCTGAATTTCATTTAAGAATGCATTTTTAACGTCTTCCAAAGAAGGGGCATCTGATAGTCTTTCTATCAAGTTTACATATTCAGGAGGTATTACACCGGAATAGAAAGCTGTTATGATCAGTTGAAATCCGATCCCCAATTTCGGATATAAGCAAACCACAGTAGGAATTATTTTATTCGAAGCGTTAGATACTATTACAATTCTTTCATCTTCTTTTTTCTTAGTCCAAGGCGTAATGTATCCTTTGCCATTGGGAAAATACTTGCAAAATTGTTTATATCGATCGTTTCGACCATTATTATTCCATACAATATCATGGTTTCCAGGAACAATAATTACTCTGTTTTCTAAACAATCATCATGATTCTTTAAACAATCTGTGTTGACTAAACTACCAATGCACTTAAAAGCTTGATTAAATTCTTCTTGAGATGCTCTGAAGGTGAGATCGCCAGTTATTACTAAAAAATCTGGTTTATCGATTGGTTCTAAATTGGTTAAAAAATTTTTTAGACCAACCACAGGCGAGCCTAGCGAATGTCTTGTATTAGGATTTATTGATTCATGGAAACTTTTTTTGCCACAGTGAAGGTCTGAAATATGGCAAATTTTTAGAGTTTGCTCCAGAGTCTGAATCTGAGATTGCATTACGATAACCTCCATTCGAGATTTGTAAAAATGGCCCAGCTCAATCATACAAAACTAACAGAAACAACAGTCGCAAAGCATCTTAATCAATAGGAATTTTACAGTCAAGCTTATATTTTTGCGGAAGGCTATCGATTTGCCATCAAAGGCCAAGCAAACTCCAAAATGCGGAAAATATGTGCCAGCCCACTTAAACAATTGATGAAATATCTTTTTAACTCAACTTCCGCACCCCTTTTCAAGTAGTTGAGGGAAAAGGGATCGAATGGATTTGAAGAAGGTGCTGATAAGAGTCTGAATGGCATTTTCTGTGAATGCCGGGCATTTTTGAATTTCTTCTATAAATATTGAGAGCAGGAGTTTCAAGGCTTCGAAAAATGATATCTCCCGGACTTCGTCGTAACAGGCATAAAAAAGTTCACCATGACTTCGCCCATCCTCCCGAATCCGTCGTTCGAATTCCAGAAAGCAAAATCGAAGGAGAACGATCGTCGAATGAGCAATCATCGCGTCGTATCTGCGCGTTTGAATTTCTCCCGTCAAATTCAGAAAATGTTTGGTGACTTTGAAAAGGACTTCAATATTCCAACGGTAGCCATAGAGCCGAATGATGTCCTCCTCCGGTAAGGACGCCTCGGTGCAGATCAGGGCCAGCCAGTCTCCTTTTTTGTTTCGGTTCCGGACGAAAACCAGTTTGACGAGGTCTCCGCCGGTCTCCAGTTGTACCATGGCAGACGCCAGGATGCTCGCTCGTCCTCGGCATTTCTTCAGCGAGCGATAGATCCTGAGAATATCCATGGATTTTCCCTGAAAGAGATAATGGACTTTCGGTGTCTTTTTGATCATGCCGATCACATGAATTCGTAGGGCTCGAATAGCGAGAATGGTTTTGGGGAAGGTAAACCAGGAATCCATCAGGACATACCGGGCATGAATCTTCCAGCGTTTGGCTCGTTTGAGCATGGCAATCGCGACATCCGGCATAGACTGGACGGCTTCGGTACGCCGTCGGCGGCCGGGAAGGCGTTTGTCGTCAGACGTCTGACGCGGCTCACAGAGACGTTTGGATTCTTTACCGGAGGCGAGCAGGGCATGCTGAAGCGGGAAGGTGGAACAGCCATTCGTCCATGCCAGAAGGATTTTCTGGAATCCCCTGACCGTCAAGCCGGTCATGTGATCATAGACCCAAGAAAGCAATTCGACTTTTTTCGATCGCGATCGTTGATAAACCGTGGAATCGAGGATGTAGCAGGTTGCCCGTTTTTCGGACGTGAGCGGCTTGATATGCTGGTTAATGAGGGTTCGAGCGCAGGATAACAGCAGGTTCCGCCAGTTGAATCGGGAATTATTGAGAAAGCGATAGACCGTATCGGTTTTGAATCCTTCGGATCCGGATTGATAGACCCGAAAAAAATTCTGGCCACTGAAGACAAGAGTCATGAGGCTGATGAGGAGGCGGAGGGGCTGGACGCCTTCGGCCTTCTGGATATGGGCGAGTCGCAGGAGGGTGGATATGGAAATCATATCGAGAAACGCCCTGATTTTGAAGGATGTGTTTTTTTGTAATGCGCCTTGAGTTTCCTTGGGATTTGTGGTAATTTTCATAGAGATCTTCCTTTCTGTAATACAGAGTTTTTTCCATTTTGATATTACAAAATATGGAAGATCTTTTCAGTAGTTAATTATATTATCATGAGACTGTTTTTAAGTACTATTGAGTTTTTTAACAGAGGTTTTAAAAACAAGAAACTATGCTGCGGAAGTTGAGTTATAAGTTCAGTATTTCTTTTCTCCGATACAAATTAACAATCGCTTTTCGTGATAAGCCCTTTGCTTTGTACAAGAGTTTCTGTCTTAACCAAGAACAATTATCTCCGTCCGTATCAATATCCATCTTATCACCCCCCCCTCCCAATTTACAAACCCGACCGAACCCATTACACTCTATCCTGCGCCTTGAAACATGGAATAAATGAGGAGGGCTGCAGGATGATCATTGAAAATGAACGGTTTCTTGTTACAGGAGGCACCGGATTTCTCGGCAGACACGTCTGTGACGAACTCCGACGCAAAGGCGTCAGCGACGACAAGATATTCGCGCCTCGCCAAGCACAATACGACCTGACCCGGTTCGAAGATGTCGAACGCGTATATAAAGATTTTTGTCCGACCGTCGTCATACACCTGGCAGCAGTGGTCGGCGGTATCGGCGCCAACCGAAAACATCCCGGATCTTTTTTCTACAAAAACCTGATGATGGGCGCCATGATCATCGAACAAGCCCGCCTGCATAACGTCAAAAAACTCACCGCTGTCGGCACGATATGCGCCTATCCCAAATTCACGCCGATACCGTTCAAAGAAGACCATCTGTGGGACGGCTACCCCGAAGAAACCAACGCTCCCTACGGCCTGGCCAAAAAAATGCTGCTGGTGCAAGCTCAAGCCTATCGAGCGGAATATAACCTGAACGCCATTTATCTGCTCCCCGTCAACCTCTACGGCCCGGGAGACAATTTTAATCCGGAATCATCCCACGTCATTCCCGCCCTGATAAAAAAATGTGTCGATGCACGCGAATCCGGTCAATCTCGCGTTGAAGTGTGGGGAACCGGCCGCGCTACCCGGGAGTTTTTGTATGTTAAAGACGCCGCCCGAGGCATCGTCATGGCCACTGAGCGGTACGACGGCGAAGAACCCTGTAATCTCGGCGCTGGTTTCGAGATTTCTATCCGGGAATTAGCATCCCTGATCGCCGAACTGACTCGGTTTAAGGGCGATATCGTCTGGGATGCCACCAAACCCGATGGGCAGCCGCGACGCTTACTGGATACGCAACGTGCGTTCGATTATTTCGGGTTCAGAGCCAAAACAGATTTCAGACAGGGCCTGAAAGAAACGATCGACTATTACGAAACCATACGAAAGGGTGATACAACCAATGACTAATCCCGCTGTAAATCCGGCGCCGGTCGGCAACGTCACGTTCGGGTCGGGCGATCTGCCGCCGATCATCGCCGGTCCCTGCGTCATCGAATCGGAAAGCCATGCGCTGGACATGGCCGCCATGCTGAAAGAACTCGTGCAGAATGCCGGGTTCACCTATGTGTTCAAATCCAGTTACGACAAAGCCAATCGATCCTCGATCTATTCCTTTCGCGGGCCGGGTATCGATAAAGGTCTCGAGATTCTTGGGAAAGTGCGATCCAAGGTCGGAGTTCCGGTGCTGACCGATATCCACGCTGTCGATCAGATCGCCCGTGCCGCCGACGTGGTCAGCATGATCCAGATACCGGCGTTTCTGTGCCGTCAGACGGATTTGTATATCGAAGCGGGCAAATACGATATCGCGGTCAACGTCAAAAAAGGTCAGTTCATGAGCCCGGAAAGCATGGGCCATATTGTCGATAAAGCTCGGGAAAGTGGTATCGAGCGCCTGACACTGACCGAACGAGGCGCATCGTTTGGATACCATCGTCTGGTGGTGGATTTTACGGGGATGGAAATCATGAAACGGTTTGGAGCGCCGTTGGTTTTTGATGGCACGCATGCCGTGCAGCAACCTGCCGGAAGCGGCTCCCATTCAGGTGGTAACAGGGATTTCGTGCCAGGGTTGTGTCGTGCCGCCGCAGCGCTGGGCGTACACGGTTTTTTCCTGGAAGTGCACGATCGACCCGATGATGCGCCGTGTGATGGGCCGAATATGATATCACCACAAACGCTGAAAAAACTTTTAAGAGATATTCGGGTGATCGTTACCGGATTGAAAGGGAATGCAGATGACCGAGCATGATATTCTGCAGACGGTAACAGAGGTTTTCCAGCGCGAATGCGAGGCGCTGACAGCCTCCCGCGAACTGTTGGGTCAGGGTATGATTGACGCGGTGCGGGCTATGATGAGCTGCAGCGGTAAAATCGTCACGATGGGCGTCGGCAAGTCCGGTTTGGTCGCCCGCAAGATTGCCTCGACACTGTCCAGCACCGGCACTCAAGCTGTGTTTGTGCATCCTGTCGAATGTCTGCATGGTGATATGGGAATGATTTTGCCGCAGGACATCATATTGATGCTGTCGAACAGCGGGGAATCCGACGAAGTCAGAAAACTGATGCTGTTTTTACGCTCCAGAAAAATACAGGTCATCGCCGTGACGGCGCATCCGCAATCCTATTTGGGCCGGATGGCCGATGTTGTCATACCGTATCGGGTTCCACGTGAGGCGTGCCCGATGGGAATGGCGCCGATGGCCAGCACGACGGTGCAGATGGTGATCGGGGACGCTCTGGCGTCGGCATTGATCAAATTACACGATTTTAAACCCGATAATTTTGCCGAATTTCATCCTGCGGGAACCCTGGGAAAACAGTTGCTGTTGAAAATCGAGGATCTGATGCATGCCGGCGATGACAATCCGCTGGTTGTGACCGGCACACCAATGCAGGAAGCGCTGGTGACGATGACAGGGAAAACGATGGGCGCGATCCTGATCGTCGATCATCAGCACAAGCTGTTGGGGATTTTTACTGACGGCGACTTGCGTCGAGCGATTCAGCAACATACCGATATCATGTCGATTCCGGTCGATGAGTTGATGACGCGCAATCCTGTCTATGTGCATAAGGCCAGCCTGGCGATCGAGGCGCTGCGGTTGATGGAACGCCGGAAGAGTCAGATATCCGTATTGCCGGTGGTTGACGATACCGGTAAAGCTTGTGGAATTATCCGATTACACGACCTGGTTATTGCCGGATTACAGGCGTAATGGATCTTCAGGGCGAGTCGAGTGGAAGTATTGAAATCAAAATCGATTTTTGCTTGAAAAAAAAGATGGGTTTCGGATAGATTCAACCATCGGTGGGCGAGATTGTTTGGAACAGGAGAAAGGTAATGAAAAAACGAGTTCAAATAGTCATTATTGGAAGTGGTCCGGCGGGGTTGACAGCGGCGATATACACGGCTCGGGCCAAAATGGATCCGGTTGTTTTCGAAGGGGTGCAGCCAGGTGGCCAACTCATGATCACGACGGATGTCGAAAATTTCCCCGGTTGGCCGGAAGGTATTACCGGGCCGGAACTGATGGATAACTGCCGAAAACAGGCGCTGCGTTTCGGTGCGGAACTCGTTCAGGAACAAGTCACGGAAGTCGAATTGGAAAAGCGACCGTTTACAATTCACTACGGTGATGGCCAAGTACTGTTGACGGATGCGTTGATCATCGCCAGTGGCGCATCGGCCAGATGGCTGAACATCGAATCGGAACAACGCCTGCGTGGTCACGGTGTATCTGCTTGCGCGACATGTGACGGTTTTTTCTTCTCAGAAAAACGGGTTGCCGTCGTCGGCGGCGGTGATACGGCGATGGAGGAAGCGATCCATTTGACGCGGTTTGCTACTGAAGTGCTGGTCATTCATCGGCGTGATGAACTGCGAGCCTCCAGATATATGCAAGATCGCGCTAAACGGAACAAAAAAATCAAATTTGTCTGGGATTCCGTGGTCGAAGAAATCCTGGGTGAAGTCAAAAGCGGTGTCCACGGGTTGAAAATACGGAATGTCAAAACCAATGTTATCAGTCGCCTGGACGTCGGAGGTGTTTTTATGGCGATCGGCCATGACCCGAACACCGGATTTCTGAAAGGACAACTCCCGTTGGACGACAGCGGCTTTATCAAATGTGAGCGGGGAGATGTCGCGACGTGTATATCCGGCGTGTTCGTTGCCGGCGACGTCAGAGATTCCCGATATCGACAGGCTATTACCGCAGCAGGGATGGGATGTATGGCCGCAGTGGAAGCTCAGGAATTCCTGGAAATGAACCCGATTCAGTAAACGTCTGCTTAATATAATATATTATTTACATAACTAAAAATCTTTTTTGCCTGAGCATTAGCCATCGGTGTTCCTTAAGCAGTGTGCAGACGGGTGTCGGTAACGAAAAAGGGACAGACTTCCAAAAATCCAGAAACCAGGAACTGTGTTCGTAGAGCGCCAGTATCCTTTTTTGTCTGAACACGATTACGGGATTAAAGGATTACCAGGATTAGTCTTTGCTTTCTCGAAATCCAATCCTGGCCATCTTTGTAATCTTTGGAATCGTGTTCAAACAGTCATTAGGAATGCGAAGTCAATATGCAATAACCAGTCACCAGATTTTGGACATCAATTAATTAGGGGACAGACATCTGTACTTTCGGGGGACAGACTTCCAATTTTGTTTCTTCGGATGATCGATTAAATTCCGGGGGACAGACTTCCAATTTTAAATCCTTTTGGTGATTTGGATGTTATTGGCGTTCATTCGCGCTCATTTGCGGTTAATAAAAATACTAAAAAAGCTACAACTGAAATAGCTCTTTAATAAAGATGAATTATATCGGCAAAATTGTTATCTTAACTCCGGTTTAACGGGTTTTGCGTCCGGGTCGAAAAATGAAACGTCAAAAAATTTGTTACAGTCTGCTGAATTATCGTGTGGCGACACATCGTCATTATTATCATATTTATGAATTTATCGAGGCGCTCGGAAAGCGAATCGATCTGCGTTTGCATGTCATGGAAGCGGAGGAGCCCCCGGTGTTTGATTCGCCGACCGAAGTGCTTGATTTGACCGGTCACGGGTTGAAAGCGCGGTTGCGGCGGTATTGGGCCATTCTTCAGGCCAGGATGAAGGGGTATAAAGTATTTTATCATCACTATACGACGGACCCTGCACGGTTTTCGGCAGTCGTGAATCGGTTGACCGGCGGTCGCACCTATTTGTGGCATTGTATTGTCATGGAGGCGCTGGACGATATCGTACAGACAGGGAAAACCCAGCGGGCCATGCTGAAAGTGACCCTGAAAATGGTGCATCACCTGGTGACCGGCACGGATTTTATGGCTGATTATTATACTCAACGATACCCGATAAAACGCGAGTCGGTGAAAGTGGTGCCCAATTACATCAATCTGGATCGGTTCGATCGGTCAAAAGTAAATGGTAGAGAAATACCCGATAGTTTGGGGATACCTTCCGATAAAAAGATCGTGTTGTATCTGCATGAGGTTGAAGAAGGTCGGGCATCGTTATTGCCGGAGATTGTCGAAAACGTATTTCAGAAACGTCAGGATGTCGTATTTTTAATCGTCGGTGATGGTCGGTATTGGACCACACTGAAAAACCGTCTGCAGAAACATATCGATCAGGGAACGGTTTTCATGCCGGGCAAGGCTCCGAATATCGAGACACCCAAATACTATGGATGCGCGGATGTGTTTATTATGACCAGCAATTTTGAAGCGTTTTCGCGGGTGTTGTTGGAGGCGATGGCGATGGAAGTACCGTTTGTCGCGACGGACGGCGGCGGAAACATACCGTCCTATACGCCGCAACAATACCGTCCATATATTTTGCCAAAAGAAATCTGGCCGGAGTTTGCCGATAAAATCTGTGAGCTGTTGGATGATCCCGAACGCAGAAAACATCTGATCGATGCCGGCAAAGAACATGTCAAAAAATATAGCCTGGACAAAATCATCGATGTCTTTTTAAAGACAATCATTTGATTTTTTTCAATGAGCTCGATGACGATCAGGTGAATTTCTTCCTTTTGCTCACCTAACAGACAAGGCAATAAAACTGTTCAATTTAAAGGAAAGATTCCTCATTAACTCCACCTTAATAAAGTAAAGCAAAGCAGGCACGGCTGAAATCTTGATCGGCTCAAAAAGACTGTAATACATTGTGTTCGATATGGTGGAGACGAGGCGGGATTATTGTGGTTGGGACAAGAGGCGGGGGAAATGAGTTTGCAAAATCGTATTAGCCGGCAAACGTGTAGGCTCATCAAAGTGAAGGGGGGCGTTGGATTGACTTTTCGGTCAAATATGTTTCAATCGAAAAGGGTGATCGATGAACGATCGCCATGGAAAGGAGACTGGTTATGAGAGCGAGAAAAATACGTGAGGGTGTTTATTGGATGGGCGCGGTCGATTGGAACAGGCGGTTGTTTGATTCGTTGATCCCGCTGCCGGACGGCACCAGTTACAATGCTTATCTTGTGCAGGGTTCGGAAAAGACGGTGTTGATAGACACGGTTGATCCGGACATGGCCGATGTATTGAAGCATCAGCTTTCGACGGTCAAAAAGATCGACTGGGTGGTATCTCAGCATGCTGAGCAGGATCATTCGGGCATGTTGCCGTATGTGCTGGACACCTATAAGGACGCTCAGTTGATTTGTACGCCCAAGGCGAAAGATTTGTTGGTAGATCACCTTCAAATTTCCCCGGATCGGATACGCACGGTGGAAGATGGGGAGACGATTTCGCTGGGGGATAAAACGCTTCGGTTCATACACACGCCGTGGGTGCATTGGCCTGAGACGATGGTCACGCATCTGCCGGAAGACCGACTATTGTTTACGTGTGATTTTCTGGGGTCGCATATCGCAATGTCTGGGTTGTATGCAGGGGATGATCCCTATGTCATCGAAGCGGCTAAGCGGTATTACGCCGAAATCATGATGCCGTTTCGCAATATGATCAAAGGGAACCTGAAGAAGGTCAGGGAGTTGGATTTCGACATGATCGCACCCAGTCACGGCCCGATATTCGATCAGCCGGAACGCATTCTATCGGCTTATGAAGATTGGGTTTCCGACACCGTGTCGAATCTGGTCGTGATACCGTATATTTCGATGCACGGCAGCACAGGAATCATGGTCGATTACCTGTTGGCAGCGCTGGCTGAACGGGACATCACCGTGCAAAAATTCGAATTATCGACAACGGATATCGGCAAACTGGCAATGGCGCTTGTCGATGCCGCTACGATCGTCATCGGCGCTCCGACGGTGCATGTCGGGCCGCACCCGAGTGTGTTTTCGGCCACGCATCTGGCGAACGCACTGAAACCGAAGTTGAAATACGCGGCGATTATTGGTTCTTACGGATGGGGAACCAAGGTTGTGGAACAGATTTCCGGGCTGATACCGAATTTGAAAGTTGAGGTGCTGGGCGCGATTTTGTGTAAAGGTGTTCCGAGCGACAAAACGTTTGCTGAGCTGGATAAGCTAGCGGATGCGATCCATGAGAAACACAAAGCGCTGAAGTAAATGTTTTTGAGGATTGCCGGCTTGGAGTCAGGTCGATCGTTTGATTTAACAAACGGACAGAACCGACAAATTATATCTTTTATTTCAGTTTAATGCTGCTGTGAAGCGGAATCGGCAGGCGTGTGTGTCAATCTGTTAAATAAACTGAATGAATAAAAAGAGCAAAACAGATAAAACATGGTGAAATATAGTGTGTTTTGAACATTTAAGGCCGGTTTAATGGTTGATATATCAACAAAAATTCTTTAATATTCATCTATGAGAGAAAAAGAGTTACGGATTCTCTCTGGCGAAAAACGACGTACCTGCGGGGACGGCATCCGTACTAAAACGCAAAGGTTGGAAAGCTGTGGATTGTGGATTGGAAATGATGGTTCATAGCATGTATCGCAGCAGGCGGTAACCTTTATAGATTTGGAATGGAGCTTTGGAATGACGGGTGTTTGAATCACCGGACTCAGATACCTTGTAAGGGTTCATTATCTTTTTTGAAGGAGACAGATTGAATGGGAGGAATCTTCGGGCCGATCAACGAGACGACCCGGGTTCTTTTATCGATATCTCTCATTCTATTAGCCGGTTTTTTGATGACCCGGTTGACCAAGCGCGCCAAACTGCCCAATGTCACCGGATACGTCTTGGCAGGTGTTCTTATCGGGCCGTATGTGCTGAACCTCGTTCCTCTTAAACTGATTAACAACATGAGCTTTATCAGTGATATGGCGCTGGCGTTTATTGCCTTCGGCGTCGGTCGATTTTTCCGCAAGAAAACGATCATGAACACTGGTATGGGTGTGATCACGATCGCTTTGGTGGAATCGTTGATGGCAGGTATTTTCGTCACGTTGGGTATTCGCTATGTATTTTGGCTGGACTGGGACTTTTGTCTGCTGTTGGGCGCTATCGCAACCGCGACCGCACCGGCCAGCACCATGGTCACGATCCGGCAATATCGCGCTCGCGGTATTTTTGTCGATACACTGCTGCAAGTGGTTGCATTGGACGACGCGATCTGTCTGATTGTCTTCACGATTGCTCTCGCTATCGTCAATGCCGATAAAGGATCGAAAATGACCGTCACGCAAATCCTGTTGCCGGTGCTGCTCAATTTTGTCGCTTTGATCCTGGGCTTTATCAGCGGGACGATTCTGAGTAAATTAATGACGCCAGACAGAAGCGAAGACAACAGACTTATCCTGACAATAGCGCTTCTGCTGGGTTTGGCCGGCCTGTGTTCCGTGTTTGATATCTCACCGCTGTTGTCCTGTATGCTGTTTGGGGCGATCTATATCAACAAGACAAGGGACAAAGAACTATATCGGCAGATCGAAGCGTTCGCGCCACCGATTTTATCGATTTTTTATGTCGTATCCGGCATGAATATGGATGTCAGTTCGTTCAAGACTTTTGGGGCTATTGGTTCGGTTTATTTTTTGATCCGCATCATCGGTAAATATCTGGGGGCTTACCTGGGTAGCACAATGGCAGGATCCAATCTGAATATCAGAAAATATTTGGGGTTGGCGTTGATTCCACAAGCCGGTGTTGCTATCGGATTGGCGTTTCTGGGTAAACGCGTCCTGACAGGGGAGACTGGTGATATGCTTCTGGCTATTATTCTGGCATCGTCAGTGTTGTATGAATTGATCGGTCCGGTCAGCGCCAAAACCGCCCTGGTTTATTCAGGCGCTATTCGATCTAAGCCACCACCGGGTTTGGTATCAGATTTGATTGATTTTGATTTGAGCTAGGTTGAACGGTGATTCCGTTCATTGTCTGAACACGATTCCAAAGATGGCAAAGATGGGCATGATTAGATTACGAAGTTGAGATGATTTTCAGCGGGTTCTTGGTTTCTGGTACTGGGTTTCTAGTTAGTGAACGGTGATTCCATTCATTGTCTGAACACGATTCCAAAGATTACAAAGATGGGCAGGATTGGATTTCGAGAAAGCAAAGACTAATCCTGGTAATCCTTTAATCCCGTAATCGTGTTCAGACAAAAAAGGATACTGGCGCTCTACGAGCACGGCTTCTGATCTCGTATCTGGAAGTCTGTCCCTCTAATTAATAGTTTTTGACGTCTAACACTTTATGACTGGTTATTGACTTCGCATCCCGAATGACTTTTTGAACACGATTCCAAAGATTGCAAAGATGGGCACGATTAGATTACGAAGTTAAGATGATTTTCAGTGTGTTCCTGGTGTCTGCTTTGATCTTTCGGTTGACAAAAATCATCATAAAACGTTATAATGGTAAAGATTAGTTGCAAATAAGGGGTTGATTATGTCAGAAGCTAAAACCGAAAAACCTACTCCCAAAAAGCAGCGCGAAGCCCGTAAAAAAGGAAATATCGCTTTTTCTGCTGATGCTTGCACGGCTGCTGTATTGTTGGCTGGGTTCATCATGATTGCCGGATATGCGGTTTCAGGGTTTGCCGGATGGAAGCGGTTTTTGAGTGAGTTGTGGAATCTGAAACATTTTGTTGGAAATCCATCCAGTGTTTCCATGCCGTTTGACGCTATAAAATTTATTGTTAAAAACTCCGCTGTCGTTATGTTGCCCGCAATGGCTGCCGGTCTGTTGATCGGTTTTTTGCAGGTCGGCCCGCTGTTTCGCAAGCTCGAACCAGACCTGTCTCACGTCAACCCGGCTAAAGGGTTAAAAAAGCTTTTTAATACGAAAAAACTGGTGGACCTGTTGAAGACGACACTAAAATTTCTTCTGACTTCAGTGATTTTGGTCAAACTACTGTGGAATCAGTTGATTTCAGTTTTATCTATTTCGGATACATCACTTGAGGCGGTTACTGTCTGTTTCAGTAGGTTGACAGGTCAGGTTTTTCGAATGGCCGTTGTCTTAGCGGTGATTTATGGGATTGTCGATTATTTGCTTCAAAGACACAGATGGCTGAAGGATTTGAAGATGAGTCGGCAGGAACTTATTCAAGAACATAAAGATTCCGAAGGCGATCCCTTGATAAAAGGGCTGCGAAAACAATTTCATCAAGAAATGCTTCAATCCAGCCTTGTCGATAGAGTTGCGCGGTCTCGCTTCGTCGTTGTCAACCCTACGCATTATGCCGTGGCTATTGAATACGACGACCAGTGGCAAGGCGCTCCACGGGTCACAGCAAAAGGGTTTATGGAATCAGCGGCAAAAATTCGAGCTGTTGCGGCTGAACACAACGTGCCGGTCTTGAGACATCCTCCATTGTCACGAAAACTTTTTGAATTGAGCATCGACCAGGAAATTCCGGAAGATCTTTTCAAGGCGATCGCGGAATTGCTTGTGTTTATTATCAGATTATCCCCTGAAGATAAAAAACGGTATCGATAACCGAGGTCACTTTTAAAAAATTTCTCCCAACCCCCTTGACAAAAAAAGACATATAAATTATAATTTGTAAAGTAACGTTACTTAAGCAGTTGGACAAGTTCAAGAAACAAACGTTCATTTAGGTGTCTTTTGAAAGGAGTATTTTATGGGGATTTCATTGTTAGGTAGTTTGGGCATTAAGCTGGGAGCTGAATTGGTTGGCTCGATCATGGAAAAAACTTTGAGTAATACCAAAGAAAGTATGACAAAAAATCGTGCAGCTTTTGATCGATTTGATTCTGTTGTCAACCAGTTTGGTGGAAACACGTCAAAGATGACGCCGGCAAAACAGTTTGCATTGGCATTGCCGTTTCCTCTGGCCGCACAATACGGCGCCGGTAAATTTTGTATGGGTCTATTGACTAAAAACTTGGGAAATTTTCAATCACTGCTGGGGCTGGCAAAGGGATTAGTTGATCAAATCAAAGGATTTCAGCCGCAGACACTGCAACAAAATCAAACTGCAGGAAAAGGCATCAATCCAGGCGCTTTTGGTTCCGGCTTGAATGTCGATACGAATGCTATGGCTGCTTCAACAGGGTACGGATCACAGTCAGCATCGGAATCGGGCGGAATGGGGCCGATGGAAATGTTTCAAAAAATGCAGGAAGCGCAACAGGCAGCACAAATGTTCGAATTGGCAGTCAAAATTGCCGATATTCAACATCAAGCAGCTATGTCGGCTATTCGCGGTATTCGGTATTAAACATAGAAAAGGAGATTTTTTAGTATGAACGCTGTAATCAAAGAAAAAATTGCTCGTGGCGAATCATTGACAAAAGATGAACTGGAAAAAGTGCTGGTCAATGGAGGTCGCTTGAAAGATGTATTCAAGTTGTCAGACACTGATTTGATGACACTTGCGATCGTTGGATACGAACTTTTCAACCAAGGAAAATTCGATGATGCCCGCATAGTGTTTCAGGGTCTGAATGCATTGGGTCATGAAGATTCATTTGTGCAGACTGCGCTTGGAACACTTGCTGCCCGTGATGGAGAACTGGACAGAGCCATCGATTATTTCAATAAAGCCCTGTTACGTGATCCGGAAGATCTGACGGCATTGACTAATCGTGCAGAAGTTTACTTGAAAAAGAACTGTTTCGATCAAGCGGCAACAGACCTGAAAATGGCGATCGATCTGGATCCGAATGAAGAATCACCCATGAGTTCACGGGCACGCGTTTTAGCGATGGTCACACGTGAACTGATGGAATCGATCAAAACTCCTGCCTAGTTGGCTGAACGATGGAACACGTCTCCCGTTATAGCGACGTTTTCCTGGCAATCTTCGTAGTGTTGGTTGTGGGGATGATGATCATCCCCCTACCAACCTGGTTGCTGGATATCCTGATCACCCTGAACATCACACTCGCCATGGTGATTCTGCTGGTCGTTTTATATATTTCTGAAGTGATTCGACTGGCATCGTTTCCCAGTATGTTGCTGATAGCGACACTTTTTCGACTGGCATTGAACGTGTCGTCAACGCGATTGATTCTGCTGAATGCAGACGCAGGCAGCGTTATCAAAGCTTTCGGCGCCTTTGTCGTGCAGGGCAATATGATTGTCGGCGCTATCATTTTTCTGATCCTGACTCTGATTAATTTCATCGTTATTTCAAAAGGATCCGAACGGGTAGCGGAGGTTTCAGCACGGTTCACTTTGGATGCCATGCCCGGAAAACAAATGGCAATCGATGCTGATGTCAGGGCGGGAGCTATCGATATGCAGGAGGCTAAAAAGCGACGACGATTGCTGGCTCGGGAATCACAGCTTTTCGGCGCCATGGATGGCGCGATGAAATTTGTCAAAGGCGATGCAATAGCGGGTATTCTGATCACAGTGGTCAATATTATTGGCGGCGTCGCTATCGGTGTGTCAATGAAAAATATGGATGCCGGCGAAGCCCTTAAAATCTATGGCCTTTTGACGATAGGTGATGGCTTGTTGTCTCAAATACCGGCGTTAATCGTTTCCGTTGCAGCCGGACTGATGGTGACTCGTGTTGAACCGGAGTGTTCCGGTGATCACTTGGGTCGCGATATCAGCTTGCAATTACTGTCATATCCCAAAGCGCTGATGATGGTATCAGGATTACTGTTTTGTATGGGAATCGTTCCGGGATTACCTTTGATTCCATTCTGGACAATGGGATTTATTCTTCTTACTGCTGCTGTATATTTGGTCAAAACAACCGATAAAAATGGTGTCGTCGATAGGCTCGAAATCGATGCTGATATCGCTCGATCCGATCATCAAAGCGATACCTTTCTGCATATGCCGGCGCCGTTGGCTTTGAATCTGGGATGTGGAGTCACACACATATTGGATGCTGAAAGCGCTGAAAGTGAGCTGATAGCTATCGCTTTACCGGCTATGCGCAAAGAAATTTATCTTGAAACCGGAGTGTCGTTACCTGGCCTAAAAGTGTTCGCAGCTCAGGATGAGTTACCTGAAGATGCGTTTAGTGTGAGTGTATTGGATATGCCGGTTTATACCGGGCACATACCCCAAGACCAAGCATACGTTCGGGATGGTGACGACAAATTACAATTGATAGCAGGCGCTGAAGATACTGATATGCAACCAGCGTTTGACCAGATAGGAACCTTGGTGCCGGTCGAACGAAAAACACGACTTGAAGATGCCGGATACCACGTGTTTTCCGGAGTGTCACTGTTTATCTATCAAGTCAAACAGGTATTGAAAAATCATCTTCATGAATTTATTGGTTTACAAGAAGTCAAATGGCTCTGCGATGAACTGGAACAAATCTATCCCGATACAGTTGCTGAACTTGTGCCTCGAGTCATTTCTTATCAACGACTGGGCGATATTCTTCGCCGATTGGTACAGGAAAAAGTGTGTATCCGAGATTTAAAAAGAATATTGGAAGCCGTATCTGAATATGCTGATATTGAACCGGACAATATTGCACTGACAGAAAAAGTCCGATCAAAATTGGCACGGCAGATCTTTCATCAGTTTTCCACGAATGGACGACTGGAAGTATTTTTGTTAGACCCCAAACTCGAAGATATCTTTCGATCAGCGATACATATTTCCGGTCAAGAAAGAGTGTTAGCGTTGACACCTGATATCATGGAAAAAGTCATCTCCGCGTTTGATGCTCAACTCGCGCAAAAATCGGCTAAAAACACCGCTGTCATTTTGACGGTTGAACAGAATATTCGGTATGTTTTATGGAGATTTCTGGCACAACAGATGCAAAATATTCAAGTGCTGGCAGCTCAGGAAATGCCACCCGGCGCCCAGTTTACCGCTCTTGGGTGTGTTACCTTGTAACTTCATCTCAATCTGATCAAAACACCATCGTCCCAATCAAAACCAATGCTGATATAGTCAAAATAATTCCACAGATTAAAAGAACGGTGTATATCCTGGTCGTGGATTTGGGTTTCACATCGGCCGGCTCTAATGTAACCGGCATTGGTTCGGGCGGCTTTTCGGGTAATACACGGCTAACCTTCAGGTCTCCTAGTAAAACCGTATCCGACGGTTCGATCGAAATTCGATCGACAATCTGTAATCCGTTGACAGTGAGATGGTTGACACTGCCCAGATCGAAGACTACGACTGCATTATTCCAATCCCATAATATCGTCAGATGATGTCGGGAAATTCGTGGATCATCGATGATGATATCATTATCGGATGCTCGACCAAGTCGGTATTCTTTTCCTTGTTCAGCCAGTACAAAATCGGCAAGTATTTTATTATTATGACTAATTATGTATCTCGGTTCTGCCATGTAATTCAAAGCCTATCGAAAAAGGAGCCATGGCATCGGTAGCCATGCTAGAACTGCGCCGATTGCTCCGATAGCAAACGCGGTCAGAAGCCACGGTTTTTTTCCACGGTCTTTACAAAACTCCTTATAAGCACGCAATTTATCCCCGATATGTCGTCGATGCGGTGGATTTTCCAGGCCGGCATCGAGAGCCTGAAGATACATAATTATCCGCATGTAAGCAGTAAAGGCTATCATTCCAAAAACCAAACAGACGATACCTAACAGGGTGGCTGGCTGTTGAGAATTCATCGGGTAATCTCCATATATCTTGCAGCCTGTAACAGGACGCATGTTTTTCTTGGGAAAGGCCAATCGTTATCCATGAACCGATCCACGATCACTCCGTATATTTAAGGGATTTCAATATCGTCAGGGCTTCATCTTCAAAACCAATACGAGGTCTGGGATAAAATGGGCTGCCGTGACAAAAGGCCAGGGTTGTATCCAAGTAATTTCGGGTAATTTCCGTGTCTCTACCCACAAGATTGACGGATTCGGAGGGATCTTCTTCCAGATTGAATAAATTCGTAGTCGCGATTTGAAAATAGGGATTCGAAAAAACATGGATCAATTTATAGTTATCTTTTCGGTAGGCTACTATCGGTCGAGTATGATGTTCCGAAAAAATCGACCGAACCGACGCAGACGATTGATGGGTCGATCCGTTGTCAAGTGTTCTTTTTCGCATGGCTTGCAAAAGAATCTCATAGCCTTTCAAAGAACTGACCGGTTGTGCCGCTATTTGAGCTGATGCAGGAGGGGTATCAGCGGGTATAAGTCCATAAAACAGGGGTATGTGAAGCACTTCTTGTGACAGAGAATCATTGGATAACAGATTGGAATCCAGTGATCGGATTAAACCATGATCAGCAGTGATGACGAAAAATATCGATCGTTTATGTCGCTTGGAAACCACCTTTTGAAAAATATCATGGACTGTCTTATCCAGCATCATCATGCGATGATCTATACAAGCCGATAATTCTCGGGCATCTTTTTCAGCGCTTTCCGAAGACATCATGGATATCAATCTGTCCTGTTCGGAAATCGGCAGGTTGAGTTCCGAGATCGGAACCGGTTTTTGGTGATAGGCCGAAAGGTGGAATGGTTCAATCGAATCGAATTCTGAATATAATTCAGGCGCCAGATGAACCCAGAAAAAACCGGGATTGGCAATCATTTGAGGTGAATTCATCAGGCTATTCAGTTGTGTTTCGGGGGTTTGGATAGAGTGTGTTTTGGGGCTAGATAAATATATTCGTCGAAATCCTTGTAATTTAGTGAAAACCAATTGGTTCGATGTGTAAATAAAAGCATGGCTTAAATAGGATGTATCCTTCAAATTTTCCGTTATGATCGGTGGTAGCTCATGAGAAGCGGAAAAATCCCGGTAATAACCATGATCGCGGGGGAGTTTACCGGTGATAAGAGATGCAATCGCAGAATATTCATGGTTACTGACTGCAGTTGTATCGCTGTAAATCTTGGAGATTTGAGCCAAGTGGTCCAGAAAAGGAGTTCTGGCGATGGTATTACCGTAAACACCCATTTGATTGGCTGATATCGAGGATAAGGTGATCAACAACATATCGGGTTCAGAGACATCCACTGACAGGTCCCAATTCATACTGGCTGGATGTAGCAAAAACTCGCTCAATGCCAGATAATCGACAGGTCCGGAAGGCTCGGAACCCGTCATGAACGATAATTCCAAATATCCATCGTTTCCTAAAAACGGCATCTTCTCTCTGAACGTATTCCACTCCGTCAGAGTTGCTGTATCACGTTTAATTGAAAGGGTTTGTTCATGTATCACTCGATTTTGTTTTGAATCGAACAAAGACAGCGTCAGGCCATACGATAAAGGTGATGTGTTCCCCGATGTCGAGGACAGTCCATAACTGAATTGGATGGTGTTCTGAATACCGCCTTTAACAGGAATACGCAGTTTAATCGGTGGTGCAAACAACAGGCTGTCACGTATTTGATTACCAATCTGAATGCGGCTTCTGACAACTGCGCCTAAGGTGACACGAATCGAATGAAGCGCAATCGACTCCAGTCGTACATCAGGCGGCAATTTATCTGTATCGATCGAAATATGTAAGCTGTTTTTACCGGTTATCTGAAACGGAGACGGCACATAAAACTCGTATTCACCTACGGGCAGATCGCTTTCTATAAAGGGTATCGGTTCGTCGTTTAAGGAGACTTGTAGCAGATTATCAGCATAGGCCGGCAAAATATTTACCAGCTTGATGATCAGACGCCGTTCCATAGGTTGAGCCCAGTCCAAGAACACCAAACCGCCTTCCGGCGTAAATCGGGGCCATGGAAAGTGTGTTTTAGGGATATCCGTATCAAATGTCCAAGCGCCTCCCAGCAATGTTTTTTTATTCGTTCTATCATTGAACATGAAACGTTCACGGTCGCTTTTCAACCAATCTTTGTCGAAGGTTTCCACCAGATTTCTAGGCGTGATCTGTTCTGCTGACATCTGTCGTTTTTTATAACAGCCAATAGAAAATAGGGCTGATACCAACAGGAACGATACAATGACCGTTTTAATTCGTTTTGCCAAGAGTTTTGACATAATAGTCAACCGTTTCTATCAAACCTTCCCAAACAGATATTTGGGGAGAATATCCCAGTTTGAGCTGTGCCTGGGATATATCCGCTAACGAATGTTTGACATCCCCAGGACGATCATGAGCATAGTCTGGATCTAGATTCGTACCCAAAATCTTTTGGATCATAGTGTATAAATGATTTACTGTTGTCTGAGCGCCACAGCCAATATTGAAGACCGATCCACCAATACCTTCAGTTGTGCAGGCATTCAGATTTGCTTGGACAACGTTGGTGACATACGTGAAATCACGGGACTGATTACCATCACCAAAAATCGTGGATTTTTGTCTGGTGACAAGATGCGATATAAACAGCGGGATAACGGCAGAATACTGTGAAAAAGGGTTTTGTCGAGGTCCAAATACGTTGAAGTAGCGTAGAGCGACGGTTTCCAGTCCATATATCTCAAAAAATATCCGACAGTAGTGTTCACCGGTCAATTTTGTCAGTGCATAGGGTGATTTGGGATGAGTTCGCTGGGTCTCAATTTTTGGTAATTCAGGATTTATACCATACACTGAGCTGGATGATGCGAACACAAACCGTTTGACGCCGGCATCACGAGCGGCAATAAGCATGTTGAGAGAGCCGTTGACGTTATTCCAATTGGAATCCAACGGGTCGGCGATAGAGCGTGGAACAGACGGCAGCGCAGCCTGATGCAATACATAATCGATACCGGTCATGATGGACTTGAGGAACTGATTATCGGTGATATCACCTTGGATAAAAGTTATTTTATCGATGATGTTGTCCAAGTTTTGAATATTTCCGGTGCTCAGATTGTCGATAGCAACCACATCGGTATCCGGCAGATCAGCGAGTGCGTACGCCAAGTGAGACCCGATAAACCCCGCAGCTCCTGTGATCAAATATCGATTCATGATGTATTGCCGTAACAAGGGGGTTTTCCGGGGGATAACGGCCGAATGAAAATGACCTCCGTATCTTGACTATAGTGTTCGTTAGAATGATGTTCAGGGACAAATTTGAGAACGATGACCGTGATATTATCATCGCCTCCCTGAGAGTTAGCTTTGCGCACAAGTTCTTCAACCGCCGTTTTGACATCATTGTTATTTTGCAGAACGGTATCGGCGATTTCATTATCATTCAACATGTTACTCAAACCATCTGTACATAAAATAAGGTAGTCATTCGTTTGAATAGGGTATTCCAGGACATCGGCTTCAACATCTATTTGAGTGCCCAAAGCTCGCGTGATGACATTTCTCATTGGATGACTCCGCGATTCTTCGGATGTGATATTTCCAAGTTGTAACTGCATATTGACCCAAGAATGGTCAGTGGTCAGCAATCCGATTTCTTTATCACGTATCAAATAAAGTCGGCTGTCCCCCACACTGGCAATAAACAATCTGTCGCTATGATATATTGCCACGACAAGGGTTGTGCCCATGCCGCGCAGTGTTTTTTTCTGGTGAGTCTCAGAAATGATCTGCCTATTTGCATGTTCCAGAGCTTCTGTCAGCACGTTTAGAAAATGAGATTTTTCGTTTTGTTTTGCCGTGTTCAGATGCCCGTGGAGGTAATCTGCAACCAAATTTACCGCCATATTACTGGCGATATCGCCGGCAGCGTGACCGCCCATTCCATCAGCGACCATATATACGCGGCTTTTAGGGCAAATTCTAAAGCTATCTTCGTTGACCTGGCGCTTCATGCCCAAATCACTGGCGCCATAAGCTAATATTTTCATCTCACGACCAACCCATATCACGTTAACATCAAAGACCAAACAAATAATAGAAAGGGCGCTCAGAAAGGTCAAGAAATCAGCGTTTCCTTTTTTTGTTGATTACGATCCCGAATTTTTCCAATTTTCTATCCAGAGTCGGGCGGGAAATACCCAGTAACGCGCTGGCTCTGAGCTTATTACCTTTCGTTGTCTGTAGAACCGTTCGTATATGTGCTTCTTCAATATCTTCCATCGATTCAAGCACAAGTCGTTCTTTTTCTAAAATACCGGATCGTTCGACAGGCGCTCGGATAGATTTCGGAAGATCATCGAATAGAATCGTTGGTGGAACACCAAATAGAACCGCGCTTTCAACAGCGTTTTCCAGCTCTGAAATGTTACCGGGCCAGGAATAATTGATCAGAGCTTCCATTGCTTCCGGTGCCAGATCAGTAAACGGTTTTTTCATCAATACCGATGATTTTTCCAAAAACATGTTTGCCAACAGGGGGATATCCTCTTTTCGATCGGTTAGATCCGGCAGCCGAACAACCAAGTTCGTGATCATTTTATAAAGGGCTATATCAAACGTTTCTTGCTGAACTCTATGAGCCAGATTTTCTGTCGACGTGAATAAAAATCGACATTCCGATAACGGATGTCCTTCTGAATAAATAGTTTTTGTCAATAATTCCAACACATCAGCCTGTTGAACCTTGTTGAGCGTTTCGATATGCTCCACCACCACCATTCTTTTCCCACTAGAATCATCCGCCTGGAGGTTCGATAAGATCGTATCGATTAATACTCCTGACTGTTCCGCTTGACTCAGCGCCTCACAGGGTATCACCATCAGGGGAGCTCCACGGTATGCGCTCAATTGATGAATATATTGAACGATAAAGGATTTACCTGTTCCCGGGAATCCGGTAATCAAGGCCGGTAACGTCGAATTCGCGACAGTTGTGATCGTATTGACAATTTTCGCCATTTCCCGCGATCTGGCAATGATGGTCTGTTTGTGATCAGGCTGCTCCGAGATTCCCGGTTTGTCAGGGCAAGTTTGAAATCGCCGACTGATATTTACCGCAGCGCTGGCAAACGAAAACATTGCATGTAAATACGCCTTCGATTCGCCCATCGATCGATCAGAATCTTCAAGAAAAAGAATGGTTCGATCACCGAAGCTTTGGTCCAACTGAACGAGCCAGATTCGACATACGGGTTTTCCGGAATGCTCAACACGGATATCCTCAATAGAATAGGAACGTATCAAAGACATATTCTTATCCAACATCTCAGGTGTATAACGATGAAGAATAGCCTCGATTTCCTTAGAGGCGAAATCGGTATCACCTGCTTTGATCGTAATTTTTCCGGTTGATGGAGATGCATGTAGAAGTAGGGCACGTGGAAAATTATCTTGAGAAATAAAGAATCGTAGAAGAAATGTGTGAAACTGATCAGGTAGAACCAATGAATGAATCAAGTCCGATATATCGGCAGGTTTAAAGTAGGGTCCGGTTGTTTTCGTGCTTGAGACTGTCCGGCTTGATATTCCTAATATATTCCGATTGATCAGGAAAAAATCAGCGCCAAGTTTTTTATACAGGGAATCAGCTGTTCTGATTTCCTGCTCAGCCGCTTCTGTTTGATCGATGGAATGATACGCCTCAGCTATCAGTCGATGTATCAGTGCAGCTTCAAATTCATCATGGTTAGCAATGTACAAACTCAACGCTTGTTTGAAGTCGGACAACGCCTTTTCAAAATTACTCCGTCGTAAATTGATCATTCCCAGTAATTTGTATGCATGCGCCTGGTGTGGAATCAAGCCATCGGTTTTTACCGTGACCAACGTTTTTTGTATTAGCTTATAACCCGCTTCGGTTTCACCTTGAAGAAAATATATCCACGCTCGAAGTATATCCGTGTCCGGAAGCGACATATTCAATTTTTTCATAAGAATTTCCGCTTCCTCAGCTAATGTTTCAGCCTGTTTATAATTTCGAAGCCTGCAGTTAGCCTCAGCAACATTCAATAACGAAAACATTGTAAGCATAGTGTTATCTTGTTGACGTGACCGATCTAAAAGGTGTGTATAAATTTCTAATACACGGATCAGGTTGCCTCGTCGCCGTGCTATAATTGCAAGGTCACTATACAGTGGGTGATATAAAATAAAGGGTGATTGATCATCCAGAAGATTTTCCGCCTCGGTTAAAAGCTGTTCGGCATGATCAATACGCCCCGATTCAATCAAAAAATGCGCATACAAAACCGAACACTGCGTTTTCATCGTCGGGTCATCATATTTATCAGCTATTTCATTCGCTTCGATCAACAGATTTTCTGCCTCTTTATACGTATGCTGTTCCATCAACAACGATGCCAGATGACACAATCCATAGCACAGTGATTTCAATGTATAGAATTTGCGGGAAAGAATAATACCAACCTCAAACTCACTCCCAGCCGGTTTATGTTTCCAAGCTTTCTTGAAATACAACCCCATCATATAACGACGATGTATCATTGCATGTATATCATTCGATTGCTCACCACAAGATATCGACTCTTTCAAAAAATATTCGCCTGAACTGGGTAGCTGTTGATCAAAATAATAGTTGGCGAGCCATTCAAGGAAAATACCGGAAAAATAAGGATACTGTTGAAACGGCAGTTGCTTTTGATAGGTGTTGAACAGATTCACAAGCTCTTCAGTCTGTTCAGGTGAATTCACACTTCGACTGTAAAACATCATGATTTTCAGCCGATAATCAAAAGCTGTTGTTTTGGGAAGATAATCAAGCGATTCACTTAAATCCTTCAGCGCACTATCCTTGTCATTCAACATAAACCGACAGATACCACTAAGCAGAAAATAATGTGCGCTATCTCGCTTTTGATAAAAACGTGACCCTAATATGGGTTCTGCATCGATCAATGCTTTCAAAGCGCTATCGAACTCCCGTGCTAAAACCAAGACTTGCGCTAACTCAAAATTCGCACCCGCGATTTTTGTTCGGTTTCTGTCCGGCATATGCTCCAGTTTGCGTAAATACCATCTGATCGCCTGATGAAACGCTCCGGTTTTTCTGAAATGCCTAGCCGCTATCAATGCCCAATCGCATCCGTGTAGCCGGTTGTCGGCAAGAAAAAAATGCTCCGAAACTGCCGCAGGATGAACAGGTTCCTCAGAAAGAAGCATATTGGCCAGTTCCTGATGGTATTCATAGCGCTTATAAGCAGGGATTGCAGCATAAATCCGAGTCCGGAACTGTTCATTGGAAAATCTATACAGAGGAATTCCCTGCTGCAAATCACGCTTGATCCAGCCGGATGCCAGAGCGGAGCTGATGCCAAGTTGAACGGGGGTATAATCCTCCAACGAATCAAAAAAATGCCTGAGCTGTTCAACAGGGCAGCCGTTAAGCCATAGCGATAAAAACTTCAACACATCTATTTCTTCCGAAGAAAGACGATTGGCAATAAACCAATCTATCAAGACATCTAAATTGTCATACTGAGAAAGATATTGAATCTTATCCGAATCTATAGCCCAATTGTGGTCATGGTAAAAAACAGAGCGTGTATAATGAATCATGTTTGACAACAGATGAATAGCGCTTGGAATACCTTTTGATAGGTCATGTATAGGTACGGCTGAATTATTGGGAAAGGAGTCCATGCCTGATAACATATTTAACATAGAGGTTGTCTGATCCTGATCAAATGGCAATGCTTGAATTGAATGAAAGCGGGGCGCTGCCAAGACGGTTGGATAAATAACCGGATTATTCGTTTCGATGATCCATAAACAGGGGCAATTTCGTGACGATACAGCAGCCAATTCAGCTAATTTGACCCAGAATTTCCAGAAAATATGGCAGGTGAAATGGCAGTTTTCCAGAATAATCACAAGCGGTTCACTGGTTTGTGCAGGGTCTTCTGAAGAAAAAGCGATATACAATTCCAAAGCTGCCGAGTGAATGATGCTGTCAAGATAGTTCTCATCCGATAAATAAAGGTGATTATCTTCAAATCCAAGGTGATACAGTTTATCAATAAGATTCGAGGGTATATTGGGATCAATCTTTCGCAAGTGATGTATAATTGAACTCAAAACCCCAATACCATGTTCCGTATCCGTCAGTGGTACCGAGTGAATGGTCAAAGGAGATACTCCGGCTAAATGAAACTCCGACGCTATTTCACGCAGTAAACGTGTTTTACCGATACCGGGTTCACCCCATAGGGTCACAACGGAAGCTCGGCCGGAGAGAGCCTTGGTGAATGCATCCAAGATTTCAGTGCGAGGCAAAGCGTGATCAGTGATCGGGCACTGTATCAGAGGTGGAGGAAAGGGGTCAGGCGTACGATCGGCCATACATGCCGAAACTTCCAAAGCGTTTTGAGGGCGTAATCCCGGATCTTTAGCTAGTAGCCGATCGACGATTTTGCACAGTGTATTTGATTTGGTCTTACCAGCCGGGCGACAGGGTGCAAATTTTTCGTTTAACAGGGTGGTAACGATATTCGTCGAGTCAGTCAGATCACAGGGAAAATGTCCGGTTATAGCTTCATATAAGATGATGCCGAGAGAATATAGATCGCTTCTGCCATCGCCTGCGCGCTTTGCCAAAAGCTCAGGACTTCGGTAACGAAGCATCGTCAAATCACCCGACTGCAGATCCGGCTGTCTGTTCAAAAAAAAGGACAATCCACCGTCAAGCAAATAAAAATTTTGTCGATCTTGGTTTGTATCGATAAGAAGAGTTTCAGGGCGTAGGTCCAGATGATATAAACCATTGAGATGCAAGTAATTCAGCGCGCCACATATCTGTTGTATGAAGGTTTCCAAAACAGGAATATGATGTAAAGGCTGCAAGGATTGCATCAAAACACCCGGGCAATCATCCATCATCACGTAAAATGTGTTGTCTGCATCGTGTTCAAGACGCCGAATAAATGCGATATGAGGATGTTCGAGCGTATAAAAATGTGTCAATTCATAATTTATGGATTCCAGATTTAATGATGCAATCAGACTATACAATGGGCTATTAGAATTAATAGACCGCATCAGGTAGTGTCGGCCGATTTTTTTGTCGACAACTCGTAAGAGCATTCCGTGTTGGTCAGAGCCCAATTGATCGATCACCGTGTACGTTTTCAAAATCAGTGACGAAGGCTTCATATCAACCCCTTTCCTTATAAGTTTACGTGCCGGGTGAACACGTTTTCCATTCACCAGTCTAATCGATTATGTTCCAAATATCCAGAAAATTTTACAATATCGCGATTTTGTGAAGGATTTTATTTCTTATGTAATTGGCGCGGGGTCTATTCGGTAAAACGGGATGTTCTATTGTGTCTCAGTTTAGGTATTTCTGGTTCCTTTATCGGTTTAGTTTGAGCTTTTCAGAAAATTTTATTAAGGTGATCACCGTTTTGGGATCCACGTTTCGACTAGGATTTTTTGATAAAAGATGAATGATGAAAGTATCGGAATTATATAGAGCGCTCTACCCTTATTGGAAGCCATACCGATTGCGGTTATTGATCGGAGTTGTTTTTCTTTTTTTAACATCGAGTTTATTAATGGTTCAACCATGGATTTTGAGGTTGGCGATCGACGGGGTAGCGTCGGATCAGTTTTCAAAAAAAATTTATCTATATATGGCTGGAATAATGGGTGTGACATTGATGTCCAGTGTGTTTCGGTTTTTAATGCGCTGGCAGCTTATCGGGGTTAGTCGGCGGGTTGAGCATGACATTCGTCGAAAAGTGTTTCAACACATCCTGATCTTGCCACGGCCGTTTTTTGATCGGATGTCGACCGGGGACATCATGTCTAGAATGACCAACGACGTGCAGCGTGTGCGCATGGTATTAGGACCTTCATTGATGCAAATCGGCAACACATTGTTTTCATTGATATTTGCGCTTGTGTTCATGATCATGATCGATCCGAAACTGACTTTTCTGTCGCTGCTTCCCTTGCCGATGATGCCGGTTATTTTTTATTTTCTCGGCAAACGCATCCGTCGTCATTCTGAAAGTGTTCAGAAACAGATAGCTGCAATCACGTCCTTTTCACAAGAAAATCTAACCGGTATCCGGGTTATCAAGGCATATAATTTACAGGATGTTGAAAGTGAAAAGATGAATCGACTAAGTGAAGGGTATGTAAAGCGAAACCTGTCACTTGTTCGTGTTCAAGGCTTATTCGTTCCGATGTCGATACTTTTGTCTGGTTTATCCACAACCCTTGTTTTATTGCTTTGCGGTTGGTGGGTGATTGACGGCCGGATTACCATCGGCAGTGTCGTCGCTTTTTTGGAATATCTGGCGATTCTTTCCTGGCCGATGTTTGCGATCGGATGGGTTACCGGCCAAATTCAGCAAGGCTCCGCGGCAATGCAGCGTATTCAGGCGGTTTTAAACGAAACGCCATCTAAAGGTATGTTGTCGGAAAACACTGATTCGGCACACGGTGACATCGATCTGACTGGAGCTGTGACGTTTAAAAATGTGTATTTTCGATATCGTCCTGATCAGCCCGATATTCTTCGAAATCTGAATTTTACGATCGATAAAGGCGCTACGGCTGCGATTATGGGCGGATCCGGTTCCGGTAAATCGACCATCATCCATCTGCTGACACGCAGCTATGTGCCGGATTCAGGCGAAATACTCCTAA
>CAYOJK010000019.1:0-45151 GCA_964404285.1 uncultured bacterium | reverse complement strand
CGTAGAGCGCCAGTATCCTTCGTTGTCTGAACACGATTACAGGATTAAAGGATTAACAGGATTAGTCTTTTCTTACTCGGAATCTAATCCTGCCCATCTTTGTAATCTTTGAAATCGTGTTCAAACAGTCATTGGGAACACGAGGTCAATATCCAATATCCAGTCACCACGTGTTAGAATTGAGTATTTAAAGATTTTGAGGGGAGAACCACAAATGAACACGGATAAACACAAATGATTAGTTAAGGGACAGACATCTGTACTTTCGGGGGACAGACTTCCAAAAATAACAAAACGAACCATCTTTTATTTCTGAATATCAAACCCGTAAGGCCGAAATACATGCGACCGGCACATATCTGCGTTCATCTGCGTCATCTGTGGAAAATAAAAAAAATTCCTAACCCGGAAAGACCTCATCCCCCGGCCCCTTCTCCATGAATAGAGAAGGGGGGTTGTTTTTCGGGGACAGACATCTGTACTTTCAGGGGACAGACTTCCAATTCTAGGAACCGCATGTCGTGTCAGCGGAATGCCGCTTGTAGAGCACCAGCGAAATGCGCTGGATTTAACAGCAAAAAAAGAGTTACACTGAGAAACATGTTTTCTTTTGCTTGAAATGAGCGAAGAATAGGAAGGAACTGATTATGACGATTTCGATTAAGCAAAAATTAATCAAAATACCGCTGATTGGCTTGCTACTGGTGACCGGCTGTAAAAATATCGAAACCGGCGTTTCCGCCGATAAATCTTCAGAATTGCTTGCTCCGCGAATTGTTTTCGCGGAAACGCTTTACGATTTCGGACGTCGGATGTCAGGCAACGATCTTGAACACACGTTTACATTTACCAATGAGGGTGATGCAGTCCTGGTCATCGAAGATATCAAACGCGGGTGAGCGACCGATGGTCATTTGGTTTCGGCCAATGACATTCCCCCGGGCGGGGAAGGCAAAATCACCGTTATCTACAAAACCAAAACACGATGCGGTACAGACAAACAGCGAGTGACCATTGAAACAAACGATCCGGCTTCACCCGTCATTCCACTTGAGGTTGCGGCGGACCTCTTTTTCGCGCTATATGTGCCGATTCCAACCCATTACCTGAATGCCGTCAGTCCGATAGGCATCACGACAACAACCTTTGTGTTTGAAGGGGAAATGGTGGAGCAGGCAGAGATAACCGGTATTCGTTTAAAAGAAGATACGGCATATCCGGAGGCTTTTTCCTGGAAATTGAACGACAAAAAAACAGAAGGTGTCCGAAAATTATCTTTAGATGTGTCGATTGACTCCGCATCGATTCCTCCCGGTAATTTCGATACCGGCATCATTGTAACGACCGGTTTCGATATGCCTGAGCTCGAACTCAAAGTTTTCGGCGATATACTGACCCCAATCTGTGCCGAGCCGACAGATATATATATTCGACAACTGGATGTAACCTGTGACATGGAGCATTCTGTCACCTTCAAGTCTAACACGGGCCTACCATTCAAAATTCTGAATGCTGGTATTGAAGACAGCGAATACAAACTCGATCCTTGGAGCACGAAGGCTGCACTTGAGCACACGTTGACATTCCATTACTGTCCCAGCGCTCCCCGAGACAGATTCAATACTAAGCTGACCATTCAAACGGATATCGAGCGAAACGGTGAAGCAACAGCCACTATCCATGCTTATATGCGATGGCCGATCCCTACACCGCGAAGCCACAGCAAAACCGACTAGTAATTCGCCTTACATCGACCAAAACCGCAACGATAATATTTACGGATGCCATTTTATATTTCTCTGATCGAGACAACCTTTTTTATTACACTGTCAGCGAAAAAGGTATAGGCTGTAAACGATGGCAAGAGTCATTGAAAATCTTGTTTATTTCAGCATGTTTGATATTCTGACACCATCAGGTTTTTGGATATGTATAATCAAAAGGGTTTTGCTTAACAATTCAATTCAAGGAGATTATGAAATGAAAACAACGATAAAATCACTTCAGGCAATGGAAATTCTTGATTCCCGCGGAAATCCGACTGTTCGAGTATTCTGCACGTTGGAAAGCGGGGTTGTCGCTTCTGCATCGGTGCCTTCCGGCGCTTCAACCGGCGCAAACGAAGCTCTGGAATTGCGTGACGGCGATAAAAAGCGTTACGGTGGCAAAGGTGTTTTGAAAGCTGTGGATAACGTCAATCGCCTGATTGCGCCCGAAGTAATCGGCATGAATGCGTTGCATCAGAAAGATATCGATACTGTTTTGATCAACTTGGATGGAACTCCAAACAAAGGCACGCTCGGCGCCAATGCCACGCTTGGGGCATCGATGGCCGCTGCACGCGCCGCTGCGATAGCTGTCGATGAACCCCTTTATTCTTATTTAGGGGGAGCGGATGCTGTTCGACTGCCGATTCCAATGATGAACATCATCAATGGAGGTCATCATGCTCAAAACAGCGTCGATTTTCAGGAATTCATGGTCATGCCGATCGGCGCTCCGACTTTTGCTGAAGGATTGAGATATGGTGCGGAGATTTTTCACACACTCCGAAAAATCCTTGTTTCTAAAGGTTATGCCACCGGCGTAGGCGATGAAGGCGGGTTCGCTCCTAATTTGAAAAGCAACGATGAAGCTTGCGATCTGATTCTTCAAGCTATCGAAACCGCCGGGTTCAAACCGGGCGCCGATGTCGCGATCACCTTGGATACGGCTGCCAGTTCTTTTTATTCAAACGGCGCCTATCACCTGGACAAATCCGGACAGGGAACCAAAACGACGGATGAAATGAATTCCCTCTATCAACAATGGGTTTCAAAATATCCTATCGTCTCGATAGAAGATGGCCTGGATGAAAACGATTGGGACGGTTTTAAAGCTCACACGAAATTACTCGGATCGACAATTCAGATTGTCGGCGATGATTTGTTCGTCACCAATTCAAAATTTGTGGCGAAAGGTATCGCTGAAAAAGCGGCAAACTCCGTGTTGATCAAATTGAACCAGATCGGCACAGTCACTGAAACGATCGATACGATCGAATTGTGTCGCAAAGCCGGCTGGAGCTACGTGATATCCCACCGCAGCGGTGAAACTGAAGACACGTTTCTGGCGGATTTTGCGGTTGCCATGGCAGGTGGCCAGATCAAAACAGGTTCAGTTTGTAGAAGTGAGCGGATCGCGAAATATAACAGATTACTGGAAATAGAAGCCGCTCTGAGTAAAAAAGCGGTTTTCTCCAATCCTTTCGCTCGATAAACCTCAATATTGGGTTTGGATTTGTAACATTTACAATCCAAGAAACAGTTTGGCGGTCATAAAGAATATCAACAGCCCGGTAACATCGACTATCGTTGTCAATGTCGGGCTGGCGACGATTGCCGGGTCCCATTTCATCTTTGCCGCTCCTAAAGGCAACAGAGCGCCTATTAGGGTGGATGATATGACCTGCAAGCCCAGGGCAACAGCAATCGCCGAGCTTATCGTCACCAACGAATATCCTTCAGGTATATTCGAACCGGCGCCAAATAGCATCACTCTACCAAACGCAAATACAGCTAAAACCAATGAAATCAGTATTGAAACCTTTGTTTCTTTCCATAAAATACGAAAAATATCTTTAGGCGTGATTTCTTGTAACGCCAACGCGCGAATCACCAAAGTAGCACTCTGGCTTCCCGTGTTACCGCCTGTGTCGGCTACCATCGGCATGAACATGGCAAAAATCGTAAACTGCAAAATAATACTTTCAAAACTTTGAACGATATATCCTGAAATCAATCCAACAAACGCCAGTAAAACAACCCAAAATGCGCGGTTTTTAAAGTGTTCCCACGAAGATGTCCGCATATAAGCGCCTGCCTCGTGGCTACCAGTGATAGCCATCAATTTTTCAACATCTTCCGTGTGTTCCTGAATGATGATGTCCATCGCGTCATCGTGAGTGATGATGCCGACTAAAGCATCACCGCCGTTGATGACCGGCAAAGCCAACAAATCGTATTTTTGTATTTTTCGGGCAGCTTCTTCCTGATCATCCGTCGCTCTTGCATAGATCATATCTTCGTGCATCACGTCCAGAACAAAGGAATGTTTTCGGGAAATTATTAGATCTTTTAACGATACAAATCCCAAGAGTTTGCGATCACCATCAAGAACATACGCATAATAAATTGTCTCCTTGTCCGGCGCAACGTCCCGAAGATGATCGATAGCCTGCTGGACTGTCATGTTCGGGGACAAGGTGGCATAATCGGACGTCATGACAGCCCCTGCCGTGCCTTCCTTATGCGCCGTCAGCCGCCGGATATCTTCGCGTTCCGCCGACGCCAGCGCCGGTAGAATAGCATCGCGTCGTTCTTCCGGTAGTTTTTTAAACAGATCAGCGCGATCATCAGGCGGCATATCCGATATCAGCCGAACCAATCTATTACGAGGCAAAATTTCGATAATTTCGATCTGAGATTCAGCCTCCAGGTGGCTGAAAATCGTTGAGCGTTCCAGAGCTTCGGCAAGACTCAACACATACCAAGCTTCTTCAGGGGATAGATCCTCTAGAAGTTCTGCAATAAACGCGGGATGGTTCGTTTTGCAGAACTCTTCAATAGCTGCCGTATCTTGCTTCGTGATAAGCTCACGAAGGTCTTGGGTGATAAGAAGGTCCTTCATGGTTTACCTCCATTTCAGTCGCCGGTAGGTGGGAAGCGACCGGAGATAAACCGTCGGACTAATCAGTTGATAGCGACCGACTGTTCAGAGCTGCGGTCGCAGCGCTCACGCACCACGATCCAGGGTCTTCAAATTCGTCTTTTCTCAGCTTCTGCGTCATCGTCTCTTAACTGTGCTGTATCCGTAACCAGCACATAACTCCACATAACCACAATCTTCAAGTGAAATTGGATTCCACTTTAACTGCACGCGTCTTATAACGAAACTCAGCTCATAAAGCAAGCTCTAATTTCAAAAAAATACTAAACCCAACAAGAGATGAAAAAATGATGATAATAGTTCCTCCTTGCCGTATTTATCACTATACTTTATAAAGAATGCCGCTCCTGAAAAATGAGGAGCTGCTTATCCAGGAGGTTTTTATGAATTCAATTCGGAAACTGACGTTTTACCCCATTCTTCTGGTCTTCTTGTTCCTGTCGGCTTGTGCTGGAGGAATACAGATGACGATTTTACATATGAATGATTCGCATTCTTATATTGAAAGCGTTACCAGCGCACCGGACATAGACGGCGAAAAAGCGCTTATACCTACGGGAGGTTTGGCACGATTGACAACCAAAATCGACACTGTCCGTCAACAAGAAGAAAATGTCGTGTTTTTACATGCCGGTGACGCTGTCCAGGGAACATTGTATTTCACGAAATATAAAGGTGTGCCTGAGTTTGAATGGCTTAACCGGATGAAATGTGACGCGATGGTTACCGGAAATCATGAATTCGATAAAGGATCGGAAGTACTGGCAAATCTGGTCGATATCGCTGCTTTTCCTATTCTGGCAGGGAATGTCGATGCATCGAAAGATCCGCTACTGAATGGTAAATTTGAAAACTACATCGTCCTAGAAATCGGCCAGGAAAAGATTGGAGTGATTGGAATCACGTCCCCAGATACCCCGGAAACATCCAATCCTGATAAAAGAATCGAATTTGAAGATTTTATTCCTGCAACCGACAGGCTGGTAAAGACCTTGTGCTCTGAAGGTATCGACAAAATCATCGTGTTATCCCATATCGGCTATGAAAACGATATTGAACTTGCCCAAGCCGTCGATAATATCGATATCATCATCGGCGGACATACCCATACACTGCTGGGCCAAGCGGACAACCTGATACCCGGCGTCGAAGGCCCCTATCCAACGATCGTTACCGGACCGTCCAACAAGCCGGTATACGTCGTTCAGGCATGGGCTCATACCCGAGCATTAGGGCAGCTAGATGTCGTTTTCGACAGAAAAGGCGATATTGTCTCAGTTGACGGCCACGCAGCGGTTTTAGCAGGTGACACGTTCTATCGAAAAGACGATAAAGGCATGTATGCTGTTGTCGATGAGGAATGGCACAACAAAATCGTCCACGCCATCAAGAAAAGCGTTATGTTTGAAATCATCGCTGAAGACCCGGATGTCTTGGACTGGATCGTGCCATATCGCGATGGTATAGACGATCTTAAAGCTCAGGTTGTGGGGTATTGCACGGAAGATATTTTAAATGTGCGTATTCCGGGGGCTCGCAACGCTATCACAGGCGAAATCCTTTACCAGGGCAGCGAGCTGGCTCCGCTGATTGCCGATTCGATGCTTTGGAAAACCCGCCAAATCGGTCTGAATGCCGATTTTGCCATCCAAAATGCCGGCGGAGTCCGCACAGGTTTGCCGGCAGGTGAAATCACGATTGGTATGGTCTATGAACTGCTGCCGTTTGAAAACACCGTCTGTGTTTTGGAAATAACAGGAGATCAACTGAAAAATCTAATGGAATCCCTTATGGAGCGAATTCGAAACAGGGATAATGACGGCGCGTTCCCCTATACCAGTGACCTGAAATATACAGCGGATATGAGTCGCTCTAAAGGTGATCGAATTGTTTCCATGACCCTGGCAAATGGAAATGGTGACTGGGTTCCTGTTGATCCGGACACGGTTTACCGAATGACGACAAACAACTATCTGGCAGCAGGAAGAGACGGCTATACCGTTTTGTTGGAATGTACCACCTACCGCTATGACACCGGATTTCAGGATGCCGAAGTTTTTATGGAATATATCGAAACAGTTGAATCATTATCTAAAATACAAGAGCCAATGATCACATTCATTCCGGAAACCAATTTCTAGTAGGGGTGGGTTTCAAACCCACCCATAAAATTCATCGGAACCACCGACATTAAATTGGGCTATAACACCGCATTAACGACAGATCTAATCCATTGTTATCATGAAGGTTATAAATTTCATTCAGATTATCGATCAGGATGTTATCATCAATATTTTCGCATATATTGGCCCTTATTTCAGCTTGTGGTTTATGTGGATGAAAAACAACGGGCGGGTTTAAAACCCGCCCCTACCTGGAAATAGGTTATTGGACATTGACCTCGCAACCCAATGACTGTTTGAACACGATTTCAAAGATTACAAAGATGGGCAGGACTAGATTCCGAGAAAGAAAAGACTAATCCTGTTAATCCTTTAATCCCGTAATCGTGTTCAGACAAAGAAGGATAGTAGCGCTCTTCGTTGACTTTGAAGAAAAATCATTTATACTTTGCTCCCGTTTACACTCCGACTGCGTAAACCTAACGCATAGTGCTATGGATGCGCAGCAGAAACAACCATTTGTTCGAGGGTTTGAAGGGAAACGTTCAGACCTCCCGTGTTTGGAAAGGAGTTCTTATGAACCGCTATTTTTGTCTCTCACTAGTCTTTTTTATCGCCTTCGCAGGTCTTTATCATGACAGTGTTTTTGGGGCAGACCCGTCCCGCGAAGACATGTTGGTATTCGACCTGGGAAAAATTGAGGTTGTCGGCGCTGAAGTGCGTGCGGAAACAAACGCTGTTACTACCGTCGACACAGAAACTTTTGACGCCGAACTCAAAGAAGACGTCGTCGATGTCGCTCGCCGACTTCCTGGAATAACCGTGACCGTCGGCAACAAGAACGAACCCCAGATCATGCTTCGAGGATTCTCACAAAAATATCTTACAATTCTGTATGACGGTGTTCCGATGGCGTCACCGTACTATTCCGATGTGGACTCATCCGAGCTTCCACTGGACAATATCGCCGAGATGAAATTCGTGCGAGGCAACGCGTCGGTGTTATACGGGCCGAATGCCATGGGTGGAGCGCTTTCGCTTGTTTCTGCCAAGCCTGGCCCCAACCCGAATTTAAATCTTCTTGCTTCCGTCGATCAGGAAGGCAATCTGGTCACACGATTGGGGCACGGTCGAAAGATTGATAATTATTACTATCAATTATCTGCCGGTTACAGAAAATCCGACGGTTGGCGCTTGTCAGATGATTTCGAAGCAACCTATGACAAAGATGGTAACCCGTTGGAAAATGGTGGTATTCGGGAAAACTCCCACTACGAACAGTGGAGTATCGGCGCTAAAGGTGGGCGCGAATGGGATAGAGGCGAACTGACCTTGTCATTCAATTACCAGGACGCCGACAAAGGTATCCCGCCGACGACCAATCCTGCCGACAAAGTTAGATACTGGGATTTTACTGAATGGAAAAAATACAGCGCGATTCTTGCCGGTCGACAGAAATTGGGTGAAAAAGGTGAGCTTCGTGGAAATGTTTTTTATCACAAATACGATAACACACTGGAAGTTTTCAAAGATGTCAAACGCACCATGGTTGACTGGATCAGCAAATATGACGATTGGTCCGCAGGCGCCGTATTGAGAACTGCTTGGGCATTACAGGATAATTTCGATCTTCGCGCCGCTTTTAACGGTGTTTATGATTTTCACTCTGCACAAGATGATGTCGGTGATCCTTGGGAAGAATATACATCGATGACAACCTCGTTTGCAGTTGAAGCCGAATGGTTGGCTCATGAAATGCTCAACTTGCAGATCGGCGCTGCCTACGAACAGTATAATTTCGATGATTATAAGAACGTTGAAGGGAAAGCCTCCAGCATCGCCGCACGAACAAAAGATGTGGATTCTTTTGGATTCAATCTGTTGGCAACCGTTCCTCTAGACGAAATGAACGAAATCACGCTTGGCGTCGGCCGGAAAAACCGATTCCCGAATATGCATGAGCTGTTTTCGAACATCAAAGATTTTGAACCGGAAGATGTCACGACTCTGAATTCTGAAGTTTCTATGCAATATACGCTTGGTTATACCATGAAACACGACGTGTTCGATCTTGGTATTTCTGGTTTTTACTATGATGTCGACGATAAAATCTTGAGACCGAACAATGATTCCTTGTTCGGGAACATTGAAAAAGCCACGTATAAGGGCGTCGAACTCTGGGGCGCTTTCGGTGAAACTGTCGGCGTTTTCGGTTCTATGTCATACACGTATCAGGAAACCGAAAACAAGAGCCCGGGACAGCCCTCACAATCGCTCCCCTACGTTCCGAAACATCACCTGCATGTCGATCTTGGCTATGGCTTCGATTGCGGCACTCGGGTCACCTTGGGCAACACCTACCGCGGCAGCGCTATTCAGTATGCCAAATCCGGCGACCCTGTGGATGTTCCATCCTATACGTTATGGGATTTGACGATCCGACATGACTTTGATTTCGGCCTTGGAATAACGCTGCAAGGCACAAACCTGTTGGATGAAAACTACTATCAGGAAATCGGATTCGAGCAGCCTGGTCGTAACATCAAACTTGGACTACAATACAAAATATGACGCATCGAGGCGATTCACCAGAACCTAAAGTTATCTTCATAAGCGGCTCGTTACATTCGGGTAAAACAACGCTTGCGAAGAATCTGGCTGATCGCCTTAAAGCTGAAAACATACGATTGAATGGGTTTTTGGCGCTCGGCGAATGGGCCGGCACGGTGCGTCTCGGGTTTAAATTGCTGGAACTAAGCACGTCAGAAATATTTCCACTCGCAACGTATGATTCCTCACTTCATACGATGGTGCCCTTTACTTTTTCCCCCGAAGGGATTGCGCGTGGCAAACGGGCTTTGAGTCCCGATATGTGCCGTGACGCCCAAGTCGTCTTTCTGGATGAAATCGGTAAATTAGAACTTAGCGACAAAGGCTGGGCGCCATGTCTTGAACCCTTACTAAAACTTCCCAATATTCTTCATATTTGGGTTGTGCGCGAATCACTTATCCAAATCGTTTGCGATAAATGGAACATCCAACCTCACATCTTTACTACCCGACAACCCAACGCTCTGGAAGCATTGTTGAAAAAATGCAGGGAGTTAATATCATGACATTAACGACGATATTCTCACCTCTTTTCAAACTCTCTTTAGCCGGTCTGGTAGGCCTGATCATGGTAACTTGTCCATGGCCCTGCACATCGGCAGAGATTGTCGCTGAAACAACATCGACGTTTCCATTGACACTGACCGATTCGGCTGAGCAAAATTTTGTCTTGGAAACACCACCACAACGAATCGTGGTAATCGGCCGAGGACCCTTTATGACAATTCATATGCTGTACATGTTTTCCGAAATACAAGAACGGCTTGTCGGCTATGAAAATCGATCCCAAGAACTCAAGAACTTCCTGGCTCTGCTGGACCCCAAAGTCGATGACAAAACTGAATTGGGTATGAATCCCGGCATCGAACAGATTTTTGCGCTTAAACCTGATCTGATCGTCAAAAAAGCCTATTCCGTCGATAAAATGGCGTCCTTACTAATGCATGCCGGAATTTCTGTTTTGCATGTCGGCCTTGAAACTCCAGAGCGCTTTTATGAAGATATGCGCAATATCGGCCGCGTTTTGGGTAACCCCAAACGAGCCGAAGACATCATCGATTTTTACCAGACCCGCTTGAATCGAATCACCCAACGTGTAGCCTCTATACCGGATGATCAAAAAGCGCGGATTCTTATCCTTCATTTGGATGGCCGAAGCAGCACATCTGCCATGAGAATTCCTCCTGAAAGCTGGATGCAAACCATTCAAACCAGACTTGCCGGCGCAAATCCCATTTGGCTGGATGCTCATCCGAACCCGTCAGGATGGAATGTCGTCAATTTTGAACAGATCGCCGCATGGGATGCCGAAAAAATATTTATCATTATTAAAGAATCTGCTGATACGAAACAAATCTTGACCGATCTAAAAAATCATACACTCTGGAAACAATTGAAAGCTGTTCAAAACAACAATCTCATTCCATTTCCAAGTGATGCGATCGGCTGGGATTCACCGGAACCCCGTTGGATTCTTGGAACAACCTGGATTGCCTTACAATCTTACCCCGAGCTGTTCAAAGATATCAGCATGGAAAAAGAAGTGAATGAGTTTTTCTCATTTCTTTATAACCTCGATCAAACCAAAATCGACAGCGGTATCTGGCCCGGAATTACACTTTATACTAAAGACAACCCCTGATTGTCATGACACCATCCGATAACCCGCATACATTGCCGAAAACCGGTCAATACCAAAAGATATGGTCACTGTTGATTCTTTTGGCTTTTGTGCTTCTGCTGCTAAGTTTCATCATCGGGCGCTATCCCCGCCCGTATTTCACTTCACCAACCGACTTGATGGAAGATGCCTTCACCCGAAATATATTACTTTATTTTCGTCTGCCCCGTATTGTATTCGCCTTTTTACTAGGAGCCATCTTGGCAGCATCCGGCGCCGTTTTTCAGATGCTGTTTCGAAACCCATTGGTGGACTCAGGGTTCCTGGGAGTATCATCCGGTGCAGCTTTCGGCGCCTCGCTGGCTATCATCGCTTTCTCCGGATCATTGGCTGCTACCCAAACGCTTGCAACACTTTTCGCGGTTGCCGGGCTGGCATTGAGCTATTTTCTGTCTGTTCGCTTTAAAATCGATGACTGGATGCTGAAATTAGTTCTAGCCGGTATCGCAGTCTCCGCACTGTTCAGTTCAGGAACCGGACTGTTGAAATATATGGCGGATCCTTTGAAAGAATTACCTGAAATCACGTTTTGGCTGCTGGGAGGCATCTGGACGATAACCTGGGTGGATGTGCTCCATGTATTACCCATCGTTCTACCAGCCCTGCTGATTCTGTTTATCATGCGCTGGAGACTCAATCTGTTATCCATGCACGATGAAACCGTCTTCTCACTGATGCGTTTCGCAAATATGGAGCGCCTCGTGTTACTGTTGGCCGCCGTCATATCCACCGCTATTATGACAGCTAAAGCAGGGCAAATCGGCTGGGTCGGCCTGATCATACCTCACATCGTCCGAGTCTTTATGGGCTCGGATGCTCAACGCGTGCTTCCCGGGTCGATGTTGGTTGGAGGCTTGTTCGTATTGGTCTGTGACACCATCGCTCGAACCCTATCCAGCGGAGAAATCCCGCTGGGGATACTCTCATCCAGTATCGGCGCCACCATTTTTCTTGTGCTGCTGCTGGTAAAACGTATACGAGTTCAACGATGAATACTGGAAAACCCCTTATCGACATACATAACCTTTACTTTCGATTCAGTTCAGATTCAACGGATGTGCTCAATAATCTGTCGATGCAGGTCTTTCCACATACTATCAACGCAATCCTCGGCCCAAACGGCTCCGGAAAAACTACGCTGCTTCGCCTGATCCTTGGCCTGTTGAAACCTTATTCCGGTACAGTTCTTATCAATGAACGACCCGTCCACGCCGACAACATGGATATCAAACGCCTCGTCAGCATCGTGCCACAAACCGAACGGGTTTCATTTGAGCTGAACATCCTGGAATATGTACTGCTGGGCCGAGCTCCACACCTGTCATTGTTTCAACTTCCTACAGACACAGATCGACGCATTGCATTCGAGGCCATAAAAATGGTCGGCCTTAAACACCTGATCCAACGCCCGGTATCCTACCTCAGTGGGGGCGAGAACCAACTGGCACGGATAGCTCGTGCACTGACGCAGGAAACAGAGATCATTTTACTCGATGAACCCACCGCCCACCTCGATCCGGCAAACATCAGCAAAGTCACGCGCATCATGCGCCAGTTGTCGAAACAAGGCAAAACGATCATCTATACCACTAACGATCCCAATATTGTTTCGATAGCCGCCGACAACGTCCTGATGCTCAAAAATCACCATATCATGGCAGCCGGCGCACCAACGAATGTCTTTACATCAGCCAATCTAAGCGAACTGTACGGCATACCAATGGATGTGTTTCGACAGGATGGAAAGTTTTTTGTTTCTATACGCTAAATAACAAAAGATAACTGACTCAATACCGCAATTATTCCATTCCTTCTATAAGTTGCGGCTGTCCCTACGCCGTCGCAAGCCGTTGCCTGTGCCCGTCCCTCTACCTTCAGCAACTGCTTTCTGTTAGCATTTAGCTGTGACTGACAAAGGAGTCATTTTATGCCGTCATCATTACCCGCTATCGCTGTTCTTCATTACAACAAAATCCGTCTGACATGTGCCTGTCTTGATTCATTGTTGTCTAATGGTATAGCGCCTGAACGTATATACTGTTTAGACAACGGATCGGAAATATCGGTTTATCTGCAGCTCACTGATCGTTATCCCGATATTCACCATATTCGTCTTGAGTCCAACCGTGGGTTTTCCGGCGGGTTCAATGCGGTTCTCCGGCATGTTTTTTTAAATGGGCGCCACACATGCCTGTTTTTGACCAATGACACGATCTTTCATGCTGATGCCGATCGGCGCCTCGTCGATGCTCTGGAAGCCCACTCCGCCGGTTTGGCCGCACCATGTATCCGGTATCTCTCCCGGCCCGATTCCATCGATTCTTTGGGAGCTTTTTTCGATGCGCGAACAGCTTCCTTGAGTCATTATCATCAAATTGATCTACCGCCGCTGCTTCAGCCGGGTAAAGACTATATTCCAGGAACTGCGCTAGCCATAACCGCACGCGCTTTCGAATCTTTGAACGGCGCCGATGAAGCTTTTCATACATATTGGGAGGATGTTGATTTGTGTTTTAGAGCTGCCAACATCGGCATCGATTTGGCGCGCTGTCCGGAAGCGAGGATCGATCATGGTGTCGGACGAACCTGTCATAAAAAGCCCTTTTATACAACCTGGCTTTTTCAACGGAATCGCCTGCTTTTCTGTCGACGTCATTTACGTGGAGATGATCTTCAGCACGCTGAAACGGTTATCCGATCAGACTGGAACAAAATGCGTATAAAAACAACTGAACGCAATGACCGTACACGGCTGTCATATATGGAACAATTATTTGCCTTGTTGGACACTTAGCTATAAACACTAGCGGTTGTCGCTTTTTATGTCGTCGTTTCACTCAATGTAAGACGATGAAGCCGCTCACGTTACCAGCGCACATTCACTTGAGGCCATATCATTGAAGGATTTCCAAACGCGTCCTCGGCGATCAGATTGACCTGCGGAACAGTTAAATGGTGAAAAACATGTTCGAACATCAATCGAAAATAGATATAACCGGGTGATTCCAATCGTTCCAACAGCTCATATTCAATAGATTGACCATTCACGAGCACATCCAAGTTTTTGATATAAACCTCGTCCCAAGGATCCTGAACAAGAGCGTTGATAATGATTTTTGCCGGCTTACCCGCCGCTACTTTACTTTGCTCAAATCCCGCCACAAAAATATGAGGGGAGGGAGGATTGAAATAGCACCATATATCCGCTGTCTCGCTGCTGATATTTCCGCTCCAGTCATGAGCGCGTGCTCTGATGGATACCGGCCCTTTTTGCATCCCTGAAGCTATAAAACTCCAGTTTGTTTGGCCAAAAGCCTCTTGCCACGTTTGTCCTGAATCCATGCTGATTTCGACCATTCGAACTCCGGATTGCCCATCTTGCGCTCTACCGGAAATAACAAATGTTTTATTTTCAAGCCAACTCAATGGCTTTGGATCTCGTATAGAAATATTCGGCGCTTGTCTATCCGGCGCAAACGGCAACCGTTTATAGACAGATAAATCGTACAAATCGGCGATAAAAACTCTGTCATTTGAAAATCCAAGCCCCAAAGCATCACCGGGTGTATCGACACATCCAACCAGAATCGGCATTGTTGGGTTGGTTATAGAATAGATAAATACTCCATCTGTTCCAGCAGCAAGATAAATCAGGTTTTCGTCCAGGTAAAATTTGTTGATCGACAGCTTTTCAAATGGCATGGAAGCAATAAGCTCAGGAGCCAGCGGGTTTGAAACAGTGATGATATCGATTCCTCGCGAAGGATTCAAAAAGTATAACAGGCCGTCTTTTTCAGTAACCGATACGTAGCTTTTCGAGTTGTCTCCAGGCCAAACCAGCGCCAATTCAGGATCGGAAGGATTGGAAATATCGATAACTTTGATCCCTTTCCAGCCGTTTGCAATAAAGGCATATCGGCCGATCACTCTGGCTTCGTATGGGTTTCCCTCTTTTGCCAACCAGATCGCTCCTATTCGCTTGATATCGGCTGGGTTTGAGATATCCAAAATAAAGAAACCATATAGATCACACAGATAGATTCTTTGTAACTCCGTATCCACCGTTATTGTATAGGGGCGACCGCTGGTGCGAAAATTACCCAGTATTTCCGGATATTCACGATCGGAGATATCGACGATAAAAATTTCTCCTTGCCCAACCAGATACGCTGTTTGATCCCGAATGATACACTGACGCAATGAACCGGGTATCGGCAGCGTGCAGAGCTCAACCAGGCTGTCAGGTTGACTGGCATCATAAATGACCAGACCTCTGCTCCAATCGACCAAGTATAGTGTTTCATCGTCATACACCGCATCCAACCGATTACCCCATTCGCCACCACCGATGTGAACCTCTTGAAATGGATTGCGTGGATCAGTGACATTGGTGACGACAAATCCGGAATCGTCCAGAACCGTATAGAGATATCCTTTATGAGCCAAAAGCTTCCTGGGATTACCTGGGGGATAAAAATAGGCTACTTGCTTAGGTTTGCGAACATTGGAAATATCATACGCTTCAATATAGCTGCCGTGCCCAACATAGGCGTAATCGCCCCATAACGACACCGTCAACCCCGTGCCATCTCCTGTCGGCCCCATATCCGACACATCGACAGGATTAAACGGATCGGAAATATCCATGATTCGAAGTCCGTCAACATAACCTAAAAACAAGTGATTGCCCCTGATAGCAGCGCCGTGAGCGAACATCATATTCATCGTTTTTCGTTTGACCGGAAAACGAGGGTGACGGATATCCACTATTGCCATCGAAAAAAAGTCCATGATGTAGATTGCTTGATCGCTTAAAGCCAAATCCCAAGCATAAGCATCTGCTTTAGCATGCCCGACAAGCACAGGAAAATCAGGATTGGCGACATCGATGATCTGAACTCCCTGAGTATATGCCGCTATATAAACCAGGCCGTCCCGATAATATACCCGCTCTTGGTACCCATACTCCCGATCCGTTTTAACGGAGCTTCTCATAATAGGGTTATCCAAGTCCGTAATATCCCAAATACTCAATCCATACACATCTCCGACATACACAAACGGATGGTTTACCGCGACTCCATTCGCCAGACCGGGCGTGGCGAAATTCCCTTCTAAAACCGGATGACCAGGATTCTCCAATGAATAGACTTCAATACCCAGTTTTGTCGCCAGATATAACCGATCACCGGTCTCTTCGGAAGATATCGCCAAGTCATAATACTGGCCTCTGGTACGCATCCTTTCCATGAATTCCAGGTTAAAAGGAGACGCGTTTACTGAGTGTATCGCTATAATTATCACTAGTGACAAAACTATTTTTTTCATGATTTATCCTCGCGCCATATATTTATCACTCACTATCCTGATAGAGTGAAATTGTCGGACTAGATGCAAACTCATCGTTTTCCCCGCCGGATTTTTTATTTAAAGGCAAATACAGCTCGGCATCCTCCCCCAAATAACCGAATCCGGGAAACACCCGCACCCTGAAATAGTATTTTTCCAATGCATAGATAATTTCCGGTCGAGCTCCAATTTCGCCAGGGTTGTAAAAAGTCGGAAAATTCCCAATAAAAGAATACTTGGTAATCAATACAGCACGCAATCTTCCCTGCTGCAAAGCTTCTTTCAGCATGGCAACATTCAGCACTTTGAACCGTTCGCATTTTTCACGTGTCCAATCGGGATGATAGGTCAACACATTCATTTCATCGCCTGGCATCACGTGGCGATCAGCTTCTACCGCCACAGAATTGTTAAAGGTCAGAATTTCATCGTCCTGACCGGTCAGCATCTCTATTTCACTTGAAATTGTCCGTAATTGAGCGGCCGGGCCGTGGTCCTGAAAAACCGTTTCCGGTTTGCCCATTGCCAGACACATGATGGCACATATCATGATCCAAATTAGGCCAGGATTCCTGATTTGTTTTGGATTCAGCGCCTTCGCCAACCGAATGGTTTCAGGTCCCACAAGTGTCGCTAGAGCAGGTATAGTCATAGCCAGATACCGATGAACATAAGGCGCCTGCGAAGAAAAATGAAACAGGATCACGCCGCCGATAACCCAAGCTGCATCGACAGCTCCTGATGACCACTTTTCCACGCCTTTCACATCTGAGTCGGCACGATGAAATCGCGCTTTTATACGCATGAAGACAGATACCAGTATGATCATTCCGATAACCGGGTATAAAGCGCTTAGGCGAAACAAGACATCCACACGGTGGAAAATCCGACGAAGTAAAGAAAAACCTTCTTTATCAAAATGATAGCCTAGAATACTGTAACCAAATGTGTCAGGGCTGATTGACCAAAACGGTAACAGCGCTGCGACAAGGACGCCGAAACCTGCCAGAAGAGATATCCCGACAGTTTTCAATCGCTGAACACCTTTTGTTCTGAATGCTGCTACAAGGATGACCAACGGTAGAGCGGGTGCAACTGTGGCTCGGATACTCAATGCCATCGCCGCAATCATTGCCGCCAGTGAATATCGCCATATATCGGATAACTTGGAAGTTAAAACCGATACCAGAAAAACCAGCATCAGACCGGTCACCGCGTAGAGTTTGACAATTGTCAGGTAATAGATTGTATACGGTTGAACCAGAATCAAAGATGCTGTAACACACCCTGCAGCAACCCCGTTGAGTTTCCGTGCGGTCGCAACAGCGACAAGAAATGACAAAAATCCAAATAGAGTTGAACAGACACGCGCCATGACGAAAGAAGCGCCGACGAATTTGAATAGAATACCATAGATAAAGGGATATAGCGGTGTTTGAACATAAAAATAATCACGGTATGGAATTTTGCCCCGAGCAGTCAGAGCAGCGATTAAATGGTAGTAGCCTTCATCGACATGAAGGCGGCCATAAAAGACAGTTACCATTGAGATCACGCCGTATAGAGCGCTACAAACAATCAACAGCCAGCAGATTTTTTTAGCGCCCATTACGTTTCATCCTTCCGGGGAATATATAAAACAAGGCTTGGCGAACCATCTCCCAGAGAAGGCAAAATAAGGGTTTTCTGATAATATATGTCGATAGCCTCGAAAATTTCGTTCTGTAATTCCTGCTCAACCGGATAAAACCCAGGAAAACCTACTGAAAAACTGTTGGATTCAAACAAAAGCAGACCTGCTTCCTTTTTGTTCAATAGATCGATCAGCAACCGATTATTCAAACACCCAAAACGAAGGCACTGATCATCGCTCCAGTGAGGCGCATACGTGAATGGCGCACCGCCAAATCCAGCGGTAATCGGTTGGTTTGCTTGCAGAGCGAATACTGAGCTGCAAGCTGCTACCGATGAATTTGGTTCTATTCTACTTTCAATTTCTTTTGCCACGCTGTCGAGCCAAGCAGGCACGGATGCATGGTTCCATACCGGCTCTTGCCAAGTGAAAAGCCAACTAACAGCAATCAGACCTATACCCGTTATAACGCTTGGTTTCAGAAACCGTTTTCCTGTTATCCAGCGACCGGATAAACCTCCTACAAACGCTGCTGTCAGAGGCATGATCACCGACTGATACCCAACAGAAAACCAATTGGCTGTCAGATGTGCGGCTGTTACTGCCAGAACGGAAAAAATCATCGCCGTGTCTAAACGTTTTAAACTTATTCTGTAATTTCGGTCAAACAATTTAAAAATGATGAAAATAATTCCAACCGTGATGATCGGGTATAACAGAGCAATTTTTATCAACACTTTGAGTTGTTTTACGAATGGAAAAAAGTAAACGCCTTCCTCAGCGCTGGTATGAATACCGATCAAGTAATAGATTACAGCTTCGGCATCAGCTATTAAAAAAGGTAGCGCCAGGCCTAGAGCGACGCTTGACGCTATCAGAATCGCCATCCAGGGAAAACGATGTCGAACAACGAAGCTTTCATAGATAATATAGACTGCAATAACAAGCACGGCTGGAGTTAAGGTTAAACGAGTGGCTGCTGCCAGAAGCGCAAGCGTCAACCCGATACTATGACGCAACGTTAAAGATTTTCGGGAGCTCAGCATAGAAAACGCCGCCATTAAAAAGAAGGCGGATAAAGAGTATAATTTAACCGATGAAAAGTAGTATGCGTGGGATGGAACCGGCGCCAGAGCTGCTAGCGCTATAAGTGCTCCGATTCGGCCGCCGGAGCGAAAAGCGGTAATTCCGGCCAGGCCCACTGCGGCAAGTCCGAAGAGAAGGGAGAGAACACGTGCATTCAACACTGTAAAACCGACGAGTTTTAGGATAGGACCGTATATGTAGGGGTAAACCGGTCCTTGAACAAAGAAAAAATCGCGGTAAGGCACACGGCCATTACAAATTTCCCGGGCGGCATTAAGGTAAAAACCCGCATCCAGAAAAACTCTACCATAAAAAATATAATATGCTCCCAAACAGCCAAACAGAACCAATAGAACGGTGAAGCCTATGATAGGGCGACGGGATTTATCGAATGTGTTCATTTTTGGACAGCAGACCAATTTCAGTTCTTGTCAATCGACAGATCCGGCCGTATCGGCCTGATCCCCATATATATTTGCCATCTTTTTCCGTTGTGAATGCTAGAATCGGATCAGCCGAAACACAGCGTGAAAACCCTGTTTTTGTATCTAAAATATCGCCGTTCCGCAGACCCAGATAGCGTCCTCCTTGTGTAAGGGCAGTAACAGGGTGGTCAAACACCTTGTTATGCCAAGAAGAATTGTGGCCATTCGACCAGGATTCCAAAATTCCGGCATCGGATAATACCAACGCATATCCATCCGCACTAAAAATACCGCTGCGAAAATCATAAGTCACACCGGTAAATTGTCCCAGCCAGCTCGACCCCCCATTACCGGTTTCCATGACTAGACCGTCGTCACCCACAATAAATCCTTTGTTTTCATTGATAAAATAAATCCCATGGATATTTTTTTGTGTGGACAATCCATATACTTGCCAGGTTTCTCCACAGTCTGATGTATATAACAACGTCCCCTGATCACCTACAATAAACCCTTGGGAGTTGCCCACGAACGTGATGGCATTCAATCGCCGATCATTCTTGATCGGCAGAACGACAGATTCCCATCCCTCCGTATAACGAAAGAGTGTTTGAGAGCTGCCGTTCACCGCCCAAAACCGCCCTTTTTGGTCTACTGCTACAGCCTTTAACGTCTCCCTTGAACCTGAATAGGATATCGTCCATGCATCGTCACTGTACCGATGAATCAATGTCCATCCATCCGAACCGACAGCCATCACAGTTTTTGACCTGTTATCCACAGCTATATCCAGCAGATCGGGGGCAAAGTACGATTCCATCATGCTCCAAGCGCTTCCATAGTCTGTAGAACGCATTAAAGCTCCCCAGTGACCGGCAGCCAATACGACACCATCCATGCCAAACGCAACGCTCTGCAAATACAACCCTGGTAATGCCGCTTCCCTTTTCCATTGTTCCGATCCCGCTGATCGTGTCAGCGCGACGCCATATCCAATAGCGCAGCCGTTTCCCTCGTCATCAAAGTCTATATCGCGGAGAAAATTGGTCGTTATAACCGGAAAATGTCGCCAGGTCGCTCCCGCATCTGTCGATGTCAATATCAGGCCGCAAGAGCCAGCCAGATAACACGTATTGCCGTCTGGTTCAAAATAAGCCCCATAACAACTGATGTTTTCAGGAGTCTCACATCGCGTCCACGAATCACCCCCATCGTTGGTCGAAAACACCGATCCCTCATAGCCTGTAACAAAACCTTCTTTTCTGTTTTTAAACCAGATTCTACGAAATCCAGCGGCGCTGCCGGCGTTCAATTTCGTCCAGTTTTTCCCTCCATCTTGAGTGCGCATGATACACCCATCATCGCCGGCAACCCACCCTGCAAAAGGATCGATAAAAAACACGTCCACCAGCCGCAACTGAGTAGGAACAGGAATTTTGTTCCATCGACTACCGCCATTGGTCGTGGCAAGAAGGGTTCCCTCCGATCCACAGCAGTACAAAGTGTTGTGATCCATGACGCAAAGGCCATATAACCGGGCATTGACCCCGCTTTTTTGGCGTGTCCACGTTATACCGGCATCGTCGCTATGCACAATCATGCCTTCAAACCCTACTGCCCAAGCCGTTTTTTTATCCGGAGAAAATTTTATGGCTCTAAAATGGGTTCCCAGCCTATCCGGACGCATTTCTTGTAATTGAATTGAAGGCTTTTCTATCTGTAAAGCGACTGCAACCAGGATTAACCCAGAAACAATCATCATTATTATTGGCAAGCGTGAAAGCTTCATGCCTTGACTTTGCCAATAGTAGTGGAATATGTCAAAGGAGTTTTGCTATATTTTAACAGAAACGATTGTCAAACTCTGTTTACGGGAGCCAAGGTGCGCAAGACAATTTGTATCATCGGAAATCGATTGGCAACGCTGGAAGCACGCTTGTTTACGCGAGCTATTTGTAAAAAAGAGATCTTCGATTCTTGCCGCTTGATCACTCGATGCGCTTCGACAATAGAGATGATTGCTTTTGAGGAATGGAAACGTTCAAAAAGAGTTATCGATCTTGTGCTTCCATCGAAATGGATAGATAATCCAACATCTCTACAGAAAAAAATTATCTCGGATATACAGCAATTAGGTGGAAAATTGATTGATTTCACACCACCCGAAAACAACACGGATTCAGCCTTGATGACGATGATTCACAATGCTGATCTGACGCTGGTTATGGAGATTTCCCGTGATCACCCAGTGATCTCAGCATCGTCTGTCCTGTTACATCGTAAAACATCGGCAGCCTTTCAATGGGCTATCACCAATCAATACAATGATGGATGCCGACAATTACTGGAAACCGGCCGCGTCACTCCAATCTATCCACCATACTATTTTGAGCAGTTAAGCGCTTTTATCAAAGGGGAGACCTTTTTCTCGGAAACCTATACACAGCCCAAACTGAATTTATAAAGCACATAAAAATTGGCATGTTTTTTGATCTTTTCAGTCAGCGATGATATACTAAACCTAAATAGAAGGACGCGATAATGAAGAGAAAAAAAACAGCCGACAAAGAGAATATTCAGTCACTGATAGCTATGATCGACAAATTAGAAGACTGTACGGGTGTTATTTATCCTAGTTGGATGGCGCTTGATGCTTTAGCATCGAGTTGTGCCGATCATGACATGACCGTGCGAAAATGCTGCCGACGCCACATGCAATCTGATGGATTACAAACCAGTCATTACCTCACCTTGAACAATCGTATCATTGTGACATGCTCGACTAAAACGGCTTCTGCTCCAGGTCACACTTGTAAAGACACCAATCAAAAAACATACGGCGCTTATAAAAAAGTGTCAAAAAAGCGCTATCGAAATGCTTTAATAGAGATATTTGTTCTACAGGGCAGTAAACATGAAAACCGGTGAGCCAAAAAAATACTGGGTAATCTTCAGGAATTTCAATGGGTTCAAGCAAAAATATCAGCTCACTAAAACATCGATGAGTATAGGCTCTCAAATCGATGCCGATATCAGCTACCCTGAGCTGGAAATCGGTCATGCCGACATTCAATTCGATAACGGCGCCTGGGTGATCAGTCGACGCCATCCTGATGCCGATTTGTTTTTCCGTGGCTATCCTTTTGTTATGAAAAAACTGAATCCTGGGGATCAAATAAGTCTGGGCGCCGGTGTTTTAACGTATTTAGGAGATGGGACTGAAAAATTCACTGCTATAACAGAGATAAATGAGATGTCCGATTCTTTCTGTTTTATTCTGTTGAACAGCCCTCAAAAAGGCCTAAGAATACCGTTATCGATTGGGGAACATATAATAGGCCGGCAAGATCGTCAGGAGCAAAAACCGATTGATTCCCGCCGAATAGAGCTTCGCTATAGATATATTTCCAGAAACCATGCACGGATTTTTGTTGAACCCAATCGCTTGATAATCGAGGATCTTCAATCAACAAATGGAACTCGAATCAATGGTAAAATCATCCAAAAAGGGCAGCTCAAACAGAATGACATATTGAAGTTAGGAAAACTCAAAATCAAAGTTTCCGGCACGACAAAACAGCACGACGATATGATTCCTACCGTACCAGTGCATCTGAGAGATACCACGGTGAAAACTGTTGTTTTCCGGATACTTTTCTCTATCTTTGTCATTATGACACTATTAACTCTCTGGCTAATTTTACGTTGATAATCCACCATCTTTAGACCGCCATAATCTCCATTTTCCGTCCGCTTTACGGACAAGCTGTCCATTATCCGGACGTGATAAAGGCTTTAACGCATCGCTTTGTCGTTCTTGTTTCAAAGAAAAGGCCTTCAATATGACGACTTCAATCTGATTTGCCGTTAAAAATGGAAAATTACGCTTTATCTTCGGTGTCATCAGGCATAAATATTTGCCTATCGCCTTAAGAGATCGATGATTTCATAGCAACTCTCACCTGGCATATCAATTGCTGTTTATAGCGACAAATGATGGTTATTCTAAAAGGAAAGGTGGTTACAACATGACAAAGATGGATAAGCAGAAACAATTGATTAACAAACAAGACAGAGTTTTAGATTCTTCGGTCAGGGAGACGGGCAAGGTTGTCGATGGGTGTGATGTTACGGATATTTTCTGCAATGGCAAATGTGAAAGTTGCCCTCAGCGTAAGTGGTGTTTGTTGACACCTGTATTTGGTTACGTAAAATAACAACTCAGTCGTGATTGGCTGAGCAAAACACCATAGGAGGTTGATGTGGTCGATCTATTAAAAAATTTGACGGAACGAGGGTTTATCTATCAGGTAAGCGATCCGGTTCTTGGAGATGTCCTGGACCAGGAAATGATAACGCTTTATGCTGGTTTTGATCCGTCGGCTATCAGCCTTCATTTGGGTCATTTGATACCGGTTATCGGTTTGATGAGGTTTCAGCAGTCTGGGCACCGGCCGATTGCTGTAGTGGGGGGTGCGACCGGCATGGTTGGCGATCCCAGCGGAAAAGACCAGGAACGCCAGTTGTTGAGCTTGGAAGCATTACGTGAAAATGAAAACGCGATTCGGAAACAATTGGCCAGATTTCTGGATTTCGATGCAGGAAAAAACAGCGCTGTTGTGGTCAACAATTACGATTGGTTGGGAAAATTCAATTATTTGGATTTTCTTCGAACCATCGGCAAACATTTTTCCGTCAATGCTATGATGGCTAAAGATTCGGTGAAACAGCGACTGACCGGCAGGGATCAAGGTATCAGTTACACGGAATTTTCATATCAAATTCTACAAGCCTATGATTTTTATCATTTGTGGAAAGAGTTTGGCTGTAAATTACAGATCGGGGGGTCCGATCAATGGGGTAATATCACCGCCGGAATCGATCTGACCCGCAGATTAGGTGGACCGCAACTCTATGGAGTTACCTTCCCACTATTGATGACGGCATCAGGAAAAAAATTCGGCAAATCAGAAGGAAATGCTATTTGGCTCGACGATTCCTTGACACAACCTTACGAATTTTTTCAATATTTTATACAGACAGATGATAGAGATGTCATACGATTTTTGAAATTGTTTACCTTTTTAGACAATTCGGAGATCGAAGAACTCGAGCGAGAGTTGACGTTAAATCCTGAAGCCCGAGTCTGCCAGCAGACGCTTGCAACACTGGTCACTCGTCTTGTGCATGGACAGGAAGGCCTTAAAGCTGCAGAAAATGCGACAACCGTTTTATTCGGATGTGAGCCTGTTTTGGGATATGAAGATGAAAATTTAAAAAAAATCTTTGCCGATGTGCCATCTATTGTGCTTCCTAAACACAAACTCACGGATGGCATTTCAGCCGTTGACCTATTGGTTGAAAGCGGTGTGTGTTCTTCTAAAGGAGAAGCCCGGCGCTTGATTACATCCGGTGGCGCCTATTGCAACAATATAAGAATTGACGAGGTCAACAAACAACTCGGAACAGATGATTTGGCCTCAAAAACATGCATGCTGCTACGCAGCGGTAAAAAACGACATTTTTTGATTCGATTTGAATAGGCCGATTCAGTCGATTTGCCCATTCGGTCAATCTGTACTTACTATTTGGCCACCACCCATCGACTTCGCTTTTCTTAAACGCAGCGCCAATTTATACAAAAGAGCCTCCGAATCATAATCTTCGGGCGGCGCCAGAACGATTGACAAGGACGCCTTTAAAGATAAAGGCATTCCCTTTACGGTATAAGGTTCAGACGTGACAGCTTGACGAATTTTCAAGGCAACTTTGTCAATTGCATCGGCATTCATATCAACTAACCCGATGATGAATACATCCCCGTAATAATGGCCCGCCAAATCTCCTGCCCGCACGGCTGACCGGATTCTTTCACCAACATGCTTTAACACTGTATCTCCACCGGAATGCTCCAGCCGGTTGTTGATGTCACGAAAATTATCGATGCCCAGCAAAAGCAACCCGTATGTCTGCCGTTCGACTCGGGCGCTATTCACGCGATCAGCCATAGTCTTTAAAAAATCCGCCCGTGTTCGCAGACCGGTAAGAGCATGTTCCTGGGCGCTGATCAGAACACTCCCTAAAAGCTTTTCATGCTCGATGTACTGCACCCACAACAAACCGCCGGCAAAAAATAACAACCCCATCATAACCGCAAAAACACTTTTAAAACCAATAGGATCGAATATATCTACCATTGCTAGATAGCCGACAATCAGCGTCAATACAATCAAACCTGTCAGGGTCAGGATAACAACTCTCATTTACTTCCCACTCCCGCATAATTATACATTATTTTCTAAAAAAACGGAAGCGCCTTGTCTAAAAAGTCAATATAATCAACATATTCAAGGCATTATTACCTGATTTTAAAGAGACTGATAAATACTTTCATACGCAGAATAAATTAGTTGGTTTCAATAAAAAAATCATACACTCAAACCTGTATATTTCGACAGTTCTCAGCTATTGCACTCAGTTGTCCACCGGGTTCTATGATACGCAAAAATCTTGAAACGTTAATTCCTCTTTTACTGTTTTCAACACCAAAACCGTTCTCGAAATTTGGTTAGAAAACTATTATATGATACGTATTTATCGGCTGATGTATCAGCCCGTGATTTTATACCTTAAAGGAACACTATATGCGCGCTTACGATGGAATAATTTTTGATTTTGACGGTACACTCGTTGATACTGAACCTTTGTATTATAAGGCAAATTATGATGCTTTCAGATTATATGGCCACCATATAGACGAAAGGGAATACTACTATTACTGGTCATTACTCGGCACAGGGACAAAAGGTGAAATCGAGCGCTATGGCCTGACATCTATCGATGTCGATGCTGTTAAATCAATCGCGCGAAAAAATTATCGGCGCCTTGTTCAAACCCATGACATCCCTTTTTTTTCCTATGGAAAGGCGCTGCTGACGGCTTTACCGGCGAAAGGATTTCGGATCATTATCGCATCGAATACCGCACGTGATCTGATTGCCTCTATTTTAACACAGTCTGGTTTTTCTGATTCAAGCATCACTATTTTAGGGGGAGATCAATACAAGCCCAAACCAGCTCCAGATATTTTTCTTGCTGCACAGCAGCAATTGGGTATTTGCAAAAACCGATGTCTCATTCTTGAAGATACGGATAAAGGTGTCAAAGCCGCCCGCGCGGCTGAGATTCCGTTTGCTGTTGTGCATTCGCCTTTGTACCCTGATTATCATCCGGATGATGCGGTCCAAAAATTTCCGGATCTTTTAACTTTTTATCGATTTTTAACTGGAGAAGATTCAATACCATGATGGCATCGATTGAAACACTCCGGCAGCGAGCCACCATTATTCAGGCTATACGTGAATTTTTTATCGAAAATGGTTTCTTGGAAGTGGAAACACCGACCTTGGCTCCTTCGCCAGGTATGGACCTCTACTTAAACGCCTTTGAAACCGTATATTACCCGGAATTTACATCTCCTTCATCGACGCGAACACTATACCTGCCGACATCCCCGGAATTTCACATGAAACGCTTGATCGGACGCGGCAGTGGTAACATTTTTCAACTGTGCCGTTCCTTCCGTAACGGGGAGACCGGCAGTCTGCATCAACCAGAATTCACCATGATCGAATGGTATCGGTCAGAAGAACCCTACACCGTGATAATGGAAGACGTCGAAAACCTTTTCTCATATACAGCCCGAAAAGCGCTTTCGATAACATCGATTTATCGCAACGGTCGACCTATCAGTTTACAGCCGCCATGGGAGCGTTTGACGGTAAAACAGGCTTGGTTGAATTTTACCGGTATCGATTTGGGTCGATGCTTGACTGTCAAGGACCTTCTTGCCGAAGGGCAGCGAATCGGGGTCGAAAATCTCAAAGCGAATGACTCCTGGGACACGCTCTATTTCAAGATTTTTTTAGGCCATATCGAACCGTTTCTTGGTAAACATGCCCCACTGATTTTATATGAATTTCCTGCGGACATGGCGGCTCTTTCGCGTCTTAAACCAACGGATCCCTCAGTTGCGCTTCGCTTTGAGGTGTACATCGACGGTGTTGAACTCTGTAACGCCTTTGACGAACTGATCGACCCGGGCATACAAAGAGCTCGCTTCGAGGAAGCCAGGGAGCTTCAGATATCTTTGGGTAAAAAGCCGTTTCCCCTGGATGAAGAGTTTTTAGCCGCACTGGAAAAGGGTCTGCCGGCCTGTTCCGGAGTAGCTTTAGGGGTTGACCGAATGATCATGTTATTGTTGAACAAACAGACTATTCAAGAGATTTTGGCTTTTCCGTTCTCAGAAAAGTAGGTAACACGCCCCAAACTTTCTTAAACCACTATTTCCATCAAAGCAAAAATATCTTGTCCCTCTGAAACAGAGATTTTTAGGTTCCGTACATTTCGATGATTTCGTTCTTGGTTTTTCCCAGGATATTGTATTTTTTACCGACTTTGATGAAGGCATCCAGAGCAGTATCCAGGTGATGCATTTCGTGGCCTGCAGATATTTGGGTGCGGATTCGTGCTTGGCCTTTGGGAACAACTGGAAAGAAGAAACCGATGGCATAGATACCCAGGTCGAACAGGTCTTGAGAAAAATCCTGGGACAATTTGGCGTTGAAAAGCATTACCGGCACAATGGGAGTATCCCCTTCTTTTAAAACGAAGCCGGCTTCAGTCAATCCCTTACGCCAGTATTCGGTATTTCGTTCTAACTTGTCGCGGCGTTCGGTGCTTTTGGTAAGAATTTCCAGAACTTTCAACACTCCCGATACAACGACAGGAGCTATGGTATTAGAGAAAAGATAAGGTCTAGCTTTTTGCCGACACATTTCGACAATTTCTTTTCTGCCGGATACGCACCCGCCGGAAGCTCCGCCTAACGCTTTTCCAAACGTCGTCGTGATAATATCGACTCGGCCCATTATACCGCATTTTTCATGAGCGCCACGGCCGGTTTTTCCGATAAAACCGGTGGCATGTGAATCATCGATAAAGAGCATCGCATCATATTTCTCACAGAGATCAGCCATTTCATCGAGTTTGGCAGTATCGCCATCCATCGAGAAAACACCATCGGTGATAACGACTTTCAAGCGTTTGTCTGCGTGCAGTTGCAGTTTCTGCTCAAGGTGTTCCATATTGGAATGCTTGAATGTATCATGCATCGCACTGCACAAACGGATTCCATCGACAATGGACGCGTGTACCAGACGGTCTGAAATCATGACATCGTCTGCCGTCAGGATAGCCTCGAAAACACCGGTATTGGCATCCATACAGGAGGGAAATAAAATTGTGTCTTCTGTGCCCAAAAACTCGGTGACCCGTTGTTCGAGTTCACGGTGAATATCCTGTGTGCCGCAGATGAATCGTACGGAGGACATTCCGTATCCTCGATGGTCCAGTCCGGCATGCGCTGCTGCGACAACTTCCGGGTGACTGGACAAACCAAGATAATTGTTGGCGCACATGTTAATGGCTTTGGCGACCGGCGCGCCGACAGGAAATTCAACTTCGATATCTGCTGCTTGTGTTGAATGAATGAAGCGCTCTTGTTTGAAGAGACCGGCAGCCTTTATTTCATCTAATTGATTCTGATAAATCTTCCTGACAGATTGACTATATCCCATAATTATGTCTCCTGTTTTAAACCCTGTGCCTATTCAGAAGGACAGGCTGTAAATTATCAGCCGATAAATTCTTTTACCAGTTTGACAATTTTATTGACGGAATCAAAGGCTTCCGGAGTGGCTTTTTCATCTGGAATCGAGATTTTATATTTGTTTTCCAGGAAGCGCTTCAGGGAAACCATTGAAAAAGAGTCCACCAAACCTCCGGAAATCAACGGTGTATCATAGGTGACTTCGTCTTCTTCTTCTTCCACATATTCATCGATAACATACTGAAGAACCACTTTTTTAAATTCTTGATCCTGCATTGTTCCCATCTCCTTTAATAAAAGATTATTTCCAAACGATTATTCATCGTCTTCCAATGACGATGTATCTCCGATATCTTCACCCCATTCACGGGCGTGTAGAATACGGCGCATGATTTTGCCGCTTCGCGTTTTCGGCAGACTGCTGATGAATTCTATTTCCTGGGGCATCGCCAAGGGCGAAAGCTTTTTCCGAATAAAATTCATTATCTCCAGCTCTAAATCCTGATCAGCTTGATATCCAGGTTTTATTGTAACAAACGCTTTGACAACTTCCATGTTGACCGGGTCAGGTTTACCGACCACAGCCGACTCAGCGACAGCAGGATGTTCAAGCAACGCGGATTCCACCTCAAAAGGCCCTACCAAGTGGCCGCCAGTGTTGATAACGTCATCATCCCGACCAATAAACCAGAAATATCCATCCGAATCGATCTGGGCTCTATCCCCGGACAGATACCAACCGTTTTTGAATTTGGAGTTATAGGCTCCCGGATTTTTCCAATATTCCCGCATCATTGCCGGCCAGCCGGGTTTGAATCCAATCACTCCAGGTCGGCCGATATCTTTGATAGGCTCGTAATTTTTGACATTGATAACAGCGGCGGTAATGCCTGGAAAAGGTTTACCCATCGAGCCCGGCCTAATTGTCATGCCCGGAAAATTCGTAATCATGATGCTACCGGTTTCCGTCTGCCAATATGTGTCGTGAAAAGCTACACCAAATACTCTTTTCGACCAGTTGACCGCTTCAGCATTCAACGGTTCACCGACACTGGTCAGGTGACGCAAGGATGACAGATCATACTTGGTAACCAGTTCATCGCCTGCTTTCATCAATGATCGGATAGCCGTAGGGGCTGAATACCAAATCGTAATACGGCGCTTTTGAATGAAACCATACCACGCTTCCGCAGAAAACCCGACATCCAGCACGCATTGTGTGGCGCCCATACTGAACGGGCCGATGATGCCATACGACGTTCCAGTCACCCACCCGGGATCGGCTGTACACCAATAAATATCATCATCATGAATATCCATGATCCATTTGGTTGTCAGATATTGGGATATCAAGGAATAATGCACATGCCTTACACCCTTCGGAAAACCGGTTGTGCCGGAAGTATAGTGCAGAACAGACGGGCTTTGCGCTGTTGTTGGATGAATGGCAAAATCCGGATTTTCCGGCAATTCATCCATATTCATGGCCAATTCGTGGTCCTGAAGGCTCTTTTTACCATCATGATCCACAATGATGACATACTGTAAATTCGGAAGACGATCCTGGATTTTCCTGACTTTCAACGCGTGTTTTCTCTGCGTGATGATTGCTTTGGTACCAGCATTGTCCAGCCGCACGAATAACGACTCATCACCAAAAGCAGAAAACAGGGGTTGAGCGACCGCGCCGATTTTAAGAACACCCAGAAAACCTATATAGAGTTCCGGGATTTTATCCATAAATAAACAGACTCGTTCTTCGGGAGCAATCCCAAGGTTTCTGAGAAATGTGCCGATGGCGTCGCTGCGCACACGCAATTCATCATAAGTATACGTTTTCTCACGGCCTCCCAACCCTTCCCAAATCAGAGCCGTTTTATCGCCTTTACCCATCCGGCATTGTCGATCCGAACAATGCCAACCGATGTTGAATGGTTTGTCCTCGTTATACTCCAGTTCCTGTTCAGCAATTGACCATGAGAAATTTTTTATACGATCTTCATAGTTACCAAAAAATGTCATACACTTATTCTCCTGTTTCTATGATCACCATAGCAATAGCGTAATGATCTAAATGTGATAACGACAAATGAATTCGACAATTTGTGGAGACCGACTGTTTTACGATATCGGCAGCTTTTCCTTTCAATGCGATATCAGGCTTTCCAAGATCATCTAAAACCACTTCGATATCACAAAACCGGATACCTCCCCGCCACCCTGTCCCAAGCGCTTTCATAAAAGCTTCTTTGGCAGCGAATCGAGCGGCAAAACTCCGTTCAGAAAACCGTTTTGTTGTACAATACTCTATTTCTTGAGCTGAAAATATTCCATCCAGGTTCTCCAACCCTTTGGTCAGAAATTTTTTCACTCGAGCCACATCGATCAAATCTGTACCAATACCGAAAATCAACGGTTTCAACCTCCAAAATCATTTCTGTCCCGTTTGGGACGCGCTTTACTATACATAAATCAAGATGGCAGCGCCAGAGTTCTTTCAGCAAAAATTTCTTTAACATTTAATGCGAGTGTTTGGTACTTTCTCGATTTTCAATACGCCTGATGGTAAACTCATCTTGCCGAAGATCGGTATTAAACAAGGAGATTGACATATATGGCCGTTAGAAGAACTGTAAAAAAGCAAAAATCCATCAATCATATTTTATATGGTGATAAGAGTTTGCCTATTGATATTAAAATCGGAGAAATTGTTATTCAAGCTGATACTCAAAATGGACTGTTACAGTATGCGCGCACCTGTAAAGGTAAGAAATATAACAGTTGTTTGGCTATGGTGGACAGCAGCGTGAAAATTCATCCGGTTGAGCCGTTTCATGTGCCGAAACTGCTGACTCATCTTCTGATGATCGCATTTGAATCACCGATACTGCTCGAACCTTTTCATTCAACCGATATTTTTGTCACGTTTCCCGTGGAAATAGCTGTTTTGGTGACCCATAAAGATACTGAAGATGTCCTGGATATCTTTGCTGTCTCACCAACAAAATACACGCTATATGGTAACCCTCACGACGGACATATCTGTAAACACTGGAAAAGCCCGATTTCGACCGAGAAACCGGAATGTGATATTTCCAGCGAAGGCATCATGCAATTGAGTTTAAAAAACGAAACCAATCAATGGGTGACTGTCACTAAAAGTATTTTCAATGGATACGGCATGAAAATCTATTTCAACGAATCCGTCATCACGATGAAGGCAACAATGAGAATTACCGGGAAAAATGGTGCGGAAACGGATTTTGAGGACATGTCTTCGGAACAGGGACTACAGCGGAGTACAGAGTTGTTTGCTGTAAAGAGGCTGTCGGTGGTAAGTCGTAAATTTGTGATGGAAGGAGATTTATAATGTTGAACACAGTTCTTTTCGGTAACGTCACGCTCTTTGATCTGTTTTTATCCATTGCTATCATTCTGGCTTCCTGGCCGACAGCTCAATTCTTGACAAATTTTTTACGACGTGTTTTTAAAGATAAAATTTCCAAAGACAACCTACAGATTATCACCAAAACAGCTTATTACGGTGTGTTTACTCTTGCATTTTTAATTGCCCTGCCACTGCTTGGAGTCAGATTGTCCGGTTTGTTGGTCGCTGGAGGATTTGCCGGTATCGTAATCGGATTTGCCAGCCAAAATATCGTCAGCAATTTAATTTCCGGCGTTTTTTTGATAATCGAAAGACCGATAAAAATCGGTGATGCCGTCAACATCGATGGAACAGTGGGCATCGTCAACGATATCAAAATCATGTCAACCGAAGTGCGCACGCTTGATGGATTGTATGTGCGAATACCCAATATACAGGTGTTCACAGGATCATTGACAAACTATGTATCGAATATCGTACGGCGATTTGGGTATATAATCGGCATTCGTTATCGTGATGATACCGATCTGGCTATCAAAACCATTTATGATGTCATCAACCAAGAAGAGATGGCATTGGTCAATCCTTCACCAATGGTTTTTGCCAATGATTTGACCGAACGAGCAGTAGAATTACAGGTTTTTGTTTGGGCTCCGACATCTGATTGGTTTGCACTGAAAACACAGTTGCTCATTAAAATCAAAAAAGCGCTGGAGCTTAATGGGATACATCTTGCTTATCCGCACCGAGTGGTCTCATTTGAAGACAAAGCTGTCGAAATCGGCGATGGCGGTTCTACCAAAAAAGATCGATCTCACTCATAAATCAGTATAAAGTTAGTAAACACTTAACGATATGTCGCAAATGCCGATCACGGACTCTGCCCGCTCACAGCTCTTTCGACGGATTGCCTATGTGAATGCACGTCACGCGTGGGTCGCGACACATCGAAACCACCGGAAAAACCTCCATGTGATCGGCCTCCGGTCGCCGTGCCTTTCAGCTGTTTTGAAGTTTTACGCGAAAATGTGTGTGAATAAATAAACTGGCGCACAGTGAAATTTACCGCCACTTCAATTGCTTCCCCTACCGAATCCATAGCGGCTGCCATGCCGACAACCGCTGCAGCGGGAGAATCCGTGGTAGCCACAATTTGAACCTTGATATCATTAGGGTGGATTTCAACCTTTTGTTCTCGGGCAATCCGCTGTACTGCGTCTTTGACAGAATCCAGTCCTGCCCGTCGATCGAACAATTCCAGCGCCTCATGTTGTATCCGATCCATGAAGCGGTCAGCTTGTTTGGACATATAAAAGTAGGCGAAACCTGTAAACAAGGCAAAACAAAGAACAATCACCATCACCAGGCGAAACATGGCAGTCCTCCTTTCCGTGGCGCATTGCCCAACGTCACGATCAATAGATATTAAACGTGATTTTAGCCCGGTTCGTCAAATGGATGAAGAAACTAGGAACCAGAAACCAGGAACCGCCGTTCCACGTCAGCGGGACGGTCCGTATCCCCATTCCTGATAGGCTATTTCACCCATAATATCGTTCATTTCCGGGTTCAGCATCGCGCCATAAAATCCCAGGCCGGTAACAACATCTTGACCGGTATCCGGCCAATCAAACGGTGGAATGACCGTGATGCTGGTCGTGCCGATTAGGACATCGATACATCTATAATCGATGCCCTGATAATCCGGGTAGTCGAAATAAGCCCAGGACGGCCAGAACCAGAATTTACCGTAAACTTCCAGGATAAAGAATGTCGCCACCTGGCTCAGCGGTTTTTCAGGGTTGTCCAGATGACCGATAATGGAAAACTCATCCCCGGGATGAGCCATATCCGGCATTTTCAGGCGAACACCCAACGGATACTCCGGCGTTGGTTCGCCGAGCAGGCAGAAAGCGAGATTGACATACTCACCAAGGTGACGCCATTCGCCGTCCCACTGTGCAGGATCATAATCTGAACCTTTTAGATCACTGCCGACCCAATAGAACAAACACGGGCCACTATCGACTGCCTGGACGGAAAACCAGCCGTTTGCCAAGGTGACTGGAGCAGCGAGCGTACCCGTGTATTTATGAAGAGGGCCTTGTAAATAGCCACAATAAAAATGAAACGACGTTTCTATTCTTGTCACGGTGATGATTTCTTCATGGAGGAGTTTTCCTGGAAGCGGGCCATACTCATAGAAGCGAACAATATAATCCAAGGATGGCCTAGTACACACAAAACTATCGGTCGCCTCGGGATTGACCTCACCGCCCCAGAAATCGACGCCATAAATAGGTTCCGTCAATCCGAAAAAATCATCTGCCGCGAAAACGCCGCTGTAAGCATCCGAACAAGGCGCTACAAAAAAAACGTCAACCAGTTGCGCGAACTGATCGCCGGGACTGCAAAAATGATCGGGGTTAAACGCAAAAAACGCCTGAGCCGTATGATTGTCATCCATCACGATATCTTCGTCATGGTTCGTTGAAAAATAGGCCCCGTCAACCTCCCAATAATCAAGCTTGGAGCCCAAATCCGCGGCTGCGGATATTCGAATCGTCGAGCCCTTCGTACAATAAGTGATTCCTGCTCGAGGCGATACGCTGCCTTTGCCATTTCCACCAGGCTCCAGCATGCGCAAATAAATAGCGTCCGTGAAAAATGCCTGGACGGAGTGGTCGGTATCCATCGTCACGGTCATCATCTGATTGTCGGTATAAAACGCTCCATCGACTTCCCAGTAATCCAACGAAAAACTGTAATCCGAAGTCGCTAATAAATAAGCTGTGGTATTCTCAGCATAAAGATGGGTCCCGATAGAGGGCGTTACAGTGCCAGTCCCTTTCCCGCCAGGGGTGAGCATGGTCAGCGTATGAGTCGGCCGGGTGGTTGTAAAGAACGCTTGTGCCGCGTGATTATCGTTCATCGTCAACGTTAGAATAGGGTCAGTGGAGCAGGCTGTTCCATCAATTTCCCACCGATCGAATTCCCATGGGTAAGACATACCATAAGGAATAGCCAGACCGTCTATTCTACTCAGATAAAATCTTTCGTTTACACCCCAATCGACAACCAACAGGGGTACCAAGTCAACTTCGACAAGGTGGCAATCGAAATCAGTGTGATTATATCCTAACAAAAACAACCTGTTATGATCCTTGTCATATTCCATGCTTCGTGCCGAGAAGTCGCCAAAGTCAATTGAGTCGATTTTTGTTGTCAATGTTGTATCGATATCGATGGTGTATATGCCGTCTGCTGTTGCACAATAGCCATACATCGTGCCATTGCCGTAGGCGATATCGATCAGGTGAACCTCATCGCTATAGTCGCCTATGAACGTTGCCGTTCCTGTCGATTTATCGATCGTGTACAACGAGGTTGCTGATGAACCATACAGAATACCGTTCACATTGTCATAGGTGATGCCGGATATTTTGATATTTGTTCCTGCCGGGCCAACACGTGTTATGTCACCGGTTGAGGGGCTGACTGTATAGAGATTCGACGGTGTGGTTTGATCAACAACATACCAGACCCCATCAGCCCAGGCGCCGGAACCTATGGAACCAACGCCGTCCGGTTTGACAGCCAAGTATTTGTATAGCCCCAGTGTTGTCGGATCAAATGAAAACGAAAAACCTCTTACACTCTCTATCGCATACCAAGTTGACGACGGCAAGGCGCCCAGCGTGACATCTTGGCCGACAGGAATGCTATACGACCCGACAACCGGCGCAACAGCGCCTCGATTAACAGGGTTCAGCATATTGAGTTCTCGAGACTCATAAATAGCGACATCGTCAATACAAAACAAACCGGCATAGTCCCATTTGCTTTCAAAAACGAAGGCAACCATGAATTCTTCCCCGGCAACAGCGTCTAGATTGACAAATGCCTCACTGTTGTAAATATCAGATGTTGTTTGTAACCAGCGATCCTCCCAGGTTGCTCCGCCGTTTATTGAGGTCTGAACACAAATAGTGAAAGAACCATACCAAGATTCGACATAATATTTGAACGAACACGTGATTTGAGTCGCAGTGGCGCCGTCCAATCGGGGAGTGATCACCTTGTTTTGGCCCGTAGCCCATAAATAATCTTCCAATTGCATTTCCGGCTTGACCCCGTGGGCATAATTCGACGATGCAGCCCCCCAATTAGCATGGGTTCTATCCCAATCTGCCGGAATACCGCCTATCGCCACATCAGTAAAATCCTCGAAGAACGGTAAAGGCAAGGCAGAGGACGATTTGAAGAATGCTTGAGTCGTATGGTCGATATCCTTCAGAATAGTGGTCTTTTTTTCTGATGAGTTAAATGCACCGTCATGCTCCCGACAATCGTAAAGAAAACTAGAAGCGGTAACAGCAGATATGGTTGTCTGGCCTGTGGCGACAAACATCTGAACCAGTGTCAGTATCAATATAAGCTTTCTCAAATCCACCCCCTCCTGATAAAGTCAAAAATACTGTAATAAATTGTTGAAAAATTAACCCCATCGTTATCACTCGCTATTAATATTAGAATGATATGCACAGAAAGACAAGGCTGTCAGCGTTTCACCCTGTGGTTCATAGAAGGAGGGATCGAATATCCAATGTCCAATATCCAATCACCACGTGTTAGAATTGAGTATTTAAAGATTTTGAGGGGAGAACCACGAATGAACACGGATAAACACAAATGATTAATTTGGGGACAGACATCTGTACTTTCCGGGGGACAGACTTCCAATTTTAGGAACCGCATGCTGCGCCGACGGAATGAGCGCTGGTGATAAAAAAAGCGCTCCGATTTCGGAGCGCTTTATCCATCAAGTTAGAGAGTAACGGTTATTTTCTGCGTCCAGCAAAGCTCATCAATGCGCCGATCGCCAATAGCAAGACACCGATACCAACGGAACCCATTGTCGGAATCGGCGGTTGATACTCGCCCAACAAGCAAAAAGCGAGATTGTGTTTAGGTTCGCCAGACATATCAGGATGCCAAACACCCTCATAAAAGAAATGGTAAGGTTTTTCTGAACTACCGGTCACTTTTCCGCTATCGACCCAATAAAACCAACAGTTGCCGGTATCGACACCCTGAACGGAGAACCATCCTTTTTCCATGTACAGCGGTTCGGCAAGCATACCGGTATATTTATAGACGATTGCTAATGGAAATCCCATAGCAATTTTCGACGTTTGGGACTTTGTCACAGAAACTGTTTCTTGGTGAACAAGCGAACCCGGACCTGGGCCGTCCGCATAAAATCGGATGATATATTCCAAAGGCTTATCGCATGGCGTGCTGTTATTCTCCATTTCCAAACCCCAAAAATCGAAGCCGACGATTGGTTCCATCAAGCCATAAAAATCATCAGCGCCAATCCAGCCCAAATTAGCATCCGACATGTAGATGGCGTTCTCGGCATCCACCGGTTGAGAGAATATCGACGAGGGGCTGCAAAAGTCATTGGTGATAAAGAACGCCCGAACATTGTAATTATCATCCATAAATAAGGCTTCCTCAGGGTCCGAAGAAAAGTATATATCGTTGACTTCCCAATGGGAGAACAAGAAGCCGGGGCCAGGTGTCGCAGAAAAATAGGCGATGCTATTTTTGACATATACATGGTTTCCTGCAGGGGGCAATACCGAGCCTGACCCGCTGGGGATTCGCATTCTAAGTGTTAGAGTGTCTTCGGTTGTTGTAAAAAACGCCTGAGCAGTATGATCGGCATTCATCACCAGCGTCGTGACCGGATCAGTGGAATACGTTATGCCATCAACTTTCCAATGATCGAACACCCACGGGTGAGAGATACCGTATGGAATGGCTAAACTTGATAAATAATAGAATGAAGCAAGGTCAAACATGGTAGATGCGAAAGGAAAGGCTTGACCGCTGGAAAGATCGATTTCTGCCAAATAGGCTTCCGATCCATCTATAAGCGAAAGAAACAACCTGTCGTTATCCTTATCATAGTCCATTCCATGGGTTTGTATCATAGCGTTATAACCTATCGGGCCGACCAAAGTCGCTTCGGCGGTAGTGGTATCGATAGCATATAGGCTTTCCGTGTTAAAACAAAGACCATACAGCACACCTCCCCCGTAAGCGATATCCACCATTAGATAAGAGGTGTCCCAGGATCCAATACTTACCAATACGCCGTTCGTTCTGTCAATGGCGTACAATGCGTTCACTGCGGTTCCGTACATTATATCGTTCACCTCATCGTAAGCCAGATCGAAAATAGGCGCATTCATCGTGCCGACTTCAGTCATGGTTCCATTTGTCGGATCGACGCTCCAGAGACTGCAAGTATTGGTTCCTGAAGGTAACTCCGACACGTACCACGTTCCATCAACCCATGTTCCGCCGGTAATATTTTCCGGCGCGGTATTGGGCGCAAGATAATGGTAATGCTCAGGATAAGCCGGATTCAAAACCATGCTTTGATTTAAATTTAAATCATAAGCATACCAGGTTGCCGGCGGTATAGCGTTAAGCCTGATCGTATCACCATGCTGAAACTCATGGCGCCCGACTTTCGGAACCACCAATCCCTGACCATTGGGATACAACATGTCCAGATCATGTGACGCACGCCGACCATCGGCTTGGTTCAGCGTGACAGACTCTTTGTCAGCGGAAATTTTACCTGCCACAGTATCGGCGAAACTTTCAAAGATCGGCAATACCGAAGCTGATGAACAATCAGCCCCTCCATCGGAGGCGGTTGTCCGCCCCCCGGTTATCGGCGCCAAAACCATTGCCAACACTGCAAACAATAAAATCTTTCTCATACTGTGTTCCTCCTCGTGAGATTATAATGTTGAAAAACTATCATCATACTAATGAAATAAATCCTGATAATTTTCCGCAAATTGCAAAAAAATCAAAACTCCTTGAAAGCCAATATATGGTAACTTGCAAAATAAAATCAAGAGAAAAGTAAAAATATTTTTAAAAACCAGTATCTGCATTTCGTGTCAGCGAAATGCTTTGCCAGAAACTAGGAACGGCGCAGAATGCAAAGCATTCAAGCTTCCAATTTCCAAGGGTTGAAGTACAGGAACAAGTAGCAGAAAGCAGGGAACGAGAAGGTGAAAAAACCACACTTCAATTCTGCAGATTTGAAACCAACCCTTTACAAAATTGTGGACTACTTGTGTCATTGATGAATGCTATACAATCAAATATCTTATATCCAATTTTCAATGTCCAATATCCAATGTCCAATTGTTGGTTTTCAGGGTTTATAGTATTGAGGGGAGAACCACAAATGAACACGGATAAACACAAATGATTAATTAGGGGACAGACATCTGTACTTTCGGGGGACAGACTTCCAGAAATAAGCGATCAGTAACCGCGCTCGAAGAGCGCCTGCGTCAGCAGAATGAGCGATAGTGATAAAAAAAGCGCTCCGAATTCGGAGCGCTTTATCCATCAAGTTAGATCGTAACGGTTATTTTCTGCGTCGAGCAAAGCTCATCAGTGAGCCGAGAGCAAGCAGCAGAAGTCCGATACCGGTCACACCCATTGTCGGGATTGGCGGTGGTTCGCCGATATAGACGGTGGTCGTGGCGGTGCCAACGCAACCGTTGGCATCGGTCACCGTCAGCGTATAGACACCGGCCATCGTATCATCGACGTCGGTTCGTGTCGGGTTCTGATCGGTAGATGTCCAAGCATCCGGGCCTTCCCAGTAGTAGTCTTCCATGCCGTCCGGTCCACCTGCAAGCTCAAGATCATCGCCTTCGTCAAGCGGTACTGCCGCTGTGGAGTTGTTCGATGCGGTCGCTACTGGAAGCTCATTGACTATGACTTCCACGTCGCAGCAGCCGTCGCTCCATTCGTCCATACCAGCATCATAGGCGCGGGCGTAGTAGGTGGTCGTGACCAGCGGGCTGACGGTCAGCGCAGGGCCAATACCGACTTCATTGCCGCCACATACGTCGTCGAACCAGTGGATTTCATAGATTGAATCCGCGGTCAATATCGCGCTATCGCCGACACAGATTTCAGCTGGATCAGCTTCGCAGTTTGTCGGATCGACAGGATACGGCGGTTCACCAACGAACAGGGTGACATCGACAGAAACAGTGGTATTTCCAATCTCATTGGTATAGATCACTGTGGCATGATATTCACCATTTTCCAGTTCAGTGGTGTCAAATGTCAGGTCGATGAGCGCATCGCCACCAGCGGATATAGAGCCGGCTTTGGGATTGGTATCAAGCCAGGCTGCTGATCCCAGGAAGCCCATAATGGCTTCAATAGCGTCATAGAAATCCTGAGTGGTTCCGGCTGCAGAGAGTTCGGAGGTGGAGAAAATGGCTTTTGTGGCGCCATTATCGAATGCTATCGCCACGTCAGCCGTTAGACCACCACCATCGCCTTCCCAGATCACAAATGCATTAGTGTCAGGCACCAGATTGTCAGCATAAAAATTGTTGGCAATGAAGGGGCCGCCTGCGTCAGCGCCATTAACTGTGAAATTCAAGCCCTCGGCAAACGTTCCTGCAGCGCCAGTCAAGGTGATAGTCTGCTGATCCCACCAGATGTCCTGATCGACAGAAAGCAAGCCCAGGTGTGTTTTGAACCAGCCTGTCGCGGTTCCCCAGCTAGAGTGAGTGCTCTGGAGAGCATCTTGGCCTACCAACATGACGTTTCCGCCAGTATCTTGATAGGCTTGCAATGCTGCTTCATCAGCAGGAGTCAGGTTTTGAGGCGATGCCCAAAAGTTTTCGCTGGTCAAAACAATAACAACACCGTATTCGTTTGCTGTGAACGGTGTCGGGAAAGGAATACTTGCGCTGCCTGGCGACGAGATAACTGTCGCGTTGTAGCCCGCGGCTGTGACGGCTGCTGCATAAGCTGGACCTGGGTTGTACCAACCAGTGTTACCATCGATATGGACAGCGACCAAAACATCTTTGCTCCCGCGACCACCTCGATTATAAACAATGCGTGAGGACCAATCCATAATTCCAGCGCCGACGTTTTGCACTGTCAACGCATTGGAAACGGTTTGAATTGTGCCGGCAGCTTGGTAACGGGTGTATGCGGTAGGAGATACGGAAATAATAGGTTGGGAGAGATGAAAATCAACAGCAGTTGTCGAGTTCTCAATGACTTCAACATCAGGCTCTGTCGCTGTGATGAACCCATCAGCGCTGCAGGTCAAGGTATACAGTCCGGCTGAAACCATTGGGAAATTATAGAACCCATCGACAGCAGAAACAGCGGTCTGTCCAGTCTCGAGAATTTTAACTGTTGCGCCTTCAAGCGGAGCTCGACCGTCATCATAAACGTATCCTTCAAGCTCGCCTGCGGTTCCAACCACCATCGTTGCGGGAATAACGACCGGCGTCTGATCGCCGAAGTTATTATTAACAATCAATTCAGCCAGATATACACCATTTGAAGGCACCTGACCAGCATCAAAGGTCAGAGTCACAACAGCGCTATCCATGGGATTGACAGACCCTGAGTTGGTATCGACGGTAAGCCAACTTGAATAAGAGTAGGAGTTTTTCATGAAGGGCGCCGGATCAGTGGGACCGGAACCGGTTGTTCCACCGTAGAAAAAGATGTTGCCTTCATCGGCAGCACAAGCGCCGCCCAGCACCGATTGTGTCATAGGCAGGTTAAGATTCTGCCAGACATCCGTTTGAGGATCATAACTCCATGTCGTACCAGTGGCTGTCCAATCAAAACCGCCACCAACAGCCAAAATGATGTTTTCAGTTTCAAGACCAACTAATGATACCGTTTGACCGCCCAAGCCAGTCGGAAATGCAGCTTTAGAAGTCCAAACGCCGCCACCGGCTGGGTCGAATTCGTAAAATTGGTAATAAGCGCTGCTGAAGTGGCCACCGACATAAATTTTGCCATTGTAAGCGCATCCGCCACCAAGCGCGATGCCGTATGTGCTTATCGGACCACTAGCAAGCGTCGTCCAGGAGTTTCCAGCAATGTCATATTCGTAAGCGATGTTTTCTGTTGGGAAATTTGCGTCGGTCGAACCGCCAAGTAAATAGATTTTTCCACCTATCAAGCCACCTGAACCGCCACCACGAGCTGATGGCATAGTCGCCCCCTGTGACCATGAATCGGTGGCGATATCATAAATCTGGACTCTGTTCGAAGCAGCAAAACTAGCATCAAATCCACCGACAAAATAGACTTTACCGTTATAATACTCCGTAACAGCGCAGTCATACCCGAAAGGTATCGGGGCGCCGGCTGACCAGGTTCCTGAAGCCACATCGTATATGCGGGTTGCGTTGGACATTGTACTGGAAGCGTAAAGACCAGCGATCACAAAAAATTTCCCTTCGCCGTAACAGCTTCCAGGCCACTGAGCTGGAGTGTTAGTGGGTGTTACCGGGGTCCAGTTCTCAACGTCTCGAGAACGATTCTTCAGATACCTGATAGCGATGCTGTAATCAAGCGGGCCATTGCCATCGTTGTCTATATACAGGTATTCATCCTGTGTGTCACCAAGCTCCTGCTGAACAAAAAAGCTACCCGGGTAGATGTCTGCAACAGGATAAGTCAAATAGAAGTCCAAATTAGTCATAGTGCCGTATGTGATCACGACGTTCGGTTCAGTCGCTGCGTTATGACCCAGAGCCTGACATCTGACGGTATAGGTTCCTACCATGTGAGGAAATGCATATTCCCCATTCAGATCGGTCTCGGCAAATTCACCGGTCTCCACAACTGTGACTCTGGCGCCCTCGATCGGCCCCATATCATCGGTGACAACACCCTGTATTCCGCCAAGGTAATTAGAGATAACCGAAAAATCATCGATATACCAGTAGTTGATATTGTAGGAATACCCGTCGAAAACAATCGCAATCTGGAATTCCTCACCGGCAAGATCGCTCATGTCGATATCAAGCGTGCCACTCCAGGGTCCACCAGGCGTTGACCACTGATCCTGCCAAGTTGCTCCACTGTCGATCGATGTCTGAACTCGAAGCGTGTAATTTGAATTATAATCACTCACGTGGTGTTTGAATGAACACAGGATATCAGATGCGGTGGTCCCGTCAAGCCGAGGAGTAATCAAGCGAATTTCATCCGTGACGGATGGTGACCAATAAAACTGCATTTCAGGGGCTACGCCACCGGCATTGGCCGAAGCGACAGCGCCCCAGTTAGTGTGGGTTCTATCCCAGTGTAATGGAATCGCGCCTGTTGCAACACCGGTAAAATCTTCATAGAACGGCAACGCTAACGCCCCAAGCGGTTTGAAGAAGGCTTGAACCGTGTGATCGATGTCCATCAGAACGGTCTCGTTTGCATTATACGAGTAATGTGCGCCATCAAGTTCCCAGTAGTCGAAAAGTGAAGCAGCGTTAGGAGTGGCAGAGATGATTGCATTGGCATTTTGGCCATAAAGCCAAGTTCCAACGCCCGGAGTCGTCGTTCCAAATCCCGTGCCACCCGGCGCCAGCATTGTCAGATCGCAAGTCGCACCCGGGGGTACGTAGCCTAGAATCGTCGTCATCCATATGTTAGCAACATAACCAGTGGATTCCGCAGTTGTCGCGTTGCAGTCATAGGCAGTGCCATCGCGATAACGATAGAGACCGTTTCCGTTCATGGTGTTTCCTGCCCAGGCAAAAGAAGAACTCCAGCCGGACAGCATGTCACATGTCGTGACAATCAGATGATTGCCGGGGGTGTAAAGAAACGGTGTGTCCAGCGTCAACATTTTTTCGGAGCCGGCGCCGGTCAGTGTTTTACCGCTGGCGACCAGTGTGCCGAGTGAAACGTTGTTCACCGGGTTTGAGCCAAGTGTTGACAGGTCAAACGAGCTGGGCCTTTCTGTCAGGTAAACATTAAGCGAATAGTTACCTGTCGGCAATGTGCCGCAACAATACCAGCCAATCTCAGTGATTGTGACCGGGTCGGATCCAAAAATCCCCAACTGAGATGCAGGAATACCATACTGTGTTTCAGAAAAGTCGTACAGGTGGTACCAGGGCAACTGGCTGTGGGTTGGTGAGCAGGCGGTGCTGCCGATGGTAGCGGTCATCTGGCCCAGCGTAACCGGCGCCAGTACCGTTACCAATAACATGAACAATAAAAACTTTCTCATACAAAGTTCCTCCTCATGAGGTTAAAGGGTTTAAAAGTAAAAACCATCGTACCAACAAGGAGCCATAACATGACAATCCACCACAAATTGTAAAATATCATAACTCCTCAAACACTATGTTTACCATGAGCTGTAGAAAAAGGCAAGGGAAAAAATAAATTTTTTTTAGGCGGGTTTTCCAGACGAATCATAGAGACATTTTGTTTATCAAGATATAGTATTTTAAAAGAGATAAACCGCAAAATGATGCGGTTTTTGACGGCGAGGCAGTTTTTTAGAGAAGGGGGAAGCGGGGAGCGAGAAGTAGGGGCGGGTTTCAGAGGCTGTCTCAATACCCTCATACTTTTACGTTTTATTT
>CAYOJK010000018.1:0-48840 GCA_964404285.1 uncultured bacterium | reverse complement strand
TCTGGAAACCCATTTCTTTGTCCTCTTCTGTGAATGGCAAGGCGCCACGAGGCCCGGAAACATGATTAGTTATATGATAATAACATCCTTTTCCTTTAATTTTCAGTCTAGGAAATCGCATAAAACCTCCTTTCTTAACGCGAACACTGTAAATAATCATAGCAATATTAAAATGTTTTGTCAAATTATTGGAAGTCTGTCCCCGGAAAAAAGTCCCCAAGATAAATCGTAATGTTTTAGAAGTCTGTCCCCAGCCAAATCGTAATAGCTAAATTGTAATTGGAGAGAGGAAGGGAGCTTGATTTTTTTCAATGTCCAATATCCAACGGGGAACGGTTTCTTAGTGTTTAATAGTTTCCACCTTGATAGTTGTTATTGGAAATTAGACGCCTAAACGCTTCGTGTTCTACGGGTTTCTTGTTTCTGGTATTGGGTTTCTGGTTGTGGTTTTTCGGCGGATTCATTCCTGCTGAGTTACCTATATGGTAGTAGATGACTATAGTTTCCGAAATTTAACCACTTGGAAATTGGTTATTGGATATTGGACATTGACCTCGTTTCCCCAATGGACTTTCGTGTCTTTTTGATCATGCCAATCACATAAATCCACACTCTCAACAAATTTTGTAACACACTGCTGCCGAAGTTAATGAGTGGTAAGTCGATGATGGCTGCTCCGACTCGGGGCGGCGAGACGGAAGCCGAGAATCGTACCCCGGATTCCCGGCAAGCCCCCGTTACGGTAAGCTGACCGGGAGTAGTCAGGGGCGTAGTTCCAATTGCCGCCCCGGTAGACCCGGTACGAACCAGTATTCGTACCAGCGGGATTGCGCCTGAGTGACTGGCTATAGTAATCGTCGTCAAACCAGTCCAGACACCACTCCATCACATTTCCATGCATATCATACAACCCCCAAGCATTCGGCTTCTTCTGACCAACAGGGTGAGTCTCTCTATTTGAATTCTTACTATACCAAGCATACTCGCCCAAAAGAGTGCCATCATCGCCAAAATAATACCGCGTACTTGTCCCCGCCCGACATGCATACTCCCACTGCACTTCCGTCGGCAGTGTAAACGTTTTACCGGTCTTCTGAGATAGTTTTCGACAAAACTCCATCGCGTCATCCCATGAAACCATTTCAACCGGCCGATTGTCACCCTTGAAACCACTCGGATTCGTTCCCATGACCGTGCGATATTGCGCCTGCGTCACTTGAAACTTACCTATCCAGAACCCATCCAGCTCTACCCTGTGAACCGGACCCTCACCATCCTTTCTTCTGGATTTACCATACGGCGACCTCATCTGAAAACTGCCACTCTGTAAATAGACCATCTCCAACCGCACACCGCCACCCAAATCCACCGTTACTTCCTTTTTGTGATAAGGATTGGCAAACACGTCATCTCCAGCCACTTTGAAAAAAACAACGGCCATAATGACCAGCACAATGATCACACCCCCAATGCCCACAAATACCATCAATCGGCGACGCGACCGATCACGCGGAAGAGTGTCCGATTCCTGACGCCGCTTATGTACGTCTTCCTTTAGAGATCCTTCAAACGACGAATTTCTACTCTCAAGGCTTCCTATGGTTTTATCTGTAAAATTCATCTGCTCCGATCCTGTCGCGTCCCATTGAGATTGATATAACAACATCATACACGACTCGACCCCGGCTATCAACTGTAGCACGCTCCGCGCTTCAATGCTGAGTCCGGAGCGCTGAATTGGAGGATTTTCAGTTGATTTTTAATTTCCAGATGTCTGTCCCCTAATTATTGAGATTGATATAACAACATCATACACGACTCGACCCCGGCTATCAACTGTAGCACGCTCCGCGCTTCAATGCTGAGTCCGGAGCGCTGAATTGGAGGATTTTCAGTTGATTTTTAATTTCCAGATGTCTGTCCCCTAATTAATTGTCCCCTAATTAATTAAGTGCTTCAGTTAATTAAGTACTTCAGTGGCTGTTTGAATATGATTACAAAAATTACAGGATGGGCAGGATTAAAGAAATCCTGTTAATCCTGAAATCCTGAAATCGTGTTCAGATAATTTGGACATTGGATATTCGATCGTCCATTCGTGCTCATTCGTGGTTCTCCCTGCCTCACTCCTCACCCTTTGCTCCTCATCTTCTCATTCCCGGAATCCAGCCTTGAAACTCCTAGCCAAAGTCACTATTATTATTTCTTTAGGGTCTTGCGGCCGTATCGGCCGAAAGGTTTCCTCAAAAATAACATTGAAACTTTAATCACTAACATTCCGTTACCGGAAAGAAAGGTAGATATGGCCACTCAAACTTCATTACTGGGAAATGAGGCCGTCGGTCTCGGAGCGCTCCACGCGGGGTTGAGCGGTGTTTTCGGTTACCCTGGAACACCATCGACAGAAATTTTCGAGTTTGTTCAGAGCCAGGCGGAAAAATTTGGTGTCCGCGCCATCTGGTCCGCCAACGAGAAAGTGGGTTATGAAGAAGCGCTGGGCATGAGTTATGCTGGAAAACGCGTCATGGTCACAATGAAACATGTCGGTTTGAACGTCGCAGCAGACCCGTTTATGAACTCATCGATGACCGGTGTCGGCGGAGGTTTGATTCTGTGTGTTGGCGACGACCCGTCCATGCACTCCAGCCAGAACGAACAGGACAGCCGTTACTTCGCGGATTTCGCGCGTATTCCCTGTTTCGAACCCTCCAGCCAACAAGAAGCTTACGATATGATGCCGTATATTTTTGAATTGTCCGAAAAAATGGATGTGCCGGTTATGCTGCGAATGACGACACGCTTGTCTCACAGTCGAGCAAACATCACTCTGCGCAAAGAATTTACCAAGCAAAATCCTCTCAAGGTCGAATCCAACATTAAAAAATGGGTCTTGCTTCCTCCTCACGCCCGTGCCCGAAACATCGAATTGATCGAAAAACAAACCGAATTCATCCGCCTGTCGAATACGTCGGCTTTCAATAAACTCGAATTGAAACCGGACGCTTCTCTGGGCATTATCGCCACTGGCATTGCTATCAACTATGTGCAAGAAGCGCTGCAGGATTATGGGAAGCCGGTCAATGTGTTGAAAATTTCTCAATACCCCTTCCCGATTGATTTGATCCGCCAAATTGTGGATAACTCTGATACTATTCTGGTGATTGAAGAAGGGTATCCGCTGCTGGAAAACACTATGACCGGTATGTTCGGTATTCCGGGCAAAAAAGTTGTCGGACGCCTGACAGGTAATCTGCCGCGTACCGGCGAAATGCACGTCGACCATGTGCGAAAAGCGCTCGGTTTGGAAAGTGCGCCGGGCGCCATGGAAACACCTGCAATTCCGCCCAGACCGCCTGCGCTGTGCAAAGGCTGTCCCCACGCCGACACGTTCAAAGCTCTAAAAGAAGCTATCCAGGAGTATCCGGACGCACGTGTTTTCTCGGATATCGGCTGTTATACGTTGGGTGTTTATCCGCCCTATAGCTGCGGTCATACCTGTGTCGATATGGGCGCTTCGCTTTCAATGGCTATCGGCGCATCCGCCGCCGGTGTTCATCCCGCCGTTACAGTGATCGGGGATTCCACGTTTATCCACTCCGGTATGACGCCGATGATCGGAGCCGCTAAACATAACGCCAATATCACCGTGATCGTTATGGATAACAGTTACGTGGCAATGACGGGAGCTCAAGAAACAATGGCGACCGGTGAACCCCTGGAAAAAATCGTTGAAACGCTTGGTGTGCCGAAAGAACACATCATCCCGATCATTCCGCTTCCTAAACATCACGCCAACAATGTCGAGGTAATCAAAAAAGAACTGAAACATACCGGTATTTCGGTGATCATTCCACAACGTGAATGTGTGCAAGCTCCAAGGAAAGGAAAATAACATGAAACGCGATATCATTATTTCAGGAGTCGGCGGGCAGGGAATTCTATCCATTTCCTACCTTATCTGTAACGCAGCGCTCGAACGCGGGTGGAGCTTCAAACAAGCTGAAGTGCACGGAATGGCACAACGTGGTGGAGCCGTTCAGTCACACCTGCGCTTGAACGATAAAGTCGTCTATAGCGATTTGATACCGCTGGGCCAAGCTGATTTGATCCTGAGCGTCGAGCCGCTGGAGCTTTTCCGATATCTCCCCTTCCTTTCTAAATCCGGAATCGTTATCACCGCAACCGATCCCTTCATTAACATACCGAATTATCCCGAGCTCGAATCGCTGAACAGTCTGCTGGAAACACTACCGAAAAAAATCCTCGTTCCGGCTGCAAATATCGCCAAAGAATTGGGTAATCCTCGTGTTGCCAATACCGTCATGCTGGGCGCAGCCGCCCCAACTATCGGATTTAAACCGGATGAATTTGACAAGAGTCTGGAAGAGTTATTCGGCTCAAAAGGCGAGAAAATCGTCAAGCTGAACAAAGAAGCTGTTCGAGAAGGATATAAACTGGGTCAAATAAACTGATAGACCCATTACAGAGTTGATTGAATCACACTACCATTCACCATCTATAGAGTGAGGGGCATGTTATGAGAATGAATGAAAAAGCGTTGGAGCAACTTGTATCTAAAGCTTTCAGTGAAGGCAGAAGTTCGCTTTTAGAGCTCGAAGCTTACGAGCTGATGCATCAGGCCGGTATGCCTCATGGCAGAAAAATTGTTTTGGCGACCAAACCGGAAGATATCACCGCCGACGTGCTTGCCAAGTTTCCGGGAGATCGAATCGTCTTGAAAATTGTATCTCCGGTGATTGTCCACAAAACCGATGCCGGCGGTGTGGCTATCATACCCAAAGAGATTGAATCCGTTCAGAAAACTGTTGCGGATATGTTGGCACAGACTCCGAGTCGATTCGTCAAGTGGATGGAATCGAAATCACTGGTTCTGGAAGGCGATTTTACAGGTCTGACAGGAAAAGACCTGGAAGATGCGGTTCGAGCCGATACCAGAGGGGTGATGCTGACGAACTTCACCGATGCCGATAAAAAAGGTTTTGGGTATGAAATGATCGTCGGACTCCGAAACACACGTGAATTCGGGCCGATCATCATGGCCGGGATCGGCGGTATCGATACTGAACTCGTCGCATCATCCATGCGCAAAGGTCTTGCCGCCGTTACTGCATCTATCCTGGAATCGACTCCGGAACAGTTTTTACAAAAATTTAAATCAACTATCTGTTATAAAAAGATTTCCGGACAAACTCGAGGCGGGCAAAAGGTCATCAGTGACGACACTCTGTTAAAAATGTTTGACGCCTTGTTTGCTATGGCAAAATACTTTGGAGTGGGTGGTAAAAGCGATTTCGTCCTGGAAGAATTCGAAATCAATCCTCTGGTTTTCGCTAAAGGTGTCCCCGATCCGCTCGATGGCGTTGCTGCATTCTCCCGTCGGCAACCCGAACCAGCAGTCAGACCACTGCATAAGATCACCAATCTGTTGCACCCAAAAAGCATGGCAGTGATCGGTGTCAGCGCTAAAAGTCTGAACATGGGACGGATAATTCTTCGGAATATCAAGGCTCAAGGCTTTGAGGCCGATCATTTATATGTCATTCGGCCTGGAATGGAAGAGATTGACGGCATACTTTGTTTCGCCACCCTGGCGGACTTGCCGGAGATCGTCGATGTGCTGGTTTTGGCTGTCGGCGCCGACCAGGCTCCGGATATCATCAAGGAGGCGGCTGAATCCGGTAAAGTTCAATCCGTAATCATCATCCCCGGCGGCCTGGGCGAAAAATCCGGGACGGAAGCCATTGTGGCGGGCATGAACAAAGCCATCGCCGACAGTCGCCTGCGGGAAGACGGCGGGCCGCTGTTTGTCGGCGGCAACTGCCTTGGCATCATTTCCCGACCAGCCCTGTATGACACGCTGTTCGTGCCGGAACAAAAATTGCCGAAAAATTATCAAAAACAACCGGATCCGATTGCATTTCTGTCTCAGTCCGGAGCTCGAATGATCACGACTATCAGCAGGCAATCCAATATGGCGCCGCTCTTCAGTATTTCCACCGGCAATCAGATGGATTTGGGGATCAGTGATTTCCTCGAGTATTTTGCCGACCATGAACCCGAGGTCAAAGCGCTGGCGGTTTATGTCGAAGGATTCAGGGATTTGGGAGGTTTGAAAGCAGTTAGAGCGGTCAAGAAACTCAAAAAACAAAAGCGCGATGTGATTTTTTATAAAGCCGGCCGCACGGCTGCTGGTCGTACGGCGACATCCGGCCATACCGCGTCAGTCGCCGGCGATTACCCTGTATGCGCGGCGCTGATGGAAGATGCCGGAGCCATTATTTGTGATACGTTCTCCGAATTCAATGAACTCACCCGCATGGCGCGTGCACTGGCCGACAAAGAAGTCACCGGGTTCCGTATTGCCGGTATTTCGAACGCCGGTTATGAAACAGTTGGCATGGCGGATAATATCGAGGGTGAATGGCCGTTAACCATTGCCGATTATACTCCGGAAACAGAGGCGGCTATTGCCGATGTGCTGGTCAAAACCCGATTAAATACGCTTGTCGATGTCAGAAATCCGATGGACCTGACCCCTATGGGCAATGACGATGCACATGAAGGGACTATCCGAGCGCAACTGGCTGACCCTCATGTCGATGCATACCTGGCAGCAACTGTCCCTCTGACACCGGCACAGCAGACGCTACCCGCCGGTGTTTTTGGAAAAGAAGATATTGATAATGAAGATTCTTATCCAAACCGATTGATCAGAATTTTTAAGGAAACACGGAAACCGATGATTTTCTGTATTGATTCCGGAGAACTCTATGATCCTATGGTTCGAATGATGGAGAAAGCCGGGCTGGTCGTTTTCCGTGAAGTTGATCAGGCAATACGATTGTTTGCTAAATATCTGTATTCAAGGTATTCATCCGCAAAGAGATAAGCGTAAATTACAATTTACATTGTGTTAAAATACGATTCCTAGTCAATTTTCTGTCAATTCTGATTTCCTTGACGTGTCAATGCCAAACTGTTGCGAACAAGTAAATGCAATACAATTCCTAATCCGACACAGATGATATTGACGATAACATCTTCGCAATCTCCCACCCTGCTAGGAAGATAGTGCTGAAGAAGCTCATCCAGAAAAGCGACCGCAAACGATATCTCCGCTCCCGTTCGAAGGGAAAACAGTCGGACTGACAGATTTCCTAATACGCCAAATAAAACGATATGACACCATACCTCGGGATTGTGTCTGAAATAGAGCATCACCCCTGTAACAATTACCAACATCCAAGCCAGGTGAAGCAATCCTTTAAACCCTTGTTTCCGAATCAGGAACACGGCAGCCGTCACGATCAGGATAAAAACTCCCCATGCCATGACCCAAGCAATGCCTGTTCGGCCGATGGTTTGTGCCAGAGTTCTTTGAAGTCCCCTACCGAAACACGAGAACAGAATGATTGCACTCAGCACAAGTATCCACAGACTGAAAAGAATAGGTTTGTCAGAAACAACACACTTATTTTTTTTCATAAATTCAGCGTTTTCCTCACGGCAAGCATTAATAAAATCCGGTGCCCAGAGTGCTCTGATCATCAGGATTAAGACAGATTTGGATGATTATTTCCACCATGTATTTATATCAAAATCATCGACTTCAGAGGGTTCTGAATTTCGATTCAACCGATTTAGGTCTGAATTCAAATTCTTTTCAGCATAATCAAGTGAAAAATAAATACCGATTAAAACCAAAGATACAGCAAGGCCGGGTATAAAGACCTTGAAAACTGTTTGTTCGGACAGATGTATTTTAAGTAAAACCAATGATATCAGGCCTATTACAATCCCGGATATAAGTGAAATATTTCGGATTATCTTAGATGTTTTCATGGACATTCTCTCGATACGGTTTCAAAACTCCAATCAACTTTATATTCTGCTGGAACAATCGGTATCAAGTCAACTTACATCTTATGCCGGGATTTTTGGTTGAAGAACTTCTTGCATGCTGTCCGTATCTATGCTAGGGTCAGCGCATGTTTTTACGCAGGGCGACACATCGGTATTTTATTATTTTCATTGCTTTTTTCCTTGTCCGTTTTCCGCAAGTGAAAGCCCAAAATCTACCTATGCAATTGTCCCGTATGGGTTCGCGTTTTACCGTCGTTCCTGAATTGCATAATAACCGTATCAGGATTCTACCGCTTGGTTACTTTTTGCCCGAATATACTGGTTTGTCAATCGCTATCGACACAGAACAGCAAACCGAATTGTTTTCAAACAATGATCGTGAATCATCTTCATCACTGTCAACCGGTTTTTATCCCACATCCCTGAGTTTTTCTGCTCCGATACCCGAGACAAAAGCTGAGCTGACCTATGAAATCCTATCGCCTTTCACCCCATCACTACCCAAATGGCAGACTGCACCGATCATGTTTATAAAGGTGACATTGACGAATAAAGATGATCAGCCCGTCAATTGTACAGTATCCATCACCGGTTTGCATGATCGGGTACATACCGATACAGCCGGTCAAGAGCTGGCAGCTATTGCGGCTCCGTTACGCTTCGCGATCGACCAAGCAGCTTTGGTTCAACAAGGCACAAACCCTCAACTCCAAACTTTTTCGTCTAATATCAACGGTGTTTTTCTCCTTGGAGGACTTCAAAAAGATGGCTGGAAATCATCTGCAACCTCAAATTCAGGGAAAATATCGGTTTATCTGCAGGCAGATACCGGCAAATCAACGGATACCTATGCGGCAATTCTATTTTACACGAATTCTCCAACGCTTCTGGTAGATGGCCATGCTTGTTCTTTCTCCTATTTGAAAGAGTTTCGAGACCCTATTCGATTACTGACGGAAACTCTTGAAAACCGTGACATCTTGTTGCAAGCGGATACCGCGTTTCGAGCTACGCTACAGACAGCGTCATCACCTGATAATCTGCCCTATTTGACCCACACAGCGTTACAAAGCTTCCTTTCTTGCACGTGGTCTGTCAGGCTTCCCGACGGATCCATCCGATACAGTGAATGGGAAGGTTCTCCCCTTTTTCATTCTGCCCTGGATGTCGTTTTTAATTCTTGTCTATTTCACCTGGCCTATACACCCGATTGTCTTCGAGACATGTTGTTGAATTGGCCTCGTTATTCCAAAGACGGCGATATGCCCCACGATATGGGGAAAGGCCTGGTAATTTGTGAAAATGGCTATCGCGCAATTATGCCGGTGGAAGAAAATAGTAATTACTTGCTGCTTCACGCGATGTATGCCGCCACAACTCATGATATGAGCGTTGCGCTGGAACAAAAACCCGTGATCGAACGGATCCTTCAACGATTGATATCATCGGATACCGATGGTGACGGCCTGCCGAATACAGGCGTTATCAACACGTTCGACGATGCACCAGCCTCGATCAACAGGGCTGAAAACCAGATTTATCTCGGCATAAAAAAAGCCGCCGCTCTTCAAGCGATTACATCGTTATTTTCAGATGTTTTAAGCTCTTCTATCAAACAAAATGCTCAAAATAGAGCCGACCTGATCTATTCCTCGATCATCGAATCCTGGACTGGCACCCATTTCCCGATTGCCTTGTCTGCACCTGAAAGAAAAGCAGAACCCAACAAAGTGACGCGAGTTCTATTGCCTTTTGACCCGGATCACCCAATAACCATCATCGATCCGGAGAATGACGAGATCACCGGTTATTCCAATTATGCCGCTCATGGCCTTGTCGCTCTCTGGTTCTGTGGTCTTCATGCACCTCCAGAGTTGGAAAAGTTGATGAAAATGCATCTGGAAGCAGCTCATAAAAAGACAACGACACCTTATGGTGACGCCCATCGGGATGGTCAGCAGAATGTCTGGGTTTCACAGAATATGTGGCGTGATCTGGCAGCTCTCTACCTGGGCGCCGATATCGATTTTACCGAGCTCCATAAAAAATATGCCCAAGTTCAAGCTCTCTCTATCGATCTGCGGGACAACAACAGTAGATGGGAAGGATTCTGTGACAGCCCAGTCAATTCTTTCTTGACAGCTTATAGTCGAGGAATTCCGATATTGGGTTATACCTGGGTCACCAAAGGCCGAATTCAATTACCGAATATACAAATCGATGAATAAACAGACATATGGCCATTATATTTTCCTGACTCTTCTACTGTTCGTGCATCTGGTCGCTGCCATTTGCAACAGCTTTGAAACCATCGATGACGCGTTTATTTCATATCGATATGCCGAAAACTTAGCAATCGGTAATGGCCTTGTTTTTAATATCAGCGAACGAGTTGAAGGCTATACCAATTTTCTATGGATTCTGCTTCTTGTTCTGGTACGCCCGCTGGTTGAACCTGTCTTGGCATCAAAAATTCTAGGAGCACTCTGTTCGTGTTTATTGATCATTTTTTTCGCCCAATTTTGTCGGCGGTTTCACCCGTCGTTGTACGGGTTTGCGACCCTGTATCTTGCCTTGGATCCAGGCTTGATCACCTGGTCTATGCGTGGTCTTGAAACCACCCTGTTCGTGCTTTTTATCTGGCTCAGTTATCAGACAGCAGTTACGGCATCGATCAAAAAAAATAACCATAGCGTTATCTTAGCAGGTTTTGTGGCAGCATTCTCTGTTTTGATTCGGCCTGAAGGCGCTTTAACCCATCTTTTCTTTCCTCTGCTGATTTTGTTGCAAAAACCGAAAGACAGTTCCATATTCAAAAGGATTTCTTACTTCTTCGGCAGCTCATTAATTTTGCTAGTACCTTATCTGACCTGGAAATGGTGGTATTTTGGAGAGATTCTTCCCAACACGTTTTATGCCAAAACTGGAGGCGGCGTATCAGTTATTTGGCGTGGCTTAGCCTACGTCATCCAGGGCTGGCAATGGCCGGAAGCAGTTCTTTTGATACTGATTTTCATTGGATTTTTCGTTAATAAAACAAATAAATGGAATCCTTGTGCTTTCACTGTCGCTACCGTTTTCCTTCTTGTTTTTTTAGCTTATATTCTAGCAATTGGCGGCGACTCTCTCGGCCCCGATCGTTTTCTGACGCCTTTATTACCGTTTATGGCTCTTCCCGCTTTCTTCGCCCTGTCTCATTGGAAAATTCAACATAATCAACAAATCAATCGTTCTATCATTGGAATCATCGCCGGCATTCTCATTATCGGTAACTCCTATCCTGTGATCGCCAATTTTAAACATGCAGATGTTTTTTCTCACCAAAAGGAATTGCAGCATCATGGAACCCGTGTCGGTCTTTGTTTAGCTAAAAACACCACTCCGGAACAATCTATTGTGACATCAATTATCGGGCGAATACCTTACTATTCTAAACTATATACCCTCGATGTATTTGGTTTGATCGATCCACATATTTCCCGCCAAGCCCTTGTCGGCGCCACACGAGGTGCGGCTGGTCATGAAAAGACTGATTGGGAGTATATTCTTTCCAGAAATCCTGATTTTATCGCAGGACAGCAACTGATAGTAGCGCCACCTCGAGAACCTACCTGGTTGAAATTCATTCGTATATCGATATCCGGTGAATCTGAGCAGCAAACTTCAAGCGGTATCCCGGCTCCACCCTATCCTGGTTATTCCCATATCGAACTACCCTGTGACGGCCCGAATATTCGTATCTGGAAAAGAAATCTCCACCCTAAACAGGAACGTGTGTTAATGCCATGAACAGCCGCAAAGAACCCACATGTGTTGTTTCCATGCTGATGGAGTCGGAAAAGCTTGGTTATAGAAGAGTGACCATCAAGCCGGATGAAACAGCATCGATTATGATTTTCAAGCGAGATTCTTCGTTGATCCCTGACGAGGCGTAATCTAGCCGATCCTCGCGGAAACCAGGGTTTTCTGCCGCCTTTCACGCCTGAGCCGAACCAATTTTATATGCTCAAAGAACCTCTTCGAAGCGCTGAATAAATTTTCATCCACTTTGATCTGAAGAAAAATTCCATGTTAATGTTCTTGCTTTGGTTCTCTCTTACAGATGATCTGAAAACCAGGACAACAATGCTCTCTCAGCCAAATCAAATTCGCTCGCTTATGGCCGATGGCATCAGAGTAATCCGATTCTTCAACCTCAAAACAATGGTTTTGACCACCTGATGCGTCAAAGGCGATTTTTAAGCGCCTTTTCCATCGAAACGACCGAACCAATTGTCCATAAGCCGGATGCCAGGGTCCTGCCACCAGAACCTTCTGCAACTGTGCTTCCGGTATATGAAATCCACAGCGGATGACATCGATACCGTTTTGTTCATAGATATCCCATATATCACCACAACGCTCCACAGACTCTTCGACTGATAAAGGCACATAGTGCCCTTCTCGAAATCGCCGCTCTAAATTGGTATCCCGCAACACCAGCGTGGGATGTATCCGAACAAAATCCGGATGCAGTGATGCCAGGGTTTTTGCAGATTTCAAATCAGATTCTACTGAAGCCTCCGGCAAGCCCAGCATCGTTTGACATCCAACCGAAACCGATAAGTCCTTCAGTTTTTGTATAGCGGCAACAACGTCCTTAGCGCTATGACCACGGTCGATAGTGGTCAATACTTTCGAGTCCATACTTGGCACGCCGATTTCAATCGTCGAAAATTTCTTCAACAGTTCAGGTAGCCCGGCCACAATAGAATCCGGACGCAACGAAGTTCTCAGCCCCTGGACTCTGCCTGAGTCAGTAAATGGCTGAAGCAGTTCCAGCAATGGATTGACCAAACTCTCCGGCAACCCCAATATGTCGTTACCATATAATGCAATTTGACGGTATCTCTTATCGTTCGATTTACCAAGCCATTCTTCGATTTCTCTCAAAAGGGTTTCCAGGCAAAGAGTTGCATCAACTCCTGTAGCCAGAGATGCGTTACAATACGCACATTTTCCGGAACAGGGATATCCGGATAAAAAAATTGGAAAGATTGCAAATTTCATCCTAAAAGCAAATAGGGTTGCATTTCTTGCAACCCCTCACTTTCAATGCGGAAGGGGGGACTTGAACCCCCACGAAGTTTCCCCCACCAGGCCCTCAACCTGGCGCGTCTGCCTGTTCCGCCACTTCCGCAATCTCAATCACGTCAGACCAAACGCTGCTTATTCAGTCTCGTCACCCGGTGCAGTTTCATCCATCTGGTCGGATGGTTGTTCAGCAGAAGCATCCTCAACGCTGGAACCGTCATTCCCAGGCAACACTGCATCATCAGCAACCGGTACAGTTTCTGACAACTCACCACCATCTTCACCGACAGCATCTTGATCGTTAGCAACGATATCTTGATCGTCCACTATGTCTTCAATATCTTCACTATCCCTCACATCAGACACCGGTGCGGGTTTTTGTTTCGGCATCACCGTGCTTTCGCTGGTTCCGATATAGGCCAGCGAGATCGACGTCACCATAAACAACACTGCAACAGCAGTTGTCATTTTATTTAAAAATGACGTTGGCCCTGCACCTCCAAAAACAGCATTAGCGCCACCACCGCCAAAAGCGCTGGCGAGATCTGAACCTTTGCCGGTTTGAAGCAGCACGATTAAAATCAGTGCCAACGAGAGAATCACATGTATTGCTAATAATAAAATAGTAATCACTAACTACAAACCTCCTGATCAGCAACAAGTGCTTATAGCAAAAATCTTTAAGCAAGGCAACATCAATTTCATGATACGAAGAAGTTGAGTCACACCGTAAAGCTTTGCTTAATTTATTCGATGTGTCAAATCTTGTCTATTTCCCCTGTAATTCGTATAAGTTCATTAAAAGAATCAGCTTTTAACGAAGCGCCACCAACTAGTGCGCCATTCACTTCGGGTTGTTTTAGTAATTCAGCGATATTTTCGGGTTTGACAGACCCACCATACAAAATCGGAATCATCGATCCTTTCTCACCATACAAATCTTGAAGAAGCCCACGAAGATATTCATGTGCTTCACGCGCTTGTTCCGGCGTTGCTGTACGGCCGGTACCGATGGCCCAAACAGGTTCGTATGCGATAACACAGGTATCGATCGATTCGATTTTTACACCGGCCAATCCGTGTCGCACATGCCGTTCCACCACATTCCAGGTCAAGCCCAAATCACGTTCTTTTTCTGTTTCCCCTACACACAATATCGGTTTTAATCCATATTGAAGCGCAGCAAGCGCTTTCAAATTGATCTCAGCATCCGTCTCATTGAACACATGGCGGCGTTCCGAATGCCCTAAAATCACATAGTCACACCCCACAGCCCGCAACATTTGCCCGGAACATTCACCGGTAAATGCACCGCTGTCACGATGAAACATATTCTGTGCGCCAAGTTTGACCGAAGATCCTTGCAGACAATCCGCCACTGCATCAAGAGCCACAAATGAGGGACATAGTACTACTTCAATCTTGGATTTCAGTATAAATGAGTTTTGAACGATTTTATCCGCTAATTCACGGGCTTCACGAATCGTTTTATACATCTTCCAGTTACCGGCAATAATTCTTTTCACTTCAAATCCTTTCCAAGCGTTATCAACCACCGTTTCGGCTGATAAAAGCCATCAAATCTCTCATCCGAACAGCATATCCATTTTCATTGTCATACCAAGCCAGTATTTTTACCAATCTTTCTTCGATTACCATTGTCGAGGCGCCATCGATAATACTTGACCGTGGATCTCCATTATAATCGATCGATACCAGAGGTTCATCAGTGTAACCCATAATATCTTTCAAATGCGTTTCTGAAGCTATTTTCAATGCATCATTGACCATCGTAACCGTTACATCAGTCGACACATGAGCCACCAGATCAACCAAAGAAACATTTGGAATCGGGACTCTGACTGCCAAGCCGTTCAGTTTGCCTTTCAATTCAGGCAATACTTCCCCAACAGCGGCTGCAGCCCCGGTTGTCGTCGGAATCATCGATACAGCAGCAGCTCTTGCTCTTCTAAGATCTTTGTGAGGTAAATCCAATAATTGCTGATCGTTTGTATAAGCATGGATTGTCGTCATCATGCCGTAATCGATACCAAAATGATCCACCAACACTTTTGCTGGAGGAGCAAGGCAATTGGTTGTACACGAAGCATTGCTTATTATCCTATGCTTTTCCGGATTGAAATGAACATGGTTGACACCCATGACAACCGTCCAGTCCGGATTTTTAGCCGGAGCAGAAATGATCACTCTGTCAGCGCCGGCATTCAGATGTTTACCAGCGCCATCACGATCACGGAAAAAGCCTGTACATTCTGCTACATATCGAACGTTTAAACTCGACCAAGGAAGTTTTTCCGGATCTCGTTCCGAAAACACTTTTATCTGTTGCCCATTGACTATCAGATTGTTTTCTTCAATGGACACATCCGCTTTGAACGTGCCGTGTGTAGAATCATATTTCAACAAATGAACCAATGTTTTCAAATCCGTCAAATCGTTTATCGCTACTACCTGAAGCGTTTCATCATCCAGCATGGAACGCAACAGCAATCTACCAATCCGACCAAAACCATTAATTGCTACCTGTGTTTTCATTTTTCATCTCCTTTGATATCCCAAAAACAATCGCTCACTATAACGTTTGCTGTCATAGGAATTTTACTCCTCATCGCTTCAAATCTCAATCACACAAATTCAAGATGTTTTAAAACAAATCGGCTTATTCTTGCTTAAAGGTCTTTTGTCGAGGCTTTACATGTTTCAACGCCTGCTTTAAAGAGGCTATATGATCTGGAGTCGTGCCGCAACAACCGCCGACAATAGCCACACCAGCTTGAACCAAAACAAGTGATTGGGCAGTAAATTCAGCAGGAGAGATTGGGTAGACCAGTTTCTCGGCCCCAGCCTTTGGTAATCCGGCGCTTGGCTGAGCAATAATCGGTCGTGATGATAGCCGGAAAAATTCTTCAATCAATTCGTTCATGCCACTGAACCCGACACCGCAATTTGCGCCGAGCGCTAAAGGATTATATGACTCTAAACCGGTCACAATCGTTTTAGGGCTAACTCCATCTATCGAATGACCGGCTTCATCGAAAACCATCGACGCAATAAATGGAAAATCTTGCAGCCGGCAAGCCTGAGCAGCAGCTTGGAGTTCCTCGAAATCGATCATCGTTTCGAGTATAGCAAAATCAGCTCCCGCCCGTTTCAATACCCCGACCTGTTCCCGATAAATTGTAATAAGCTCCCGTTTGGTTACAGTTTTTACCGACCTTGTCCTCTCGCCAGTCGGTCCTATGCTTGCGGCAACGAGCATTTTGGAAGAAGACACCTTTTTTGCTGATTGAACCGCGTAATGATTGATGGTTTCGAATTGGTTACTCAAACCATAAACAGACAGTCGGGATCGATTGGCGCCAAATGTATTTGTCGTGATAAAATCACACCCTGCTTCTTGGTAAAGGCGGTGTATCTCTTCAACCCATGCTGGTTTTTCCAATACGGCTAATTCCGGCGGGTATTCGGGAGCCAATCCATACATTTGGAGCATGGTACCAACAGCGCCATCCCCGACCATCACACGTTTAGCCAGTATTGCCTGGATACGGTCCTGCACCTTCATTTCAAATCCTTTTTGTTTGACTGTTTTTTTATGCATCAGTCGGTTTTAATATCGGCACCCATGCACAAGCTGCAACTAAAACTTCCGCTGCGCCGGCTTTAAAGAGCTCCGCTGCACATTCACCAACGGTTGCCCCTGTTGTCACCACATCATCTACCAAAATAATTCGAGCGTTTTTACAAATGCCTCCTGCAGAAAAGGCGCCTTTAATATTGGATAACCTGTCCTTACGGCCTCCAGACTGCGGCAGCGTACGACGTACACGAGACAACAGCCATCGATGAGCAGGAATTTTTAATGTTTTAGCCATAAACCCCGCTACCAGTTCCGCTTGGTTATACCCACGCTTCCATTGGCGTGTTCGGTGCAGCGGCACAGCAACAACCGCATCCCAAGTCTTTTGAGGATATAATCGACGAACTTTTTCCGCCAATTGAAACCCGAATTCTCGGCTGTACCAAGTTTTATTACCATGTTTCATGGCTAGAATCATTCCGCTCAATAGTGGGTTTAAGTGATAAGCGCCCAGCGCAACTATGCCTGCTAACGGTGCATCGTTGCGTTGACAACAATAACAGCCGGTGTCATGTAATAATTCGGAAGTGGGCAATGTTGCATCACAACCAGAACACACAACAACATCATCATTGCCAAACGGTATTCGACAATCAGAGCAAAAAATCCCGGGATTGACACTCGCATCGACAACAGTTCCACAGGTGGGACAATTTATAGGGAAAATCATGTTCAAGGTTTGTTGAGAAATTCGAACAATCCACGATTTTAGAATGGCCAGGTTTTGCACTGAAATAAACCGTCCTTGAACTCAACGTAATGACCACAGTCTCCAAGCCAGTCACCAACATCGATGATTGTCAGGCTGCCATTGTTGCCATTCCATGAACGCAAACCGGGATCATGATTGTGGCCGTGAAGAACCACCGTGACACCATTTTCTCTTTCTTTATGACAAAACGAATCGAATACACTTTCAGAAATCCGACGATCTTTTTTAATATTCACTTTTCGGCTGGTATCCGACAATGAGCGACCCAGCAACCAAGCCCAGGAAATAGGAACAAGATGTTGAAAGACAAATTGAACAGCTCGATTTCGAAAAACTGACCGCATCAACAGGTAAAGGCGATCGGAAGAATCAATTTCATCACCATGACTGATGTATAATCGCTCCGCTCCAACATCGATTCGGAGTGGTTGCAGTTTAACTTTCACCTGTAAAATATCCGAGAACACATAGCCGGGTTTGAAATCATGATTACCGACCAGGTAGGTGACCGGTATACCGGCATCACGAAGTTCCGCAATTTTAGCGACCGGTCTGATCACTTTAGAAAACATGGCATATTTATATCCAAACCAGAACTCGAAAATATCGCCCATCAAAAAAACATGGCCGGGTTTTTTATCTCGAACCATGTCCAGAAATCGACAGAAGGCCTGTTCACGAGTTGGATTGCGGTCACCAAGATGCACGTCTCCAACAAAAATTGCGTCAGTAAAAGAATATGATTTCATTTCAGTCGCTCCAAACAGATTCTTAAGGTTAGCATAGGTCGGCAGATAACTGAAACACTGTTTCCAAGTGAAAAAAGACGAATTAAAAAGAAAATTCCGATATTACTGCTGCATGATCCGCACAATCATTTGTCAACACTTCGGATTTGTTGATAGAAATCTGTTTCGAAGAATAGATATAATCGATACGAAGGGGTAACCGATTCATCCAATTCCGAGTGGTTCCAAACCCATAACCGCCATGAAGCCAGGTATCGTTCATGATGCGACGCATATTTCTGTGAAGAGCATTATCCGGAGTGCTATTGAAATCTCCTGCAATAATTGTTGGATCTTTCAAATTTTTAATCATTTTTATCGCTTTTTGGGCCTGTAATCCTTGAATCCGGGTATGATGTTCAAGACGCCTTGTCATTCTGAATAGGTTTTTCAACCAGTTTATGATTCCTTCTTTAGGACCTCGCGAAAATAATCGGACATCTTGTTCGGTAATACCTGGCGGTATCAAATGCAAAGCAATAAGATTCAAAACAAGAGGTGGATCTTTTTCCGAATTAGATAATTCAACAAATAAATATTTCCATCCCGGTGGTAAATCCAAGTTTTTTTCCTGAATAATTTGCCAATTGCTCTTAGCGTTCACAACACAAGCTAAACCACTTCGACTTCTTTTTCCTGTTCCATGGTAATCAATCCAGGGAGTTTGATTATCTTCAGCTTCGAGCTGCATCAATATACTGTTTAATTGAAGGTCGGTGATTTCTAAAAAAATCATGACATCCAGCTCGGCATCTTTTATTAAGTCACTAATACATGCTTCAATTTCAGAAATTGATCTTCCTCCTGAATGATATTGTCCCACTCGCTGAACATTCCACGAAAGTAACCGAAGCGCCTCTTCCCCATCATGCTTGCGTTCGGAGTTAGGCAACCACTGGTTACCCCACAAAAGGAAACCAATGATCAAGACGATAAGGGTCAACACCACAGGTATTTTGCGCTTTCGATTCAAACAGATTAAAACCAACAATAAAAATAGCTGTATTCCGAATAAATAGGGTAATAATGTCACTGCAACAATCACGTATGCCGGGGCGGAAAAGCTGTATCTTCCCCAGATGACAACGATGAACAATGCGATCAAAGACACCATTACAATTGCTTGAAACAAAATCATCAACACATTGCGAATTGTGCTGAAAAACTGTGTATCTTTTACCTTTGTTGGATGCGCCATAAATAATGGTTAATCTTCTCTTGCTCGACTCTCCATCCTCGATGGTATTTAAAAAAATCCTATTATCTTTATCAAAAATATCATGCTGCTTCCAGAAAATGACCCTGTTCACTCATTATAATCGATTATTCAGCCATCTGCCCTGTTTTTGTTAATATCTTTACAGAGCGGATAATTACCTTTACTATTGACCACCGTGGAAAGAACAACCGTAACAACTCGGTTTTTCAATTCCGTTACAGTATAATCAACGCAATTACTGCGGTTATAATTTTTTTTTTGAAAACGATTAGCTTGGAAATCTATTCAATCAAGTTACTATCTGGCTAATCGATAGGTGAGGCATACAATGAAGACTACATTTAATATACAACAAATGCCATTTACGAGATTTGGCTATCAAGTGATCAAGAACCTTCGAGATGACATTCGTATAATTGGCGCTGAGCGAGCACTGTTGATCATTGACCGTGAGATGAAAAATATCGGTTTGACGGATTCTGTTGAATCCTGTGTATCTTCGGCATTTAATGAATCTCATATTCATGTGATCGAGGAAAAAATTCTTTCTTTTAACAGTATTCAGAAAGCGTTGGAAAACCTTGGTGACAAGAAATTCGATGTGATTATCGGTTATGGGGGTTGGCGCTGCACCGACATGTCAAAAGTACTGAGCATCGCTTTGACCAATGATTTTTCAAAAGAAATGGTTAAATCCGGGACACATCGAATCACGAATCATGGTATCCCTATTGTCAGCATACCCACCACACCGCCAAATGGGGCAGAAATTGACGATAACGTCATAATCCGTGATCAGACCACAAAACACATTCATGTTTTCAGGCATGATTTTATGATTCCACGTCTGACAATCATCGATCCTTATTTGATGTTGACGATGCCACTCGACCTGACAGCCTCAACCGGGCTGGATTCCTTATCACATGGAATTGAAGCTTTAATTTCGATGAATGCATCACCTTTTTCTGAAATGTATGCACTTCAGGGACTTGCTCTTTTAAAAGAAAATCTACTCGTCGCATTTCGATTTCCAGACAATATCACGGCACGCTATAACGTTGCTCTTGGTAGTCTATATACAGCTTTGGCATTGAACATGACAGGATCAGGTGTTGTACACGCTATGTCTTACCCTCTCTCAGGTCGCTACGATATTTCTCATCCGCAGGCGAGCGCTATGATGCTGCCCTATATTATGAAATATAATCTTCCCATTGTCCGACCTCAGATGGCACGTATCGCACGCTATTTCGGTCAAACAGTCCAGGATGAAGAAGCTGATGCTGAAAAAGCGATTGATGCCATTCTTGAACTGTTTCATCAACTGGAGCATCCTATTGATCTACATGCCTATAATGTTCCCAGAATAGAAATCGACCTACTGGTAGACTCAGTCATGGGATATGATTCTTTTCTTCAAAGGAACCCTCGAATCATTCAAAAACATGATATCAAAACAATTTATGAAGATGCTCTCTAAAATCATTTTCGCCTTTTCTATGGAAAAATTAAAAAATCTGATATCTTTATTTATACTTATTTCCGAATGAACGGAACTTAGATACGGAGGGATTATTATGAAACGTCTGATACCTGTAATTACAATAAGTATTGTTATTCTTACTGGTTTTTTACCCGTAATTGCCGGGGATTGGAATCCCGGAGAAGTTTTGGTCAAGTTTTATCCGGAAGTTCTTAATGAGGCTGCTAACGGTGGATACCAACCAGCAAAGCATCTCATGACTGAGCTGGATATGCTTGGTATTAAAACCCTGACACCAGTTTTTCGGCATTCCCCTGAAAGATGTGATTTGGATCGGTGGTTCCTTATCCACACAAATGACGTCCAATCAGAAGCATCTCTTCAAAAAGAACTTGAGACATATAGCTTTGTTGAAAAGACAAGTTTGAATTATTTTTTATATCCGGACGCCGTTCCCAATGATCCTGATTATAGCAAACAATATGCATGGAATTTGATGGAAGCGCCTAGAGCATGGGACATCGTCAAAGGAGACCCGAATATTGTGGTCGCAATCATTGATAGCGGCATTCAAATGGACCATGAAGACCTGGCCGATTCTATCTGGTACAACACTGCTGAAAGCCCGGACTCTGGAATCGATGAAGACGGCAATGGCTATATCAACGATTACCGCGGCTGGGATTTCCGCAATAAGGACAACGATCCCGGCAATGGTCATATCGACAATATGCACGGCACCCATGTTGCCGGTATTGTCAGTGCAGTCAGCGATAATGGAATTGGTGTTTCCGGTGGAACCTGGGGCTGTCCGGTCATGGTTTTGAAAGTATTCGCCGACAATCCGAACATAGGTGGAGCGCTTGTTACGGATGTAGCGGAAGCCATTCGATACGCTGCGGATAACGGAGCACGTGTTGCTAATCTAAGCCTCGGAAGCTCTTATAATGCGCCCATCCAAGAAGAAGCGATTTGGTATGCTTATCAAAAAGGCGTAACAATTTTGGCATCTTCCGGAAATGGCGAACCTGAAGGAATTGGAAAGGATGTCCCTCATTATCCATCGGGAAACGATGGCGCATTTGCAGTCGGCAGCACGAACAAATTCGATATGAAAGATGGATCGTCCAACTACGGTAACAGTTGGGTCGACGTCTTTGCACCCGGTGTCGCTATTCGATCAACTCTTCCAGGAAACGAATACGGAAACAGTACAGGCACCTCGATGTCAGCTCCTGCCGCTACAGCGCTTGCTGCATTGATTTTATCACAAAATCCATCCTTCACACCCGACCAAGTTATTGAAAGAATGCAACAGGGCTGTGAGTCATTGGATGATACCAACCCAGTTTACCGAGGCGCTTTGGAGCCCGGACGAATCAATTTTTATTTCAGTTTAGCGGACACACCGATTCTGCGTATTGATCGATGGGCTGTCGATGACCCAACCGGTAACGGTGATTTTGAAGCAGATGTCGGCGAAACCGTACATTTATCAGTGTATTTGAAAAACCATTCTTGGATGGATGCTTCAGATGTACACGCAACATTGAGCGCTGGACCTGGAGTCACTATCAACTCAGCAACCGCAAACTTCGGATCTATAGAGAGTAAAAAAACCGGCAAAAACCTGAGTGATTTTACACTCACTGTCACTGAGAGCGCACATAAAACCATTCCGATCACGGTTAAAATCCAAGCTGCTGGTGGATACACCAACACTGTCACATTTGATCTATCCGTCAACAATCCAGTTCCGAAGTTGCCTGGTTTTCCCGTACCATCGTTTTCATCATTCCGAGCATCGCCACGTGTTGCTGATATTGATAACGACGGATTCCTAGATATTATCACCGTTACGGAAGATGGTGAGATCAATGTTTTTGACCGTCATGGAACCCCGCTCCCAGGCTGGCCGCGCCATGTAGGTCATAGAAACCATATGCATAGCGTGTTGATTTTGTCGTCCCCGGCGGTCGCTGATATCGACGGTGATGGAACGCTTGAAATCATTGTTGTCGATCAAATGACAGAAGTGGATTATATCAATCCGAACAAGCCGGAAAAAGGCACGCAGGAGCGTAAGCTTGGCCGAGTACATGTTTTCAAAAACGACGGATCAGATTTTGGCGGATCATGGCCTTACAGTTCAAATAACAACTTTGTTCCAACCGGCGAACCGGTCATGGATTCTGGATTTAGGGCTGCCCCAACAATTGCCGACGTAACAGGAAACGGAAAGCTGGAAATCATCGCTGCCAATTATCAAAATCTCGTGTTGGTTTTTGATTATATGGGCAATGTTTTGCCGGGATGGCCGGTTAATCTAGGAACAGATATATTTGCCAGCGCTTCCGTTTACGATTACACCGGCGATGGTAAAATGGAAATTCTTATTGCCACAAAGGCTGATGTTGATCCATTGGACAGTGGAGCTATTTTCCTTTTTGACAGCACAGGAAAACTATTGCCCGGTTTCCCAATTCCCGCGCCTAACCAAGTGTATTCGGTACCTGCTCTTGCCGATTTAGATGGCGACGAAGTTCCTGAAATTATTTATGGTTTCGGTGATTACAGTAATGAATTAGGTCCTAAAGGGGTTATGGCAATGGATATGCGATCAATGCCTTTGGAGGGCTGGCCTGTCACGATCCCAAATAGTATCTATGGAGCTGTCGCTTTAGGAGATCTGAATAATGACGGCTATCCGGAAATCGTTATTGCAACCCAAAAAACGGAAGTTTATGCATTTTCTCGAACAGGAACAATTCTACCTGGTTTTCCAGTTACATTGTCTACAAACCCCGATGAAACCATCTTCTCCTCACCCATCATCGCCGATCTCGATAATGATGGAAAACCAGAAATTTTGGTGTCATCAGAAGTTGGGTATCGCCAGAATGCCTATTTATATATTTTGAAAGCTGACGGTTCCCAAATGCCGATATCACCCATTAAACTCGAAGGAAATGGTTTTCCTTCACCCTGTGTCACAGACCTCAAAGGCGATGGAAAACAAAAAATCATTATTGCCGACACAACAACATCTGTTTATAACCTAAATACTTCCTATAATCGTCAACAACAATACTGGCCGACATATCATGGCAATAATGCTTCAACCGGTTATTATGGCCACGAAACACCCTTGCAAAATGGTGTCAATCTTTTGATTACACGCAGAGTATTCCGCGGTGGAGATACTTTTTTACTTGACGCCATTATAACAAACGCTGAAAAAACACCATTTTCCAATTTAAGCCTTTTCGTCATTCTGGACGTTTACTCCATGTATTGGTTTTTCCCATCGTTCAGCGAGGATGCCGATTGGCTGGAAATTGCATCTCTCGATCCGGGTTCAAACCGGATAAATGTCCTGACTTTCGAATGGCCGTCTGATATCGAAGGAATGGCTGACAACCTTATCTTCTGGGGAGGTATGCTCGATCACAACAATAACTTGATTGGTGATTTTGAAGGGATTGATTTTGTGGTCTTTGGGTATAAAAACTAAGAGCAGAACGGCTTACAGCAAACAAAAAGGGTAGGTTTAACCTACCCTTTTTTATTGGCTTCTGACCATTTATTCTAGGCTTTTTGCCCACTATTGATCATTTTTAAATTGCCTGATCAATAAGCATTATCTGTCAATTTCTTTTAATTTCTGCTTGATCTGAGGCTGATCTGGATCCAGTTCCAATGATTGCTTCCAATACTTTCTAGCTAAATTATAATTATACTGTTGATAATAAATGTACCCTAAATTCGTCAAAGCCCTGACATGATTGGGATTATGCCGTAAAGCTTCTTTATAACTATTTTCTGCAGCAGTCAGATCATTTTGTCTGAATTGAGCCACACCTATCTGCCACCAAAGATCATCGTCAGAATTATTCAATTTAAGTCCACGTCGCCAAATCAATATCGCCTCAGCCAGTCTGTCCATTTTATAATGAGATCGTCCTAAGTTTCGATAGGCATCTATACTGGGTTCAATCTGAATAACTGCAGAATAACTATCTATGGCATCTCTGAAATGTCCTGCTTCATATTGCATGTTCCCTAAAGTGAAACGTATAGATGCAACATGTTTTGATTTTTCCATGGTCGATGGTTTGAACCAGCTGAGCAGATTCTCCAGTGTTTCTATTCCTTTTTGTAACTCTTTCCGGCTATGATAATAGCTTGCTAAATCCTCATAAGCTTCAATAAACGTGGAATCTTTTTCAATAGCTTTCAAGTAGGACTCTTCTATATTTTCTTCCAATTCTTTATCATTTTTTTCCAGGTAGCATTGAGCAAGATAAAAATAGCCCTTCGCATTCTGCTCGTTTTCCTCAAGGAAGTTTTCTAAAATTTCAATCGCTTCATCCGTCATGCCACGGTTTTTTCTTGATAAAGCAACACGCAACACAGCCTCATCATGAAATCTCGGATCGTCTTGAACAATTTTGTAATATCTTTCTGCCAGATTCCAATCTTTCCTCGTAAAATGTGTCTCCGCAAGCATTCTGGTTATTGACCGGTTTTCTGGGTATTTATCCAAGGCAGGCTCAAGGATATCAATAGCTTCATCCAACTTACCTGCTTTAAGATAAACCTCACCCAGCATTTTTAGTGCATCAACAGAATCCGGCTTAGCATTTAGAGCTTTAACAATCCATGGTATTGCTTCTTCTATTTTCCCATCAGCATTTAATTCTTGAGCAATCTCCATGGATTTTTCATATCTCATCTTTGGAAAAACATAGATTAAATAAAAACCAGACACCACTGCTCCTATGATAATCAGAGCTGGAAAAACAAATAATAAAATTCTGGTAAAAGAGGGGAATCCTCTTTTTTTCAATGGTTTTGGAACATTTTTTAGCGTTGTTTTTCCCGGCGCTGTTGGTTGAGTTTTATCAAGATTTTTACTGTCTTCATTCTCTTTAACTGTGGTTTTTTCCCGAGCAGCATCAGCAGAACCACTTAAAACATCTATCTGATTAAGCATAAGCTGAGCCTGCTGAAAATCCGGGCGGATCTCCAAAACTTTCGTAAAAAGATCACGGGCTCCATTAAAATCTTGTTTTTCCAGACTATCCATTCCTTTTTGAAATAACTCTTCAATATTAATCTGGTTTTTTCTAAACGATTCCATTTCAATTCTTCTATCAATAGCAGTTAGATAGAATTGAACTTGGCTATGCTCTGGATTTTGTTTTTGAAGCTCTTCCAGTAATTCTTTTGCTCGTAACAAAAATCCATTTTCATATACTCTCAAAGCTTCTTCCAACTTGGCCTGAAACTGCTGATCAATGATTTCAACCGACTCAGATGAAGAAGAAATATCTGTTTTTTGCTCATAGGCCACGTACGACGAATCTTCCACATCAAATACATCCGCTTCAGATTCTACGTCTTCTCCACCATGCGTAATAAGATCCTGATCATCCTCAGAGAGCGGCATTTGCAAATGTTTTTTCACTTCTCTAAGACTTGATCGAGCTTCTTTGTTGTTCGGATCAATAGATAAAACCGCCTGATACTCATCATAAGCTCCGTTCCAATCGAATTGTTTCATTAATTCGCGGCCCATGGCGAGATAATCCTCTATCCGATTCATATCTGCCTGAATAGAACGGGCTATGGATAATTTTTCGAAAGCAATTAGATTTTCAGGATCAACCCGGAGAATTTTTTCAAAGAATTTGATTGCTTCATCATAATCTTTTTGGTCCAGTTTCTGTGAACCTTCCTCAAGCCATTGACGAAGCATGACTTCTTTATCCTCATCTGAAGGATAAGGTCTGAATTGATCTGTTTTTTGATCTTCAATGTTATTCATGATTCACACCCTGCACTCTAGTTAGGAAATACATGAGTAGGATAAACGTTCTAGTACAAAGCTGTCAAATTCAAGAAAGTGATGTCTTGTAAAAAGCTATCCCAACGCCCAAAAGAATAAACAAGCCACCAGATAGTGAATAAACGGAAAGTATTTCACCAATGACAAAGTATGCCAAAAATGTTCCAGCCAATGGTTCAATCAGTATTGCAGCTGCCAAGTGCGATGTATGAAGATATTTAAGCGCCCAGTTTATTCCGGAATGACCGATGGTCTGAGGAACCAAGGCGATAAGAACCATGTAAAGAATACTCTGGTGCGAGTAGCCTTGTAATGGAGCGCCTGTTAATAGAGCGCTGAATAACAGAAGAATACCTGCAATAGTCGAGACCCATGTCAGGTAAGCAAAGACATTGGTTTGTCGATTTTTTTCGCGAGACACAGTATGTCTGCCCACCATCATATAGAAAGACATAGCAAATGCCCCACCCAAAGCAAGCAGGTTACCGGTCAACGAATGAGTAATCGTTATACCTTCACCGATAACCAGTACAAAACATCCGATAATAGAGAGTAATGTTCCAAAAAGAAGCTGTCCTGACGGGGGTTCTCGTAAAAAAAAGGTTGATCCGATAGCGACGACAACAGGATTCATTGTTACCAAGACTAGCGAACTTGCAACTGAAGTCGAATCTAAAGAAGTAATCCAAAACCCAAAATGTAACGCAAGAAAAACAGACGCCAATGCAACTGATTTCCAGTTGATACTTGATAGTTTAAAGGCCTTTGTAATTGGAGCAAAGAACCATAAAACGGCTGCCGATATCATCATGCGAGCAGAAGCGACAACCAAAGCAGGCGCATTCGCCAGTTTAATCATAGTCGCTGCAGAAGAAATCGACAGAATGCTTAGCGCGAGAGTAATAAATAGGATTTTTCCAGAAGGTCTGACTGCTCTATCCATTTCGTGATATCTCTACTGTGGGTTTCTGAGATGTTGAAATCAGCCACTAACGGCGTAATCGAAATCAAGCCTTTTGCCAATGCGCAATCATCGATTGATGTATCATCCACCTGCTCAGGTGGATCACCATTAAGCCAATAATAAGGCTTATTTCCAGGCGCTATTCGTTCAATATATTTATCTTTGAAAACACAATGATTCTGCCGGGTCAATCGCACCCCCTGTATCTGCTCTTCCGGAAGATCAGGAATATTGATATTCAACACTACTTTATTCGGGATAGGATGTGTTTTCAGAATGCGTACCATTTGGGCGATAAACTGTGCACTAAACGAATAGTCCGGCGCGCTAAAAGAATTGATTGATACTGCAATAGCTGGGATTCCAACGAAAGTAGCCTCTATAGCTGCTGCAACCGTCCCGGAATAAAATACGTTTATACCCGTGTTCGCCCCCTTGTTGATACCTGAAATTACCAAATCCGGTCGATTCTTTACTAGGTGGCTCAGACCAAGCTTTACACAATCCGCCGGAAAACCACTCACCGCAAACCCTTGTTTAGCGCCAATTTTGGTTTCTGTAACAAATATCGGCTGACTAATTGTCAAGCCATGACTAGATCCGCTTCTTTCCGAATCAGGCGCCACAACGACAACATCATTTTCAACAGTAAGTTCTTCTACTAAAGCGCCTAGACCTGGGGCTCGTATTCCATCATCGTTCGTCAACAGTATTTTCATTAACCACCCTTCGCTATTCTTCCTTATAAAGGCACTTATTCTTGATATATTCTTGCACCGCTAACGGTGTCATATATTGAATAGTGCGTCCTTCTTTTACCCGACGTCGAATATCCGATGAAGATATGTACAAAGCTGGAATTGGGAGAAAACAAATACGCCAAGCTGTTTGTAAAAGATTTTGATCGGATTTACTGCTGTCTTTCAATAAGATAACATTATTCGAGAGTAATTTTTGCACAACCGAACCAAATCGCTTCGCCTCCACTGGTGGAGATCCCGGCCTGGTTACAATGACCAGACGACATAAATTAAAAAGGTCTTGGAATCTATGCCAGGTTTCGATTTCAAGAAACGCATCTTGCCCCATAATAAAGTAAAATTCATCATCTGGATTGCGACACCGTAAATATTCCAATGTTTGAGCAGTATAAGATGGTCCTTCACGCATCAATTCCAACTCGCTGGCATGGAATTTTGCGTTGCCCTGAACGGCCAGCTTTACCATCTCAAGACGGTGTTCAGCAGGTGTTATACTGATTCCACGTTTGTGGGGAGGTATTTTTGCAGGAATATACCAAACCGATTGAAGACCTAATACATCACAGACCTCTTCACCCATTATCAAATGTCCTAAATGAATTGGATCGAATGTACCTCCACACACGCCTATGTTCATATTCTTTCCACATCCTGTTTTTTTATTTTGAGCAAAGCGCTTTCGATGTAATTCAAAACATCGGACACGTTTTCACCGGTAACAGATGAAATTTCAAAATACGATAGTCCATACGTGTCAGCTTCAGAGCGAAGAAGCTTTCTTTTTTCTATACGATTTTCTTCTGACAACGTATCGATCTTTGTTGCCACAACCGCTGAAACTCGCTGTACTAATAGGTCTTTATACTTTTGTAATTCCTGTAAAAGTAAAGGCACTGCTGATTCCGGACTTGGAAAAGCATTGGGAGAAACATCTATCAGCAGTAGAATCAACGTTGTTCTTTCAATATGTCTGAGAAAGCGGTCACCCAATCCTTTCCCATCATGCGAACCTTCAATGATTCCTGGTATATCTGCGATCACAAACTCACGATCACCGGCACGTCGTACAACACCAAGATTAGGCGTAAGCGTCGTGAATGGATAGTTGGCTACCTTTGGTTTTGCATTTGAAACAACAGAGATAAACAGTGATTTTCCCACATTGGGAAAACCAACCAAGCCAACATCCGCAATCAGTTTTAGGTCCAACCGGAGATGGAACGATTCGCCAGGTTCTCCCGGTTGAGCAAATCGTGGCGTCTGGTGCGTGGCTGTGGCAAAATGAGCGTTTCCCTTGCCTCCACGACCGCCAACAGCAATATGTATTTCCTGATCATGTAGCGTGAGATCAGCGAGACATTCTCCGGTTTCATCATTAACCACGAGAGTACCTCGAGGAACAAGGAGGACACAGTCCGCTCCGTCAGCTCCAAAACGATTGGATTTCCCTCCCGGTTTACCGTTGCCGGCTTTGTATATTTTTTTACTGGTAAAATCTAGAAGTGTTCGTCGCTGTTCAGACACTCTGATGATGACATCACCACCTTTGCCACCATCACCTCCATCCGGCCCACCACGCGGAACGTATTTTTCACGTCTAAAACTAACACACCCCGCCCCACCTTTTCCTGAGCGAACCTCTATGATAGCTTGATCAATAAATTTACTCATAACCACACCTCTCCCCTAATATAAAGTTTTTGGCGGAGAGATGTCAGTCGATCAATCGGCAACAGCAACGATATTGATATATTTTCGACCTCGTCTGCTAACGACTTGAACTTTGCCGGTACTTTTAGCGAACAGTGTGTCATCTCCACCGAGGCCAACATTGATACCAGGATGAAAACGTGTTCCTCTTTGTCTAACCAAGATATTTCCCGCCAATACAAATTGGCCGTCTCCGCGTTTCATGCCGAGTCGCTTGCTGTGACTGTCCCGACCGTTTCTGGAGCTTCCGCCACCTTTTTTATGTGCCATTGGAAGTCCTCCTATTGAATAATGATATCGTCAATACGAATTCGGGTTAAATACTGCCGATGGCCCTGGAGCCGACGATACCGTTTCCTGGGTTTCATTTTAAAAACGCGGATTTTCTTTCCGCGAAACTGATCTAAAACCGTTGCTCGAACCCGGGCGCCCTCGAGATAAGGTTTACCAGCATTGATGTTATTTCCTTCACCAACCAGTAAAACACGATCCAATTCAACACTTTCACCAGCCTGTATGGGCAATTTTTCAACGTTTATTATGGCGTCTTTAACAACGCGATACTGCTTTCCGCCCGTTTCAACTATTGCAAACATCTTTCTATCCTCCCAATTCGCAATGAAATTGAGTCTCAATGCGAGCGGGTAGTTTATGAAGTCTTGAAGCATCTGTCAATAAAAAAAATTGGTATTTGAAATCCAATTAAACTTTCTCATTTCTATGATTATATTTAGTTAAAATATAAACTTAACTCTTAGATTTCATTCATACGGATTTTATATCCTATCAGAGTGCAACTATCGATAAAAATTGACTTTTTGGTGTTTTGTAAAAAGAATTTCGTTCGCTCCTCATACATTATTGACAGGAAATAGTGTTCAATGTTACGTTTAAGACCAGTTTATGAGAAAAAGCAACTGAACATAAGGAGGTCACCATAACATTTGAAGAGAAGATAGTGTTTCTTGCCCAAATACTTTTGGAAAAGAATGCCGATAAAATTGTAGGGTTTGATCTAAGAAAACTAGATGGTGTCATTATCGATGGTTTCCTTGTTTGCTCCGGCCTTTCGGAGCAACATGTGGCCTCAATTGCTGAACACCTTCGAGTTCGCATGAAAGAATCGGGCAACCCAGCTCGCCATATCGAGGGAGAAAATACGAACCAATGGGTTCTGGTTGACGGACACGATATTGTAATTCATATTTTCTTAGACAAAACTCGAGAATTTTACCGACTGGAAAATTTATGGACACATGCAGAGCGGATTGAGTTCGATATAAATCATTCTGATGTGAAGATGAAACGATTGGACTCATGATCTCCAAATACACAGAATTCATTACTCAGGATCCGACTGTCCAAAGCCTATTAGGAACAGCCAAACAGATTGCTCCATACAATTCTACTGTACAGATCACGGGCGAAAGCGGTTCAGGTAAGGATATGTTGGCCGATTATATACACCGCCACAGTCAACGCCAATCCAAACCACTTATTAAAATTGATTTGTCGGCAATTCCCCAAAATCTTTTGGAAAGTGAGCTTTTCGGCCATGTAAAAGGCGCATTTTCAGGAGCTCACCAAGACCGAATCGGAAAGTTGAAAGCTGCTGACGGATCAACAGTATATTTAGACCATATCAACGAATTGAACCCGGCAGTGCAAGCCCGGCTGACCCGTGTGCTCCAGGAACGAGAATTTGAACCGGTAGGATCAAACACGATTGTCACTGTCGATATCCGTTTTATAGCATCTTCTCGACAAGACCTTGGAAATCTTGTAAGAACCGGTAAATTTCGCGAAGACTTGTATTTCCGCCTGAGTGTTATGCCCATATACCTGCCACCACTACGAAAACGCCCTGTTGATATTCCCTTACTTGCCAAGTTCTTTCTGGATAAATACGCGCTTCTCCACCAAAAAAAATGTCCCAAACTTGAAATCGGGGCTCTGGATTTATTGTGTTCTTATCATTGGCCAGGAAATGTTCGAGAACTCCAAAATCAAATGGAACGCCTCGTTATCCTCTCTGATGGAAAACATAATATTTTATCCCAAGATATACGCTTAGATTTCGATGTAATCTCAGATTCATCGCTTGATATATTAGCTGAGCAGAATTTGAGTCTTGAGCAAATTGAAAAGTTATATATCCATCGAATTCTTGAAAAGACAAGAAACAATAAATCCAAAGCAGCTCAAATTTTAGGTATTAATAGGAAAACGCTTCTTGAAAAACGGAAAAAATATCGACTGAACTAAGTATTCGATCGCGAATTCTTGACTTTTTTACCCAAAAATATGATAATTTAAGTAGGCTTTTTGGAGGAATCAATCGTGAGGAAAGATTCAAATAATCGTGGATTTACTCTTTTGGAACTGATGATATCCATGTCGATTCTGGCTGTTGCGCTAATGGGTATACTGCCATTCTTCTTTTATGCCCAAGCTCAAATCACACAGGCTACGATTACCAATATAGCTATGAGCCTGCTACAGCAAAAAATTGACCGAATCGCACAACTGGACTATGACTTGATCCATTACATGGATGCGCCGTTTTTTCCTGATATGGCAACTCAGTATTTATATATTTTACCTGAAGTAAACGCTTCGCCATGTATAGATTATCCATCAAACCCATGTGGCTTTAAATCTTCCTGTAACTGCCTGATAGATATCGTATACCTAGACGGATATTACTTCACCCGAACCATTGACATCGATGACCCTCTCAACTCAGATTCAATAGAATTTTCTCAGGATTTCCAATCGGGGTCCCCTACAGGTCTGTATTTGCCAAATTTTGATACCAAAGGCATCATGGTTGAGGTGAGATGGACTGTTCCAGGTGGAAAAGAACGTTTTGTGAGGTCGACAACATTAGTCTATAACAACACTGACTTCAAATTCTGATCTCTAAACATTCCAAAATAACAACTGCCAATACCAAGGAAGACTCTTTATAAAACTCGTGTATCCACAGCCGGAAGCATCTGATAAGCTCTCAGCATAGCGTTTCAACACATCCGGTTTTCGACTAGCCAGACCATACATGGCTTGTGGTAAAGAGTAGACCAGGCGGGCTAATCGTGATGCTATGAGCAAATCACGTCCTACAACTTGCATTAGACGTAATTTATAAGCGCTATAGTCAGGTTTCGTTTCCTCCATATTCTGAATTATCCAATCAGCTGCTTGCGCTCCACTGACAAATGCATAGAACAACCCCTCACCTGTGAAAGGATCGACAAGACCTGCAGCATCACCCGCTAAAAGAATTCCATCGCTGGAAAGCGGCTGAGCCGGGTTGAATATAGGCAGTAAATGACCATCTTGTTTGAGCGCTTTTCCGACAGAACCGGGCGATAGACGCGATAATAAATTTCGGATACCCAACTCTATTCCCTTTCGGTTAAGACCCTTACCTGCAACCCCGATAGAAACAGTTTTCTTTTTCGGAAAAACCCAGCCATAACCCCGTTTAACAACTCCTATGTCAAATAAAACTCGGGTTTTCTCACTTTCTGAGAGGTCTTCAGTTATTGCATATTCTGCTTCCCAAGCAGGAATGGTTTTTAGCCTGTTAAAATGGTTTGTTCGGCGCACAACACTATTCACACCATCACATCCAACCAAAAACCGTGCTTTTTCAATTTTTCCACCTATATCTACATGAACGACATCCTTTTTGTGTTGAATTGTTTTAATCATGCAATTTTCTTTTACGACAGCTCCAACATTCCGTGCTTTTTCTACAAGGGCGGCATCTAGTATTTCACGCCGGGTGGTATACATAAAAGGTTCAGATTGACAAATAGAAATTAGTTTTTTCTGTTCCAGCGCTATGGTAATGGAGTGAATTTCTGTTTCAAGATATTCTGAAAATTCAAGAGGGATATGCTTTTGTGCACGCAAAGTTATTCCGCCGGCACACGTTTTTCTTCGTGGAAATGTTGTTCTATCCAAGGCCAATACATTCAATCTTGCTGCAGCAAGGCGTCTGGCAACAGTGCTTCCGGTAGGACCAAGGCCAATAACTATTACATCCCACATATTTTCCTCCTTGCATAAACAATTTATTAATATATGCTGCTAACTAGGTGAATTGCCAGTTTTGTTTTTTGGAAATCATCGATGAAACGGATTATCGCATTTGATTATGGGACAAACCGAATAGGTGTAGCTATTAGCGATCCTCTTCAAATCACCGCACAACCGCATGGGGTAATCGAAGTGAAAAACACGGATACAATTCCTGATAACGTGAAAATGATCATGCAGGAAATGGATATTGAGAAAGCGATTGTAGGATTGCCTCTTCATATGAGTGGCGCCGAGAGCGAGTTGGCAAAAAAGGCAAGGCATTTTGCACAAATGTTAGAGCAGGAATTCAATATACCGGTTCAATTATGGGATGAAAGATTGAGTAGCCGATCTGCAGATCGCGTTATGTTGGAAAGTAATATGCGTCGGGATAAAAGGAAAAAGCACCGGGACACCCTTGCAGCGGTTATCATTCTTCAAAACTACCTTGATTTTTTATCGAGCTGATTTTTAGATGAAAATTTACACACGTAGTGTAGCAAAAATATTAGCTGCCGGAATGTTTTTTGCCCTGTTCCTGCTCGCGATTTTCAGCATTCTTTTCTATAACTGGTACTCAACCTCATTGAATACAAGTTTGGGTCTGAACTCTGATCCAGTCAGATTTGTTGTCGTTGAGGGATGGTCTTTCTACCGAACATCTCTTGAACTTGAAAGAAAAGGATTGATCAAAGACAGCAGAGTACTAAAAATATTTGCCAAATTAAACAAGGATAAAACATCTATTAAAGCTGGAGAGTATTGGCTAGCTGGAAAGATGACGCCTTTAGATATTTTGAATAAATTATATGCTGGAGATGTTATAACCTATTCCATCACATTTCCTGAAGGCTTAACCATTAAGGAGATGGGTCGGAAATGGGAAGCTGAGGGCTTCGGTAAAGCAGAGGATTTTTTAAATGCCATCGATAGGTATCGTGATTTGGATATTTCTATACCAACTACCGGATGGGAAGGATATTTGTTTCCAGACACATATATTTTTACTCGCAATTTTTCGGAAGAAAAACTCATTCAAACAATGATAACCGAAATGAAACAGGTTATTCGTCCGGAATGGCTGGCTTCAGCAGAAAAACAAGGATTAAATTTACATCAGCTTGTTACCCTGGCATCATTGATAGAAAAAGAAACTGGGATAGCTTCTGAACGTTCTTTGGTTTCGTCCGTTTTCCATAACCGCTTGGTGAAAGGCATGTTACTACAGTGTGATCCAACCGTGATCTATGCGCTTGGTGATCAGTATCAAGGAACGTTGCTTAAAACTCATTTGACCTTGAATCATCTTTATAACACATATGTTTATTCAGGTCTGCCGCCCGGCCCTATTGCCGCCCCTGGAAAGGATTCACTTGAAGCAGCTTGTTATCCGGCAGATACTCGGTTTTTATATTTTGTTGCGGACAGCCGAGGAGGACATATTTTTAGTGAAACATTGACGGAACACAATCGAGCGGTACAACGTTACCGAAACTGGATCCGTTTAAATAAAGGTTCTATGAATTGAAGCTAAACGACATCGATTGATATAAGGAGACACGCCATGATTGAGTCTGTTACATTGGGAAATGGAACCGCAATGGGACATAGTCTTGTCAGCATGATAACCAATGCTGGAATAATGACGAAAATTGTTTTAATTCTTCAACTGCTGTTTTCGTTGGGTTCATGGGGCATTATGCTGGATAAATATCTTCAGTTTTCACGCTTAAAAAAAGACTCTATCGAATTCATGCGTCTGTTCAAGAAATCTCAACACCTAGACGATCTTGTCTATCATTTGAAGAAAGTACGTCCTTCATCTCTATCGCGGATCTTTCTGGCAGGTTTCAGGCATCTTGAACATGAGCCGGGATCAGACCTGGAAAATCCTGTTTTTACACCCTCTAATCATGCAAGAATGGAACTGGCGCTTGATGATACAATTATGACAGAAACTCAGAACCTCGAAAATCGTGTTACATTCCTTGGCACCTCTGGCAGCGTGACACCTTTTCTGGGTCTTTTTGGAACTGTTTGGGGAATTATAACATCTTTTCGAGGAATCAGCATGGTTGGAGCAGTCAGCATTGCAGCTGTTGCACCGGGTATCGCCGAGGCGCTTATTACAACAGCCGTGGGCCTGGCGGCAGCAATACCCGCGGTCATAGGGTATAATTACTTTCTGAATAAAATCAGAACGGCTACCATCATGTTTGAACGTTTTCGATCGACTTTTATCGCTTCCTTGGAGTTGTGATATCATGGCAGCTGATAAGACATCATCGTATCGTCGTAGAAGAAAACCAATACCTCCACTGGGTACCGGGTTGACAGAAATCAATTTGACTCCTTATGTCGATGTGGCTTTTTCACTACTGATCATTTTTATGGTGACCACACCAATGATGAAACAGGGTTTGGATATTGCATTACCTCAAGCGACAGAACGATTGTTTCCAGAAGAAACTGAAAATCGCTTTATTCTATCGATGGACAGTCAAGGACTCCTTTATCTAGACAACCGTCGGATTCCCGTTGAGCATCTTGAGCAGATGTTGCGACAACTTAATCAAAATACACGTATCGATGCTTTATTTTTAGAAGCCGATAAAACGCTCCCCTACGGTGATGTCATAGCTGTCATGGATATTGTCAAAAAAGCGGGAATACGAACTCTGGGAATGGTAACTGTTCAAAAGGATATTTCAACAAATCATTGATTGAGTTATGGACTATTTTTCTGAACCCGAAAATCTATCCTTACGACAACGCATCTTGACAATGTCATTGTCGGCAGCAGTTCATCTGTTACTAGGATTGCTTATTGTTTTTCTACCTTTATTCGTTACTCGCTCATCAGTACCGATGCAATTTGTCGATGTAACCCTTCTGGATGCTATTTTTCCCGGTGATTTAGGAGATATCGAGCCGGCGAAACCCGAACAAAAGGAATCGATCGAACCTCCGAAAAGTGAGCCAATCGAACCACCGAAACCCAAGCCTGTCAAAGAATTGGTTGATCCATCTGAGGCAGAATTAGAGCGCATGAAAAAAAAGAAAGACACGAAGACGCCTTTGCCACAAAAGCAATTAGGTGAGGATTTTCCGATAAAAAACCGTATTCTTCCAGATGGCGCTGGTAGAACGAGTGGTTCGATGCAAATTGATGCCAAAGATTTTCCATTCTATTATTATCTTTCCATGCTAAAAAATCGAGTTAGTGAAAACTGGATTCCTCCCTATGGTTCATTTGAAACTGATGCCAGACGGGTGGTTATAGCTTTTCGGATCGACCGACAAGGAGCTCAGTATGACGCACGTATAGAAGAAACGTCCGGGAACGATCTGCTTGACCAATCAGCCCTTCGAGCAGTTATTGTGAGTTCCCCTTTTCCTCCCTTACCGGAAGGTTTCGCAGGAGCTAATTTAGGTGTTTATTTTGGTTTTTCCGCTCAATTATAGGAGTTTGACTGTGTCTAATCTATTAAAAAGCCAAGTTGTATTTTTCTTGTTTTGTCTGCTTTTTCTCACACTATCGTTACCTTCAATCTGTTTTGGGGTTGATGTTTATTTTGATATCACTGCTTCTCAGGTAAAGAAAATTGATATTGCCCTTCCGCTATTCAATACTGATTTAACCAATCAAGAAGACCTTCTTAAAGAAATCCATACTGTCTTCACTCAAGATTTTGAATTTTCAGGCAGATTTAATGCAATTGATATATCGCCATTTTATCCAGCGTCATCCAAAGAGATCATCAACCCTGATTTTGGACAGTATTACCTTGTTGGAATTCAAGCCTTAGTCACGGGATTTATCACTGAGAGTGATGCGGGCAACTACAAAGTCAGCATTCGATTGTTTGACGTTAGGATGGGGCAGCAAATTGTCGGGATTAGGTATACAACCCCGCTTTCCGAGATTCGTTCAGTCATACATAAATTTGCTGATGAGGTTCAATACAGGCTAACTGGAGAGAGAGGTATCAATGACACTCAGATCGCATTTACGTCTCGGCGAACGGGTACATCTGAAGTGTATGTGATCGATCCCGATGGGAGCCATTTAACACAGATCACCCGAAACAACTCTATCAATCTTTCACCAGCTTGGTCACCGGATAATACAAGACTTTTTTTCACGAGCTATATTCAAAACTCCCCTGATTTATACGTAATCGATTTATCTACACAAAAAATGACTCCTCTCGTATCCGGTGGAATGAATATCACCCCCTCACCCAGTCCGGATGGTGTCCATATTGTTTTATCAATGAGTTTTGACGGCGTTCCAGAGATAGTCCTATTCAATATGGAAAACAACTCTCAGCGTCGTCTAACTTTTTCACCAGGTGTGGATACGAATCCCGTTTTTGCTCCCAATGGACGTGAAATAGTTTTTGTCTCAGATCGAACCGGGTCACCTCAATTGTTTATAATGGATATCGATGGCGCCAATGTTCGACGTCTGACGTTCAAAGGAACATATAATACCTCACCGGATTGGTCTCCACGAGGTGACTGGATAGCCTATCACAGCAGACGAGATGGGGTTTTCGATATTTGGATGATACGCCCAAATGGATCGGATGAGCACCAGGTTACAGCTGGAGCAGGACACAATGAAGATCCAACTTTTTCGCGCAATGGACGGCATTTGGCCTTTACTTCCACTCGTGGCGGTTCAAAAGGTTTATATATCATGGACTTATCAGGAAGAAACGTGCGAAGGCTCATTCAATCGATGGAAGGCTGCGCTAACCCTTCCTGGTCCAGATAAGCATTATTTTTCATTGATTTTTGTAATGTTTACTATTAGAATTCATTTGCTTGATGAATGTTCATCAATTTTGTTAAATCTGATCAGGAGGTTTTTTTATGATTCGAAATCTTACCTTAACATTGTTAGTAGTCATTTTGTGCCTTGGTCTGTTACTTGGGGGATGTAAAAAGAAACCTCCGGTTACAGACTATGATTCTTCAGATGCTGTTCCAACAAATACCCCCATAGCAGCGCCGATACCTGAGCCTGGGCCAACTGCTGAAGAACTCCGTTTGATCAAACTGGAAGAGGCACGAACAGTATTGAGTGGTGATGTGATCTACTTTGATTATGACAAATCCTTATTAACCGAGTCTGCTCGATCTACTCTCGCAGACAAAGCAGCTTATATGGTCAGAAACACTGATGTTTTTGTTACCATAGAGGGACATTGTGACGAACGAGGATCGAATGAATACAACCTTGCTCTTGGTGAACGACGAGCTTCTTCGGTGAAACAGTATTTGGTTAACTTTGGTGTCCCAACAGAAAATATCATTACGCTGACCTATGGTGAAGAGCGTCCGGTATGCCGAGAAAGTAATGAATCTTGCTGGCGCATGAACCGCCGTGCTGTATTTGTCGTCAATGATTAATTTCTGTCTGTAGAACAAATCCATGATGAAGAATTCCTGTTCATATTTTTTAATAGCTGTTATGCCAATATTTTTTATTGGATGCGCCATGCATGAGCCTATTATGCAGCGTTTGGATAAAATTGAAGCAATCCAACAAACAGATCGTTCTGAAAGTAAAGCTGAATATAATGCTTTAATGCAGGAGTTGGAAAGTGTGCTGATACGATTGGATGCCTTGTCTACAAACCAAGCCAATCTTCTTGATGCTATGGCAGGGCAAAAAGAAATGCTTCAAAATGCGGTGGAAACCGTACGACATTCATCTTCGCGTACCGAACCAAATCCCCCAGCGCCCAGTATGTTTCCTCCGGACTTAAGTTATCCAGACTTTCAGCCTTCTGAATCTTTTGATCAGGAATCGGATTATTCATCACTAAGTTCCGCCCAACAGCCTGAAGCAGTTTATCAAACAGCGTATAATGATTATTTAAACCGAAACTACGATCTAGCAATTCTTGCTTTCAAAAACTTCTTAAATTCGTATCCGGCATCAAATCTTGCCGTCAACGCACAATACTGGATAGGCGAATGCTATTATGCTCAAAAAGAATACGATAAAGCTCTTATTGAATTCGAAAAGGTATTGACTCGCTATCCAGAAGCGCCTAAAGCGGTTTCTGCACTACTCAAAAAGGGGCTGACCCTTTTCGAACAGGGTAATATCCAACAAGGCCGTTCAATTTTAGAAGGCTTGATTGACAAACATCCATATTCCTCTGAAGCTAGAATTGCTGAGGATAGACTGCGCTGAAGAATATGAAAAACAAGAGTCCGGTTCATTATATTGAACCGGACGTTTTTTTATGTGAGAGGTTTATCTCATGAAAGCTATTATTTTAACAGCCGGCCCAGGAACACGTCTGGAGCCTATAACAGAGACACGCCCAACGGCGCTAATTCCAATATGTGGAAAATCTATTCTTTCGCGTACCTTAGAGTCTCTAGCGCAAATTGGGATTCAAGATACAGCAGTCGTTATTAATCCCAAATACCCAGAACTTGACCGAATGTTGATAAACCTGAATAATCAGGAGAATCCTACATTTACCGTCTTCAAACAGGAACAAGCCCAGGGTATTGGAAATGGCATTCTTGCTGCAGCTGATTTTATTGACAAACGAGACTATTTTCTTCTTGCTTATGGCGATATTTTGTTTTCCGATAACATGTTTCAAACACTGGTCCATTCATTTAACAGCCTCAAAAAACCAGTTGCATCTGTTAGTTTAGCAGCCAATTCAAGTGATTTTGGCATAATTTACATGGATCATGAGATGAGGATAAAACGGATTATTGAAAAACCAAAGACGCCGGATCTAGGTAATTATATACTGGCAGGGGCTTTTATTTTGCCGGGTTCGTTTTTTGAAATTCTTGAGGGCTGTTCAGGAAATGTTATCGAAGCTTTTAGAATTCTGCAGACTACCCATGCCTTGTACGCTTCGATCTGGGAGGGCGACTGGATTGATATAGCTTATCCTTGGAGTATTCTAACGGCTAATCAAATGATTATGAGCCAATGGGATCATTCTGTTATGGCCACGACAACCACTATCGAGCAAGGAACCGTTATTAGAGGCCCGGTTGTTATTGAGGACCATGTCATTATAAAAGCGGGAGCAGCAATTCTTGGTCCTTGCTTCATTGGTCGGCACAGCTTTATTGGTCACAATGCTTTATTACGTGATAATACATGTATTGGAGAGGGCTCAATTATAGGATTCGGTGTTGAGGTCAAAAATTCCGTTTTGATGCCTGAAACAGAAATCGGTCGGTTGAGTTTCATTGGCGATTCCATTATCGGGGAAAAAGTCAATATTGGTTCAGCAACAGTACTTGTGAATATCAACATGGACCACAGTAGCGTAAAAGTAAATGTTGCGGGTGAATCCATTGACTCAGGGTTTAACAAATTAGGTTCATTTATTGGAGATGGCACTTGGATCGGCGCTAACCATACATTTCTTCCTGGAACAAAAATATCATCCAACCAAACGATACCTCATTTCGGAACCTATCCACAGAAGTAGAAAGAATAACCATGTGTGGCATAGTGGGAATTGTCAGTTCGGATCAGGTCAGCTCTAAAATTGTTAAATCTCTTTTAAACCTAGAATACCGTGGCTATGACTCATGTGGGCTGGCTATATATTCTGATGGAAAAATCGATGTTCGAAAAGATATTGGCCCGGTTCAATCTGTCTCTAACAAACTGAAATTTTCAGAAATGGTCGGAACAATCGGAATCGGCCATACTCGTTGGGCAACCACAGGTACCGTTACAGAAATCAATGCTCATCCACACACCAATAAGGATGGTACTTTTACGTTGGTTCATAATGGAATTATATCCAATTATCGAGACCTGCGAAGAAAACTAGAATCCCAAGGATACCGTTTTATTTCGGATACGGATACCGAAGTATTGGTTCATCTAGTGGATAGTAAATTTAAACAACTCAATGATGTTGAGTTGGCTATTCGTTACATGTGTCGCGAATTGGAAGGAACCTATGCTTTTGCACTTTTAACGACTTATGAACCAGGTAAAATATTCGCTGCCCGTAAAGAAAGCCCTTTGATTGTCGCTCTTGGCGTTGGTGAAAATTATCTTGGGTCGGATTACAATGCTATTCTCGATTATACGCGAACTGTTATACCGATTAAAGATGGCGAATATGTCGTTTTAAACCGGGAAACTGTTTCAATAAAAGACATCTATTCAGCAGAAAAGATATCCAGAGATCTGGTGACATTGGATTGGGATCCGGAACTATCTCAAAAAGGTGGTTATCCCCATTACATGCTGAAAGAAATCCATGAGCAGCCGAGAACGATTGAATCTGCGTTATTAATGGATGCCCAGGTAATTGAGGATGTATGCCAAAAGATTCTGAGCGCTGACCGGGTCTATTTGATTGGAGTTGGCACAACATATTTTGTTGCTGAGTGCGCTCAGTATTATTTTAGCCAAAATGCAGGAAAACATTTAATTCCATGTTCATCTGATGAATTTGAACACTTAGCTGAGCTGACAGAAAAATCATTGGTGATCGCCTTTTCACAATCTGGTGAAACATACGATACACTTCAGGCAATTCGGTACGCAAAAAAATTTAATTCGCAAACCATCGGAGTTGTCAATGTTATGGGATCAACAATGGTTGAAGAAGTCGATTTAGCTATTATGCAGCAATCAGGTCCAGAAATATGTGTTCTTTCAACTAAGACTGCCATAGCCCAGATTACGATTTCCTTGCGACTTAGTATTGAGTTAGGTTTGATGAATTCTTTTTTAACTGGTGATCAGTATAACGATAAACGATGCGCATTGTCAGATATTTCGAATCAGGCTCGGAAAGTTATTGATGAATCCAAGGGGTTTGTTCATTCTTTGGCCAAACAAACCAAAAATATAAAAAACTGGTTGTTTATTGGAAGAGGTATTTACAGTGCTGTTGCTCAGGAAGCCGCACTGAAAATGAAAGAGGTGACATACCATCATGCCGAGGGCGTTCCAGGTGGTTTTATGAAGCATGGCACGATTGCTTTAATAGAAAAAGAGTTTGGATCTGCTTTTTTTATTCCACCTCAAACCTCTGAAAATCTTTACAAGCTCACAATTGCAAATGCTGAAGAGATCAAGTCTAGAAATGGTTTTATAATTGGATTTGGATTTGGTGAGCCCATTGATATATTTGACCATCAGATCAATCTAGATGAAACCAATGATATAAGCGCCCCTATACTTTTACTGATTTTAGGTCAGCTATTTGCCTATTATTCCGCCGTTGTTTTAAAGCGAAATGTTGACCGCCCTCGATCGTTAGCCAAATCCGTTACGGTTGCTTGAAATCAGATCGATATAAAGCATCGATATGTGAGCTGTACTTACGTAGGATTACCCGGCGTTTGAGTTTCATTGTGGGGGTGAGTTCTCCACCATCAACTGTCCAAGGGTGTTGAAGCAAAATAAACCTCTTTACTTGCTCATATCTTGGCAGTCCAGCTATCATTGTCTGAATTTCCGCCTGCACTTTGTTGTAAATCTCTTCCGTTTGAATCATCTGTTCAGGCGTCAAATCACCCAAACCATTTTTGTGAGACCATTCAGCCAGTTTTTCAAAATTTGGAACAATCAGTGCTGATATAAAGTTTTTCGTGTCACCGATCAACATGGCATGGCTAATAAAAGGATTGGAAGTGAGAAGGTTTTCTATAGGTTGAGGCGCGATGTTTTTTCCTCCAGATGTCACGATAATTTCTTTTTTCCTGTCAATTATCCATAGAAAACCATCTTCATCTATTCGACCAATATCTCCCGTTTTCAACCAGCCTTCATCATCAAACAATTCTTGAGTTGCCTCAGGATCACGATAATACCCTCTTGTCACATTGGGGCCTTTTACCAAAATCTCACCATCTTCAGCTAATTTCAGACGAACACTGTCAAGCACTTTGCCAACCGAGCCTAATCTGAAAACCTCCAGTTTGTTAGCCGTGTTAACAGGAGCAGTTTCCGTCAAGCCATAACCTTCCATTATTTTAATGCCGACAGATTGAAAAAACTGACCTATTCGGGGTTCAAGAGAAGCGCCGCCTGAAACGAAAAACCGGATTCTTCCCCCGAAATTATCATGAAGCTTTTTAAACACAAGGCGGTGGGCTAAACGATATTGTTGCTGAAGAGCGAAGCTGACAGTAGTATTTCCACCACCAATCTGGTGATATTGCCTACCCACTTGTAATGCCCAATTAAATATAACTTTTTTAATACCACCTCCTGATTTGACCGTATCAATTATTCGTAGGTAGATTTTTTCAAACAATCGTGGCACGGCTACAATAAACGTCGGTCTCACTTCAGCCATATCTCGAGCGACAGTATCCAGCGATTCAGCGAATACATACATAGAACCTGAAGCAAGAAATGCGGTATAATAGGCGCCACAGCGTTCAAGAACATGGGCCAGCGGTAAAATGCCCAAAACCACATCCGATTCCGTTAAAACAAACATGTTTTTAAGGCTTCTCATGTTGGATATGAAATTAGCATGTGAAAGCATCACGCCTTTGGGGTGTGCAGTTGTGCCGGATGTATACACAATACTCGCTAAGTCGTCGGGTTGCACAGTTTGAATTAAAGCAAGGATTTCTTCCGGAGCTTTATCGATCTGCCTTCCAAGACTAATCGCCTCTTGAAATGAGACGATTTTCTCATCCAGTTCCACTCCAAATGGGTCAAATACAATAACTTTTTCAATCTTTGGAAGTGTACCGAGTTGATGACGTATTTTCCCCAACTGCTCCCTGTTCTCTATGAAAAGAAACCGCGATTCACTTTGCTCAATAATGTATTGGATTTGCTCAGTTTTAAGCGTGGCGTAAAGGGGTACGGACGCCACCCCCAGACATAACGATGCGAGATCGGTAATAAACCACTCCGGTCGATTTTCTGAAAGGATCGCAACGTGATCACCTTTGACCAAACCGTATGATTGTAAAGCTGAAACCAGCATGAAAACACGTTCTTTGATTTCTTTAAAAGTCAAATCTGCCCAGCGCCCATCTTTTCGATATCGCACCGCAACTTGATTGGACAATCGGTCACATGTCGCTAAAAATATTCCGCATAATGTTTCTCTGTTGGTGGCGTTCTCCACGGTACCCCCTTTATTTTTTTAATTTTAATTTATCCCCATCAAAACTTGTATGTTGCTTGAACACCAAACATATGGGCGCTTGATTCATATTTTCCATCGATACCTCGATAGTTTGTCGTTGTTTCTCGATCTTTGAACTGTAAATACATATATGTTCCCTGAAGATTGAGATTCCCGAAATCGTATCCTGCACCTATCTGGGCGGAATACCTATCAGCATCAGGCAAAATAGGATCGAGTGTATCATCAGGAACAGGCGACGTATCATAATACAGGCCGCCAAATACAGATACCTGATCTGTTGCCTGATAGTGCAATCCTAACCGATAACTGAACACATCTTCCCAATCTTTTCTCTGGCTTACATCAGGCAAACCTTCAAATTCAAAATCAATATCCAAGCTCTTATAGCTTGACCATCCCATCCACAGCACATCAAATTCAGTATAAAGCTTATCCGTTAGATCATATCCAACACCAAGCGCTATTGTTTCAGGCATTGTCATCTCAGTACGACCTTTTGTATCTGGAAAATAACTTTTAACTATCGTATCCACTGCAGCGCCATAACCAGATTCCGGAACATAAAAGTGAGCATTTCCTTCGTATCCACACTTAACTTTACTGCGGTAAGCAAATCCCAAATGCCATCGATCGAGTTTACCATGAAGTCCTAAATTAAATCCCCAGTCACCGCTATCATTATCCCCTTTCATGCTCATGTCGCTGTCATCTAAAATGATTGTCGTTCCCATTGCAGCCGATAATGCATCAGCAACGTTTGTCATATCAATAGCGGCTTTGTATTTTACGGTGGATTTAACCCATGATGCTCCCACTGCAACCGACCAATTCTCTAAAAACTGGTATGACACTACTGGGCTAACATAAATCGATTCAACTGAAACATCTCGAACAAGATAACGATAAACAAAATATTTTTCTCCAGACCAATCCATGCCCAAACCGTATGGTGCAAAGACGCCCAAACCCAAATTCCATTTGTCATTCAGCTGATGGGTCAAATATGCATTCGGAATCCAAAATGTTTGATCCTCAGTTTCCCAAGTACGGCCATAAGGGTCTTCCAGTTTGCTGCCAGGTGGTATGGCCGTTAATCCAACCGAGATTTGTGTATCTTCTAATTGAGAAATTCCAGCGGGATTAAAAAAAATCGCTGATGGATCATCAGCTTTTGCAGCAAAGGCGCCAGCCATTCCCATTGCTGTAGCGCCCTGTTCAAAAATGCTAAAACCAGCGCTGAATACAGAGGGAATAAAAAGGCTTAAAACACATAAAAAAAGCGAAGTGACAAAAAGAGTGCGCATAATTGATAACTCCTTTTTAACTCCGCACGGCTTATCTCCACTTTTGTGGATTCAACAAAGGAATTTAAATTAACGTTCAAAAAAAGTCAATGATTATTTTTATCAATATGCGGTATTGCCTTTTGTTCCTGCTCAAGTTTTTCATAATAATCAATGATCTGTCTGACATAGGTTCTTTTTTCAGTATAAGAGCCAGGATAAAAACTTCTTTTAAATCCATATATTACCAAGTTTTTTAGTTTGTCCGCATCGATCGAAAAATGCTCGACAGCTAGTTCAAATTCACGCGTCAAAGTCGTATTTGATACCGTTCGGTTATCAGTACACAGGGCAATACTGAGGTCCTGATCAAGAAATTTTTTCAAAGAATGTTCTTCCAACCTTTTCAGCAACGGCATGGTTTGAATATTACTGGTTAAACAGACTTCCAAGGTTATTCTACGATCAGCAATAAAATTTGCCAACTCCCACACATATCGGTTTTTATCCGGAATTCCAGACTGCTCGATATAATCAGTAGAATAAAGATGGAAGCCGTGACCAATTCGATCCGCGTATAGATCAGTTATAGCTTGGAAAATACTTTCAGGGCCATAAGCTTCTCCGGCGTGAACAGTTTTTTTCAAAAAATGCCTGTGAGCATAATGATAAGCCGCTCGATGATCGCCGGCTGGATAACCAGCTTCTTGACCAGCTAGATCAAAACCAACTATCGGCAATCCGTATTGGTCCCTAATCCTCACAGCAGCCATAGCTAATTCTTCCGAAGCCAAGGTATACAGCCTTTTTCCAGTGGAAAACCTATGCATGTCCGCGAAATGTTCATAATACGAAGAATAATTTGATCCAAACATTCTCATGGCACAACAAATTATTCCAAACCGAAACGGAGGTTCTAAACCGCTAAGCACTTCCTGGCGACAATTGAAAGAACGTGAGTAACGCTCAAGTCCAAGATTGACGGCTTTCAATACATTTTCCGCTTGTAGTTGTTTATTGATGTGGAGTTGAGGAGCAAATCGAACTTCAAGATATCGAATACCTTCCGAAGCACAGTCCTCCGCTAATTCAAACGCCACTCTCTCCAAGGCCTCACTATCCTGCATCACAGCTGTTGAATACGCAAAGCCTGACAAATACTCACCTAGATTCCGATATCGATCTTTAAAAACCAGCTCTCTCAACCCTGAGACAGTGTTCGACGGTAATTGAATTTTTCTTCGCTGGGCTAAATCAATCAACGTATCCGGTCTAATTGATCCATCCAAATGGACATGGAGGTCGGATTTGGGCAATTTCTGTATAAATTCGCTGGTGATCTTCATGCGGTTTATCTCCCCTTTCCAAAACAAAAGTAGATTATAAAAGCTTTAATTTACAGGGGTCAAATAATATGGTTAAGAGCATGAAGGAAAGTTCATGCTTTAAGCTTTATTTTATAAAAGCCAACTGTGACATCCACTCAATCATGAACATGCCAAAAAGCGCCCAAAACGACATCTTTTCCATTAACCAATGATAATTCCCATTCATCTGGAATCATGTCATCGCTAATATCCAACATTATTTCAACCCGAAACCATCTGTGAAGATAATCTATATCACCCCACGGCTTGTCTAATTCAAAAACATGCGAATCCGTTTTATCACCTAACAGAATAAGCGCCCACTTTATTCTTTTGTTGTTCTTAAACGAACTGACTCTTATGAATACTGATTGTGGATCCGATTGCACAGGTAAACCAACAAGAAAAAAACTACTTATTTTTCCTTCCGTTGATGGATATTCAAAGGTAATAGGTGAGCTGGTCAATGGGATTACTGAATTTTCCCCTTCATAATCATACTTGTTGTTAACTCGAATTCGTTGGAACCCCGGCGTAAGTTCGCCCTTAACAATTCTATGAGAATAAATATCTATGGCAGTACAATCAGAAACAATCATTAAAAAATAAAAAAGAAAGACATATACCGGAAAAAGTTGAAAACATATCTTTTTAAATTGAATATTTTTACTAAATAAAAAAGATATAAAACCACAGCAAATACAAATAAATAAAAGGTGGTATCCAAAAATCAATCCTGCTGATACAAATGCTTTATTTTGTATTGATTTATAGATTTCCCCAACCATGATGCGTGTGTAAAAAGTCTTTCATCCTGTTCGTAGATTTAAAATAAAGAAAAA
>CAYOJK010000017.1:47747-50159 GCA_964404285.1 uncultured bacterium | reverse complement strand
CACATATCTGAACGGGCTTTATGGAGAATTGCTTTGGTGAATGATAGTCCTTTACCAGCAAGAAATGTCGCCGAATACGCTTATTGTCCGCGTTTATTCTATTTTATGCAGGTAGAAGGTGTTTTTATACCAAGTGCTGACACTGTTCAAGGCGCTGTCGTGCATCGGCGTGTTGATAGACCTAGTTTAGCACCTGAAAAAAAGACGAATGTTGATCCAGACAGACCCAGGACTGTTCGGAGTTTGGCATTAACAAGTAAAACCTTGAGTTTGACGGCAACGCTGGATTTGGCAGAAATCACCGGAAACATCGCAGTGCCGGTTGAATACAGGAAAGGGAGTCCAAAGCATATATTTTCGGAGTCACTTGATGATGATGAAAATGAGAATGGTGATCGGTTGGTTCAAAATGTCGAGGCATGGCCTGCTGATCGTGTCCAAGTGGGTTTGCAGGCAATTCTTCTTCAAGAGGCGGGATATACCGTTAATCAAGTAATTATTTACTATGCAGGAAATAAACAGCGATTGGTGCTACCATTTAATGAAGAATTAAAGCGTGAGGCTTTGGGGATTTTAGATAAAGCAAAACAATGTGCCATCGAGCCACGCCCACAGCCGCTTGTTAACGATCCACGTTGTCCAAGGTGTTCCCTTCAGCCAATATGTCTTCCTGATGAAATCAATCATCAGCGTTCCATTTCGATGAATGATCAAATGACACCGCGTAAAATATGGCCGCCGCGTGATGACGGGATTCATGTTGTGGCTCAACAGGAAGGTGTGAAGGTCGGTATTCGCGGGATGGAATTACGAATTACCGACAAAGGCGGCAAGGTCGTAAAGACCATTCCGTTGGCCAACCTGGAAAGTTTTTCGTTGCTAGGCGCTGTTCAAATTACCACTCAGGCTATTCAGGCTTTAGCCGAAAAAAATGTGCCAATAGCATTTCTTTCATCAGCAGGAAGGCTGGTGGCGATGATTGATCCTCTTGATTCGGTTAGCGCTATGGTTCGAAAAGCGCAAATCCGAAAACTCGATAACCCTGCAGAATGCCTTGAACTAGCGCGAGCGCTAGTTACAGCCAAGATAACAAATCAGAGGACTCTTCTTCTTCGAAATCATAAATCTCTTCCTACTGGAGTGGCTGTAGATTTGGCAAAAGAAGCGCGTAGTGCCGCAAAAGCGGCATCAATTGATTCAGTGCGAGGGCACGAAGGTCAGGCAGCAGCAATTTACTTCAAAAATTTTCATGGGATGTTTAAAGGTACGTTGTCCGAAGAGTTTGCTATCAATGGAAGAAAGCGTCGGCCGCCGCCTGATCCTATTAATTCCTGTTTATCAATGGCATACTCAATGTTAGCGCATGAATGTGTAGCTGCTTTGCGTCTGGCAAGACTGGAGCCATCAATAGGCGGCTATCACGTGTCAAGACCAGGTCGACCGGCATTTGCGCTTGATCTTATGGAACCGTTTCGGCCGCTTATCGCGGATTCCTTGGCAATCACATGCTTTAATCGCGGAGAATTGACAGAAGGACATTTTCTTCGAACAGCTTCCGGCTGCATGCTGACCAGCGCGGGCAGACAGAGCTTTTTTAATGCTCTTGGCCGCAGAATGAACACCGAAATCACTCACCCGATTTTTGATTATCGTTTAAGTTATCGACGTATGATTGTTTTACACGCCAGAATGATTGCAGCGTGGTTCATGGAAGATGTTCCGACATTGGCGTTTTTAACAACGCGATAACTTTGGGAGGGGAAAAATTGCGTCGATGTTATTTGGTTTGCTACGATATCAGAGATCCAAAAAGATTGCGGTGTGTTCATCGAGTTGTAAGAGGATATGGCGAGTCTTGGCAATTTTCGGTTTTTTTCTGTGTTCTCAGGGATATTGATCGAGTGCGATTGCAAAATGACCTTGAAAACCAGATGAACCAGAAAGAAGACCAGGTGATGATTCTGGACCTCGGCCCAAATGAAAAGATGGCCCGTAAAGCAACCACGGTCATTGGCTTACCACTTCCCGAACCTGATAGCGGGTTTATAGTGGTTTGACTTTTCAAATTTGATCTGGTAGTAGAATATAAAGCTTCTACAGGAAGCGACAATCTTCACGGTTTGTGTCGTCGTCTTCATTGATGTTTGTACCGTGAATTTGATCTTTTTTATTTTCGACTGAATGGGATGCTCCAACACAATCTTTGCGAGCGCGAAGGTGGTGTAAGGGGGTCCAAGGGGTGCGCGAACTCCTTGAGATTCTTTGAAAACTTAGGAGCCTAAACCAAATGAAAGAGTCCTTCAACAATGGCGTTTTTTATCACGCTCGCAAAACCTTGCTTAAATACAGCTTTATCAAGGCCTTAGAAGGATAACAGGCTATGCCGTTGAAAATAAAGTGATTGAAGGACAA
>CAYOJK010000017.1:45976-47647 GCA_964404285.1 uncultured bacterium | reverse complement strand
AGGCTATGCCGTTGAAAATAAAGTGATTGAAGGACACGCGAAGACGGTCTCCCGATGTGTCCGAGATGCGGCGGCTATGCCGTTGAAAATAAAGTGATTGAAGGACACCAGGACACTTAAGCGGGTTTAAGAGATTTTTTATCGGCTATGCCGTTGAAAATAAAGTGATTGAAGGACACTCAAAAGAGACGGCGACCCGCGCTTTCTTGCCGGCGGGCTATGCCGTTGAAAATAAAGTGATTGAAGGACACCAAGATACTCCGGTGGCATATCTGTGGCAAGGCTATGCCGTTGAAAATAAAGTGATTGAAGGACACTTCGGTATAATCTATGCTCTCGATTGTCTTATCTGGGCTATGCCGTTGAAAATAAAGTGATTGAAGGACACGAAGATAGTGATTGGACAGAACTTACAAGAAATATGGGCTATGCCGTTGAAAATAAAGTGATTGAAGGACACAGTAAGAATCCTGAACTGAAAACTTTGTCAGAAGAGGGCTATGCCGTTGAAAATAAAGTGATTGAAGGACACTTCCGCCATAGAGAATAGCCAGCGTCTTCAAGCCGGGCTATGCCGTTGAAAATAAAGTGATTGAAGGACACTCAAGTATTAGTTACGGAACTTGCTAATCATGTAGGCTATGCCGTTGAAAATAAAGTGATTGAAGGACACACTGTGATATAGCCTGTCAGCATTCCACATAGCATGGCTATGCCGTTGAAAATAAAGTGATTGAAGGACACCGGAATTTCTGGACTTTCTGTTTCTGTTGAGATGGCTATGCCGTTGAAAATAAAGTGATTGAAGGACACGTCTTGCCGTCATCATACCGATACAGCCAGTAAGGCTATGCCGTTGAAAATAAAGTGATTGAAGGACACGCCATAATTCAATACTCAAATCTTGCCACATTTTGGCTATGCCGTTGAAAATAAAGTGATTGAAGGACACTGGCAGAGGGTGACAAGAACGCGGACCCTACACGGGCTATGCCGTTGAAAATAAAGTGATTGAAGGACACCTTCGCTCTTACCGCCTGTAATTGTCGTCTCTCCGCGGCTATGCCGTTGAAAATAAAGTGATTGAAGGACACATTTAGAGGGGGTTGAGTTTGAATGGCGTGGAGAAGGCTATGCCGTTGAAAATAAAGTGATTGAAGGACACGCAAATACCATTGATAATATTTGTAAGCATGTTGCGGGGGCTATGCCGTTGAAAATAAAGTGATTGAAGGACACTTTAAATCCAGTATCATCTTCCGATAATTTACTATTGGCTATGCCGTTGAAAATAAAGTGATTGAAGGACACGGTTCGCCGGGCCGGTCATCGCAAAAAGCCATGAGGCTATGCCGTTGAAAATAAAGTGATTGAAGGACACTCCTGACCGAAATCCAAAAGAAAATGCGCCGCGAACGGCTATGCCGTTGAAAATAAAGTGATTGAAGGACACTCCTGAGTGGATAACGGGTTCTACCGCGCAAGTACGGCTATGCCGTTGAAAATAAAGTGATTGAAGGACACTTGTCAACAAGAAAAATAAAATATTTTTACCCTGACGGCTATGCCGTTGAAAATAAAGTGATTGAAGGACACAGTCATAAAGTCCCCCTTTGTTACACGTCAAAAAGGCTATGCCGTTGAAAATAAAGTGATTGAAGGACACTTATT
>CAYOJK010000017.1:0-45876 GCA_964404285.1 uncultured bacterium | reverse complement strand
GGCTATGCCGTTGAAAATAAAGTGATTGAAGGACACTTATTTGGGATTCGGCTTCGGTGATGGCGCTATGGCTATGCCGTTGAAAATAAAGTGATTGAAGGACACATCAATATCGCCGTTAGACTTTGAATCAGGGTATGGCTATGCCGTTGAAAATAAAGTGATTGAAGGACACCCATTCAGCAAATATCACTGGATTGATATAACTTTTGGCTATGCCGTTGAAAATAAAGTGATTGAAGGACACCCATCGGCTGGGCTAAATGAGCCTCCCCATCGGCAGGCTATGCCGTTGAAAATAAAGTGATTGAAGGACACCCAAGCGCGTTTGCTATGCTGCCTAAATGTTCTAGGCTATGCCGTTGAAAATAAAGTGATTGAAGGACACCTCTCAGTTGTGCGTAATGAGGTAAAGACACCGTGCAGGCTATGCCGTTGAAAATAAAGTGATTGAAGGACACGGTGACGAGACACGACTGTTCGTTGACGGGATGGGCGGCTATGCCGTTGAAAATAAAGTGATTGAAGGACACCTATCAGGAAATAAAAAAAGAACTGGAACCACTTGGCGGCTATGCCGTTGAAAATAAAGTGATTGAAGGACACGAAAAGACCTGGATGCACAGATAGTTCTGGCTAAAGGCTATGCCGTTGAAAATAAAGTGATTGAAGGACACTTGCTATTTGAATATTAGGCAATGCTTTCCCTGCTAGGCTATGCCGTTGAAAATAAAGTGATTGAAGGACACGTATGTACGTACGTTGTTTGTAGTAGTTTCTTTTGGCTATGCCGTTGAAAATAATGTGATTGAAGGACACTACCAAATGACAAGAAAATCTTATGAGTTCCTGTTCGATCAACCCTCTGAAAACTGATTATTTAACGATACCTCATGACCAGAGACAAGCGCATCCTGTTCAATTCTCAGTCCTGATTTTCACTTCTTCATCAGGTTACCGTTATCGATATAAATAACGGTACTGTTGACGACTGACCCGGTATAGTCTTTGCCGTCCAAGAGCACCTTGTCATACGCTTTACCGTTGATTTCAGCCTGATACGTCAGGACTTTTCCATCGGTTGAATAGTCCAGAAAGCCACAGGTGTCGTAGGGACCGATTCTGGTTTTTCCGGTGACGATATACCATTTATCTTCGATATAGGCGGAATACGCCAGAGTTTTTCCGTCCGGCGAAAATGTCAGTTCGCCGCATATATCGTAAGGCCCCGCTTTGTCTTTCCCTGCAAAGACATACCAGTTTTCTCCGATTTCAGCCACATACGTCAAAGTTTTTCCATCGGGAGAAAACATTATTTCACCACAGGAATCATAAGGGCCGATTTTTTCTTTGCCGTTGATGACATAACATAATCCGTCAAGAGTCACGATATATGCCGGAGTCTTTCCGTCCGGCGGCAACACCAGGGAATAGACGGTATCATATGGTCCGGCTTTTTCTTTTCCAGTAAAGACATACCATTTCCCATTCAGGACAACGGCATAGGTCAGCGTTTTACCGTCTTTTGAAAACAACAACTCCCCATATCCATCATAGGGTCCAGCTTTTTCTTTTCCGGCGATGACATACCATTTTCCGTCGGTTTCAGCCATGTATGCCAGAGTTTTTCCATCGGGTGACGGATACAGAAAAGCAGTATTGTCATACGGTCCCATTTTTTCGTTTTTTGAGACGATATACCAGTCACCGTTACTATTTGCCATGAAGACAGGAGTGTTCGAATTAGGGAAAAAAGTCAGCCAGTAGCAGTCATTGAACGGACCGAATTGCTCTCTTCCTGCGTGAACAAACCAGTTGTCATCGATCATCGATTTGTATGCCAGTGTTTTTCCATCAGGCGAAAAAGTCAATTCCCCACAAACATCGTAAGGCCCCGCCTTTTCTTTGCCTACAAAAACATACCATTTTCCGTTGATTTCTACTGTGTAAGTCAGGGTCTTGCCATCGGGAGTAAACATCAGTTCTCCGCTGTTATCATAAGGACCGAGTTTGTCTTGTCCATAGATGACATACCACTTGCCATCAATTTCCACCATGTAGGTCAACGTGTTGGCAAAAGGTGAAAACATCGGTTCACTACATGCGCTGAAAGGACCGATTTTATCTTTTCCAGAAACGATATACCGTTTTCCATCAAGTGTAACAGTGTAAGCAAAAGACTTTCCGTCCTGTGAAAAGGTCAATAGAGAACACTCTTCACACGGACCAGAAATGTCACCGCCGTATGAGACGTAATATTTGGTCGTATACAAAAATTGACCCAGCGCCTCTTCGGCATACGAAAAAACCGGTGTTTTACCATCGATGACACCAATCGAAATAGGGTTTTTATCTCCGATCGGTCCCAGCGTCTGCTGAGCAAACACGCCAAAAGGCATACATGCGATCACGACAGCAAAAAATATTTTTTTCATCGAAGTCTCTCCATTGTTTAAAAAAAGTTTCTACCAGGCAAAAAGCCCGATCGCGGCTAAATCTGTCAAAAACACAATAAAAATTCAACTTTTTCAGACCAATTAACCGCAGACAAACCAGAATTGTTCGAACGACTTGCTTTGATTGGTAATTTCAGGCAAGAAAAAGATTTTTCGCCAAAAATGCTTTGCTTACCCCTATACACCAGCTTAATTCTGTATCGATTCGTCAACAACATTCCAACTGCTCCTAAGTTACCGGAAGCCGTCTGGATCAATCCACCGGAAAACTTCGGTGGTCAAGACGGAAATCTACCTAAAATGAACATGGCAGGTGTTTCAAAGTTATTGACACATTCCGGAAGGAATGCTATAATATAAGAATAGATAAGGGAATTGAAGCATAAAAATATTTATTAATGCTTGTTGAAAACATTTTTTACTTTTAGATACCGTTGGTTAGGCATATCGACAGAAAGGTGGGGTTACAATGAAAAAACTATTCAAACACATGATTATAATGGCTTTCATATTAAGCAGCATAAACTATGCTCTGGGAACTGTTTATGAATCATCTGAAAACAGAGGAGAACTCTTTCCCAGAAAAGGCTGCTATTATGTGGATCCAGCTATTCTTGAAAATGCAATTCCTTTACCTGAGCCAGACTATAATTTTTTCACAAATAAGATTTCTGAGGATTTAGATCAACTCATAACCCACGTTTTGGATCCGGTTGAATGTTTGCCTTATACTTTTCCAGAGATGAACGAAATAGAAATGACAACCGACGATGATGAGTTCTTCTCAAACCGAGGCTTCACTCGAGTTACAACTACCACCGAATTCCCATATCGAACCATTGGAAAACTTTACTCGAGATGGGGTAATGACTGGTATGCGGGTTCTGCGGCATTTATGTGTTCAGGTTATCTACTGTTCACTGCAGGTCACAATCTCTATAATGAGTCGACAGGTGGTACTTGGTCATATGCAGACCAGATAGTGTTTGTACCTGGAAAGGACGGCTCTTATGAACCCTATGGCCAATTTAGCGTGACTAGGTTCGGTGTGGCAAGTGGCTGGTTTTATGATCATGACTGGGAAGACGACTGGGGAATAGCCGAGATAAGTGAAAGTGCCGGATTAGGTTGGATGGGATGGCAATATCGTGATGATCCCGATTGGTACCTTGGTAGATATGTATATATGACCGGATATCCCGGCGCATACGCTGGTCACGGCGACGAGATGTGGCAAAACTATGACAAGATCACTTACGCAACTGACACCAAATTGTGGTACGATGGAACTAGTTACGGAGGAATGAGCGGAAGTCCGATTTGGCATCTTTATGATGGTTCGCATTATATAATGGGTTGTCACGCATATGCTGGTCCAAGTGGCACAAAACTAACTAAAGGTAGAGTGGACGCTATTTATGATTGGATGAGTACACCAACACCAACGCCAACGCGAACACCAACTAGAACGCCAACTAGGACGCCAACTTCAACACCGACAAAAGCGCCATCAACAAATACGCCAACGCCAACACGAACACCGACGCCGCCCCCTTCTTCAAAGTTACACAACATATCAACCAAAGCCTCTGCCCTATCCGGATCCGGATCGGAATTATATAAACAAATTGCCGGCGGTTTTATCATTGAGGGTGGCCCGGTGAAAGTTATCATCAGAGGAAGAGGGCAATCTGTAGGGGGAGCCGGCGATAAAATGTCCGATCCGGTTTTGCAATTATATCACCAGGGAAGTCCGGTCAGCGGTGGATATAATGATGACTGGGAAAATCTGAGTTCTTTAGATTTGCAATTTCTTGCAGAAAAAGGTCTGGATAATGGCTTACACTATCATGATGCCGTTCTTGTTATGACACTTAACGCTGGTGCGTATGTTGCACATGTATATGATCCCGGGGCTACTCAAACTAAAATGGCTATTGTCGAAGTGTTTGAATTCGATACAACAGGCAATCGGAAACTGAAAAACATATCAACTAAAGCATATACTACAGGATCGGCTCCTTATCAGCAAATTGCAGGAGGGTTTATAATAGAAGGAGGGACCAATACCGTTGTTCTGAGAGGAAGAGGACAATCCGTTGGTGGCGCAGGTAATAAAATTCAGGATCCCGTCATCCAGCTATACAAAGATGGCAACCCCTACCTAGATGGTTATAATGACAACTGGGGAAGTCTGAGTTATGCAGACAAACAATATTTGGCTAGTGTTGGCCTGGATAATGGTTTGCATTCCAATGATGCCGTTCTTGTCCTAGATTTACCGGCAGGGGCATGGGTTGCTCATGTTTACGACTGGGATGGTCAGTCCGGTATGGGTATGGTCGAAATTTTTGACACTCCCAATAGAGAATGATCATTTGTCACGCCTCAATTATCTGACTTAGCCCTGTAAACCAGTCCAGGATCTGGGGCGTAAACAAACGATCCTAACGCGCCTTGTCTGAAGATTATATTTGAAGCAGACTATTGTATATATCCAAGAGTTTGCAATTGTTCGGTGATATTGGGTCTGTCTGACGAAATGACATTTACGATGTCACGCTTAATAACAGATTCATAGGATTGGATACGTGTCAGGGGATGATCTTTCGATACGCCCGGTTTAAATGCTGAAAATAGTGGTGTTCCGCTCATGTCATCAGCAACCGGAAGATCTAAAAGCATCAAAACCGTTGGAACGATATCAAGAGATGTTGCGTTTTCAATAGTTGTGCCATGATTCGTTTTGTTTCCAGATACTACTATAACCGCATCAGATTTGTGGTTTCCAGATAAATCCAGAAACTGAATATAGTTTTCTATACTGACCAAATCATCTTTCAACAACAATTGATTCTCCGGCTTCAAGTTGACGGCATTGAATCGGAAAGCGAGATCTGGGACTGTTTCGCCTGCCAACAGCTTTAAATTATCTAATGGTTCAAGAAATAAAACCTGTGTTCCATCAAGTGTTTTAATTGACAGTGTGGTATCAATGATATTTTGAATCAATTGGTCTTTGGTCATTCCAGTTTTTTCAGTGAAAGAAGGTAGTATAGCATCTTGCAGATGAATTTTTCGGATGGGATCTATTGGATCGGAAGTGTCTGTGAACACAGCTTTTATATTTTTGTCATCAAAAAAATGACCGCAATGTAAATTCCCTAAAAGCTTCGCTAAATTATATCCTCTGAGGTCGTTAAAGAATGTTGTAAAACCATGATCAGAAACGATAATAAATATTGTATCTTCAGGCATGGCTTCAACAATTTTCCCCAGTTTCTGATCCGCCCAACGATAGGTTTCCGGCACTATGTGCCCAAACAATTCTATTTCCTTTTCCAATCCGTCAAGGCGAGAATCATCTGGTGGCAGTTGGCTGTATTTCCAATAAAAGTGAGAGGCAATATCAATGCTTCGAAGGTAAAACATTGATAAATTCGACATTTCTTCCGATAATAAATTCAAACTATGTTCAAGGGTAAATTCATCCCGATAAATTTGTTGTCTCAAGTTTCTCAGTTTAATCTTTTCGCCCCGTGGCAATTCAGCTTCATTCTCATTAAGCCATGGATAAAACCTTTGATTAATACTTTTAAAGTGATCACCTTGTTTTAATCCTAATCTAAAATAGGGCTGTATTTTTGACGCCAAATGCTCCGGCCAGACCCCATGAACAATCTCAACATAATCTGAAAGCACTGCTCCATAAACCGGCTCGGCAGGCCAGCTTACCATCCAATTAGACACAAGAACGCTTTTTTTGAAAAAACTTGCAATATTCCAGACCGCTAAACATTGGCGTAAATCGCTTCCTGCTGTTTCACCGGATTGCATTGCCTGCTGAGGGTTGATGAAAAAAAAGGTAATTCCATGTTCATCAGGTGTTTTTCCCGTTGCAATTGATGTCCAAATTCGTGGTGAAAACAAGACAGGGTCAGCGGGATCAAAAATCCCTTTGCAGCCGGTTCGAATCATTTTACTGAAATTGGGTAATTCGCCTTGTTCCATCATAGGAGTTAAAATATCCCATGTCAGGCCATCGATTCCAATAATACAGATTCTTTCCGTATTGAGGGAAGCTTTTTGGGATGCCTCTTCCAATGTTACGTGTTTTATGTGTTCATTAAAATCAGATTGTTCTTTATCTGAAAAAGAACAACAACATGTTGTAAAAATTAGGCACGTTGTTAAAAGAATTCTGCTGTAAACCCTCATCTTGTCACACCCTCACACAAATATGATACTTGTGTAAAAAAAGACTTTCACACTGCTCATATTCATAAATTTAGAATATGGAAAAACACGTGTCGTGTCAACTTTTGTAAAGGGTTGCTCAATGTTGCAAAAAAAGTGTGTCAATTCAGTTGCTCATGATCCAGGTTTAGTTTTTCAATGCCATAATTGGAACATTTTTCGTGCCCATAATTGGATCATTTTTACGTGCTCGTCGACAATTATTTCTAATAGGTCTCCACCATTAGTTTTACACCACTGAACAGTGTGTGCCTGACTGTCAAAATATGAGCAAAGTGTTTCAAGAAGAACCAGTACTGACGGAAAAATCAATCTGCCTCGAGATAATTTATTTTCTATATTGACAGACGGTTCTTAACAGGTTATATTTCCTAACTAGGAATGTTTCTACGATTGGATAAAAGATGATGAAATCTGACCACTCAGAACTACAAAGACGACTCAATCGATTTAAAGTCGGCCTCAAAACCGCCGGCGTCAAATGCACTCACCAGCGCATCGAAATTTTTAAAGAACTTGCAAATTCCTGTGAGCATCCTGACGTCGCGACCGTATTCAACAGTGTTCGCCAACGGCTGCCGACAATCTCGCTCGACACGGTTTACAGGACACTGTCGTTGTTTGTTGATCTGGGTCTTGTCAGCTCCCTGAGCGCCCATGGAGACCGAATGAGATTCGATGCCAACAATCGGCCGCATCACCATTTTGTGTGTGGGGTGTGCGGACTGACACGGGATTTTTATTGTGAACAAGTCGACAACATCGCGTTGCCCAAAGAGGTCGAAGCGATGGGAACTGTTGAGATGAGACATATGGAGGTCAGGGGGATTTGTTCATTGTGTAACGCGTCAATCAATCAAAATCAAAGCGCTAAGCGCGAAGAAGGAGACAGGTAATGGCAAAAAAGGAGAAAAAGAAGCTTACCACCAATGTCGGCGCTCCTGTAGTCGACAATCAAAACGTTTTGACGGCAGGTCCTCGTGGGCCGCAGTTGCTCCAGGATGTCTGGTTTCTTGAAAAACTGGCGCATTTCGACCGCGAAGTCATACCAGAAAGACGGATGCATGCGAAAGGATCAGGCGCCTTCGGAACCTTCACCGTGACGCATGACATCACGAAATACACCAAAGCGAAGATTTTTTCGGAAAAGGGCAAGAAAACCGATGTGTTTGTCCGATTTTCGACGGTTGCCGGCGAACGCGGCGCGGCTGATGCCGAACGCGACATTCGTGGTTTTGCGATGAAATTTTACACTGAGGAAGGCAATTGGGACCTTGTAGGGAACAACACGCCGGTGTTTTTCCTGCGTGATCCGTTAAAATTCCCCGATCTGAATCATGCGGTCAAACGAGATCCCCGGACAAATCTCAGAAGCGCCAAAAACAACTGGGACTTCTGGAGTTCGTTGCCCGAAGCTCTGCATCAGGTCACTATTGTGATGAGTGATCGGGGTATTCCGGCCACCTATAGACATATGCACGGGTTCGGCAGCCATACGTTCAGCATGATCAATGCAAAGAATGAGCGAATCTGGGTCAAATTTCACCTGGTATCACAGCAGGGTATAAAAAATTTGACGGACGAAGAGGCTGATAAGGTAGTTGGCATGTGCCGTGAAAGCCACCAGCGTGACCTCTACAACAGCATCGAAAAAGGGGATTTTCCCCGATGGCACATGAAAATACAGGTCATGACCGAAGAACAAGCCAAAAAACTGCCATACAATCCGTTCGATCTGACCAAGGTTTGGTTTCACAAAGATTATCCTCTGATCGATGTTGGCGTGTTGGAACTGAATCGAAATCCTGACAACTACTTTGCCGAGGTCGAACAGGCAGCGTTCAACCCAGCCAACATCGTTCCCGGAATCGGTTTTTCACCAGATAAAATGTTGCAAGGCCGACTATTTTCATACGGTGACGCGCAGCGCTACAGGCTGGGTGTGAACCATCATCTGATACCGGTCAACCGAGCGCGTTGTCCCGTGCATTCCTTCCACAGAGACGGCGCGATGCGGGTCGATGGCAATTTCGGCAGCACACTTGGTTATGAGCCGAACAGTTATGGTGAGTGGCAAGAACAACCTGAATTCAAAGAGCCACCCTTGCCGATCGACGGCGCCGCCGATCACTGGAACTTCCGTGAAGATGACGATGATTACTATTCTCAGCCCGGCAAGCTGTTCCGTTTGATGAGTCAAGAACAGAAGACGGCATTGTTCGAAAACACTGCTCGTAATATGGGAGATGCGCCTATAGAGATAAAAATTCGTCATATCCGTAACTGTATGATGGCAGATCCGGACTATGGAAAAGGAGTGGCCAAAGCATTGGGCATTCCAATGAGCAAAGTCAATAAATAAAACCTGATTGTTTCATAGTGGCAGCGGATTCATCTGAGTTCGCTGCCTTTCATTTTCCGCTCACCCTTGCCGTACAATCTGATTACAGGTATAAAAGACGCATTGGGTTGAAGCTTTCTTGAAAAAGTTGATTGATGAAAAAACACTATTTGTCCGAAAGGAAAGCGGATGACTATAAAACTTATCCATTGCGCAGACCTTCACCTTTCCACGAGTGAAAAGGATTATTCACTAGCTGTTTTCAGCGAAATTATCGAGATTGCCAATCGGGAATCTGCGGATTATCTACTGATGACCGGCGATATTTTCGATTCATTTCCAGAGATCGAAAAGCTGAGAACTGATTTTCATGCGTGTATCCGTCGGCTCAGTGATGATTGCGAACCGTTTTTGTTAGCCGGCAATCATGAGGATTTGAACCGTAAGGAAAGGCGGATCGCATCATTCGATTTGGGCATACCATCCGCAAACATCATCGACAAAAATGACGCTCCTTTTCGTTTGATCGAAAGAGCGGGATTGGAAATCCTGGCGATACCTCATCAACGAGATTACAGCCGCTATACCGACTGGAAGGTACCGGAAAAGCGAGCCAAATTCCGGATTGCATTGGCGCATGCAGCCAATGAAGATCTTGCGTTTATCGGGCTTTTAGACGAAGAAAATAAAGCAGGTGTTATTGACAGCGACATGTTTCAGCGGTTTCAGGTTGATTACGCAGCGCTGGGTCATATTCATAAAGCTGATAAAAAAATCGTCGGCGGTGTTCAGATGGCCTATTCCGGATCAGCTCGAGTTTGGCGTAAAGATGAATTCGATCGCCGCGTCGTCAACCTGGTTGAGCTTACCGATACTGTTGAACTGAAATCTATACCGATCAAGAGCGCCGGGCAGTTCAAGAGATTTGTCGTCAACCTCAATTTGAATGGGGAATCGGAGACAGATCCATCAACTTTAAAATCGGAGTCAGATCAATCAACTTTAGAACAGGCTGAACCTCAAGACTGGGTGTGGCTGAAATTGCGAGGGCTTGTCGAAGATGAACTGAAAGTCGAAAACCTGAAAGAAGCTTTTCAGCGTGATATAGGAAAGCGGGTGCGCCGGTTGGATTTTGAAGACGATGACGTAGAGTCTTGTGCGGGAATTGCCGGTCAGGATATCACCAAAAAATTTTTGGAAATCTGGGAAGCAAAGAAACCCGCCGAGCTTGGCGATGTACAAGAGGTGTGGAGGCGGGCACGGGAGATCGGCCTCAAGGCAATCAAAGAACACCTGGAGGCTCGATCATGATCGTCAAATTAATACTTGAACGGTTCGGAAAATTTCGGGATAAAATCTTTGATTTTTCCCCCGTGACCATTTTTTACGGCAAAAATGAGTCAGGTAAAACCACGATTTTTGACGCACTGTTTGACGCACTCTGTAAACCTATCGGAAGCGGAACGGCCGGAAAAGAATTGCGAAAACGTTACGGAGATAAAGACAAAAGAAGCTCAACTATTGAGTTTGAAGAAGATACAATTAAATGCAGTGACGATGAATTTTTGAATTTGTACGCAGTAAAAGCAGGGGATTTTACGACGCAATTTGGATCAAAAAGTGATTGGGTAGGCAAAATAAAAACATCACTGTTTACCGGTGGGATCGATCCGGTAGTATTGCGAGATGACCTACAGAAAAAAGGATCAGATAAAAAGAGTTTGACGCACATGCGTCAATTTGTAAGCAAACAGGATGAAAAGACGAAAAAAGAATTGGAACTTCTGGAAATACTCGATAAACGAGCGTCAATTTTATCCAGTGAAAAGAAATTGAATGAAGACAAGGCACGCTTGGTCAATTTGGAGACGCAAATTAAAAACGAGGAGGATGAATTTAGAAAGTATCAGGTGATCGTGGAACAGCAGGAAAAAATTCGAGAAACAGATAAATTGTACAAAGTAGTGAAGGATACTGAATTTCTGACCGACAAGCGGGATAAACTGGAAAAATTGAAAGTTTATGCCGATGACCGATCATCCGAAGTCCATGATCTTCAGGAAAAAGTTCAAATGACTCATAATGTATATGCTCGTCAGGATACGACAGTCAAATTGTTATCGAAAGAGGTATCGGAAATCGAACGAGATTTGAGTGATCGCAAAGTGAAAGCGGAGACTGCGGCTGTTGCCATAAATAATTTGGATGATCTGTATAGCCGGATATCGAGAGATATGCCGCAGCCTGTTATGCTCACGAAAGTGCGTTGGAGCGCTTGGGGCGCCATAATCGGGATAGTTATGATTCTGCTAGGTGGCGCAGCGGGAATTGTAACCGGGTTGTCGCTGTTTGAGCCGATCTTGAAAAGCGCCGGCTTGGCACGTTTTACGGCTTCTGATGCCCCTGTGTCCGTATCTCTGCTAGGGTACATGCTGATGAGTGTGATCTTTGTGATAGGTGTATTGATATTGTTTTTAGCGCGGAAAAAGTATCAGATCGATGATACGACCGAGAGGGATATTTTTATTGAAACCATGCTGAAACGATGGCGCGAAATTGTCGGTGACAATAATGAAGATATAGCATCTGCTGATAGTTTGCGGGAAAGCGTCTTTAAAAAGAAGTTGGATTATGAACAGTTGTTGAACGCGTATAAACAATTAGAGGTAAACTTATGTGAAAAGAAGGATGGCTTGGGTAAAGCGGAGGAGGCGCTGAAGAAAGCAGCCGGAGAACGTGAACAAGCGGAAAAAAACCATGCGGACTGGTTTAGAAATATGAAAGTCGAGAATCTTCAGCGATATGGTGAACGCATAGCAAAATATCTGGTTTTACAAAAAGAAATAAAGGATTTGGAGCATGTTTTACAAAAATCGCTGGCGGATTATCAGTGTGATGATTTGGTTGCATTGAGATCGAAAGCTCGGATATTGGTGGAAGGTCATGAGGAGAAACTGCGTGGTATCGACAAGGTATCCGATACGGAGTTGGCGAGGTTCAAGAGAGTATTGGCTGAGCGCTCGCAGGAAATCGAACAATTTCGCCAAGACGCGACGAAACTGGCGCGTAGTGTGAACGTGGAGGCAGGCAGAATTTCGGGCAGTCTGGGTGATTTACCCGAACACATTATGAACTTAAAACAAGAAATTGCCGAACTTGACAAAGATATCCGCACGATCGATCTTGATCGCCGTGCCGCAGCGTTGGCTGCCGAATATTTTGGTGAAATTGCTGCCGATTCATCTTTCCAATTTGGTCAGTTAAGCCGAGAAATTGCGGAGATGTTCGATGAATTTTTACCCGGCGAAGAATCTATAAAAATGAAGTCGTTAAACAAAGATGGCTTATTGATAAAGGATGGAACCGGTGTGTATCGGTCTCCCGACCAACTGTCGTCCGGTACCCGTGACGCGTTTTGGTTGGCGGCTCGACTGGTTCTGGCTCGAAAAGCACGACCGGAAGATCATGGTATTATCGTGTTGGATGAGCCGTTTCATGCGCTCGATGATGATCGGATGCGGCGGGCGGTGATGTTGCTGAAAACGTTTCGAGATAAAACAAATTGGCAGCTCGTCTTTTTCACTAAAGATAAACCGGTTGTAGAAGCTGTTAAAAGTGCTTTTAGCGATGAAGTGATGTTTCATGCGCTGTGAGCGGCTTTGTAATCTTGACTTTGGTCTGATTGATCAAAAAACACATTTTCGCGAATACCGAGGCTTGTCCTAAAATCGGTTTTTCCGATATTGTCATGTTGTTATCGCGACCATATATATGCTTCAAGAAAGAATATTTCAACATAGTTCTCATTGGTTTTTTTATCATTTCGGTAGTTCAGGTCATAAAAATAGACTCTTTAATAAACGCTTTACTATTCTTTATAGTTTGACCTTCTATGTTCTTGGTGAAATAATAAAGATGAATGTGCTAATTTTTCGGAATATAAGACCGTTAATGTTTGAAAGGGAGGAAATACACCGTGAAAAATAATTATTGGTGGATGAAATTAGTGTTGTGCATCTTGATTGGAAATTGGCTGCCGATAGCGATAGCCGACACCAATATCGATGTCGAGATGCGTTTGAATGACGGTGGGTTTGTTTCGTATGACCATTTCAAGGCTGAGTTATATATGAATAACTTGGATAAATTGACGCCGGATGCAACGATATTTGGAATTCTTGAAGTGTTGGGTGAGTTTTTCTTTTGGCCATCGTTTTCAGTCGAAGTGGATTTCGAGTTGATGGATATACCTCCTGGTGAAGCTGTTGTGCTTTTCTTGGAGTTTGATTTCGAGAATATCGATGATTTTATTCCGTTTGGTCCGATGGTGTTCTGGGGCGCCTGGTTTTTGGATATGGAGACCTGGAACTATGATTTCCAGGAGTTTTGGTTGGATTCCGCGCACAAATGGACGCCGACTCCAACGCCAACCGATACGCCGACTCCATCTCTGACCGATACGCCGACGCCCACCCCGACTGATGCTCCGACAGGATCGACTCCCACCTTTACGCCGACGCCGACTCCAACTGATGTGCCGACAGGGTCAACACCGACAAATACGCCCACTTCGACATCGACGCATTCCGATACAACGACTCCGACAAATACGCCTACTTCGACTTACACTCCTACGGCTACACCGACGAATACGCCTTCCCCTGAACCCTTTTTCCCCGGCGATGTGCACTCCATAGAACCTATTGTTGACAAGATGTTTTTTATACCTGCCGGATCGCTGATGCAAGGATCACTGCCTGGTGAACCCTGCAGAGAAAGTGACGAAGACCAGTTTTATCATGTGTTGACGCAAGATATTGCCGTCATGGAAACAGAAATATCACGAGGGATGTGGGCTGACTTGAAGGCTGCGCAGCCGGCATTGCCGGATGATCCCAGCAATGTTTCCATCAGCCCGACGTTGGATCATCCTGTCCAAAATCTAACGTGGTATGAGACGCTGTTGTTTGCAAACCTTTTATCGAAGGAAGAGGGATACAGACGCTGCTATTATGTCGAAGATACCTTACAAGTCCCGATCGATGAAAATAATTATTTGACCGGGCCGTTTTTCCTGGATATCGAAGCGAACGGATATCGATTGCCGTTGGAAGCTGAATGGGAATTTTTCAGCCGAGCCGGGACAACCGGTGCATTTTCTTGTAATGAACCCGATTACAATTCTTCAAACTGTACGGGCTGTACAGCGGGCATACACCCGACGCTGGGGCAGTATTGTACGTATTGTGCCAACAGGGGGCCGGATGGAACGTTTCCTGTCGGCAGCAATCAACCGAATCCTTGGGGATTGAAAGATGTCCACGGCAATGTATGGGAATGGTGTTGGGACTACTATGGCGCCTACCCGAGCTGGCCGGAGACGGATTATGCGGGGCCGGCAAATGGATTATACCGTATTCATCGTGGCGGCAACTTCGATGTCGATGCCAACCATTGTCGATCGGCATACAGAGGAAGCAGTCATCCTGATTATCGCCATCCTACTATTGGATTTCGTCTTATAAGGACGGTAACCGGTTCACCGGCGATTCAATTACGAACCATCGATCCCACGGTTTTTTATATGGGATCAGAGCAAACTGAACCCTGTCGGGGTAATGATGAGACGCGGCATACCGTCTCGATATCTCGAAAATTCGACATAATGAAGACGGAAGTCACTCGGGGCATGTGGATGAACCTGCAGCTTGTGCAGCCGTCTTTACCCAATGACCCGAGTAACATTGATTGGAGCCCGACAAGGAAGCATCCGGTGCAGATGATTCAATGGGATTTGGCTTTGTTGTTTGCGAATTTATTGTCGGTGGAGCAAGACCTGGATATATGCTACTACAAGGATCAAGCGTTCACGATACCGCTCGATGCGACAAATTATAACGCCGGACCCAGTTACTGTGATTTCGAAGCGTATGGGTTTCGTTTGCCGACGGAAGCGGAATGGGAATTTGCCTGTCGAGCAAATACTTCCGGCGCTTTTTCTTGTGATGAACAGAATTATAATGCATCGAATTGCTACGATTGCGTGCTCGGCACTCATCCGGTGCTGGAGCAGTATTGTGCGTATTGTGCAAATAAAAATGCATCTGAACATTCCGTTGCCGCCTCGAAAAAGCATAATCAATTCGGGCTTTATGATATGCATGGAAATGTGGCTGAGTGGTGTTGGGATTGGTATGGTGATTATCCTACGAGTTTCGTCTTGGATCCGACCGGCCCGGTGACGGGCACTGAGCGGGTCTGGCGTGGCGGTTCGTGGTCGGCTAGCGAATGTCGGTCTGCTGCTCGTGATAAAGGTGAATACTACATGGGAAGAAGCGATGTTGGTTTTCGCCTGGTAAAAACGAATGATCCATCGGCTCCACCCCCGACGATAACCCCGACTCCGATGCCGACGTTGACGCCGACACCTACACCGACCAGCGAGCCTTTCGCGCCTGGATCATTGCACGCCGTCGATTATATTGTTGGAAATATGCGGTTTGTGCCGCAGGGCGCCTTCGAACAAGGTTCCAATAATTGGGACCCCTGCAACGGTGGCGATGAAGAAAGTTTTACTCACACTCTCAGCAGTATCGCTGTAATGGAAACAGAGGTGACACGTCGGATGTGGGCGGAATTGAAAGACGTTGCCAGTCAAATGCCGGATGATCCGAGTACGGTAGAGTTCAGCCCGGATATGGATTGCCCGGTACAACGCGTGACATGGCGTGAAACCGTGCTGTTTGCAAATATTCTGTCTTTAAAAAGCGGTTTAACACCTTGTTATTATGGTGATTCATCCTACACTCAGATTATTACGTACCAAAACTACGAAACAAAACCGATATATTGCGATTTCGAAGCGGATGGTTACCGATTGCCGACGGAAGGGGAATGGGAATATTTTTGTAGAGCAGGGACAAGCACACCATTTTCATGCAATGAACTGAATTATTTTGGAAGCAATTGCGAGGTTTGCGATCCTGGAACACACCCGATCTTGGAACACTTCTGTGTTTACTGCAAGAGCCTTCCCGAACCGACATCGCCTGTCGGCAGCCTGGGGTCGAACCCATGGAACCTGAAGGATGTGCATGGGAATGTCTGGGAGTATTGTTGGGACTGGTATGGAGATTACCCGACAGGCAATCAAACGAATTATACCGGGCCGACCACAGGAACGACCAAGGTCAGGCGAGGCGGTGGTTTCACCAGAAAAGCGAAGGATTGCCGATCGGCAGCTCGCGGAAAATTCAATCCGGAAAGCAGAGTCTATGATCTAGGTTTCCGCCTTATACGAAAAATTATGCCTCCTGCTATCATCGATTTTGCCCAGATCAGCCCGGGAACGTTCACGATGGGATCACCGCTGACTGAAGCGTGTCGAAATGACGATGAAACACAACATGAAGTCACGATAACACGATCGTTCTCTATGATGAAAACAGAGGTGACACGGCGGATGTGGGCGGATTTGAAGTTGCAGCAACCATCGTTGCCCGAGGATCCAAGTTCCAGCTATGCTTTGACGATGGACCACCCGGTGAACGCTGTCCAGTGGGTTGAGGTGATATTGTTTGCAAATCTGCTGTCTTTGGAGCATGGGTTGACACCGTATTATTATCGCGATGAAAACTTCACGATACCTGTTGACGCAAGCAATTACTTCACACATACTAGGCCTTATTGTAATTTTGATGCGAGTGGATATCGGCTGCCGACGGAGGCGGAATGGGAGCTTGCATGTAGGGTGGGAATGACCGGACCGTTTTGGATCAACGAGCCTGAATACAATAGCGGCAACTGTGAATCCTGCGATTCAGGTATTCTTTTGTATCTGGAGTCGTGTTGTGTATTTTGTGCGAATAGTCCGATAGTATCTAAATCAAAGCCGGTCGCCTCACTTATGCCCAATGGTTATAATCTGCATGATATGCATGGGAATGTAGCGGAATGGTGCTGGGACATATATGGTGATTATCCGACCGGCTCTGTGACAGATCCTGTCGGCGCTAGCTTAGGAGGTTACTCCGTGATCCGTGGGGGGAGCTGGGGGGCGCCTGCAAAAGAATGTCGATCAGCAGCCCGTTTTAAAGCAGAATTTATCGGAGTTGTCTCACCCCGTGTGGGATTTCGCTTGGTCAAACGATAAACAGCAGCATCGACGCTTCCGCTGAACAACGTGTGACGCTTTGACGCAACACAGTTCAAATAGTAATTTTATCGAAGCTTAAGAAGTAATTTAGTCAGAGCCAAACAATCTTCGTCTGGGATATGAGCGGCTTCCATTCGGTGAGAAAATGTTTGCGCAATATCTTCTGGAAGAGCTTTCGATAAGATATCGAGAAATTCTTAGTTTATTCATAGAAACATGATATCGGGTTGAAGATGATGAAATTTTTCTTGCAAGTCGACAGGGTTTCTGTTTGACTTTAAAAGTTGAGCAGATAAGCATCAAATAACGTGATGGTAATTTAGAAAGACACACATGAATATAGATCAAATCAGCACATTACGAATCTTCTGGCGTCTTGGATCTCTTCTAATCGTAAGCATGGTCGGCAATGCCATTCTCTTGTTTCGCTTTTTATGGCGACGGCCATCTCGAATACGATCGACTGTACTCAAAACTAGTATGTTAGCTTTTTCCTTGGCATTTACCTTTATCTTCTTGGAGTTTTTTTTCGCATATATGATACATCCCTCAGATGGGTTCGGGCATACGCTCAGCTCAAAGCTTTGGTTTAAGAAGTATTGGAATCCTGTCAATGCTTATGGGTATCGTGATTATCCGGAGAAACATTTCGACGGACGATCTGTCCTGTTTGTTGTGGGCGACTCTTTTGTAGCGGGTCATGGCATAAAGCGCATTCAAGATAGATTTCCCAATAAATTAGCAGAAATGTTGGGAAGCAACTGGGAGCATGTTGTGATTGCGCAAAATGGATGGCAGACAGAGCAAGAGCTTGCAGCCGTTCGGGAACAACAAGTAGTTCCAGATGTCATAGTGTGGAGTTATTTCCTTAACGATATTCAAGATTCAGCCGAAAAGATAGGCATATTTCCGAAGCAATACTTCGCCGCGCCAAGCCCGCTCGCTAGCAAAGTTATAGACAAATCGTTTTTCTTCAATTTTGTTTATTGGCGATTCGTTCGGGCTACAATGGGTGATGACTACTGGGAATACTTACGGCAATGCTACTCTAATCCGTCCATCTGGGAGTTGCATTGTGAAGAACTCCAGGCTGTCATTGATTTAGCGCGAACTAAATCTGCGAAACTCTACGTTGTTGTATGGCCAAATCTCTCCTACATAGAGCAATCTCGAGAGCTCACCGATCGGGTCGTGGAATTCTTTAAGAATCAAGATATTAGCGTTGTCGATCTAGCGTTCTATTTCAGTGGCCGTCGACCCGAACAACTTGTCGTCAACAGTCTGGATGGACACCCCAATCCAAGAACCCATCATGAAGTGGCAACCCTCTTATTCGAGCAACTTTCCAACGCTTCGGCAATAACAAATAAGTAATATTCCAACAAGGGCGAGGACTGGCACGTTTTACCCGTCGTGGACGGTGTTTCGTGCTACTGCTGATCGTCAGCCGTTAGGCGATCAAGACCGGCCGTAAACACATTGACATGTTGCTGATAGTGGATCGGTCATCTCCCCCCACAAAGTTTACTACACTAATCTTTGATAGGCTAGGTGTCTCATTCATGTTGACACAGAGGGACGGAGTAAAACCCGATACAAGAACAGGGTATCAAGCTACATACAATGGCCTAAATGTCAAAGTAAACTTTACTGGCGAGATAAGATTGGTAAAAGACTTCATTTATGAACACTATGTACACTGGGGATTCCAAAAGCCTACCGCTTTCAAAACCGTCTTAGATATTACGATCAAAGATGGTCGTGTGGTAGAAATCAAGGATCGATCTGAAGAAATGGAGAAAAAGCGCGGCGAATTTAAAGAGCGATTTGAATCCGGTGAACTGAAGCAATCTATTGAGGACGCGTTTAGCCTTGATATGAAGTTGGAATAAAAGCGCTGACAATTCGCTCCAGTGGACGGCCCTTACGCGCTGCTGCTGAGCTTTGTCGTTATAAGATTTCAGTATAAAAACCACATCGCAAAGATTATCTTTAACATCAAGAAAATCAACATCGAAAAGAATATTAACGTGCCCGTCGAAGATGTTTGGCGCACATCCAACAATCCTTCAAAAAATTCTATTTTTTGTTTACCCTGATTAATGCCTTATCATTCTGTGATTTATCGAGATTTAACACCTATAATTTATATTGTGTCAGGGCGATGAAAAGTGTGAAAACTTTTATCGAACGACAGAATCTTATTGAAAGGAGACCAAGGAAGTGAAGGCAAAATTCGTAGGACGATATATCATATCTGATCCTGAAATTTGTCATGGTAAGCCAACTTTCCATGGAACGCGTATTCTGGTTGCTGATGTTCTGGAGCAAATTGCAGATGGTCTTGCATGGGAAACCATCATTCAGGAATGGCGTGGGAGTATTTCCCATGAGGCTATTGCTGAAGCAGTGAGGTTATCAAGGCAAGCTTTTCTTGAAAATGCGGAGCAATATGCTCTGGGATCAGCAGCAGATTGAACATTTTCGACGAGAACATTATTTAGAATAAACGCCTCCAATTTCATTCGTCGAGTCCCTAACCATTGGGCTTTAAAGACAAAAGCAAAACGAATGGGAAAAGTGATTCGTGTGTCTCATGTCGGTTTGGCATATTGGGAATTGAATGCGGAGGTTGAAGAGCAGCTTGGATGGAATAAATGGTTTCACTGTTGACCCAGAGAACAGAATTGACAAATCGGCCTGCCTATGGCAGCATAACGGCATGAGTACTAACCTTGCATACCAACCAGAGCTATTCGCCGACGACGCGGACGCAGTCTTGACACATGCGCGTTTCAACGGGCGGTCCGGCGCTTTTGTGGACAATATGTCTCTGCCCGTACATCGGTGGTATCGCTATTCGGCGGGGTTTTCCGCCGACTGGGTTCGCTCTCTCCTGCGTGATCGGTGTTCCGACACAAGCACGGTTGCTGTGCTTGACCCGTTTGCTGGTGTGGGAACAACCCTTTTGGCCTGCGAGGCCGAACAGGTGAGAAGCTGGGGATTCGAGACACACCCCTTCATTCACCGGATTGCCGTCGCAAAACTGCGCGGCATCCATGTCGACATTTCAGCCGTTCGCGAGACGTTTCACAGATTCCTGAACCAGTTGCCCGAGGTTGCTCCCTCCCTCCCAGAGGATGTGCCACCGCTGCTGGAAAAGTGCTACACACGGGAATCTCTCGCCACTCTCTTTGCCATGCGGGACTTGTTTCATGCAGAATTTGACAACAAGACACCTACGGGCGAAATGATCTGGCTTGTTCTGACCGCCATTCTTCGGGTGTGCAGTGGCGCCGGAACTGCCCAGTGGCAGTATGTCCTGCCAAACAAAAGCAAGTCCGGAGTGCAAACTCCTGTTACTGCTTTTCAATCCAAGGCTTGTGACATACTGCAGGACATTGAGTATACCCAACGCAATGCCTGGTCCAATCGCGGCAGTGTTCTACTTACGGACGCACGCGCACCGGAAGACTGTGAGCAGATCAAAGTCGATGCCGTCATCACTTCGCCCCCATATCCAAACAACTACGATTATGCCGATGCCACACGCTTGGAGATGACCTTCTGGGGCGAGGTCAACGGTTGGGGGGACCTTCAAGGCGCTGTGCGACAGCGCCTTATCCGCTCGTGTTCGCAACACGCTGCGGCTGACAAACTCGTTCTGGACGAAGTGCTAGCCGAACCGATCCTTGCCCCGATCAGGCCAGAACTTTCGACAGCATGCAAAACACTAGCTGAAGTCCGAGAAACCAAGGGCGGGAGAAAGAACTACCACACGATGGCAGCGGCGTATTTCCGAGACCTCGGCTTGGTTTTCAAAGCATTGCGCGCTGTCTGCCGTGCTGGAAGTTTCTTGTGCTTTGTCATCGGTGACTCCGCACCGTATGGGGTGTATCTGGATGTTGATGCATGGCTGGGCAAATTGGCCCTTGCAGCCGGTTTCAAGTCGCATTCTTTCGAGAAAATTCGGGATCGTAACGTCAAATGGAAGAACAGAAAACATCGTGTGCCCCTCAAGGAAGGCAGGCTCTGGATCGAGGGGTAAAGCATGGCAGAATCTCCATCACACAGATTCGGGCAGTTGATCGGGAACCTTTTGGAGGAACTTATTGAGTCCTTCCTTACATCCATTGCCGCTTACAGCGGATTGTATCTCGACTATCAGAAGAACGCTCGCGCTGCACGCAAAGGGAAGAAAGTCACATGGGAAGATACATACGGTAACGCCCACGATCTTGACTACGTGCTTGAGCGTGATGGCACTGATGATGCATTAGGAACGCCAGTGGCATTTATCGAAGTTGCATGGCGTAGATACACGAAGCATTCCCGTAACAAGGCGCAAGAGATCCAAGGGGCGATTCTGCCACTTGCAGAAAAGTACAAGTGGTCCAACCCGTTTCTGGGTGTGGTTCTTGCTGGCTTGTTTACGGAAGGTTCCCTTGAGCAACTGCATTCCCTTGGATTTCATGTGCTGTATTTCCCGTACGATACCATCGTAGCGGCGTTCGCATCCGAACGCATAGATGTAGCCTTTGACGAAAAGACCCCCGACACGGACTTTCGGAAGTGCGTAAAGAAGATCGAGAAGGCATCGTCCGCGACAATGCAGAAGGTGAAAGATCATCTTAGCAACGCAAACAAGACGCAAATTGAAACGTTCATGGTATCGCTGAAGGAACGTCTTGACTGCATGGTCGAAAAGGTGTTCGTCATCCCGTTGTACGGTCGCTCAAGTGAGTTCGCCACGATCGACGACGCCTTGCGCTTTCTCGACAGCTATTCCGTCTACAAAGGCTGTGGCGATTTCCGCAAGTTCGAAGTCCTCATATCGTTCACGAACGGAGACAAGATCAAGGGATCATTCAAGGACAAGGCAAAGGTTCGCGAGTTCCTACAATTCGTTGCGAAACAGTAAGACCTGGCCAACAAGAGCATCCAACACTATAAAATGGACCGCACGGACGCTGCCCATTTTGAGGCTGATGCTCGGCGTTAGGCAATTAAGACCGTGCCGCTTGGCGGGAGGTGAACAAGTCCTAATGGTCAACCGGCAATGGAAGGGTAGGCTTGCGGGTGAATGTGCCCCGGGACACAGTATACATCATCTTTTACAGCTCTCTCGCGCTCGCGGGTGCGGCTGGACGTTTGACAGTTCAACGCTCGCTCTTTCAATGGTGATTTCAGCAGCATCACGGTTAGAGAAAGGGAGCAAGTAGCGAGGAATCCAATGTCCAATTTCCACGTATGGGAATTCAGGGGGCTATAGCCCTATACCTCCATGTAGATAACTCTCCAAACTAAAAGCAGAAGTCGGGATAGAAACGAAGCTATTTCATATAATTCCGGCGATCTTCGTCTGGGATATGCGCGGCTTCCATTCGGTGAGAAAATATTTGCACAATGTCTTCCGGAACAGGTTTCATACGATATCGAGAAATCCTGGGTTTATTCATGGAAACATGAAATCGAGTTAGGAATGATGAAATTTTTTTGCAACTCAACAGAAATCGCGCCAATCCAAGTCTGGATATGGTGGCAATAAAGATAACCGCAACTATAAAAGCTCCGGTGGTGGTCAAGGTTCAGGCTGTTTCGTTGCAACGGCTGTCTATGGCGATCCCAATATAGAACAGGTATGCTTTCTACGCAGATATAGAGATGACGTCCTGATGCAATCTCTGAGTGGGCGATGCTTCGTTCGTCTCTATTATGCCGGCATGGGCAATTTTTTCGCTCTCCTTCTTAATTATTTATTGCCCTGGGCCAAGCCATTGATTCGAAACGTGCTTGATAGATTTGTGGCTAGAAAGAAAATAGAGAACTATAGCTGACTTCGGCAGCTCAACCAGCGGCTGCATAGAACACGCTGACTCACGTTCGTACGCCTTGAGGTTCGGTCACATCTCTTGTAAAGAGCATTTCCTTGTGATGATTGTGCTCCAGCGAATGGATAGGCAAGATAGACCGAGTTTTCAATGCTTCAGTTGAGCAACTTGTGACACATAAAATTATCTAAACTCGACGGCAAACACCTTCATTCCGAAATGGCAGTAATCATCCGCCAAATATCGTCCACATTAAGCGGGTTAAGAATACGGATACCTCGGATATTGAACGACTGCACACCGTTGTAGAGAACTACGCCGGGGCGGACGCGCTTAAGATTCAACGTTTGAAACCACTCGAGACCTTTGACGAAATCCATGGAAAATGTCGCTGCAGACTTGATCTCCACTGGCGTCAATACACCGTTTTCCCGAACCAACAGATCGATCTCATTGCCGTGAGAATCCCGAAAAAAATACATCTCCGGTCTGATCCCGCGGTTCAGAGCGCCTTTGCCGATGTCAGCGATCACGAGGTTTTCATACAGATTCCCCCGCAAAGGATCGCGAAAAGCCTGATCCGCCGTGTGAATGCCAAGCAGAAAAGCAGCCAGACCCACGTCGGTGAAATAGAGTTTGGGCGATTTGATCACTCGCTTTTGGACATTTTCAAAAAATGGCGGCAGCTCAAACAAGATATACGAAGCTTTTAATACCGAAAGCCAGTTTCTGATTGTCGTTGCAGAGACACCCACATCATTGCTCAACGAGGCGAGATTCACGACTTGGCCTACCCGACCAGCCAGCAAAATCAAGAATTTTTGAAATGACGACAAATCACGCAAATGAATCAAGGCTCGGACATCCCTCTCGACGTAAGTCTGCAGATAACCGTTGAAGAAACGACGCGGCTCCAGTTTTTCCTGATGAAGCTTAGGGAAAAAACCGCGATAGATCAAATCGAAGGGATTTTGAGGCTGTTCATATCGACGGATTTCATTGATGGAAAATGGCCACAAAGACAATATGGCGGTCCGGCCCGCTAAAGACTGGCTGATCGCTTCATGAAGCTGCGGTTGATGGCTGCCGGTTAAAATGAATGTCCCGCGTTTTCTTGTCTTGTCCACTATGCCTTGAATATAGGAAAGCAGAACCGGAAGCCGCTGCACCTCATCCAAGACACCACCGTCTTTCATTTGATCAAGAAAACCCCTCGGATCAGCCTCAGCTGCTATGCGGATGTCCGGGTCTTCCAGGGAAAAATACGGCTTGTCGGGAAATGTCATCCGGGTCAGTGTGGTCTTGCCCGATTGCCGCGGCCCAAGAATCGTCACAACGGGATATTCAGCGGCGGATTGCAATAATTCTTGGGTTATATCTCGAGTGATCATGACGATATAATACACAGGTTTTGTGCAAAACAAAAGTTTAACTTTGGATTTGCATAAATACAGGCGGGTTTCCGCTTGCTCAGGCGATAAGCGGATTTATAAGAATATTAATTGCACAACTTCTGGAGTCTTGGCGCAAAACAGCCTACGTATATGACACCTGGTTTCGTTCCGTCTCTTCAAAGCGTTCAATAGCCAGTTCGATCAACTTATCGATAAGTTCCGGATAAGGAATTCCGGTGGCTGCCCATAATTTCGAGTACATGCTGATTGCCGTGAACCCCGGAATCGTGTTCAATTCATTTAAATAAAGATCGCCGGTAATCCGATTGATGAAAAAATCCACACGCGCCATACCGGAACCATCGATAGCGCGAAATGCGCGCACGGCGATATCGCGGATGATTTGCGCTTCCGATTCGCTGATCGGCGCTGGAATGATCAGATCGGATGCAGCCGATCCGGAATCGATATACTTGGCGGTATAATCATAAAACTCCCGCTTCGGCACAATTTCTCCGGGTATCGATGCGATCGGCTGATCATTCCCCAATACTGACACCTCGATTTCCCTGGGTTTCGGCGCCGCGAGCTCCACCAGTATGCGCCGATCGAACCGGGAAGCTAAATCGATGCCGACCGTCAACTCCGCTCGATCACGACACTTGGATATGCCGACGCTGGATCCCATATTGGCGGGTTTAATGAAAACCGGGTAGGACAATGTCGATTCGATCTTGGAAAGGATGGATTTACGATCGGATTCCCACTCACTCCTGAGAACCGTGACATCGGGCAATACGGGAATGCTGTGAGCACGCATGACGTTTTTAAACACGATTTTATCCATTGCGACACTCGATGCCAGTGTGTTGCAGCCGACATAAGGGACGCGGGCAATCGTCAGCATACCCTGCACCGTCCCGTCTTCTCCACCCGGCCCATGCAGCACGGGAAAGACGACATCGATCAAATTTATAATGTCCGGCGTAGGCAGCGGTGATGAGGCTACCGTCGGAAAATCACCGAACACGGTTGCATGTCGGTCAACAGAAGCGGCTCCGTCCAGAAGATCAGGATCAGCCCGATCGATCAACTCCTTCATTGCCTGGCTACCGCAGAACCATTCACCGTCTTTGGTTATACCCATCGGCAAAACATCGTAAATATTTGATTTTAACAGCGTTTTCATGACAGATTGAGCGGATTTCAACGATACTTCATGTTCTCCGGAACGACCCCCGAACATCACACCGACAACTTTTTTGCTCATGTAAATAAACCTCCTCCGAAAATAGACATCCAGCACAGCCAACCAAGTTTAGCAGAAAATATCGGGATGTGTCAGAAAAATGATGAAGAAAAAGCGCTTATGCTTTTACATTGAACACTTACAATCGATCCAATTCAGAATTTGACTCTAATTTGTTGGCGGTATTGTTTTCAACAGGCTGCTGATGGTCGCAACCACGCCGGCGATATCGGTAAGGTTAGATGGAAGGATCATCGTATTGTTGACTTTTGCGAGATTGCCAAATTCCTTCAGATATTGTTCCGCGACGCGTAAATTGACAGCCTCTTTTCCACCGGGTTCCTGAATGGCGGCGATCTGTCAAATACCTTCCGCGGTAGCTAACGCGATCAGTTCAATTTCTTTTGATCGGCCTTCAGCTTCGTTGATCCGTTTTGTTTTTTCACCTTCAGAACCTTTGATAGCCTCCTGTTTGACACCTTCCGCAACATTGATCTTGGCTTCGCGTTCTTCAAAGGTTCGATCCAGTTCCAATTTGCCTATTTCCGAGCGCATGGTTGTCTGCGCAAGTTGTACCGAGGCAAACATGTAATTTTCTATACCATAGCTGGCTTTGACGGCATCGACAACCTGTAAATAAAGGATTCCATCAACTTCAACTGAGATGTTGATGTTCCGGTCAATCCAATAGCGGTCGTTAACGCGACAATCCAGGCGCTGATACCAAAAAAAATCAGGGTCACACCGGGAACAAAAAATTCCATGATCGTCAAAACCAGGCCAATGATAAACCAGACTAATACAGTGTTCATACCGACAATCCCCCGATACTGAGAATAACCCCGGCTGCCTTGTTCAGAAAGCGTCCATCCCTTAACCTGACTACGCTCATCAACCAAAATTACTGCCTATCGCACACTGAGAGTCAACAGATTAGGCTTTCCCATATCATGAAAATCAATAGATTGTTCGCAAACAATATTGTCTGGACTTAGACCTCATCCCCCGGCCCTTTCCCCATTGCTGGAGAAAAGTGGTTGATATATGATTCTATTGATTGACACAGTGCGTGAAAGGAAAAAGACCTCAATTTGTAGCAGAACATACTATGGAACATATCTCCTGAATAAAGGATAGAGGCAGTTGATAATCATGCTTTCCGGTATAGAGCATGTTTCTTAGTTGCCCGATAGCGCCGGAAATGTTATATTTTCGATGGCGATAAAACTAGAAAGCGACGATGGATAAAAGCGCAGTAGAGGTATGAATGATCACTGCAGCCGACTGCCAAATCGTTGTGTAGTTACCGCCAACTGAACATAGGCATTGGGCATAAAAACGATGCAAACCAGTGAGTTGTGCCGTTAGTCGGCATGTAAGGAGGAATGATGAAAAAAAATACTCTCGCGCAGATGAATGAAGAGGTGATGGATCTGTATCGCTCCGGTCAATATAAACGTGCGATGACGGTTGCAAAGGCGGCCTTGAAAATCGCAGAGCAAGACATCGGGTCAAACGATCCTGACGTGGCCAGAAGCCTTAACAATCTGGCTGTGCTTTACAGCGACCAAGGCGACTATGTCAAGGCGGAGCCGCTCTGCAAGCGCGCGCTGAGCATCTATGAAAAAGTGCGGGAGCCGAATCACCCCGACATAGCCGAGAGCCTGAGCATTTTGGCCGATCTTTACTATGCCCAAGGCGACTATGCCAAGGCGGAGCCGTTCTACAAGCGCTTACTGGCCATCATTGAAAAAGCGCTGGGAAAGAACCATCCCGAGGTAGCCACGGTTATGAACAATCTGGCTTTGATTTACGGCATCCAAGACGACTATGCCAAAGCCAAGTCGCTCTACAAGCGATCGCTGGCCATCACAGAAAAAGCGCTGGGAAAGAACCATCCCGAGGTAGTTACGATCCTGAACAATCTGGCCGAGCTTTACTGCGCCCGAGGCGACGATGCCAAGGCGGAGCCGCTCTACAAGCGATCGCTGGCCATCACGGAAAAAGCGCTGGGACCATATCATCCTGATGTGTTCACGATCCTGAATAATCTGGCCGAGTTTTACCACACCCAAGATGACTATGCCAAGGCGGAGCCGCTCTACAAGCGCATGCTGGACATCGTGGAAAAATTGCTGGGGTCGAATCACCTCCACGTGGCCGCGATCCTGAACAATCTGGCTCAGCTTCACCGTGCTCAAAAAGACTATGCCGAGGCCGAACCACTCCACAAACGCGCGCTGGCCATCACGGAAAAATCGTTGGGGCCGAATCATCCCAACGTAGCCATAATCCTGAACAATCTGGCATTGATTTACAACGTCCAAGGCGACTATGCCAAGGCTAAGCTGTTCTACGAGCGCTCGCTGGCCATCAAGGAAAAAGCGCTGGGAAAGAACCATCTTGACCTAACCACGATCCTGAACAATTTGGCCGTATTTTACGATACCCAAGGCGACTATGCCAAAGCCGAACCGCTCTACAAACGCATGCTGGCCATCACGGAAAAATCGTTGGGGCCGAATCATCCCGACGTGCTCATGTGCCTTGAGAGCCTTGCAACTCTCTATCAAGCCACAAACCGGCCAACGGAAGCCAAGAAGCTAGAAGCTCGCGCAAAGGACATCCGGGCGATTAAACGGTGAGAATAACGCCAAACAAGACGTAGCGCCGGAAAGCGAAAAATGCAGTCGGTGAGCCCTGCGTTTGACGATCGCAAAAGACAAAATCTATTTGGATTTTTGGTTGGGATCGCCGCAGAGCCTCTATGATGAGATGTATTGTGCCCGTGGGGATATGGAAAACCGGATCAAGGAAAAACAACTGGACTTATTTGCCGATCGTACTAGCTGTCATGGATTCTGGCCCAATCAATTCCGAGTGCTTTTGAGCGCACTGGCATATGTCTTAATGGAGACGATCCGCCTGGGACTTTATCGAACAGAACTTGCCAGTGCTCAATGCGGTACCATTCGTTTGAAACTATTGAAAATTGGAGCAATCATCACGCGAAATACCCGGCGGATTCAATTCCATCTATCGAGCATCCTTTTCTGAATGTCCGGCTACTAACAATATCGTTCTCTTCATGCCCTTTGAGTAACTGTTGATTATCTCCTGCTGTATATTCTTCATAAGCTTTTGATGAGTTTGAATGATATAAGTCGTTATTTCCGGCTGCGCAACAGCAAGAAATTCTCGATATTCATTATAGATTAAATTTCGTATTTTATTGGTTGGGTTTTTGATACGACTGTAAATTTCTGCTATAGCAAAACCGATAGCAAACCCTGCCGCTGGGGCATGTGAACTACTTGAGAAAAGACCCGAAAACGTCGCGCCGGCAATGCCGGACATGGCTCTATCCATAGATGCTTTTTTTAAGATCGCCGAGCCTTGAAAATTTGTTCCTCTGTCTATCTTGAACAACTGAATATCCAGTGTCCGGACGTCATGGGGAGTTTTGCGTCTCAGTGTACAGTCAATCCAATATACAGGAAAAAGTAAAAGTAATGATCCCAAAGAAAGAATAATACGATAAAAAAACGATTTGTTGTGTGTTAAAAGTATTACAATAATAGGAATAATCATAGAATAGATATAAAATCGAGGTGATTTTGAATATTCCTTTAATTGCTTTTTATAAATGTCATCAAATGTTTCTTCAAGCGTTTTGTCAAACCAGCTTTCATATTTGTGTATTGTTGCTCGACAGTTTGAATTGAAACGCTCAAATAAGCTGCGAATCAATAGGTTCCAGTTGCGCCTGAAAGTGTTTCCAAAATTTTGAAGGTCTTTACGTGACGCATTTTGAATATGCTGTGTCATCATACTATCAAAATCAGCAAAAGCCTGTTGACAGAGTTGTTCGGCTCTTTGGAATTGCTGGTGAAACTCACGAACAATTTGGTCTATGATCGATTTCAATTCATCCGGAATGGGTATTTCATTGTCCATATCCGTTGCTTTAAGATCCGGTGATTCAAGAAACTTACAAATTATTTCATAAGCAGCTCGAACACGGATAAAATCCTGGGAGTTCCCGCCTCGGTCAGGATGCGTCTCCAAAGCGCGTTTGCGGTACGCTTTTTTGACAACCTCCGCGTTTGAAGTAAAAGGAATACTCAATATGTCAAATGCTTCGTTTATTGTCATCCGAACCTCTTTATAAAATGACGAGCTCCAATAATGGTTTTCCCGCCTTTCAGACGGAAAGAAAAGGTATCAAATGCGTTACAAAACTGTTTTCTACCCACAAACCGAATTAAACCATAATCACGTTTGATTTTCAAAATAGACGGTATCAGCACTATTTCAGATGTAGTTTTTTTTAATAACCGCGAATGAACGCGAATGAACGCCAATAACATCTAAATCCACAATAGGATTTTGATCGTTCAAACATTAGGAATTTTTTTTCCACAGATGGCGCAGATAGGTGCCGGTCGCATGTATTTCGGCCTTACGGGTTTGATATTCAAAAATAAAAGATGGTTCGTTTTGTTATTTTTGGAAGTCTGTCCCCCGAAATATATCGATCCGAAGATACAAAATTGGAAGTCTGTCCCCCGAAATTTAATTCGATAAACTCTGTAAAAGCCAGGTGACAGCAGGGGGGTTATGGGACCAATGGGACGTGTGGGGGGATTATGGGACTAATGGGACGATGGGACGTATAAGACAAAGGAAGAGTGTCATTACATTATCATCCATGAATATACACTGACACTCTCTTTGCAATGGCGCCATCGATAAACGGATCATGACGATTTTTTTCGGGTTTGATCGAATCAAAACCAGTCATTTATGATATCGTTTTCTAAATCAAATTCCTGAATTGCTCCGGACAGCAAAAACAGGTAAAATCAATCCGTGTTTTACACATGTTTACGGCTTAGCACATACCCATGATTTTTAAAGGAGACTCTTATGAATCAAAAATATACTCAACTTTACGACTGGTATAATCGGACATTGATTGAACAGGTTTTGGCATCTTTCGAATGGCGTAAAATCAACGGTTATTTCGCGCCGACCCGCGCCTCCGCCCTGACGCAGGTGATGGAACTTATTCCGGGTGGATCGACCGTCAGCCAAGGAGGCTCGATTACGCTGGATCAATGCGGCATCCGTGAAGCGCTCCAAAGACGTTCCGATATCACGTTTCTAGACCCGTATAACCTGGATTTGACACGTGAGCAGCAAGTTGAAAACCGACGTTTGGGCTTGACGTCGGACGTGTTTTTATGCGGCGCTAACGCCATCACCCGTGACGGCGTCCTGGTCAACCGCGACGGCATGGGCAATCGCGTCGCAGCGATGTGTTACGGCCCGAAACGCGTCATCATTGTCGCCGGCATCAATAAAATCGTCGATGATATCGACAGCGCCATTATCCGAATCGATGACGTCGCCGCGCCTTTAAACTGCGAACGGCTGGACCGCGACACGCCGTGCCGGGAAACACTGCGATGCAACGATTGCACGAATTCCGAGCGTATATGTGCTGTGACGACCATTATCGAACGCCAAGGCGACCCGGAACGAATGCACGTTATCCTAGTGAATGAACACCTTGGTTTTTAATACCGAAAGGCGGCGTCAATGAAAATTCTTTTCGGACCCCCCGGCGATTCTTCTCGAAGCGCCTGGTTTGATACGTTCATCGATGATCCCGTATACGCATCCCAAACACTTTGGGTAACGCCTACCCAACGCAAACGCCAATGGATTGGACAGCGTTTTCGCGAAAAACACGTCAAGTTTCCACCGCGTATCCACACATTCGATGACGTGGTACAACTGCTCTATGAGCGGCTGGGCGGTGATGCCGGCGTACCGGCTCCCGATGCCGTGAAAGCTGTGCTGACAGTGATAACTCAAGATGCAGAAATTAAAACCGTTCTGTTAAAAGATTTGAACACGATGCCGGGACCGGGACTCATCGCTGAAACTGCCCGCCAAATCGATGAACTCCAGCGTCACGGCCTGACCGTCGATACCATGACGTCCATTCCGGATGCTCACGAAGGGTACGGCCGCGTGTTTCTGACACTGTATCTAGCCTACCAAAAATATTTGATCAAACACCGAAAAATCGACTTGGGTGGCATGCACCTGCGCGTCGCCGAAAAGCTTCGGGAAGACACCGTTGTCGTGTTGCCATGGCGCCGATGCGTCTTTGACGGGTTTTTGGAGCTGACACCGCTGCAGCTCGACATTATCGGCAAGTTGAGCGATCGGATGGAGGTGACACTGGTCTGGCCCGGCAATCCGGCTCCACAAGGAATTTTGGGCTGGATGGTCGCCGGAATGAAAATCGCTTTCCCGGATGCGGAATGGCGTCCGCTGTGCGATGAAATATCTGTTGACGCGCAACACAATGACTATCCTGATTCGACTATTGTTTCACCTTTGGAGGCGGCGGCGTTCCACTTCGGCGGCTATGAACTGGAATGCCTGCCGGCGGATGTGGCGTCTTTGAATGCTCCCGGCAGGTTGCGACTGATTGAACGCGGCAGCCTTTTAGACGAAATCACCGCCATAGCGCGGGATATACGAAAACGCGTTGATGCGAACGGTTTGCGATGGAGCGATATCGGGGTGACGTTTCCGGATTTGCAGACCGTGGCGCCGACTCTCAGGCGTGTCTTCGAACGTTACGATATCCCCGTCAATCTCAGCCAATCTTTGCCGTTGACCGGATCGCCCGTTTTCACGTCGATCGAACGTTTCCTGAAACTCGCCGGTGACTGGAATCGTCATGACCTGTTGGCGGTTCTGGGTGATTCGAGCTTGACCGGTATCGCTCCGGATAAAACCCATGTCCTGGTTCGCCGCGGAGCCGAATGGTCGTCCGAATTCAAGGTTATACGGGACAAAAACCGTTGGATATCGATGCTGAAACACGTCATGGCCGCCGGCGCGCCGACAGGTGTCGATGCGAATCTGGCCGCCCAAGCGCTGGAGATTGTCTATCGGATAGCTGACGTGCTGCAGCGGCCGGTTGGGCGGAACAAGGACAATCCGGCTGATGAGCCCGGAACACGCGCCTCCGCAATGGAATGGTTGGCGTGGCTGCGTCGAGCGTTGACGGCGCTACAGGTCAATCTCAACATCGAAAAATTACAGCGATTTGCGCTGGAAAAACTGCCGGCAGGATCCCAAAAATTTGAATATATTCGTCGGGCTTACAATCGATTGCTGGAGTATTTTGATGCTGTCGAACCGTTTATGTCGAGCATTGAAACTGTTGCCGAGACGGATACCGACATCACATTGACGGAGTTTTGCGACATTTTTCGGCGGATGCTGGTCGGCATCGATTACCAATTGACGACGCAAGCCGGCGATAGAGTGCAGGTTTTGGGGTTGCTGGGAATCCACGGCCTGACTTTTCGGCATGTCTATATGGGCGGCTTGACCGACAAAGCGTTTCCGAGACCGCGATCGCCTTCGCCGTTTTGGTATGCGGATTTGATCGACACGATTCTTGAAGCGCCGCCCAACCAGCAGCGAATCGCCGCATTCGCTGACATGATTCGCGTCATGGAGGCGCCTTTGATAACGCTGACGTTGTCTCGACCGACGCTGGCCGGCGACGAAGAACTGCTGCCCAGCCTGGTTTGGGAGTATATGACGACGCTGTTTCAGAAACCCGACATTGTCGCGGACGACAGGGAACCGCTCTGTCTGATGGAACGGTCGATCCAGGCGGCTCAGGATCATCTGACTGCCGACTGCCCTGTATCCGCTCGGGCGGCGGTCGGCAAAGCGGTTGCCGGTATGAAGCGGTCCGGAATCGGACAGTGGTGTGGTGATCTCGAGCAGGCATCGGAACAGACCAAACACATCATTCAGACTCATGTCGGCCCGGAACGATCGTTTTCGCCGACCTCGCTGGAAGTCTATATCGGGTGTCCACGAGCATTCTTTTTCGAAAGAGTCCTGGGTCTGGGTGAGCCAGATGAACCGGTTGAAACGATGTCGCCGCTGGATAGAGGATCGATGATTCATGATGTGTTGTTTCGTTTTTATAATGAGCGCATGGATCGACACTCTGTCCGTATCAGACAGGACGAGATTGAAACCTCTGCAGCGCGTATTCGTGAAATAGCCGTTGAAGAATATGAGCGACTGGGTTACAGCAGCGAGGCTGCCCGCAGGGATTATTTGGATATTATCGGAGCTCCTGAGATTGGTGATGAAGGCCTTGCCATACGGTTTGCGCGTCTGGAAGCGGACGGTCCGCAAGAGTTGCAGCCGCGGTTGTTGGAATGGTCGTTCGGCAGGAAAAGCGGCGAAAAACCATTTGTGCTGCTGGATGATGACGGACAGGATATTGTGATAACCGGTAAAATCGACCGTTTGGACGCACTTGGCGATCGCGATGCGGTGATCTGGGATTACAAATCCGGCAAGCGGCCCCAGAAAAAAGAAATAGACGGGTTTCAGCGTGTTCAAGTCGGTATATACATGTTAGCGGCCTCACATATCTTGAACCTGCCGATCAATGCGGGTGGTTACTATAAGGTGAAAAGCCGGACGGCTCCTGATTTGGTCACTGTTCTGCGGCGGGGAGGCAGCGAAATATCCGTTTATCTACCGGAAAAAGGCGGCTCGAACACCTTGAAACGAGAGTGGCCGGAAAAAGATTTTTTGGAATACATGGAGCAGTTGAAAAGTGTGATCGGACAAGAGGTCAGTGCGATGCGGCACGGAAAATTCGGCATCGCTGAAAGCACGGAAAAATGCGAGTGGTGTGTATTTCCAGGGCTGTGCAGGCGTGAAAGAGAGGCGATAAATGGCTGACTTTGAAATGACACGGCAGCAAAAAGCGGCGTTGAACCTGACGCATAATATTGCGGTATCCGCCGGAGCCGGTTCCGGAAAAACGCGCGTGCTGGTCGAACGATATCTCAAAATCCTGGAAACCAATCCAGAATTGACGGCAAAAAATATCGTCGCCATCACGTTTACTCGTAAAGCCGCTTCAGAAATGCGGGAACGCATTCGCCAACGTATTTCTGAATTGATGCCGGATTCAACTCCTGATTCGGCAGTACGCACTCGATACACGCGTATTCTGGATGAGTTGCCGTGGGCGCCGATCGGGACGATCCACAGTTTTGCCGCTGGGCTCTTGAGAGAGTTCGCGATATCAGCCGGTCTCGATCCGAGTTTTGGTATTGTTGAAGAGGATTCAACCATTGATCCCGGCGTCGAGGCTGCAAAAATGGCGTTGCGCCGAGCCGAACGTGAATTACCGGAAATTTATCAGCAAGCCCTACGGTTTTTTCGCTATAAAACTCTGGAAGAACACCTGGCTATACTGGCAGTGCAGCCTGATATCGTGGCAGCGATGCAGCGGCAGATAGATAAACCGTTCGACGCGGTGGCATTTTATCGCGAGGCCTTAGACGGATTCGACGTGGCCTATTGGGATGAGCGGTTTCGCAAACAATTAAATCAAACGTCGGGCAAAGAATATGATCGGGTGGCAGAGCTGATCGAGCAATTGGTAACGGTGCAAAACAGTGTTTCGCCGGAACAAATCGAAGCAGGATTGAAGGCGCTGAAAGTGACATTGTTTAGGGATGATGATGAACCTAGAGGAACGAGTCGTAATTTCCCAAAAACAAATAATGTTGTCAAGGAGCTTCAGCAGGAATTAGCTGAAATCTGTCGCATCAGTCTGACCGGCGAAAAATTTGCGCATCAGGCGCTGCAGGTGTTGTGCCTGTTGGCGAAAAAGGCTGTTGATGAACGGGACAGGATACGCCGTTATACCGCGATGTTGACGTTCGATGATCTGGAACGGTTGACCTGGCTACTGCTGACTCAAAACAAGGATGCCGATACCATTCGAAAAACGCTGCAGAGTCGTTATCGTTATTTCATGATCGACGAATTTCAAGATACCAATCCGATGCAATGGCAGATGCTGGAGCCGCTGGTCACCGACGCAAAAGGTAGGTTGTTGAAAGATAAACTGTTTATTGTCGGCGATCCGAAACAATCCATATACGGTTTCAGACAGGCCGATGTTACGGTTTTCAGAGATGTTCGAGACAAGATAATCGTCGATAACAAACACCATGCCGCAACGTTCCACGTGGAACAAGCCGTGCCGGGAGATGTCACAATCGATCGAAATTTCCGATCCCGCCAGGCGATTTTACAGTTTACCGATATCGTATGTGGGCAGGTGATGACACCGGGTGAAGATTATGAAATCGCCTATGAACCGTTGGCTTTCGGTCGCAATGTCGATCACGATCGGCCGGAAGATACTGGCGAAATCGCTCTTCTTTTTCCACCGCAAAGTAATGGTGCTGATGACGATGATAACCTTCAGAATAGCGCTGAAGCAGGACAGAATCCCTGGGTGGAGCTACTGGTCGGCCATATCAAACAAACAATTGCAGAGGGAGTTTTTAACTGGAAAGATATCACGGTGATGTTTCCGGCTCGGACGCGGCTGGAATTACTGATGCAGGCGTTTAAGAAGGCGGCGATACCATTCACTGTTTATAAAGGTATCGGCTTTTGGGAGGCCCCGGAAATCCGTGATTTGACGGCGCTGATCACCTGGTTGGCCGACACCGAAAACCGAACAGCGCTCTATACCGTGCTGCGGTCGCCGATGTTTGGCTTGAGCGATGAAGCGTTGTTGATACTGGCAAAAAAGTGGCGTCGCTTTCCCACAGATTCATACAAAATGACTATCGATCAGATAGTCGATGATCTAAGATGGCCGGACACCGATTCGGTGAAACTGGCCTACCATATACTGACCGAAGCCAGACAATCCGCTGGAATCATGCCGTTGGCGCACATTTTGGAAACGGCGCTGACCGCTTCGGGCGGTTGGGGCAGCTATAGAGCAGAAGACGACTACGGACAGGTTATCGTCAATATCGAAAAGTTTCTGGATAACATAACGCTTCTGGACCGGGAAGGCGTCGCGCCGTTGTGGGAAACCGCCCGGATACTCGCCGAATACCAGGAATCGACCCGGGAAGAAGAAGCGACAATGACCAAGTCGGCTGATAACAGTGTGACATTGATGACGATCCACGCAGCAAAAGGATTGGAGTTTCCAGTCGTCTATCTAACGGGTATCGAACGAGATCTTCAGCGGAATTCAGAAGCGCTGCTGATGGATTCGGTTCAAGGTGTCGGTTTGCGGCTGGAGCAATTGAATCCCGATATGCCGTCTTATAAGACATTCCGGTACATTCAACTGGAAAAAGAAGCGGTAAGGCGTGAAATAGCCGAACGGAAACGGCTGATGTATGTCGCGTTCACTCGCGCACGAGATCGACTGTATCTGGTGAACACAGAAAAAAGCAGTGTTTTTAAGCCGAATCTGGAAAAAAACCGTATGGCCGATTGGATCGGATCAGCGTTGGCTATCACGCTGAACGATGTTGATTCCGGAGGTGTCGAGATATCGGTAGGTGAAGGAGATAATTTAACCGTCAAATGTATCACATCTGTTCAGCCGGCTGAGACCCAACTATTCGTGTATCCGTCACTGGATGAAGCGCTGTCGATCACGCAGGCGTGTTCAGCGGTGGAACCGGTTGCGCCGATAGCCCCAGCGCCGACTGCCGATATCGGTGTCGAGCCGATCGCGGTTACAACCATCCGTGAGTTTCTTGTAAACCGTGATGAATACGTCAAAAAGCACGTGTTGCATATGGTGGACCATTTTCGTGACACGGAAAGTGACCCGACACGCGAAGCCGCTCTGGCGTTAGGTAATGCCTATCATCGACTGATGGAGTTGCACCCCGATCTAAACGTTGACGCGGTGCGGATCGCCTCAGAAGCGTTGGAAGCTGATTTGTCATTGCTGGATAGTGCTGAACGCGAAAACATACTTGAACGTTTTCACCAGATGATCACTCGAACTCGAAATTGGTCGATGCATACGGTTCTATCCAAAAACCGGGGTTATCACGAAGCGCCTTTCAACATCTATTTGGAAAACGGTGTCGTGCATGGCATCATCGATCTGCTGGTAAAAATCGATGGAATATGGCATGTCGTCGATTATAAAACCGACCGAAAACCACTAGCGGCGTCTCTGGAAACCTGGCTGGAACAGCGCCGGAACGAACACTTTTTTCAAATGTCCGTCTATGCGATGGCTGTGCGGAGTATCGATCCGAAAAACACTGCCGATATCCCCGTGACAATTTATTTTGCCGATATTGGAGCGGATATCCGATTAAAATTCTCGCAACAACAGTTGGATGAATGCGGCAGAATACTGAACGAGACGTTGAAAACCATGCGATCGATGGGTCTGGCGACTTCAGACAGTGATATGCCGTCAATGGGACCATGAATAACGGTGTCACACTACAACAAGCGTCGAAGCACGCTGGAGCGATCGATGAAAAATCGTGGTATCGGTCGATCATTCTTTTCATCACGAACCGCTGCGATGTCGGATGCGCAACCTGTAACACCGGCGCGACTCCGGATTCGACCGCTTTTCTGTCTCCGGAATGGGTAGAGCGCTTTGTTGACGACAGTATCCCTCAACGTGAAACCTGGATTTTATGGACGGGCGGTGAGCCGTTCAAAGCGCCGGATACGCTGTGTACAGGCATCAAAACGGCAACAGAACGAGGGTTTCATAACGAAATTCTAACCAGTGGACACTGGTACCGTAATCATCCGGAACTGCTGAGCAGGGTGAAAACGAGCGGTGTTTTTCGGATTCGCATCAGCCTCGATCCGGAGCATCAGCGGGTGGTCTCGATGTCGGTGATTCATGCCTTGGTTGACGATTGTCTGGCAAGCGGAATACCCGTCGGATTTACGCTGCGGAAAATACCAGGTTACAATCCTTCACAAGTCATAGACAGGTTGCGCCAAAAACACCCTGCACTTGTGCGGACAAATGGTTCGTCATCCAGAATCTTTCATATCATCCCGACCATCCCAAACAATTTGGGTAGTAAAAGCGATAGGACACCGAGATTTTCCGATTTACCGTGTCAACAAGGGTTCAAGGATTTGGTTATCGGGGCCGACGGTCGGGTTTATCCGTGTTGTGGACTGTTCGGTTTGGGTAGTGACGATAACGTATATGGGTATAATAGTCCGCTTGAAAACACTGAGTGTTTGAACGATCCAAAATACCGGAAATATCCGCTTTTCAAATCCCTGATGGATGATGGACCGTATCGGTTGGGTATTCAACAGGGAGTGATACCATATGTATTACCGATAGCGGGATATACATGCCAGTGTCATGCTTGTAGAGCGATCGTCAAAAAACTGGTGGAAAAATGTCCGGATCATCCGTTGTTCGATCGCGGGCGGTCGGAGAGCGCATCAAATAAAAATCCGGGGTTTTATTCAGCTTCAGGAACCGGGTCTCGTCAGGAGGCTGATCGATCGTGATATCGAGAGATTCAACGGATACAATCACCTTTATTCTGCCGTGTGCCGGTGAAGGACGGCGATTGGGTTACGACGGCCCTAAAGAGCTGTATCCGATATTACCTGGTGTGAAATTGATTGATTTTTCACTCGATCACATCGCAGCAAGCCACAGGTGGTTGGCGGATTTTTCCAACCAACGTCTCAGGGTGGTGTTGACGGTTCGGCCGTGGAAAATGGACATCGTTGATCATGTCCGCCAAAAACTGCCGGGTATGATGGTGGATCACGTTCTATTTGACGAAACGCTGTTTGAGTGGCCCGGGTCGGTTCATTCAGCTCGAAACCAGTATGGGAACATCAACGTGGTGTTGTTGCCGGATTCATGGATGGCGTTGAGCGCTGAAAACGGTGCCGTTGATTCAGCGGGCCGGCCGGTCTTGTACCGTATCATGCGCTGTTTGGAGAATCATTCCGTTGCCTTTGGATACCGGCGCTGTGACGATGCAGATACGTTGAGTCGGTTGGGCGCGCTTCATGTCACAGAAGGCACAGGGGAAGTCTCGATTATCGATCGATTTCAGGACAAACCCAAGCAGGACCAAGATAAATTTAACGGATATTGGTGTTGTTATGGTTTCAGGCCGGAATCGGCTGAGATGCTTTATCGTTTTTTGCGTCGATCGGTTTTACAGGTGTCGGCGGATATTTGCGACGAAGCGTTTTATCCTGTAGCCGCGTTTCCGGTCGCTGAGTATCGTGACTTGGGTGACCCCATAAGTGTCCAGGAATTCCGAAGATCACGCTTTCAGCTTGAATAAACGCAATTCGCGAGCCGCCTATTTTCTTTTAGCGCCATAAAAACAATGCCGTCAACTTCTTCCAGGCAGGAAGGGAGGACAAATAAGGTTGTTTTTTGTTATCCTTCTTGTTCTGTTCTTTTAGCAGCTTTTTTTTATCGGATTCGCTGTTTTATCCCCTTAAAAAGGTAGGCCCGCCTCCCGGTTCGTTTGAGTCGCCGGAGGGCGGGTTCCGAAGGTGGGATAACCGAGTCAGAGAGTTTGGCGCTCGCTCGGTGTGGCAGGCCGCACACGAGGTAAGACTTTCTCGGTAGGTAAGAATCACTTTGCCAAACCGTAATTCTTGTCCTATTAAGATAGCAAGTCTTGTGCCAAATGCAAGCAAAAAATTTAATGCTTATAATTCAACAAGATATCGTTTTCCGAACCGGTTATATAGGTGTGCCTGATGGTGCAACGTTGTATGCAACGTGTAATTCTTGCATTAAACATTTTTTTTGATCAGATAATTGTCGAGCGCAAGATATTTTAAAGCTGAACGTGTCATGACCTGCATAGCTTCTTCAGGCAGGTTTACCATTGGTTCACCGTGCAGGTTCAGTGATGTGTTAAGAATGGCGCCGAAGCCGGTCAGATTTTCGTATCGACTCAGAATTTCATAATAGTCAGGATTGACGTCTCGTGTCAGTATCTGGGGTCGGATTGTGTGGTCCGCCTGATGAGTCGCCGATTGGATGTCACGCCAATTTTCTTCGATCGTATCGAAACTCAAAATCATGTAAGGGCTGGGATATTTCGATGGATTGATAAGGTAACGATCAGCGGCTGAATCCAGGACTGTCCCTGCAAACGGCATCCAGAAATCTCTATTTTTGATCATAGCATTCAAAATCCGGACATTTTCAGGGCTACTGGCATTGGCAAGGATCGACCGGTTTCCTAAAGCTCGGGGGCCGTATTCCATTCGGCCTGTGCAACGTGCGACAATTTCATTTTCAGCAAGCAATTCCGCGATCGTCTGCTGAATACTTTCGGGCTTGGTCACTTCGAACCCATTGAAATCATAAGATTTTACAAATTTTTCAATCGCTTCGTCGATGGGTTCGCCCCAGTAAACATCCGTCATCGGGTCGATATGAGGCTGCAGATTTTGCGCTTTTTGATGAGCTAATGTCGCCAGTATGGCTGCTCCAATTGCCACCGAATCGTCGCCGGCTGCCGGGAACCAAAACGCCTGCTTCACATCGGGGAGTTCACAGATGCGTTTATTGGCTTTGACATTCAGAAAGACGCCGCCGGCAAAAGCCAAATTATGGATATTGTAGTGGTTCATATTGTTTTGCACCCAGCCGACCAGGACATCTTCCACTAATTTCTGAATACCGTAGGCGATATGATCGAATCGGTGGCCGGCCAGATGACGAGCCAAGTATGGAATGACCGCGTCGCCGGCGTAGCCGATTCGGTTTCGAAAACCAAGGCCATCCAAGGTCAGCATTTTTTTGAACACGTCATAAGAATTTGCTGCAGCTTTTTCCTTGAGTTCGCCCCAGGGCGCCAGCCCCATCACCTTATATTCATCCTGCCAGGGCGCCATGCCCATGAAGCGGGTGGTTCGCGCAACCAGACCGCCTAGAGAATGCACGGAGGGTATCCGGAGTCTGCAGGTCAATTCATCGTTTTCGCATGTCCAGACAGTGGCGCAGTCGCCGTCGCCGTTTCCGTCACTGGTGAATACCAACGTTTTATCGCGGATAGGGGAAAGATAATAGGCAACAGCGGCGTGGCAGGTATGGTGATCGTAATAGATCAATTTAGATCGAGGGATACCGATATCGACGAAGAACGGAAGGTATCGGTGCATGAATTGGTATCGTCGGACTGCGCCCAGAGAATAAATATAGAATTGTTTCAGCCAGTTTGATTCGACAATAGAGGTGGGCAGCAGACGGGATGCCAGTGACACCATGCGTGTTGTTTTGCGGTATTCACCGGCGCGCGCTTTGTTCGAGTCGAACATTTCACAGCGAGTGCCGATAGCGACTTCATCGATTTCACCTGGCGATACACCTGCAATTTCCATCACTTTTAAAATAGACAGCCGAGGAAAATCCGCACTGAACTTAATTCGATTCAACCGCTCTTCCGGTATCGCCGCTATCAGTTTCCCATCTTTAAACAGACAGGCGCTGGAAGCATGGCTCATGTTTATTCCTAGTATAATCGGCACAGATTCTCCTTTCGTCCAAAAAAATCCAGTTGCTAAGTGTAATTCAGGCTTATATGAACTTCAATATTTTAAGTAATAAGTCGGTAACGATCGGTTTAGAGGCATTGGAGCGCATAATTTTACTGATCTTCAGGAAAGAAATAAGTTTTCTTGAAAAAATCAGTTTATTTAGAATACAATCAACTCTGATTTTTTTGAGGATTCTTTAACAGAAGGAGTTTACTGATGGATAAAAAAGCGATGAAAGCAGCGATCACATCGTATTTTAAGAAAAATCGAGATGCGATACGGAAGGAAATGCTTGATCTTTTACGAGAAATGGTTGCGCAGAAAACAGTCAATGTGCCGTCATCGAAACTGGCGAATTTCGATTATTTGAAAATTCGTGGTGAAGAATGGCGTGTCGGTGATATTGTCGAACGGGAGTTCAAGAAATGGGGTATTCGGTACGACGTCTTTTCACGTATGGAAGGTCGACCGAATGTGATCGGATACGTAGGTCGTGGGGAGCCTGGCAGCAAAAAGCTGTTCATGGCCTGCCACATGGACATTGTTCCGCCCGGCACCGGCTGGGATACGGACCCGTTCGAAATGGTTGAAAAAGACGGTGTTGTTTATGGCCGAGGAGTTTTGGATAACAAAGGCCCCCTTGTGTCATCGATGCTGGCAGCGAAAATTTTAAAAGAGGTTGTCGGTGATGAACACCTTACCGGCGAGCTTCAGGTTTCGGGCATGTCGGACGAAGAAGCCAGTGATCCGGATGGAATCGACTACGGAGTTCATTATTTGATGGAAGAAAAACTGATCGATCCGACGTTCGCCATTATTCCGGACATCGGCGAAAACATGCAGAAAATTGACGTAGCTGAAAAAGGTCGCATGGTGGTGAACGTTACGGCAAAAGGTGTTCAGGCACATGGCTCGACCCCGCATCGCGGCGTCAACGCGATCAATAAAATGGCCAAATTCCTGGTGCTCTTGGAAAAATATGAATTGAAACACGTCAAAGATCCAATTTTGGAGCATTGCACGGTGAACGTGGGTGAAATTCATGGTGGCGCTGCGGCAAATATTGTTCCGAATGAATGTAATGTCGATATCGATATTCGTCTGGTGCCGGGTCAAACTCCTGAAGGTATCAAGCAGGAATTGAAGGAATTGTCCGAGCATATAGCAGATGATTTTGAATTTGTTATTGCTGCCGCTACGTTGCCGCATGCGATTGATCCGGACAATGTGCTGGTGAAATCCATCCAGCAAAATGCCAAAGCGTTTGGTTTGGATCCGGTGCCATTTGGCTTGGGCGGAGGCACTTTTGCGAAGGGTATGAATCAGCATGGGATCCTTTCTGTAGCGTTTGGACCCGGTGATGATACTGCCTTTCATGTGGCCAACGAGTATCTGCCGGTCGATCAGTTGCTGACATTTGCAGAATTGACGTGCATGGTCGCGATTGATCTGATAGCGTAATTTTGACAGGCTGCACGAGGGAAAAGATAGAATCCTGAGTGTTAAATCTCGATGTCGTTCAGGTGATTGTCTTTCCCGGCGCCTTTAAAATAGACATGATTTGATTTTGGAGAAAAGCAGGATTATTTGAAAAAACAACCATAAAAAAGAGAGGAGAGAGAGACTATGTCAGATCACCAGATCATCAATCGAATCAATTCGGAATTCAGGGAAATCCTGAACAAGATGGATACGCCCCAGTCACCGGCCAAAGATATTTTGGATGACGCCAACCGACGATTCCATGAAAGAGGTTGTGTCATCAATGTCGGGGAAGGCGACAAGGTCATCAAAAAGCCGTTTCCGGTTTTCATCATGCCTTATTTTATGACTCGAGGCCAGATGGATGAGGTTGAGCGCGTATCGAATCACATCATGAACGTGCTGGAAAAAGTGTCGAACCTGTATTTTGTCGACCCGAAATTCCGCCCGATATTCAACCTTACCGACAAGGAAAAAGAGTTGGTCGAGGCTGAAACCGGCACCAAGCGATTGGTTTGGATTACTCGAAACGATGCTTTTGTCGAAGGATCGAATATCAAGTTCATCGAGTTCAACACAGATTCACCTGGCGGCCCGATGTATTCCGATGTTCAGACCGAAATTATCGAACAAAACCCGGTAATGGACGAATTACGGAAAAAATATTATATGAGCTCCGACCGATTTGTGCCGCAGATTCACTACAATCTGCTCCGCGCATACCGGGAATGGGGCGGCAAAAAGATGCTGCCGAATATCGCGATCGTGTCCGATAAGGGTACCACCTATCCGGAATTTCTGTTGATCGTCGAAGATTTCAAACGCCAGGGTTTTAACTGCGAATTCGCTACACCTCCGGAAGTCGAATACCGAAATGGTAAAGCCTGTACTCCGAGCGGAATGGAAATCGATATTCTCTATCGCCGTGGCTGGATCCGCAACTGGACGGATGTCTGGGAAGATATCAAACCCTTGAGAAGAGCCTATGCTGAAAACGCGTTTTGCTGCGTCAACTCGATTCGATCACTTCTAGCGGCCATCAAGAGCTTGCTCGAACACTTGCAGGATCCGGAAATCATGAAGATGTATACACCGGAAGAAAAGAAAGTCATCCTGGATTGTGTACCGTGGACACGCTTGATGGGTGAACGTAAAACGACCGATATGTCCGGCAAAAACATGGTTGATCTGTATGAATACGTACGCAAAAACCGTGAAACCATGGTCATCAAACCGATGGATCTATATGGTGGTCAGGGCGTATGTGTCGGGCCTGTAGTCACACAAGCCAAATGGGAAGAAACCATTCAACTGGCAGCTACGACCAGCCAGAAATACGTTGCTCAGGAATTCGTGCCGATCCCGGAAATGGAACTGCCGGAAGTCTCTGAAGGCTTGAGATGGAAATCTAAAAAACTGAATCAGAACTACTATGCGTTTGGTGGAAAACATGCCGGTGGTATGTGCCGAACCTCGGAAGCCGCCGTTATCAATATCTCCGCCGGCGGTGGTCTGTGCCCGATAATCGTAGTTGAAGGCGAAAAATAAACAGATTGATCGTTAACTGAAGAAAAAAGCGCGCCCAGGAAAATCCCCGGGCGCGCTTTTTTGTTATTCGTCAGTTTTTAAATGAAATTTTATTCGGCAATCACCGTCTGTTTTTTTAAGGGTTAGACTTTAAAACCTTTAATTTTCGAGTTTAATTTATAAATCTCACCGATTGAAATCAACCGAAAATCTCTACCAGAAACCCAGTGCCAGAAACCAGGAGCCGCGCTCGCAGAGCGCCGCCATCCTTCATTGTCTGAACACGATTACAGGATTAAAGGATTACCAGGATTAGTCTTTTCTTGCTCAGAATCTAATCCTGCCCATCTTTGTAATCTTTGGAATCGTGTTCAAACAGTCATTCGGGATGCGAAGTCAATAACCAGTCATCAAGTGTTAGACGCCAGAAACTATTAATTATTAATTAGAGGGACAGACTTCCGTCAAGAACCCTCTCCCGATCCTGTAGGGCATCGCCAGCCATAGGAATTTGTAATTCTAAAGGGCTCACCAGGCCGGCGCTGCCGACAGGATCGACCTCTCCCATAAAGGGAGAGGTTTTTTTGCAGTTGAGGACAATGTTTTTCTTTTCACTGGCTGGGTTTATTTCGTAACGCTGAAAAATGTCTCTCCCTTCACGGGAGAGACCGGCGGTGTTGTGCGAACGAAGCGAGCGCTTACAGCGCCGAGAGAGGGCGTTAAGGTTCTATTCCCACCCAA
>CAYOJK010000016.1:0-56121 GCA_964404285.1 uncultured bacterium | reverse complement strand
CGACTGGGCTTGGGAATCGCGTCGTGAAAAAAACGGGTTTTTACGCTTGCATCAATACTAAGATATAAGTAATTATAATTAATTAAAATAGGCGTATTAATAGATGTTGTCGATATGATGAAAAGAGATCTAACCAATTTAAAAACAAGGATTATTTGATGTTTATACCCTGTTTACTTTTTTAAGATTTTATTGACAATTTTTAGCTTGAGCAATCAGTTTTCTTCTGTCGACATGTAATCAACTATAAAAAATTTCATCGATGTGGATAATTCATTGACGCATCAGTGAAAGCTAAGAAAAAGGATGTTGAGGCTCCGTCAAACAAACGCCGAACTATTTGAAAATTCACATGTTATAAAAAATTCATAAGATAAGTTTAGTCAACAATTGTTTATAAAAGATTTAACCTCCTCAAAATATTATTTTTTTGACGATCATAAGCCTTTAGTCAATCGACAGAAAAAACCCCCCTTCTCGTGATAGAAAAGGAGGGGTTTATCTTAATATCTATCCGTTTATCAGCGTCTGCCACCCTTTCGTTGACCGGTTCGCTGTCTTGGAGCATCTTCTTGTCTAGGCGAACCTCTCTTCATAGCGCCAGGTCCATAACCACATCCTTGACCGGATCGCCCATATCGATTGTCACGTAATATTTCCCTTAATTGCTCATGTTGTTCAGGAGTAAGAATTTTTTTCAGCTCATAAACTGACTTAATTCTATTTTGATGGTGTTGATTTCGTAGATCATTCATTTTGTTTGACAATTCAAGAGCTGTTTCTAGATCAGAGTCGTCAATTTGAATCATGTTTTGATGTAGTTTTGTCCTTAATTCATCCATTTCTTTAAAAAGGAGATCATTTTGATCTTGCAATGTGATTCTGGCCTTTTCTATTGCATCTAATTGAGCTTTATCGAGTTTTATTTCGTCAGCCAAGGTCTCAATTTTTTCCCAAGGCATCATCATTAATGGTTGCATGCAAGAATCGACTCCTTCTCCATCTGGATTAGCGTGATGCATCGGTCCACGTCCATAATGTCTAGCTGACACCAGTGAAAATGTTCCAACTGTGATAACAAGAGCTATTAGCAGTGATTTTTTCATATTTTCCTTCCTTTCAGAATATTGGTGAATAAGTCACCGTCCAATCAGTATGATCAAAATAAGAATCGAAAGGTTTAATTAATTTTTATTTAAAAATACGAATATCAGGTCTGACCAAGTTTATTACAAAACAGTTCCTGGTTTGATGATCGCATTTTTAGGTATGACGGTAATGCCGTCTTTGACGACACAAAAGTCGTGTTCGGCATTCGGTTGACCTTGCTGGTCCGAGATGATGACATTATCACCGATACGCGCATTTTTATCGATGATCGCTCGTTCGATAATACACCGATTTCCTATTCCAAGGTGAGGAATACCTTGGCGTTCGTTATGCTCGAAATCCGCTTTCATTTCATAATAGTCTGCGCCCATCATGACAACGGAATGAAGGCGAGATTCGCTTCTGACAACTCCACGCAGACCGATGATCGAATTCACGATAGTAGCTGCTCCCAGACGTGATCCTTCAGTGAGAATAGAATTTTCGATAGTGCAGTTTCGGACACGTGATGGAGGTAAGAATCGTGATCGAGTGAAAATCGGATGATGTCGTTCATAAAAATTGAACACAGGTTTAGGATGGGTCAGGGCTATATTTGCATCAAAAAATGATTTGATAGTACCGATATCTTCCCAATATCCTTCGAATGGGTAAGCAAACACATCGTAATTATGTATATTTTCTGGAATTATTTCACTACCGAAGTCTTTTGCTGTTGATTGAAGAAGAAGTTTTTCCAGAACAGTCATTTTGAATGTATAGATACCCATCGATGCAATAAATGGTTTATCGATTTCTGAGTTTGTTGCCAGTGTTTGCAGAAGATTTTGATTGGTAGGTTTTTCGTAATAATCGATAATTTTGTCATTTGGATTTGTTTTCATGATTCCAAATCGACAGCAATCATCTTGAGCGACATGGATGGTCGAGATCGTGATGTCTGCATTTTTTTTCTGATGATAGGCGATCAGGCTATTGTAATTCATACGATATAAGTGGTCACCGGCAAGAATAATCACCGTTTCAGCGCTGGAATTTTTAATTTCCAAGAGCTGACGTCTGACCGCATCGGCTGTTCCCTGGTACCAATCATTGTGCGTCAGAGTCTGTTCTGCCGGTAGCAATTCGATAAATCCTCCTGAAAAACTATCAAATTTATACGTGTCATAGACATGGCGATGAAGCGATGCGGATAAAAACTGGGTCAGAACAAATATCCGGTTGATATCAGAGTTTATGCAGTTGCTGATGGGGATATCGATCAGTCGGTATTTGCCGGCCAGAGGAACGGCGGGTTTCGCTCGCTCGCGCGTCAACGGCTGCAACCGTGTTCCACGCCCCCCTCCCAAAATAATTGCTGCTATGTGTCGTTGTGGCATAGGTAAAGTTTACCCCTCCCTAAGTAACTAGTATATCGTTTTCTTTCAGTTTGTTCATGATGGCATTCTCTATTTCCGTTTTGCTTTCTGACCAACGAGGCGCCACCAGAATAGCATCTGGACAGTCTGCTACCAGACGCATGACAATCAAACCATCTCTCTGCCGTACAAGGAAAGACGATGCCAAATCAATGTATTCATCAGCATTTAACGGTTTCCATTCACCGGAACAATACATTTTTTGAAGGGGAGTCCCGCTGACGGCATGAAGGTGATGAAGCTTGACAGCCTCGATCCCCTGGTCTTTAAACCAATCGGCTGTTTGCATCATATGCTGTTTTGATTCACCCGGCAGTCCCAGAATGATATGCGCCGCGATATGCAGAGATTTAGCTTTTTCTAACAGACAAATAGCGTTCTCGGTCTGCTGTCTGGTGTGGCCTCTGTTCAGAATTTGCAGCGTTTTGTCATGCATGGTTTGAACGCCCAGCTCAACCCAGACCATTGTGTGCTGTGAAAACTCTTCCAAAAGTCTAACAATTTCAATGTCGATACAATCCGGCCTGGTGGCGATCATAAGACCAACAACTCGATCGACATCAACCGACAACGCCTCTCGATAAAGCGGCTGGAGCATCTCAGGTTCCGCATAGGTATTTGTAAACGTTTGAAAATACGCTAGAAATTTATTCGCTCCATACCGCTTGTTTGCTCTGGCCATACCTTCGATCATTTGCTCCGAAATAGGCGCTTTCGCTTCTACACCCCGATGAAACGCGTTGTTGTCACAATAGATACAACCACCGACTCCAACCGAGCCGTCACGATTCGGACAACTCATGCCAGCGTGCAGCGATACTCTTTGAACGCGCTCACCAAAACAATTTTTCAAATATGCTCCAAAACGAATGATCATCATCGCAATTATACCAGAAGAATCGGATTTTACCTACCGGGTCCGGCTTTTTCACTCTAGCGGAGAAAACTGAAACAATATGCTTAGAATGAATCAGAGTAACTTGCAAATTACAGGTATTTTTTACTAGAATAGCACAATTAAACCTTGGAGGCTTTGTCAAAGTTAGCTATGAGTTCATTGGAAGCAATTATAAAGTGGCGCGGATATTTGAGAAACCGCTTACACCGAGTTTTGCAGCGTGCAGGGTGGAACATCCTGAATACTCCTATATCGATGGATAACCGACAAGAAACCCCTTTAGACCTGGTACAAAAATTGGATAGCGCTCATTGGGCCTTATGTAGCTCGATAGAACGTTACGCGTTAAACCTGCCTGAAGCCGAGCAGCAATTCAGAGAGACCACGCTTTTGCCGACACAGAGCGGGCCGGAAGCGTTTTCGGAACTCTTTTTCGCCCGTTTTCTAAAGATTATGGAGTTTATAGGGTCATTATCACGCCAGGACTGCAACAAACTCATGGAAACCAACGCATTTTCGTCCTCTGTAACCGTTCAATGGATTCTGGAGTATGGTTGTTTTTATGAACAAAGCGTCATCGATGAGATCATCTTGTCGATCAAGCTCGAACATCCTGAATTTAGCGCGCCGTGGGCAATGTCGCAGTTTATGAGACCGGTAACTCCACCAGATATTTGATGTAACGTGGTGCAATCGAACAAGCCGTTAGTAATTCAATCTGACCGTTCTATTTTGCTTCATACGGACAGTCCGTTGTTCGCCGAGGCGCGGGACGGGTTGTCGTTGTTTGCCGAGTTGGTCAAAAGCCCGGAATATATCCATACGTATCGGATAACGCCGTTGTCGTTGTGGAATGCAGCGGCGTGCGGGGTGGAGGTGGAGCGGGTCATTGAAATTCTGAAGGCCTACAGTCGATTCGCTGTCCCTGAAAATATTCTGTTTGAAATCAGGGATTATTTTGCGCGATATGGGCAATTGCGGCTTGAAAAGAATCCGGATGACGCCCAAACACTGTTGCTGACCAGTCATGATCAAATATTGCTGATTGAGTTGTTGAATCAGCAGTGGTTTTTGGAATATGCCGTTCGCCAACAGGATGCGCATGCCATAATAGTTGACGGTTCCAAAAGGGGTCATTTGAAACAGGCGTTGATTCGCCATGGGTTACCGATAGAGGATACGGCAGGGTATAAATCGGGAAAACCGTTATCGATCCGATTGAGTGAGCAAACGTTGCTGGGTGAGCCGTTCAATGTGCGATATTATCAGGAAGAGGCTGCGGACAGTTATTGGGCAGGCGGATCGACTCGAGGGGGGAGTGGTGTGGTGGTGTTGCCGTGCGGCGCCGGGAAGACCATGGTGGGTATGGCTGTCATGGCCCGGGTAAAGGAGCACACGTTGATTTTGGTGACGAACACGGCGGCTTTGCATCAGTGGAGAGACGAGCTGTTGGATAAAACCAACTTGCGACCCTCGGATATCGGTGAATATTCCGGTGAGGTCAAGGAATTCAAGCCGGTCACGATCACGACATACCAGATTCTGACGTATCGACGTAACCGGGAAGACGATTTTGTGCATATGCACCTGTTCAACAAGAAAAACTGGGGCCTGGTCATTTACGATGAGGTGCATCTGTTGCCCGCTCCCGTTTTTCGGTTTACAGCGGAAATTCAGTCGATGCGCCGATTGGGTTTGACCGCAACGCTCGTGCGGGAAGATGGCAGAGAAGAAGATGTTTTTAGTTTGATTGGTCCTAAAAAGTATGATGTTCCCTGGAAAGTTCTGGAAGAACAGAAATGGATCGCCAAAGCGGAATGCGTTGAAATTCGACTGCCGCTTCCAGACCATTTACGCATGGAATATGCTTTGTCCTCCACCCGAGAAAAATATCGTGTGGCTGCTTCGAATCCCGGAAAAATCGAAATTATTGAGTTTCTTGTCGATTTGCATAACCGCGAAAATATTTTGGTCATCGGTCAATATCTGGATCAGTTGCACTTGATATCAGAACGCTTGAGAGCGCCCCTGATAACCGGCCGAACACCCAATTCTGTTCGTGAAAAATTGTATGATGCATTTAGAGGTGGTGAAGAACAAGTTTTAATTGTATCGAAAGTTGCAAATTTTGCGATCGATCTACCCTGTGCCGGCGTAGCCATACAGGTATCCGGCACTTTTGGATCACGCCAGGAAGAAGCTCAACGCCTGGGTAGGATACTGCGCCCGAAAGCTGATGACAAAACAGCATGGTTTTATTCTCTGGTTAGTAGGGAAACCATCGATCAAAAATATGCGGTCAACCGGCAGTTGTTTTTGACGGAACAAGGTTATCAATACCATATCCTTAACAGCGATCAGCTTGACACGCTACCCTTTAAAAAGACGAAATGATTGACGCGTCACCTTTACTTCGGTTCTGATCAGGCGTAAGAACTCTCTTCTGATCCTGCAAGGCTTCGCCCGGAGTGACCTCATTCATTGGGCCTTTCCGGAGCTTAGACCTCATCCCCCGGCCCCTTCTCCATTGCTGGAGAGGGGGGTTGTTTTTCGGGGACAGACATCTGTACCGGGGGACATCCAATTTTGTGTTTTCGAATCGATGTTTGTTCCAGGGGACAGACATCTGTACTTTCCGGGGACAGACTTCCAAAAAATCGTGTTATGCAAAAACCAGAATCCGGATACAGAGACGCGAAACCGGGGGACAGACATCCGAAAATTCGGTAACTCATTGAAAGCAAATTAGGTAACTTTCGGGGGACAGACATCCAAAAATAACAAAGCAAACCAGCTTTTATTCTGATTTTTAAATCCATAAGGCCGAAACGCACGCGACCGGCACATATCTGCGCCATCTGCGTCATCTGTGGATAAATAAAAGAATTTCATAACCCCGAGAGACATCATCTAAGGCATCGCCCGCCGGGGGAATCCACGATCCTTAAGTTCGCCCAGACCGGCGCTTCACGAAAAAGCTATGAACCGCTTTGGATAATTCATCCCAGACTTACAAATCCGTATATCCAAACGCCAGATAGCCGAATTCTCCAATCAAATCGTCCATTTGAGCGTTTAGCAAGCCACTATAGAATTCCAAACCGATAGCATGCCCACCGACTTCCGGCCAAATAAACGGTTCAATTGCCCAGAATATGGTCAGGCCAGGCTTGTAATCTTGGTATTCAACGTCGAACACCTGCTGTGCATTCCATGATGGATAGAACCAGAATTCACCATATACGCCTAGCGCTACAGCGGTTGCAATATCATTCATCGGATCAACGCTGTTGTTGCACACATGGCATTCTAACCAGAATTCATCCTCTGCTCGGAACAGGTCTTTCTGGGAAATAACCAGCCTTGTCCCCAGATAGTCACATTTGTCTGTTACGTTCATCGTAACAGGGACATCCCAGGGATTGGCCGATGGATCATTGTTAAAAACAACAAGCGTCGCATTGTAAACACCAACACCTCCAGCTCTATCAGCATCAAAATGCAGATTGATAACTTCCCGGCCACCAGGCAGCACCGTTCCTGATAGCGGATTGACTGTCAACCAGGTGTTATACGTATACGTGTTTTTCATAAACGGAGCAGGAGTCACTGCTCCACTACCTATCGTTCCGCCGTAAAAATAGATTTGACCGTTCCCAGCGCCGGCAGCGCCACCAATAACAGCCGTGGTCATCGGCTTCGAAAGATCAGCCCAGGTATCTGTGTCAGGACGGTAACTCCATGTCGCGCCGGTTGCTTCCCAGTCATAGCCACCACCTACGCCAAGAATAATCCCTTCGTCCTCCAATGGAATCAAAGAAGGCGTCAAACCTCCCAAACCATTCGGAAACGTTGCTTTAGACGTCCAGGTTCCGCCACCAGTAGGGTCAAACTCGTAAAATTGGTAATTCTCGCTAAAGTAATGGCCACCAATATAAATTTTGCCCTTGTAGGCGCATCCACCGCCAAGCGTGATGCCATAATTCTTTATCGGGCCATCGGTGAGCGTTGTCCAGGTATTCCCTACGATGTTATATTCATACGCGACGTTTTCAGTTGGAAAAGAACTACTGCCGGCTCCGCCAAGTGAATAAATCTTTCCATTGATCAAACCACCCGAAGCGCCACCACGAGGCGAGGGCATAGGCGCTCCCAATGACCAGGAATCATTTGCCACATCGTATATTTGGACTTTATCTGTAGATTCGAAGGCGCTGCTACTATACCCGCCGACAACATAGACATTTCTATTATAATATACTGCAACAGCGCTGAATACGGGTGTCAACATCGGGGCGCTGGTTGACCAAGCGCCCAGCGAAGAATTGTATATCTGGATACCATCGAACAAGTCTCCCGTATCATTATCAACCAAACCACCGATTACAAAAAACCGGCCATCACCAAAACAACCGGCAGGCCATTGCACTTCAGTCGCTACCGGCGTTACATCCGTCCAACCTCCAATATCCCTGCCCTTTTGAGTGGCAACATGGATACCATAGTTCAGTTTTGCTGTCCCATTGTTCAAGATTGTCATCGTTTCGCCATGTGTTTGATGAATAGGAACATTGACACTGAACGAGGTCGGCTGGATATCGATGCTTGGAAGGTCAACATCCTTGGTCCCTTCAATAAGAAAAGGGCAACCCTGAGGTGTGTATGTACCATCATCCATAGCTGGAAACCAGTTACCTGCTGTATTACGAATAGCATTACCGGTAGTTGTCTTTCCAAGAATCGTTATTGGGGGCTGCCACGGACCCGATGAGCCGGCGCCGTTTATCGTCCAATCAATCCAATAGGTTCCTGCAGTCAATGTGATATCGACATCACTCTGAATATACATGATGGGCCTTTTAGTATCATTTACAGATGTGTCGGAAACTCGATAAATCCCCGTCCAACCAGTGCTGCTCATCCGATTGGTTGTCAAGTTACCCCAAATGACCTGGCTGCTTACGCTTTCAGGTGACCCGTTCCAAATCTGGAAATAGGCTCCGTTAAGTGGTGACGTTGTACCGGAATCCGTTTGGTAACCGTATAAAGTAATCGAATCGATAGTCCAGATTTCCCCAGGAGGAACGATAAAATCATCCGCTATTCGAAACGTACTGGTAAAGTCGTTGTTAAACCCATACGTATCCATTGAAAGCGATTTCTGAAGTTCACAGATATCTGCGCCTCCAAAACCACCACCCGGAACAGTTACAAGCGGACCATTTTCATACAGAACAGAGGATTTTGACTGCTCTGAACTCAATGCAAGTGTCAAACCTGCCATTAAAAAGATACCCGCCGAAAATAAAAATAGTTTTTTCATTATAAATAAAAACCTCCCGGATAAGCGTCTATATTTCTAAGAATAACAATTCTAGAAAGTTTTATAACACAAATGCGACGGCTAGGACAAATGGGACTCTAATCTTATGATAAAGTTAAAATCTTAATTTTTGGTTCCATACGTCCCATCGTTCCATTTGTCCCAGTGCTGTGTATTCCCTAGAATAACAATGCCGACTTCTGATAGTTTTCGCTCATCTTTAAAAAGCAACGCTTCCTTTTCTTAGTACAAAGTTTTAAATTGTTTGTGGCAGTTCCGTTAACTATTTAAAAATCGCAATGAATATAGCCAAGATTTTGCGCTGGAGAAGGGGGGCTGGTACGAGCGGTTCTCGAACCGTCCTCGTGAAGACCTCATCCCCCGGCCCCTTCTCCGTTGCTGGAGAAGGAGGGTTGTTTTCCGGGGACAGACATCTGTACTTTTCGGGGACAGACTTCCAGAGAAATCCGTAACTCATTGAAAGCAAATTAGGTGACAGACTTCCGTACTTTCGGGGGACAGGGACAGACATCCAGAAATAAGCGATTCAGAAAATGCGGGCTTCTTTTTAAGGGACAGACTTCCAATTTTGTGTTTTCGAATCGATGTTTGTTCCAGGGGACAGACATCCAAAAAAACAAAACGAATCAGCTTTTATTTCTGAATACCGAATCCGTAAGGCCGAAAAACATACGACCGGCACACATCTGCGCCATCTGTGGAAAAAAATTCCTAATGTTTGAACGATCAAAATCCCATTGTGGAATTTGATGTTATTGGTGTTTTTTGGCCCATATCGTGTAATTGTCACTTTGATAAACGACATGCATATTTTTAGAGCTTAAAAAGGTTTCCTCTAAAGGCAGCTCGTAATTTGGTTGTACCGCGCCAATTTTGTCCATCGCGAACGCAGTATCCACCAATGGCATCCAATAGCGATGCGAGTCCTTTCTGATTTGACCAAACGGCAATTTTGACAGTTTCCGAACCGCATCGCGATACTCCCCGCGTTCCATCATTTGCTGCATCCACAAAATCAGGCCCCAGTTATCTTTGAATCTGACGACTTTGATTCGTTGGGCAGCAAGCCCGATAAACGGATCGGAAATAATCCAATCATCTTCCGTTGTGTTTTCTTGGATCACTTTACCAACATCCGCAATTTCTGTTCGAGATATTCCCGAGAAACCAAATCGCTCCGTCGAGCCGGACCCGATTATGCCGTCGGGCTGAAGAAGCTGGGTTCCCATAACTCCGATCAGGCATGTCATCAGTGATGCGAATACTGGCCACTGTCGAGATTGATTTTCGGCATTGATTATTTCTGGGCTCCCCACTTTTTTCTTAGTTTTGCTCAGTAAATATTCAATTACTCCCCCTAGTGATATTCCCGCAAGTAACGCTGCAGCCGGCAATGTAGATAACAGGTAATGAGGCCAAAAAGCTCCTGACACAAACCAGAAAAAAGCCAAGTCAGCCAGGATCAAAGCCGGCCACAACCAATTCCAGTCAGACTTGAGCTTTCGTAAAAACCACACTCCGGACAGAGCCAGTGGCGCAATGAAGCCCAGTTCCCCCCACGTCCAGTTAGCCTTGATGTTCCAGGGAGCGACAAAGCCTTTGATAAAATGAAACCAAAAAATCTGGTCTAAATACAGACGCCCGAAAGCCAGTGAGTAGCCTGCTGAAATCAAGCCGGTGAAAAAGGTGAACCCGAACAAAAGAAAGAAAGCGTGACGCCATTGCCGCCTAAAAAGGCCTAAAAAGAGCATGATGACTGCGAAAGAAACAAGCGCTGTCTGTTTACAGCCAAACCCGAACCCCATAAGCAATCCGGCAGAGAGGTAAGACCATTTGTCGGTTTTTTTTCGAGTCATCAAATCCAGAGCGGCGAAAATAGCCAGCGTTGCATAGATTTCGCGTTCAAAAACGTGATATCTGAACACTAGAAAATGCCATGAATAGAGCGTTGCGGCTAGGACACCAGCGATTTTGGAGAAAAACCTTTCGCCCAGCCTGACTAGAATGATCGCAGTGATGACATAGGCTAGCGCGGACATTATTTCCGGTATTCGGTATGTGACACCGAAAATCATGTATAATGCGGCGATAAGCGACTCAAGCAAAGGGGGGTTGACCTGGGCGAAATCCGCAAAGGGAACCATGCCTTTTAAAATAAGGAAAGCGCCATAAATATAGTTTGGGTCCTCGATATGCACCAGGGGAGCCGCCAGGCGCAACAATCGAGGTAAAACAATGATTAAGCCGATGAGGACCCCGGCGATTTTTGAAGTCGATCGTTCAGATGTCACGGTATTGTTCCGCCATCAGTTTTTTCAATGAGATCGGCTTTGAAACGTTGTGTAGTCGTCATCATCGTCATCATCGTAATCATCCGGGTCGTCATCTATACGTATTGGTTGCCGGGGGTCGTCGGGAGGATAGGGTGGCACCTCCGACGGGCGCGAACCGCCAACGCTTTTTTCATCACCGCCGCTTTCGAGCAGATTCTGAACGGTCAACATCAGTGACAGACGCTCATCGATCCGTCCCATCAGTGTTTGCTGTTCCCAGCCACCTTGTGGTCGGAGCTTTCCTGATTTAAACCCTGTCAGGATTTCGAGGCCTTGATCGATGTTTTTAACGGGATATATATGAAATTTATTATCGAAAACCGCTTTGACAACCTCGGCATCGAGCTGCAAATCCTGCACGTTTTGATGAGGAATAATGACGCCTTGTTTGCCTGTCAGGCGTCTTTTCTTGCATAGCGAGAAAAAGCCTTCGATTTTTTCGTTTACACCTCCTATTGGCTGAATTTCGCCGTGTTGGTTAACCGATCCGGTTACCGCGATATCCTGTCGTATCGGGACATCGGCCAGAGACGCTAGAAGAAGATAGAGTTCGGTTGACGACGCGCTATCGCCATCGACACCGCTATACGACTGTTCGAAACAGATCGATGCCGAGAACGCCAGGGGTTTTTCTTGAGCAAACCGTTTCCGCAGAAAACTGCTTAGGATAGCAACGCCTTTGTCATGGATTTTTCCGGAAAGCTCGGCTTCTCTTTCAATATTGATGACACCTGTTTTTCCAAAGCTGATGGTCGATGTTATCCTGACAGGTGTTCCGAACATGTGTTCACCATAGTCATATACTGCCAGTCCGTTTATCTGACCTTTTTTAGAGCCTTTGGTGTCAATCATGATCAAGCCGTCCAGTATGTATGAACCAGCTCGTTCTTGGATCAGGCTACGGCGCTTTTTTTGCTCCTTTATCGATCGGTCAACGTGTTCTCGCGCCACCGTCTTGCTTTTCATCGTGCTTGCCCAATAGCTCGCTTCGCGTGCCAGGTCGGCTATTTCCGAGAAAAGCGCCGATAATTTTTTCTGTTTGCCGGACAATCGGATCGATTCTTCGATAATTGCGGCAATTCCGGAAGAGGTGAACGTTAAAAGGTTTTCGCGTTTGCTTAGATGAGCAATAAAATTGGCATAGTTCTGTATGTTTTTAGGTGTTCGAGGGATTTCGTCGGTAAAATCCGCGGAAATTTTAAATATTTTTTTAAAATCATCATCATACCTATATAGAATGAGGTAATATTCTTTATAGCCGATAAGAACCACTTTCAGGTCGAGTTGTATGGGTTCGGGCTTTAGGGCGGATTGTCCGAAAAATATTGCTTCCGGCGCTTCTATCTGAAGTTGTGTGTATTTGAGTGTTCGTTTCAGAGCCGTCCAGACGTAGGGCTCGGAAAGGGCTTCCACTAAATTGAGCACCAATACGCCCCCATCCGCTCGCAGCAACGACCCAGCCTTGATATTGGTAAAATCCGATGTCCAACCTCCAGATGGATCAAATTCCTTTTCGATTGTGCCGAACAGATTTTTATAGTTTGGCGAGGTTTCGATAATGACTGGTGGTTTTTTGTTATCAGCATTATTCACAAGAAGATTGACGCTGTACAACTTGAACGGGTCCTGTTCTTTTCCTGCTCCCGTCATTAAAAAGGGAAGCTTGGGTGACGCATCATCTTTTTTGATAAAAATGTATATGTTGTCCAGCGTGTAATCCTGGATTTCATCCAAATATTCCTGAACTTGTTTGTCAGGATATTTTTCTCGCATATCATTTACATACAACTCAACACAGGGGAGCCCAAATCTCGCGACCAGTTTCTCGCGTTCTTCCAAAAGCTCATGCTCGATTTTTCTTCCCTTCGTCAAAACCCGGTCCAGTTTTATTCTGATTTTGGTATAGCTTTTTTTCAGGTCTTCGGCCCTGCTCGGATCAAATTTTTCTTCGGCGACAAGTTTATCCAGGTCGTCAAAAGATATTGGGGATTTATCCATCAATGGCATCAAGTCCGGCCTGGAAAAATTGCCCATCTGGATTTGTACGACAGCAAACCCCGCCTCATTAGCCTCGTCTTCAAATTCCTTGAAAAGAGCCCGCTGCCGGTCTCTGAATTTTTCAGTCAAGGCATCCTGTTTACTCTTAAACTTGTCGCTTTCAAACATTCCTGGAATTTGTTCCTGGAAGCTCGCCAGCAATCGTTCCATATCTTTCTGAAAGTTTTTTCCCTGGCCCGCCGGCAGCCGAATCAATCTAGGATAATCGGGCACCTTAAAATTGTGAACATACAACTTGTCATCTAAACGCCCGTTTTTCTGTTCTATCGACGTCAAAATTTTTCGCACCGTGGTGGAGCGACCAGTGCCACCAAGACCGGACACGTAAATATTGAACCCGGATTGCCTGATACCTAAGCCCGTTCTAATCGCTTCAATCGCTCTTTCCTGCCCAATAATTTTTTGTTGTGACGACTGACGTTCCGCCGCAGCGATGTCAAATCCATCGTCCGGGCAATGCCACCGCAGGGCCTCCGGCCCCAGAGACTTTGGTTGCTTAGTTAACGGTTTCAATGCTTTCGACTGATTGTTTGTTTTCGGCATAATGCTGTCCCTCCATGTAATTTGGCTTCCAGTCATTCAGCCCAACCATTATACCTTATTTACACAAATTCGCACTTTTTCAGTTTTTATTTCGGAAGTCAAAAGTACCGAAGTCTGTCCCCCGGAACAGATATCGATCCGAAGGCACAAAATTGGAAGTCTGTCCCCCGAAAGTACGGAAGTCTGTCACCTAAATTACTTTCAAGGACTTACCGAAGTTTCTGGAAGTCTGTCCCCAATTAATCCCGAGTTATTTCTGGTTGGTCGCGGCATGTGACGTGTTGAACGGTGGAAAGAGTATTCTTTTTAAAAATTTCGACATAGACAACAAAGCCAGATCGAGTATCAATAAAGGTATTGACATACTGGCTTGGTTTATCTTTACGAACTGTTGTCATTTTCAAGCATTGATAGCGCTGGTCATCGAGCTGTAATGAATAAAACCCTTTGAACGTGTCGATATACAACTCTTCGGCGTTGTAATCACCTTGAAAGTAGCGCACGGTTCGTGTGTATTCTCCGGCAGGGTCAGGGATAAGCGGCAACGACATTTCTACAAAATCTAGAGTAACAGGGTGAGCGTCGTTGAAACCACGAATGTTTCTCAAATACAGACAAATCGAATTGTCCTCGATTCCCAGCCAGTGTTTTTCGGTTCGAAACACGCGGGATTTGCGCGTCCATTGCCTATGAGATTCGACAGCTTCTTTTTGTCCGAAGAGGATAGGGCCATAAGATTGTATCGTCAGTGTATGAATCAGCGATTGGTTGACAGCATCAAATTCATGTGCGACAAGATAGATGTCGGGTTGGAGTGGGTTGAGCGTTACCGGGCAGCATGCCAGACGAATCGGTGTTGTGATTCCGATTGACGGTTCGACACGCGAAATAGGGAACAATGGATCTGGATGCAAAGATGTCTCCTCAAAGCCAGGCAACTTCCTGGAGCCATAAATATTATCTCAAACAACCCTGACAGGCAATGATCTTGTTTTCAGAAGTCTGTCCCCCAAATTAACCTCGCTTCTCGCTCCCCACTTCTCGCTTCTTCTTCTCAGAAGTCTGTCCCCTGAAATCGCTTGTATATTCAGCATTGGAACGCTACAATTCCTGCGGTTTTGTTTTAATGAATAGCGTTGTGAAACAAGAAGGAGTTTATAAATGGAAGCGATAAGAAAACTTGATCAAATGTTCGATGTTTTAAAAAACAATCCTAAAAAACGTCTGGTAGCAGCATATGCCAATGATTCACATACCATTGAGGCGGTCAACAAGGCAGTTTCACTGGGAATAGTTGACGGGACTCTTGTTGGGGATGAATCGGTCATAAGAAATGTTTGTCAACAGGAGAATATCGATATCGGTCGATTCAAAATTGTCCATGAACCCAATGGAGTGTCTGCTGCAGCGAAAGCTGTTGCAATGATAAATGCTGGTGACGGCGACGTGTTGATGAAAGGCCTTGTCAGCACAGACCAGTACATGCGGGCCATATTGAACAAAGAGACGGGATTGATGAATCCCAATGCTATTTTGAGCCATGTCACGGTCATAGAAAACCCCAACTATCGTAAACTGATGATCGTTGCCGATGTCGCTATCATCCCAGACCCCGATTTAAAACAAAAAATAGCCATGCTCAATTACCTAGTCCAGACAGCAAGAAAATTGGGTATCGAAACCCCGAAAGTTGCCGTGATAGCTGCTACGGAACAGATGAACCCTAAAATGCAATCCTGTGTAGATGCCGCAATACTGACACAAATGGCAGCTCGCGGACAGATCAAGAATTGCATCGTGGACGGTCCCATGGCAGTTGACCTGGCTGTCGACATGGAAAGCGTCCAAATAAAAGGCATCAAAAGCCCGGTAGCCGGTGATGCCGATTGTATGCTGTTCCATAATATCGAGGCGGGAAACGTGTTTTATAAAGTCAATACAAAGCTCGCACAATCTGAGCTTGGAGCGATTGTTGTCGGTGCGCGTAAACCCGCTGTGCTGTCTTCACGAGGCGACTCGGTAAAAACCAAACTCTATTCCATAGCCTTAGCCGCTATGGTCAGTTGATTTTTGGGATACATTTAATGGAACCCATTCTCAGCCTCGACCAATTGGCGCAACATGTTAAAAAAACTGGTGTGCGAAAAAGAATCGCTGTTGCAAAGGCAGAAGACGAAAATACCATTGGAGCAATTTCTCAGGCAGTCCATGACGGTATTGCTGAAGCTGTCATGGTTGGAAATGTAAAGCATATAAAAGAAGTAATATCGAAAGCAGGGGAGTCCCCGGAGAATTTCACGCTTGTTGATGCTGCCACTGATGCCGAAGCAGTATCAACCACCGTGCGAATGGTGCGAAACGGCGATGCGGATATCCTGATGAAAGGATTGGTCGGTACCGATCTGTTTCTGAAAGGTGTTATGAATAAAACCGACGGGCTGCTGCCTCCAAAAGCGGTGATGACGTATGTCTGTGCAATAGAAATACCCCAATACCGTAAATTACTTTTTGTTACCGATACGGCTGTTTTGCCCTTTCCAGATCTGAATCAAAAAATTCAAATGGTCAAATACGCCGTCGATATGGCTCGTCGATTTGGAATTGAAACACCCAAAGTTGCCTTGTTGAGCGCGGTGGAAAAAATCAGCCTACATTTCCCGAGTCACACCGATTACGCAATTATTGCTAGAATGGCGGCCAGAGGACAGATAAAGAATTGTATTGTGGATGGACCGCTGGATATTTTCTTGGCTTGTGATCCTGAAAGTGTGGCTATCAAAGGTGTCGATACGCCTATTGCCGGGGATGCCGATGTCCTGATTTTTCCGTCGATCGAAGCTTCGAATACCTTTTATAAAGGTTTGATGTTGTTTGCCGGCGGTGAACTGGGCGGCCTGATACAGGGCACGACAAAACCAGTCATCGTGATGTCCCGCAGCGAAAGCGCTAAATCAAAATATTATTGTATTGCCTGTGGTTGTCTGCTAGCCGACTGATTAAAAGGCACTAAAAGTAGCTTTATTCATTTTTTAGTAAACTATTCATCTTTGGGCTTGAGATTGCCTTGCTATTTTAATTATTTCCACAGGTAAATCAGAAAGACTGATAGGTAGAAAAACAGCTTTTTATTTTTTGAGAGCTGTATAGCATGCTGTTTAGCATAAAATTAAAAAGTACTTTGTTGAGAAAATATCTAATCAGCACTTTATTATTACTCTAAAAAAAAACCTTTTGAGCGTGATCGTCATTTTTTTAATTATCGGATTATCCGGCTTGTAACAATCAGAGAAACCAACAAGACAATATTCCCAGAATAGTTGTTGCCATTCCGATTCCTAAAGTCCATGTAATCCAACGGATATCCATAAGTCGTTTCCATACGTGATTGGGTAAAAAAACGCCTATGATGGCAATTGCGAAGCCCAAAGCGACTGGATAGACAAAGGGAAAAATCATAAAAGCATTTTTAAATTGACCGTGTATCAAGGCGTTTAAGCCTCGTGTAATTCCACAAGCTGGGCATGGATATCCTGTGAAATGCAAAATTTGACATCGATCAAAAGGCGCCGGCACATTCGGAAAAGAGACCATGATTCCGGTTGCACCGAGGATCAGGAGAAATACGATAATTCTAGCCCAAAGCAAACCGCTTTTCTGCGGTAAAACCAGCTTCGAGGCGGCAGACAAGAACGGGCCCCAGTATTATAGCTATTAGAACCAGGGTTTCTGATTTTTAATATAAGTGTCGTAAAATTCCTGGTCTGATTTGGTCAGGTAAATAATTCCTTCCACCAAGCCAATAATTCCTGTGGCCGCTGGTCCAATAATTCCAACGAAGAAGCACGAGGTTAAAATGCCGACAAGCGTGATTCCCAGCATAATAAAGCCTTCTTTTTGATACCCAAGAATGAACTTGTGCACACCAAACGATCCAACAACTATTGCCAGAATGCCGGCGAGTATCTTCTTCTGTGGATCGTACGCCGGAGCATTTGTTGGTGGTGGTGGTGGCGGTGGCGTATAGGATACTGGGCCATTCATTGGATTCTGATTTTTTTCTTCATTCATGTAACAATCCTCCAATTGAGAGCAAATAAACAAGGTGAAACAGCAACTTAAAATTTTATAAGAAAATTTATATCTTTGTCAAAATGTAAATTACGATTGTTTTGGAAAAGGGGTTATCGCGCGGCTCACGTTAGAAAATCACAGGAGCTTTACATTTTTACCAAACCGGCAAATCCCATAAAAGCCATAGATAAAATGCCTGCGGTGATGAGCGAAATAGCTGGTCCCTGAAAAACCCCTGGAATTTTTGCCGTTTCAAGGCGCTCGCGAATACTTGCAAATAAAGCGATAGCAATCGAAAAACCAACTCCTGTTGAAACAGCATAGATCATCGCTTCAAAAAAGCCGTAATTTTGTTGAACAGCCAGAATTGCGGTACCAAGAATAGCGCAGTTGGTAGTAATCAATGGAAGGAAAATTCCTAGGCTAAGATAAAGCGGCGGCATCATTTTTTTCATAAAAATTTCGACAAACTGTACCAAAGCGGCAATAACCAAAATAAAAGCGATTGTTGTAAGATATTCCAGTTCAAAAGGTATCAAAACCATGGCATTAATAGCCCAGGTAATGGCCGTTGACAGCGTCATGACAAAAACGACAGCAGTACCCATTCCCAAAGCGGTTTCGAGTTTTTTGGATACACCAATGAAAGGGCAAATACCCAGAAACTGCATCAACACAACGTTGTTGATCAGCATAGCGTAAATGACGAATGTGAAAATATACCCGGCAGTCATAGCTTATGCTCCTTTCTGGGCTCGTGCCCGGTTGATGCGATTGGCCAATCCCAATAAATATCCAAAAGCCAAGAAAGCGCCAGGCGGCATGATCATGATCAGCATAGGACTGAAATTTTGTCCAAAAATGCTGTTGCCTAAAAGAGTGCCGTTTCCTAAAATTTCTCGAATACTACCCATAATGAACAACATGAGCGAAAAGCCGATTCCCATGCCGAAACCATCGAGTAAGCTTTGGAAAACACTGTTTTTGTAAGCAAACGCTTCAGCGCGACCAAGAACGATACAGTTGACGACAATCAATGGAATGAAAACACCAAGGGCTTTCGATAAAGCTGGAGCATAAGCCTGCATCAGCATCTCAACAATTGTTACAAATGAGGCAATAATAACGATGAAACATGGGATACGCATTTTTTTAGGCACAATATTTCGAAGCAGCGAAATAGCCACATTGGACATGACCAGCACAAAGGTTGTCGCCAGCCCCATTCCCAAGCCGTTTAGTGCGCTGCTGGTCACCGCAAGGGTCGGACATGTCCCTAAAATAAGAACCAGAACAGGGTTATATCTCCATAACCCCTCGGTTAAAATGGATGCCGATGATTGTTTTTCACTCATTTTGCACCTCGATAAGCTTGATAGACGTGCAGTCCCTTTTCCAATCCCTGAGAAATTGCTTGGGTCGTAACAGTAGAGCCGGTGATCACATCAATGTCACCACCATCTGTCACAACTTTAAAAGTATATGTTTCCAAAGATTTTCCGATAAACTGTTTCCAAAAAGATTCGTCTGAGGCTTTAGAACCAAGACCCGGGGTTTCATTGCTTTCAAGTATCTGAAACCTGGTAATTTCTCCCTGGTTGTTGACCCCCATCAAAAAGCGTATATCACCTGAGTAACCTTCTGTCGTCGTGATTTCTATATCTACATCGCTATCAGCGGTAGCGCCGATATAAATCGGAATTTTTTCGTCGTTGTAATCAAAGAAGATTTTAGCGCTGTTTTCCGGTGAGGACGGTGCATTGCTCTGACAAAATGCCTTAAAAATGTTCAGCCCCTTTTCCAACGCATGTGTAACGGCTCGGGATGTGATTGTCGATGCCGTGATTGCGTCTGCATCACCGCCATCTTTTTTGACTTTGAACGTAAACGTTTCCAAAGATTTTCCGATAAATTGTTTCCAAAATGACTCATCTGAAGCTTTTGAACCCAGACCTGGTGTTTCACTGCTTTCAAGTATCCGAAAACCAGTGATTTCTCCGTCCGCGTTTACTCCCATCAGAAAACGTATATTGCCGGAAAAACCTTCAGCGGTTTTAACTTTTATTCCTATGCCATTATTGCCTGTTGTGCCTACAGGGACATATATCGGGATTTTTTCATCGTCATAATCAAAGTCAAATTCTGTGTAATCTCCAGTTATAAAAGGAGCCACTTCGTGTAAGGCTTCTTCTGTTTCTTTTACCTTGGATTGATCGATAGTGGTTTTAGTAGCGGTATAGACTACGCTGAGGAAAAAGCCGGAAATCATTGCGATCAGCAATAAAATGATAACATCCTTAAACCCTTTCATAATTTATCCCTATGCTCCAAATTTTTTCACTTCGGTAAAACGGTCAATAAGCGGAACCATCGCATTCATCAACAAAATAGCAAACGCTACTCCTTCCGGATATCCACCAAAAAGACGTATCAGCCCTGTAATCAGCCCGCATCCAGCTCCAAAAATAGCCTGGCCTTTGCGCGTCAACGGTGACGTCACCATGTCGGTAGCCATAAAACATGCCCCTAAAATAACTCCACCGGAAACAAGATGGAATATGGGATCGGCATAAACAGATGGATCGACAAGGTAAAAAATACCGGTGAAAACAGCTAAAGTCCCAAGAAAACATACTGGTGTTTGCCAAGTGATAACCTTTCGTATCAGTAAATATATTGCTCCAAGAAGCAGCGCAGCCGCAGAAACTTCTCCCAGGCACCCTGGAATAGCGCCGATGAAATTACCTTGAGTCGTAAACACTTCCTGAACCGCAGACAATCCTTGAGTTTTCAATAAACCTAAAGGTGTAGCGCCGGAAATAACATCTGTTTTCCAATAGGTCGGTTGCGTCCAGGCTGTCATTTGGACGGGAAAAGAAATCAACAGAAAAATCCTGCCGACCAGTGCGGGGTTGAAAAGGTTGTATCCCAATCCGCCGAAAGTATGCTTGGCGATGGCGATTGTGACGATGCTTCCAATGATAACTATCCATAAAGGTATGGTTGGAGGTAGGTTAAACGCCAAAAGCAACCCGGCGACAATGGCGCTTCCGTCAAAAGCTGTTTGCCAAATATTCTTTTTACCAGCAATTTTCAAACAACCTGCTTCGATCAGGACTGAGCCGCCCGCAGCAAATAGCATGACCAACAAAACGCGATAGCCAAAAAATATGGCGCTGACCACGATAGCGGGAATAAGTGCGATCACGACATCATACATGATTCTGGAAAGATTTTCGGTCGAACGCAAATGAGGTGACGATGCTATGACAATGTTTTTCATGTTCAACTCCTGGAAAGTTTGAGAAATTGAGTTTTGCCCAAACGGATCCAATGCACTAACTGACGACGGGTGGGACAAATATAGCTACAGGTGCCGCATTCAATGCAATCCATCACAGAGCTCAAATCCGCCAGCCGCCTGAACTCGGCGCCGGTAGCCAGATTCGTCGGCATCAATCCCATAGGGCAGTCATCGACACAGCGCCCGCATCGAATACAAGGACCTTCGTCTTGATAATGGTAATCTACATCCGATAAGACCAGTATTCCTGATGTGCCTTTCATTGTCGTGACACCTAGACTTCGAACGGTTTTACCCATCATAGGTCCACCGTTTATAACAGCTTTTACGCGAGTGTTGTCTCGGAAACCGCCGGCACAGGTTTCAATGGCGTAACGGAACGGAACTCCAATTGGAATTCGGTAATTACCTGGAGAATTTACGAAACCGGTAATAGTAATAATACGTTCAATAAGAGGCTTGTCCAAGCAGACCGCTTCATAAATTGCTACTGCAGTTCCGGTGTTTTGAACCACGCACCCTACTTCAAAGGGAAGTTTACCGGAAGGCACTTCCCGACCGGTTATTGCCGAGATCAGTTGTTTTTCGCCGCCTTGAGGGTATTTTGTCACTAGCGGCGCCAGCTTGATTCCCGGGTATTTCCCTGTATCGACAAGTTGTTGAAGCTTTTTGATTGCGTCGAGTTTGTTTATTTCAATTCCGATCCAGGTGTTTTGTATGTTAAGCGCTTTTTGAATAATCAAAATACCAATCAGCATTTTTTCCGGTTCTTCCAACATCAATTGGTGATCAGCGGTCAGGTAAGGCTCACATTCGGCGCCGTTGATCAGGAGCGTATCTATCTTTTTATCGACGGGTGGCGACAGTTTGATGCTTGTAGGAAAAGCGGCTCCACCCAACCCAACAATGCTTGCTTGTTTGATTTTCTCAAGAATTTCGGGGGCATCCATTGCCTGAAAATCAGTCGGCTGTCGATTTGCAAAAGCGGTATGACCTTCTGCTGTTTTTTCTTTGTCGACATCGATGATGACGATTTCAGCAAGAGTTCCGATCGCTGTCATGCCGGTTTCAATTTTGGAGACTTTTCCTGCAACGCTGCTGTGTATGTATGCAGAAAGAAAACCGTCGGGATTGCCGATACACTCACCAACTGCGACATCTTGGCCTTTTTTGACTATTGGAATAGCTGGTTTGCCTAGGTGTTCATTCAAAGAAATTCCCACTGTATCGGGTAGTTCTATTGATGAGATCGGCTTGTGTTCGCTAAGAGTCTTAAATCCCGGCGGGTGAACACCTCCTCGTTTAAATGTAAACACTTTCATAGGTTGTTTCCTTCTTAAACAGTAGCCGAAGCGGCAGGTTCTGTATTTGCAGGTTTAATAGCCATTGCATCGTCACCACGGAAAAGAATAGATTTTGCTGGGCATTTTTCTACACAGGCAAGACATTCAGTGCATTGCGAAGCATCGACGGAAGCTAGAAACGGTTTATATCGTATCGCATTGAATTGACATGCTTTTTCACAGATTTTGCACCCAATACACCCGACCGAACAGTAGGCTTTCACAGAGGCGCCTTTTTCCGGCGAATTACAGGCTACATAAACGCGCTTGTTGTATGGGGTGAGTTCGATCAATTTTCGAGGACACGCTTTAACACAGAGACCACAGCCGACACATTTTTCTTCGTCAACGACAGCGATTCCATCGATGATGCGAATAGCGTCAAATGGGCAAGCACGCAGACAGTCTCCATAGCCAATACATCCGTATGGGCAGACCAAAGAAACGTTATTGCCGACAATAGCGGCAGCACAAGTTTGAAGACCGAAATATTCGCCTTCCCGCAAGCTGTTTAGGCCACCTTGGCATTTGATTCTTGCCACATTTCGAGTGGTTGTATCCAGTTTGACGCCCAGTTTTTCTGCGATTTTATTCATGACTTCACTACCGGCAACCGGACAGATGACCGAGATGCCTCTGTTGTTGACGACAGACTCCGCAAAAGCTCTGCAGCCGGTGAATCCACAGCCTCCACAATTCGCCCCAGGTAAAAGTTCTTCCACCTCATCGATTAACGGGTTTTCAACAACGGCAAACTTTTTAGATGCTGCAAATAATATTAAGCCTGAAATAAATGCGATAGCTCCCAAGGTAAGAGTGGTAATGAAAATAGTATTCATCCAAAACTCCTCGCTAAAAGAGAGATTTTAAAAATAAAAGTTGCCTGAGCTAAAAGCAGGCAATCGTGAAATCTCTCACAGACAGGGAAACAACATAGTATTTCAAAATGTTTCTAGAACAATTTTCTGTCATATACCTTACTCCAAGGTAAGAAGTGTATCATAATTTGTATTGAAATTAAAAGAATCTATTCTAGAAAACCTCGTTTTGACACTATCGATTTCATAATTTTATGATCAAATCAAATGAATAAAAAACACCCCCGAAAAAGGAGGTGTTTTATCGATATGAATTAAAGCTCAGATTGGTTAAGTATTAGGGAAGCGGATCAACGCATGATGCTTGGCTTAACACTACCAGAAAGATATTCTGAGCGTCTGTCGAAGTAATTTTGTCGTCTCCATTACAATCTGCAGCGCAGGCTTCTTCGTATGTTGGGGTATAGGTGCTCAGAACAATTTCGAAAGCCAATTGGGCATCAGCGGAAGTTATTTTTCCATCTTGGTTAGTGTCCCCGCTATGGATACAATCAGATTCGACTACGAACGTAAATTCGCCATTGGACACCCCGAAGTTTTCAATGTCACCTTGAAGTTGGCTGAGTAGAATGTCGGATTTATCACCATTTTCACAGTCATCGCAGGTGACAACAAACGTGAGAGCAACCAAGGATCCGTTGCTGTTGGGAGAAATAAATTCTTCAGCGTGTGCGGAGGCAAAGATGTTGAGAAGTCCTGGCTTGACCTCGTCATAATCGAATGATCTCCAGCCAGAGTCAGGAACCAGGGTACCAGGTCCGCAATCCATAAGCTCTAACATGTTGCTATCAAAAGAAACGGTCATTCCGAAAACCTGAATCCGGGTTGCTGGGTTTGAAATATCTATAGGGACAGTAATGATCTCACCGGCTGAACCAGAATGTGATTTGGAAATGGCAATGGTGTCAAATAACTGTGCTTGAGATAAGCCACCAAAGAAAAAGAAAAGACACACGGCAACCAAAAATAGTTTATTAATAATTTTGCTCATGATGTTAGTCTCCTTTTAAAAGAAAAGTTTTCGCCTACAACGCATTCAATATATTTCAGGGCTTTCGCCTTGTCAAATCGTAAAGGAAAATTTTTTGGGGACAAGATTTTCGTTATATAAATTTTTCCCTTGAACAAAAATAAACCAGTGTAAACAGGCTTTCACCTTGTTCCCACTAATAAATATACTTTATGGAAAAACACCTGTTGTGTCAAATTTATTTAAGGTTGCCTTGGACTTCGGAAAGAAGCGAGTACCGAAGTCTGTCCCTCAAAATGAAGCCCGTCTTCTGCGTCGCTGCTTTTTGGATGTCTGTCCCCCAAAAGCACATGTACCTAAAATAACCCCGACTTTTTTCGAACTGTTTTTTTCAAAACATCTTTCTGTGAGCTCCCAACCCAGCGATTTTGCTCAAGAATCACCGCGTGAAAAAACGAGTTTTTATACCTGCATCATAAATAGCGCATTCGGGAAAATATGGTATAATCCAGAATGGAAGGATTGATGAACTCGAAAGGTATGGAGGCTTGAAATGGTTGATTTTTCTACAAAATATATGGGGTTGACATTACGAAATCCGTTGGTGGTCGGTAGCAGTTCACTGGTTAGGTCTGCAGAAGACATAAAAAAATGGCAGAATGCCGGTGTCGGAGCAGTTGTCATGAAATCGCTGTTCGAGGAGCAGGTTCGCATGGTAGCCGGAGATGTGTTTGATAAGGCAGGCGGGGATAGGCACACAGAAGGCTATGACTACATCATGAATACCAAAATGGAATTTGGTTCCAATGAATACCTAAAAATTGTTGAGGAAGGAAAAAAAGTTGCTGAAATACCTATTATAGCCAGCGTGAACTGTTCAACTCCCAAAGGTTGGACGGGTTTTGCTATCTCGTTGCAGGATGCCGGCGCTGATGCGCTCGAACTAAATATATCCGTTATGCCGACCAATCCGTTGATAACATCCGAAGATGTTGAAAATCGGGTTTTGTCCATCGTATCAAAAGTGGTTAGCAGGGTGTCCATTCCGGTTGCCGTGAAAATAGGGCCTAATTTTTCAGCGCCCGCAAAACTTGCTCGCGATATTGTTTGGCGGGGAGCAAAAGCTCTGGTTTTATTCAACCGATTCTACCAATTTGACATCGATACGGACCGCCTCCGGATTAAACCTGGTCATAGCCTCAGCTCGTCTATAGAAATCTGCCAAGCTCTACGGTGGATAGCTATTCTCAGCGGGCGCTTGAATACCAGCTTGGCCGCTTCAACCGGTATCCATAACAGCAAAGATGTTATCAAAGCATTGCTTGCCGGAGCCGATGTCACTCAACTTTGTTCAACGCTCTATAAGAACGAAGAATCCGTTGTTTCTCAAATACTTGACGGGATAGCTTCTTTCATGAAAGAAAACGAATTCGAAACTCTGGATGCATTTCGAGGAATTTTAAGCCAGCAATACAGTGAACAACCCGAATCCTATGAGCGACTTCAATATATCAAAACACTTGTCGGTATCGAATAAGGTGTTTAAAAATTTGAGTCCATATCAGGCCTTGATCCTGATTAGTTACTAGAAATGAAAGGAAAAATTGCATGAACGATACCAATCACTTTGAAATAGTTGTGCTGGGAAGCGGTCCGGGCGGTTACGTAGCAGCGGGGCGGGCCGCTCAATTGGGTATGAAAACGGCTCTTGTCGAACGTGAGAATCTGGGAGGAGTCTGCCTGAATTGGGGCTGTATACCTACAAAAGCGCTTTTGGAAAGCGCTCACGCTTGGAACGTATTGCAAGGCGCGAAAAATTTCGGCTTGTCATGTGCTGAACCCAAGCTGAACTTCCCTGAAATAATCGCTCGCAGCAGGTCTGTTGCCGATCGCATGAGCAAAGGCGTCGGTTTCCTGATGAAAAGTAGAAAAGTAACCATTATTCAGGGGAGCGGAAAGGTGATTGAACGCCTGGATGGACGCCCAGGGCTTCAGATAACAGGAAATACTGAAGTGGAACAGATTAGTTGCGACCACTTGATCCTTGCGACCGGCGGTCACCCCATGCAGTTGCCGGGTGTCCCGTTCGATGGCAAAGAAGTGTTGAACTCATCCCATGCGATGACGCTCGAATCGTTACCGAAATCGATGGTTATCATTGGAGCCGGCGCGATAGGTATGGAGTTTGCCTCGTTTTATCGAACGCTTGGCACAGAAATCACTGTTATCGAAATGTTACCTCAGGCGCTTCCAACTGAAGACGAAGAAATAATTAAGGAATTATACCGGAGCTTGCGGCGTCAAAAGATCAATGTGATGACGGAAACACGAGTCACACGGGTCGACGTTAATAAAGGTCATGGAGTTACGGTTCATGCGGAGGGTCCCAAAGGGCAGGTGATGACAGAAGCGGAAAAGCTTCTGGTTGCTATCGGTATCCGACCGAATTCAAACGATCTTGGTCTGGAAGAGATAGGGGTTGAGTTGAATCGAGGATTTGTCAAAACAGGCAAATTCGGAAAAACGTCGGTTTCAGGTATCTATGCTATTGGCGACGTAGCAGGACCACCCCTTTTGGCACACAAGGCATCGGTTGAGGCGCTGGCATGCGTGAACGCTATCGCAGGTTTGAATCCACAGCCTGTGGATATGGGGAAAATGCCCGGATGTGTCTATTGTGCACCTCAGGTTGCATCTGTTGGTCTGACAGAAAAAGCTGCAATTGAACAAGGTTTCGATGTGGCTGTCGGCGCTTTTCCTTTTAGAGCGAACGGTCGTTCTGTGGCAATGGGTGAAACGGACGGTATCGTTAAATTAGTGTTCGATCGGAAAGCTGGTATGCAGCTTCTTGGAGCGCATATTCTGCATTCTATGGCCAGTGAACTGATAGCGGAGCTAGGCGTCGTCTTAACGATGAACGGAACGGCTTACGATATTGCTCGTACGATTCACGCGCATCCAACGTTGAGCGAGGCTGTGATGGAAGCGGCAGAGGATGCTCTGGGCAGGCCGATACATAAATAATTTGTATTTATAATTTTCTGTTTATCCTCTCTTTTAAAAATAACAGTCAACGTTCACGTTCATATTCCAGATGTCTGTCCCCCGAAAGTACGGAAGTCTGTCACCTAATTTGCTTTCAATGACTTACCGAATTTTCTGGAAGTCTGTCCCCCGGAACAGTCCCCCGGAACAAATATCGATCCGAAGACACAAAATTGGATGTCTGTCCCCCGAAAGTACAGATGTCTGTCACCCAATTTACTTTCAAAGAGTTACAAGTTTCGGAAGTCTGTCCCCCGAGATTGATTTGTGATTTACACGGGTTCTGTTAAAATACCCTGGAAGAATGAGGTTTCTATCATGGTGTATCGATCACACAGCTTCAGAAATATTTCACCGAAGTAAACCTGGATGATCGCCGACATGATTTTCACTGATTCTCAATGTGAAATGATTGGTATTTGGTGAAAGTGAACGGCCGGTATGAAGGTCTAAAAATGAAACAAAATCAGAAAGATGTTATTGACAGATTCATTGTTGAATCTCTGATTGGGGCCGGGGGGGCAGGAAGGGTTTACAAAGTTAGAGATCCTAAAAACAATAATATATTAGCCTTAAAAATAACCGATGTTGAAGAGGAAGATAATTCGGAAAATTTGCTATCGCGTTTTCGTCGTGAGTTCTCTATTGCGCGGAAGTTAAACCATCCCAACCTGATTCGTGTTTTTGAGTTTGGCTCCATCAATCATCAGTTGTTCTATACAATGGAATTGGTTGATGGAAAACACTGGACTCAGCATCTGGTTTCCTTTCGTCAAAATCTGAAAGAACGAAAGTTAGAAGACAAAAAAAGGTTGTATTTACATATTTTGTCTTTGTTAATTCAAGCAGCAGACGCTCTTGATTATCTTCATGAAAACGGGATTGTTCACAGAGATATCAAACCGGGAAATCTACTGATTACTCAAACCGGTATAGTAAAAATTGCTGATTTTGGGACCATGCGTCTGGAGGGTTCTTTAGCCCAGTCGACCAGAACCGGCTCCATTATGGGAACTCTAGCGTATATGAGCCCTGAACAGACGCTTACATCCAAAGTAAACCACCTGTCAGATATTTACTCATTGGGTTTGATGGCTTACGAGTCTTTTGTAAATAAAACTCCCTTTGATGGATCTGTCATGAAACAAATTCTTGTACGCACCAGACAAGATGTTCCTGATCCTCGTCGCTATAACCCAGAATTACCCGGATGTATTGCAGATGTTTTGAATTGTATGCTGCGCCGCAGCCCGGAAGAAAGATTTAAAACAGCTAAAGCGCTTAAGCAGAATCTCCTGGCCGCCCGGGAAATATTGAAACAGATCGATCTTAGCCAACAAACAGAAATGATCAGAAGAATGCTGTATGTAACAGATTCTCCTCTGGTGGGATGTGATGTTGAGCTAAACAGAGCGCTAGAAGCTTTACAGGCAATTTCCAGTGACCCAAGACCACGTGTTTTTCTGATTCAAGGTGGATTGGGAAGTGGAAAAACCCGGCTGACGAAAGAAATTAAATTGCAGGCGGATTTTTTAGGTAGAAAAATTTTTGGGGATCCAGGAAAGCGAACAGGAATACTAGAAATAGCTTCCTTGGCAGGGTTTGCGGATGCGGAAACTCTGTTTAATGGCTCAGAAGAGCCGATGGCAGAGGCGTTGTTAAAAGTGTTCGCTAATAAACCGGGATTGTTGATCCTAGAAAATCTTCACCAACGCACGAATGCAGATCGCGAAATTATAATTGATTTTTTACGATATCTGATCAACTGGACAGCGCTTGGAAAACCCTGTCCACTAGTTGTTCTGCTCTCTACAAGTGATCAAGGGGAAGAAAATCGTGCCACTGTCCGAACGATTCGCCGGATAATGCGAAATTATGACAAGTTTTCTCATTATCGACTTAAAAACCTTACGCTTGAAGAAACCAGAACTTTTATAGAGCTCCTTTTGCCCGGATTTAAAGAGATTTTTGATTTGCCTGATAGGCTTCACGCCTTGACAGGTGGAAATCCGTTCCACGTGGAACATATCGTTCGAACTTTGGGATCTGAAGGAGTTCTCAGTTATAGCCATTCGGTTTGGGTTGCTCGAATAGATGTAAGTTGCGGTTATAAAACACTCCCCATGAGCTATACACCGATTGAACTCATCCGCTATGCAAACGAACACCAAAAGGATCTTTCAGATGATGAGAAAACAACAGTACAGATTGCGGCTGTTTTCCCGGGACGATTCAATATTGAGCAGATTACATCAATCAGCCCAAAATCAACTGCCGAGGTATCCTCACAAATAGAACTCCTTATTCAAAAGGGTTTTTTTCAAGCTGCTCCTGGAGTTCATCAGGGATTCAAATTTGTGTCTCCAGTTGTAGCCGAGTTTTTTAGAGAATCATTTGATCTTGAGAATATCAAATTAACGATTGACTCAATAGATAACTTTCTGAATTTGTTTTGTGGCAACTCCCCCGTTGTGAGTAAATTCGCTGCATCTGACCTGGCTGTTAAGCTCAAACGAATGGATGTGGCGTCAACGATATTACTTAACTCGGCAAAAGAATGGTACGACAAAGGTTGGATAAACCCATCTATTACAGCTTGGCGAACCGTTATGGAAATAGCTCCAGGTATGAAAATCGCAACACTTTTACAGTGCCGCCATGGCATAGGGCATTGCCTGATGTATTTGGGATTTTGGCAACAAGCGCTGGAATATTGGAATCAAACCGCTCAAATATCGACAAAAGCGGTTAATTTTTCTGATACTCCCAATAGAGAGCTAACACAACTTCATATACACACGATGCTCAGCTTAGCGGATATGAAAAGAAAGTTAGGTTTCATCAGAGAAGCAAAAAATATTGTTGACGAGTTTATGAACATTGTCCGCCAAGGTGACGACCTTGCCGATTTGCATCGAGAGGCGCTGGCTGTTCGAGGCCGCATTCGTCTTCTTGAGGGCGACCCGTTGTATACTGAAGCCATTTTTCATCGCCTGGTTCAGCAAACAGAACAAGAAAATACCAGATCAATTTGTAATCAGTATCGACTTGATAAGGGACAGGTTCTATTAAAAAATAAAAAACCAGATAAAGCTCAAAATGTCTTAGAAGAAATTCAGGCTTGGAATATTGAACCGACCGATATTTTGTTAAAATGCAGAATGAATATTTTATTTGGTGATGCTTGGGCAATGCAGCATCAATTCAATAAAGCGTTGGAGTATTGGAAAGAGGCAGCAAAAATAGCTGAAAATGAGATGTTTCCGCTTGAAAGGAGCGCTGCTTTGTTCCGGAGCGCATCGCTTGTGGACGGGAAAATTCGCGAGGAATACACGCTTAGAGCACAGGGAATTTTGAACTGGCTTGGTCTTGAGACTGCTGAGTGGGATGCAATTGTTTAATTTAAGATGCCAATCGCGAACTGGGAATTGGACTAAAGGCGCAACTCGTGTAATATTAATATCGGGCTAGGCTGTTGTCCAATAGAGGATATGAGCCAGGGAGCATCATCGTGATATATTTGATTGCAGTGGTAGCTGTTTTAGGTGGAATTATTGTGGGATGGTTAATGCGTCACTCCATCTTAACAAGACAACTAAAACAGTCCCGGAAACAAATGGAAGAGATTAAAACGCTACAAATGAATCTGGAACATGATGTAGCTAGAGCGAGAAAGAAGCTAATGGCTCAGTCTCAGACACAAAAAAAAGGAAAAACAATCACAGAACCCAAAACTGCTCAGGAAAAACAAAAGCCGGACCAATCCGTAGAGAAATTGACCAGACAGCTCGATGAATTAAAGAGTGAAAATGAAGATCTTCATGACCAGATAGGGTATTTGGATGCAGAGAAAAACTCCTGGTTGGAATATCGAAGTATGGCTCAGGATGAAATAAAACGTTTACTCAAAGAGATTCAATCTCTTCAGGAACAAATTGATTCGCTCAAAAACAAAGCCGAAATTTCAGCAAAATCGTCGCGAGTTGAAAAAACAAAAGCTGATATGGACAGAGCTGAGAAACAGCCCTCTGGAACGTCAAAAACATTGGTGGAAAACACCAAAAAAATTAGTATGCGAAAAGAAACTGACCGTGTTGAATTGGCGGAAAGGCCGGAGATTGTCGATCGAGCTGCGGATGAAAAGCACAAAGCCACCACACCAGAACACCAGTTGGTCGAAAATCAAACGCCGGAAAAAAAAGCGTCTCCCAAAAAGAAACCCAAAACAACTCGCATCGATCGCTCAACAAACGAAATTATCGATAATTTTAAACGTGATTTGGGATTGCCGGATTATTGATTTTGTTGGCGGAGTCTTTTATTTATTTAAGCAAGGTGAATAGATAACACTGATGATATCGCGTTTGCGTTTTCTTCTGCTTGCTGTTGTTTTAACAACCGGAAGTGGGTGTTTTTATCCCCATCGTCACGCTGACGATAACGAGTTGTGCGAAATACATTTTATCGATGTTGGATACGGGGATGCTATTCTTGTCAAACTTGGACCGGCAACTTTCTTTGTCGATGGTGGTTACTCACCGATGACATCTGTCGTTCTAGATTATTTGCAAAAAGTGGGTGTCCGTCGGCTCGATGCACTGATGGTCACTCATCCACACCCTGATCATATTGGAGGCGCCTACGGTATACTCGATTCAGGATTCCGGGTCGGGTCTGTTTATTGCCCTTATGATTTGAATGATCCAGAAATGCCTGAAGGATTTGTTGAACTGGTGAAAAATAAAATAGCTAGTGGAGAACTTGTATTCAACAAAGTAAGTGAAGGCGATTGCGTGATGCTCCCCGGAAATCGCAAATTGTATGTCGCAAGTCCAAAAACTCTGAATCCGGATCTAAATGAATCGTCGATGGTGATACATTTTTACGGAATTGGTAAAGGTGTCCTGCTCACGGGTGACATCGGTATTCAGGCTCAAGAACGACTTATTCGTTCTCATCCAGATATTTTTCCAGTAACGGTGCTGAAGGCGCCGCACCATGGTGGTTCGGCTTTGGAAGAGTTTTATCGTTTAACGAACCCAACAGTGACGGTTATCAGTGATGGGGTCAATCCTTACGGTAACCCTAAAAAGGAGACGTTGGATATGTTGAAGCGTTGGAGTGAAAAAGTGATTCGTCTGTCTCAAAGTGGCGCTGTTGTAGTGATTGGAACACCTGGGGGAAAGGTCAAAATTGTAAAAACCGGGATTTAGATGAAATCTGTTGTGAGCCTGTAAGGAGGGCTTTTGCTTTGTGAAACATAAAAAAATGAAAAAGGGTGATGATTACACTTTTTATAAGCGTAAGGCTGAGATGGAAGGTCGTGTTCTAATTGTTCCGTTGGAACAGATAAAGCCGGGTATTCACCAACCTAGACATCGATTTGACACGGAAAAAATACAGGAGTTAGCTGATTCAATTCGTCAAAATGGTGTTGTTCAACCGATTCTTGTAAGGCCACTCGCCAATGGATTTGAACTTGTTGCAGGGGAGCGGCGTTGGCGGGCTGCTCATTTGGCTGGGCTGTCTACTATTCCGGCAGTCATCCGAAATATCGATGATAGGAAAGCTTTGGAACTGTCCTTGGTTGAGAATTTGCAAAGGAACGATTTAAGCCCTGTGGAAGTTGCAAAAGGGTATAGCGTTTTGGTCAATGAATATGGCATGACTCAGGAAAATATTTCGCAAGTGGTAGGAAAAAACCGTGCAACTGTAGCCAACATGATAAGGTTGTTAAAGTTGCCGAAACGTGTTCTTGAAATGTTGGAAAATGAGTTGATTTCAACGGGCCATGCAAAGCTGTTATTGAGTTTGGAAAATCACAATCAGATAATTATATATGCAGAAAAAACGGTCAAACAAGGATGGTCGGTTCGGGAGCTCGAACGACAGTTGAACATCTTGAAAAAAGAGCCTGTCCGAAAAAAATCCTTTATTGGGCCTGGAGATCCCGATTTGGAAGCGGCAATTGATTTGTTGAGAGCAAAATTTTTGACTAAAGTCAGTTGTCTTCCAAGAAAAAAAGGGGGAGGAAAAATCGTTATTGATTATTATAATCATACCGATTTGATTCGTCTTATTGAATTGATGAGTGAATAATTTATAAGTACGGATTTCTGAAACCTTGACCAAATTGGTTTAAAATGAGAAATTGAGTTTGTAGAAGTGGGTGAGCATAGAGGGTCGCTATAAAGCGTAGAAGAAAGGAATCACAAGTTAAAAATGAGCAGCAAAAAACCTTTTCAAGGTAGTCTTGAAACAATGCCGTTATCAAATATTTTGCAATGGCTTGCGGATTCTAAAAAGACAGGATCCTTAACTGTTACAATAGGCGATGAAGAGAAACGGATCACACTGAAAAATGGAATTGTTGTAACTGCTTGTTCAAGCTTGGAAAAAGAACGTTTTGGAAACATTATCATCAAAAAGGGGTATGTTATTCAAAAACAAGTGGAAGCTCTTCTTGAGGAAGGTAAACAGACGGGAAAACTCCTTGGGAAGCTATGCGTTGAGAAAGGGTTGATTCCAGAAGACAAAGTCAAATCAATTTTGTCAGAACAGACGGTAGCTATTATTGAGAGTTTATTGCACCGAACCGAAGGGCGCTTTGTGTTTTTAGATGAAGAGCTCGATGAATCGGATCAAATTCCTTTGTCGATAGCCATACAGGAGTTGTTTTTTGGTTCTGCAGGAAAGCGAAAGGAATGGCAAAGAATATATGATCTCTTGGGTAGCCTTGAAAATATACCGAAAGCATCTGGTATACAAACGGAGAAATTGAGTTCTCTAAGCGAATTACAGCATAAATTACTGAGTTTATGTGATGGAAAGCGTCGAATTTTAGATATTTTGGCTGAAATAGATGAAAAAGATTTTATCATCTGTCAGGCATTGGCTGATCTTGTAGAGAAAAAATGGGTTCATATTGATAGTTCATTGGAAAAAACACAAAAAGAATACCAGGAAAGAATTTGGCAGGTTCATGTGGCTATGGAACAGAGGAGATTTCTTCGTGCAAATCTTCTTTTGGATGATATTGCCGCTTTATTTCCAGAACGTTTTAGTGACTTGCAGCCGTTACAGGATAAAGCCATGCGCTTTCATCAAGAGGACATGGATAACCTTCTTTCAGATGAATCGGTTGAGCTTTATAGAAAACCTGGTTTTGATCAATCCAATGTGTTGGCACGTTCTTTGGGACCTAAAGAGTGGTTTATTTACTCTAGAGCAGTCGATGAAATTAAACTCAAAGATTTGATACTTATGACAGGGCTACCTAAAGAGGCTGCAAAGAGAGCCATTTATGCTTTGATTGATGCAGGAGCGATTGATGTAGAAGGGTTGGTGCGAGAAGAAGACAAGGATGATGATAAGGTATCGGTTTCTTTTAAAGGACAGGGTACACGCCGGAGAGCGCCCCGACCCAAGAAAGAGAAAAGGCCACTGAACGATGAGTCTGAAAGCGCTCAATTTAACAACGCGCCACAGGATACTGACGAATTAGACAACATCTATCGACGATATCTGAAAATGAATTACTATCAATTATTGGGTGTTACTGAAAGTTCTTCTCAGGAAGTGATCAGGAACGCATTCGTGAAATTATCACGACGTTATCATCCTGATATGTATGACCGTGAAAAACTGGATTCGGACACCGAAGAAAAACTGGAAGAATTATTCAGCATGGTCAACCATGCTTACAGAACAATTTCAAATCTAAAATCTCGCGAACGTTATGATAAAAATCTTTGGGTCGATAGACGAACTCGGCCAGGTTCGACAGATGATATATCTACTCAAACAGACCTGCTGGATAAAATCATTTTGAAGCCTAAAGCGAAGAAGGGAGAAAAAGCAACAGGTCGGTCTTCTGATCCTTCGGGTGCATCAAAAAAGGGGGAGGAGGAAAAACAAAAAATGGTAAAAAAAGGTCTTGATCAAAAAGAAGCAGAAAAAAACGTTTCTCAGCCACAATCACAAGATATAGAGAAAACACTACTGTCTGAAGCTGTGGAATTGTTCAAGCAAAACAAATTCAAAGATGCAATAGACAAGATCGAAAGTTTGCTCAGAAAAAACCCTCGTATAGCAGAAGCTTATTATTATTTGTCTCGAAGCCAACTGCGTCTGGGTGACAAACATATGAACCAAGCGCTGGATAATATAAAAAGAGCATTGATACTAGACAAAGAAAATCCTTCATATTTTTGCCAAATAGCGAGAGTTTTTATTGGTATGGAATTATTTGATGAAGCTGAGAGATACTTGAAAACTGCTCTTGCTTGGGATGCTGATGATCGAGAAGCCAAATATTTATTAGAAAAAATGAAAGAGTCTCAACAGACCAGCTTTTTTTCTAGATTCAAGAAAAAGCGTTAATTTATTCTACGGATTTGTTTTGTCGGGTTTCTGCCAGAATCTGATTTTGAATTTTCACAAGTTCATCAATTTTTTCGTTACACCGCGGAATCCACTCTTTATAGGGTGTATAAAAGCTTTTTATTGCGTACACAGATGAGCGTAATGAACGATAAGCGATAAGTGGATATGTCGGATCACTGTGTAATTTTTCTAAACGCTCCCCAATTTCCCACAATTTTTCCATTGAATACTTAACATATGGATTCCAGGGAGTGTAAGCATGTGCGGAGGTTTCATAACTCGAGACCGCTTCGATAAGTAGAGCGTCGTTGAAATATGTGTCACCTTCACGGGCATATCGTGCGCTTCGAAGGTAGACATTTGTCCAAATCATGGCGATAACTAAAACAAAAACAACACAGATAGGAAGAAACCATGATCGAAAAGTCATTTTTTCTATTGTTTTTTCATGGTTCATGTCGGTGTCCTTTCTGGTATATTTTATTGTTAATGATGTTTTTTTACAAAGTGGCGATATGGCTGATGTGTCGTAGGAACGCCTAGTTTTTCAAAAAATTCTTTCATACATGTCGTCCAAAAATTCCAATCTCTACCTATAGTGGGGGCTTTTTCAACAGGGAGTTTGCAGAATGACAGCGTATTGTTTGTTGATTGAATAGCGCTCAATACGGTATCTGGGAAAATTCCAGCGTCATAGCAAACCAGCCCAGGTCCCGTGAATTGTTCCAATGAAGTATAAAGGCTAAGGCGATTTGCTGTCAAAAGGCGATATAGTTTGCTGGTAAAAGCATCTGACAAAGAAGGTATCGGGTTATCCATAATCCAGGCGCCAACAGAATTCTCTTTTAAAAACTCACCTTGTATACCGGCGGCCAGTCCCTGTCCATAGAGAATTATTTGCTGTGGGTTCCAATTTTTTTGTCTCAGCAGATTATACCCGGATTTGATGTCCATGATAAGAGTTTCATCAGATATTATGACAGAATCAGATAGACCGAATCCTCGATAATCGAAAGCAAGAACCGAGATATCCAGTGTTTTGATGTGTTCAATCAGTTCCAGATAAGAGTATAAATGTCCTTGGCAGCCATGGCAAAAGAGGATGACATGTGAGCTTTGTGGAATCTCACAATAGATGGCATTGAGAGATTCCTTTTCGAAATTGGTTATAGTGAGCGTGGTTGCCCCCAGGGAGTCAGGTAAATCTATTTCTTGATCTAGGGTGACTGGGTTTAGCGCTTTTTCAAGTGATTGGTCGATCAGAATCAGGCCTATAAGAGCGATTGCGCCTGTAACGATAAGAAAAATTGGTATGCTCGAAGTTATAAATTTCCGCATGGACGTGTTAGCTCCTTCGGTAAAACAGAAAAAGGATCATATCGTTTTAGAGCCGATGGAGGCAAGTCTTATAAATTTCGTTTATAAAAACTTGGAAAGTATTCAAAAAGGTAGGTGTGATCGGGTGTGAACTTGACATCAGGGAGTATATTCGATGTAAAATAGTTATGTATTATGGATTCCAACGAAAGGAGAAAAATCGATGAAAAAAACACGTAACATATTGATTGTTATCGTATTGCTATTAGGGCTTGTCGCTTGTAGGGACAAGCCGACGGTCAAAGTATCCGTTGCCCCGGGTCGCCCTTCAGAATCAACGTTTGCATTTACGAGGGTCAGCGCCAGCCTTCTCAACCGTAAGCCGATGAATGACATGGACAAACCTGGAGTCTTGATGTTGATCAACCAGGGGGATCAGGTGATACCAATACAAGAAAGCGACAATTGGACTCAAGTGCAGCATGTTGTGACCGGCACGTTGGGTTGGTTGCATAAGAGCTTTGTTCAAGTCGAGGCGCGTAGTAAGTGGTGGTCAGGTGATACAGATCGCGCGAGATCTTTTGCAGAAACAATATACAAGGATAAAAATTTTGTATTGAACAATTGGCCGGTTGCTCATATTACGATAGAGGAGCGGTGGAACAAGGCTGTGGTATCTGTATTTGAAGACCGTGATTTTCCGAAGAATCAGGCTGTTGAGTGTGCTGAATTTGTGTTAATGAATTTAAAGGAACGATTTTCGGGATGGCGTGATCGGCAGGTATTTATCAGTGGCACCGCCAACAATGAGCCTTATAATCTTGTTATGACGGATGACAAGAAGCCGTTGTTTCTTTAATTGAAATTTGGGGACAGACATCTAAAAAGCAAAAGAGAGGAGCAAGAAACTAGGAGCGAGGTCAATATCCAATAACAAATGTCCAATTTCCAAGTGTTAGAAATAAGAGCTAATAGTCATCGAGTTTGATTTAGAAATCTTACCAATAAAAATCAACCGAAAAACCTTAACAAGAAACCAGAAATGAGAACTCAGAAACCAGGAACCCGCTGAATGCGAAGCGTTCAAGCGCCAAATGTCCAAGTGTTCGTATTCAAAATCTAAAGCCATCTACCACTATAAAGGTAACTCAGCAGAAATGAATCTACCGAAAAACCACCTCCAGAAACCTCGTACCAGAAACCGCGCTCGAAGAGGACTGCTCAACACTTAAAACCCGGAGCTTATTTGGGGACAGACATCTAAAAATAGCTGAAAACTCAAAATAATGAGAAGTCGATTTTGCCTAATTTAATTTATGGGATAATAAAATATTAATTCGCAATTACGGATCAGCTAAGGTAAAAATGATGATGACTAATTTGGGGACAGACTTCCAAAAAGTGATAACATGTCATTATATATTGGTAAAAACAGAAACGAGAGGAAAGAAGAATGAAAATAGATACGATTTGTGATCAGTTGAATCGATTCGTTATTGAGGTAGAAGATTTATATTGGCGAAACTGGGTCGGCTTACAGGATGAAATTGACATTTCTGGGGTATATTCCAAATACCCCGAGCTTTTTACTCTGGAAACTATCGATACGGTTAGGCATGCGTTGGCTTCGACCGGCAATCCAGATATGAAAACTTTTTATCGGGCAGTGCTGGGTCAGATAACATTGTCATATATGGAGTTTGTATCGGTGGAGTATCAGCAGGAAATATTGAAAAAAGAAGCTCAAGCAGAGGTGGTGTGGAAAGGTGAGAAAATCCCGTTTCGTGCATTTCGTGTGCATATATTCAATGAGCATGATCGAAGTGTTCGGCGTGAGATGATGAGTCAGCGTGGCGATGTTGAGGATAGGTTGATCAATCCATTACGAATACAACTTGTCGAGCGGATGAGAAAAGCTGTCGAGGATATGGGTTACCGCCACTACGGTGAGTTATGTGAAGAGGCTCAAAACCGAAACTTTGAAGCTTTTGCTCATGAAATGGAAGCTTTTTTAGATGAAACGGAGCCTTTATATCGTAAATATTTAGATGTCCACCTTCAGAAGTTTTCGGAGATTTCTCTATCAAAAGAAGCACATTCATCGGATATCTCAGCAATTATGCGATGCTCTTTGTATGATGATGATTTTCCACAAGAAAATCTCATGCCGGTGTTGAAGAAAACAATTGGTGGCATGGGCTTCACGCTGGACAAGATACATCTTGATTTAGAAAGCAGGCCGAACAAAACGATGCGCCCCTGTGTGTGTGCAGTCAACCCGCCGGATGATGTGCGTTTGACATTGAGCCCCGTGGGTGGATTTGAGGATTATTCCAGTTTGCTACACGAAATGGGCCATGCGTTGCATTTCACTCATGAGCGTGATGATTTGGAATTTATATACAAATTTTGGGGTGACAGAGGGTTTACCGAGGGAACGGCATATCTTTTCCAGAATATCTCGATGAATCGAGTTTGGTTGGAAGAGCTAATAGGAATGAAAGCCCCTGAGGAGTTGATTCGCTACAGTGCCTTTATGGCAATTCTTCGTTTTCGTCGTTTGATAGGGTCTTTTCTGTACCAACTGGAATTGTTTACGGCCAAGGATTTATCGTCGATTCGGGACCGTTATAAATTTCATGTTGAACGTGCGCACCAGGTTTCTTTTGATACGAGTGATTATTTGACATTTGATATGGAGCTATATTCTGCGGGCTACCTTCGAGCCCGGATGTTTGAAATACAGCTTCGTGAGAGCATGGTTGAAGTGTTCGGCGATAGTTGGTGGAAGACGGAGGAAGCAGGTAATTACTTAAGAACAATATTCCGTGATGGTCGAAAAAGTCGAGCTGATGATGTCATAAAAGATCTTGGTTATTCTTGTTTGAGCTCAATGTTTTATCGTGATAGATACACCGAGTTGTTAATAACTGGCGAATAACTGCTGAGTGAACGCTTTTTTGGAAGTCTGTCCCCAAATTTTACAAGTTACAGGTAGCTCAGAGGCAGTAGTTTTCAGAAGTCTGTCCCCAACTAACTCAGAAGTCTGTCCCTTAAATATTTCAGCGGCGAAATTTTTTATCTGAAGAACACTAATTTTTTGTTGGCGCTGGTTCGCTTAAAGAAGAAAAATTTATCAACTACAGTTCGAACGTAATTATTTTTTCTGCAAAAAATACTGGATTGTTTGTCTCAAGCCCTCTTCAAGATCAACTTTGGGTTCCCAAGATAAAAGTTGTTTTGCAAGAGAAATGTTTGGCTGTCTTACTTTGGGGTCATCTTTTGGCAGCGGTTTAAAAACGATGTTATTGGGCTTGCCGGTAAGCTTACAGATTACTGTCGCAAATTCCATGATGGTCATTTCTTTTGGGTTTCCAATGTTTACCGGATCGTGTTGATCACTGAGCAGCAATCGGTAGATCCCTTGAACAAGATCCGAAACATAGCAAAAACTACGAGTCTGAGTTCCATCTCCAAACACTGTCAAAGGCTCGTTTTTCAAAGCTTGTGCAATAAATGTCGGTACGACTCTGCCATCGTTGATTCTCATACGAGGACCGTACGTATTGAAGATACGCACAATTTTCGTGTCGACGTTATGCGTTCTGTGATAGGCCATGGTCAGCGCTTCGGCAAATCGTTTTGCCTCATCATAAACGCCTCTAGGGCCGACAGGGTTTACATTTCCCCAATATGTTTCATCTTGAGGATGAATCAGCGGATCACCATATACCTCAGAGGTCGAAGCTAAAAGGAAACGTGCATTTTTCGCTTTTGCCAAGCCAAGAGCTTTGTGAGTTCCCAGTGATCCAACTTTTAATGTCTGTATAGGTAGCTCCAAATAGTCTACCGGGCTGGCCGGTGAAGCAAAATGCAAGATGGCATCAAGGTCACCATCAATATAGATATAATTGGTTACATCATGCTTGATGAATGTGAATCTCTCATGGCGTATGTGGGCGATATTCGCTATATCACCTGTAATCAAATTGTCCATGGCAATAACATGGTGGCCTTCGGCCAGTAGCAAATCACACAAGTGTGAACCAAGAAATCCAGCTCCGCCTGTAACCAATATCCGCATGTGTTTCCTCCTTATTGAAACAGAACAGGTTGAAAACAACTATAGCAGGCTACCAAAGCTTGTTGAAAGCGTCAATTATACAAGTGTTTTTTCCTTTTTTTTGCTCGAAGAGTTTGTGTTAAAGTCATTATAGGAGGTGAAACATGTCAATTTATGCTGATTTTGTAATTAAAAACACGTCACAGGTGTTGACTCTTTTTGGAGTTGATTCCCCAAGAAAAGGGAATCAGATGTCCGACTTAGGAATTATACAGGATGGAGCTGTCGCAGCAGAGGGTGGAAGAATTGTATGGGTGGGTCCGGAAAAAGAGTTGTCGAAGCATGTCGAAATCAGCCCAGCAACAAAAATTGTGGATGCGTGTAAATGTGCTGTTATGCCGGGTTTCGTAGAGCCTCATACCCACTTGATTTTTGCTGGAACACGTGAAGAAGAGTTTTCCCGGAAAATTGCCGGAGTCCCTTATATGCAGATAGCTTCGGAAGGTGGGGGCATCAAAAAAACGGTTCGTGATACCAGGGCGGCATCAGCGGAGTCGTTATATGTTTCGGGCCTTGAACGCATCCGAGAAGCTTTGAAATTTGGTATCACGACAATTGAGATTAAAAGTGGATATGGCCTTGATTTCGAGACGGAAATAAAGATGTTGGAAGTGGCCAAAAGGCTTAAAGAAACGACACCTGTTGAGGTGGTCAGTACGTTTCTGGGAGCCCATGAAGTGCCATTTGATAAAGACAAGACTAGTTATTTAGATGAAGTTTGTTTCGAGATGATTCCTTATGTGGCAGAACACAAATTGGCAGAATTCTGCGATGTGTTTTGTGAAAAAGGAGTTTATTCCGTTGATGAATCAGAACGTGTCTTGCTTGAAGGTTTAAAGCATGGACTGATTCCCAAAATCCATGCAGACCAAATGACTTCAGGCGGTGGCGCTGAATTGGCTGCTAGAGTCGGCGCTATTTCTGCTGAGCATCTCGATCACATAAGCTCAGAAGGAATAAAAGCGTTGAGTAAAAACAACGTTATCGGAGTTTTGTTGCCGGGCTCCGTGTTTTTCCTTGGTTTGGATAAATATGCTCCAGTCAGAGAATTGATATCTGAAGGAGTGCCTTTAGCTTTGTCCTCCAATTTTAACCCTGGCTCATCCATGTCTTTAAACATTCACTTGATGATGACGATTGCATGTCTGAAATACCGCATGACAATACCCGAAACCATCGTGGCCACTACAATCAACGCTGCTTGCGCCATAAATCGTCAGCATATTATTGGAAGTCTGTCCCCTGGAAAAAGAGCAGACATCGTGATTTTGGATTGTCCTCTTCCAGAAATGATACCTTACCACTTCGGACATAATCATGTTCGACACGTTTATTGTTCAGGTAAGCTTGTGGTGGAGAATGCGGTAGTTTTACCCTTTCAAGCGTAAAGCAAAAAAATGTGAAAAACGAGAAAAAAAAAGATGTAAGAAAAACGATAATTCGCAGAGTTGGCGAAGCTATTGGTAAATATAATTTAATTGAATCAGGGGACAGACTTCTGGTTGCCGTGTCGGGTGGAAAAGATTCTTGGGTGTTGCTCGATATGCTTCAACACTTTATAAAAGTGAGCCCCATAAATTTTGAATTGCTTCCCATTACGATAGATATTGGGTTTTCTGAAAGCGAACTCGGAAGCGTAAAATTGGGATATAGACAAATTGCTCCAGGGTTACATTGGCAAATTATCAACACAAAGATTGAGGAAACAGTTTTGATAAAAAACTCCCCGGGAAAGCATCAATGCGCATTTTGTGCAAGACTTCGCCGTGGTGCATTGTATCGAATTGCTTCTGAAAATCGTTGCAACAAAATAGCTCTCGGGCACCATGCCGATGATGCGATAGAAACAACATTGATTTCCTGTCTTTATGAAGGAAAATTAACGTCTTTACCTCCAAAAGTGCGCACTGACAACCAGAATTTTTCAGTAATTAGACCTCTGATTCTGGTTTGGGAAAGAGAAATTATACAATATAGTGAGGAAAAGGGGTATCCCACTATATCGTGTGAACGTAAACACGTATCAGGAGAGAGAAGAAAACGTATCAAAGCTCTTCTCCAAGAATTAGAGAATGAACATCCTAAAATTAAAAGAAATTTTCTTGCTGCTCTACAAAAAATCAACCCCGAGCGCTTTTTAGATAGTAAGTGGTTGTAAAAAATAAAATGATACTGTATTGTGCCCGTCTTGGCAGGTAAATTTTGTGAACCTGTCTATTTTGGAGGTGATAGAATGGCTTCAAATAAACAAAAATTAAAAAGAATTGAAAAAAGAAAAGCCATAACTAGTGGAAAAGCTAGAAAAAGACTTATTCGTGCAAAAGGTTCTACTCCACCGTTTCCTGTCCATCCAGACAAACAAGGGAAACAGGTTGATGTGTCCAAGTTGGAGTTGACTGAACAGAGCGAATAAGCTTGATTTGAGGATTCTATTCTGCCCCGGAAAACGCCTTTAGAAATCCACGCCATTGCAGACAGCCTGAAAAAGATGCTGAAAAAATGCGAGCTTTGCCCGCACGAGTGTGGTGTTAACCGCCTTGAAGGGCGATTGGGGCGCTGTGGCGTTGGAAACAGTGCGGTTGTTTCGAGCGCAATGAGCCATCGAGGTGAAGAACCACCATTAATCAAGGGCGCCGGCTCGGGGACGGTTTTTTTATCAGGATGCGTAGCGAAGTGCTGCTTTTGTCAAAATTATCAAATCAGTTTGTTGAGACAAGGCGAAAACGTTTCAAACCAACGGCTCGCTGATATCTTTTTGTATTTACAAGAATTGGGGTGTTCAAATATTAATTGGGTCACACCGACGCCTCATTTGCCGTTTTTGCTCGAAGCGTTAGCGCTCGCCATGGATAAAGGGTTGAATCTTCCTATTATCTATAACACCAATGGATATATGAAGTTAGACTATCTTACCATGTTGGACGGGATCATCGATATTTATCTCCCCGATATGAAATACGGTGAGGAAGTGTGGGCTTTGGAGTATTCTGGATTACCAGGTTATCCGGAAATAAATGCTCAAGCTGTTAAAGAAATGTATAGACAGGTTGGAGTATTGAGTCTTGATAAAAATGGTGCGGCCGTATCGGGATTGCTTATTAGGCATCTTGTTTTACCGGAAAACAGAGCCGGCTCATTGAAGGTTTTAGATGCGATATCACAGATAGATCCAGATATCCATGTCAGTATAATGGCTCAGTATAGGCCGTGTTACCGTGCAGTAAACCACCCTGTCTTGGGTCGGCCGCTGTTTTTTGAAGAATTTGAAGAGGCCAAAGAAATTGCCGAACGTTGCGGACTCACCAACGTTTTTGCACAATCTTATATGCAGCTTCAGAGAAAAGACGGCTATTTTCCAGATTTTACTGAGGATTCCGATCGGATTTTTGATCAAGATTGATAAAAATCAAATTGTTGACAATGTGTCTGCCAAGGTTCGAGACGTCATTTCTTCGGGTATAGGAAGCTCCATCACCTTTAAAACAAGGGCAGCAACATCTGATAAAATCCCTTTGTCAGTTTTGAAAAAAAACGCTTTTTCTCCATCCGGGGTAACCAGGTGTAGCTTTACGGGATTCAGTGTGTGAGCAGTTTTAGTCTCCCCTTTTTCATCGAGCAATTCTTCAGAATTACCATGATCGGCTGTTACGATAACGTAATACCCATTTTGGAGAGCCATTTGAGCAGTTTTTTCCACATTTTCATCTACATATTGAACAGCTTTTTTCGCTGCTTCAAAGTCGCCTGTATGTCCGACCATGTCGCAATTCGCATAGTTCACAAGGATGAAATCGTACTGATCGGAAAGGCGCTCCAATAGAGCCTTTGTTACGTCTGCAGCGTTCATTTCCGGGTGGCTGGCAAAAGAAGATGGATCCCACTCGCTGGGTATCTCTACCTGTTCTTCTAGGTCGAAAGGTTTAGTGCTTTTTCCGTTAAAAAACGATGTTACATGTCTGAATTTTTGTGTTTCCGCTATCCGTAGTTGACGTTTTCCGTGCTTGGATAACACTTCTCCGAGTATATTTTTCAAATTTCCTTTATCGTCCATAGGTGAGAGGAGAAATGGTTTAAACTCATTGTAATATCGAGTTAATCCGTAATAGTGAATATTCGTATGCTCCGGCGAAAAAATCGGGCAATCAGGATCAAGAAAAGCTTGTGAAATTTGTATGGCACGATCTTGTCTATAATTGAAATTTATAACGACATCTCCTGGGCGAATACCTGGGTACGACCTAGATATCAAAGGTTTGAGATATTCATCGCTCATGGGCATGTTGTCGGGTGTTTTGTCAATTTCGTAGGCTTTTCTCACTTCTTTTTCAAAATCGTCAACTCGCAGCCCGCTTCCGTGAACCATGGCGTCGGTGGCTATTTTGATAAGATTCCAGTTGCGAGATCGATCCATTCCATAATACCGACCCCAAATAGTGCCGATGTGAGTGTTTGGGTCTGATTCAATGATGTTTTTGAGAGTATTATAAAAGGATAGGAAACTTCTTGGTGGTGTATCGCGTCCATCAGCAATGGGATGAATCCATATCGAGATATCTGGAAAATCCGTTCGTAAAGCGTGGTAGAGTTCAAATAGGTGTGCTTGGTGAGCATGAACGCCTTCATCTTGGAGCAGTCCTACAAAATGTAGGCTTGTTTGTTTATTTTTAAGGAAAGCTCGAATTTCATCGAAGCGTGGAGACTTAAAGAGTTCTCTATTCTGAATAGCATTAAAGATTCGTGTCACTTCTTGTTCAACGATTCGTCCGGCGCCCATATTCAAATGGCCGACTTCCGAGGATCCTTGGAATCCTTTTGGTAAGCCGACGGCTTCTCCGTGACAGGACAAAAGCGCTTTTGCAGTCGCTGTTTCCAGCCAATCATTAAAAGGTGTTTTAGCTGCGAGAATGGCGTTTCCATTTTGTTTTGTTGAATAACCCCATCCATCTCGAACAATCAGCATAACTTTTTTCATTTGAGGCCCTTTCTTTTCCAAGAAGGTGTTTCTATTGAGCTGCTTTTTGGTTTGCCAGCCAATAGGCGTATTTAACAGGGTTTAGAATACTAATTTTTCGTTGTTGAGCAAATTGCTCTTTTTGGGTGGAGGTCAGGCCAAAGCCTGATGCGAGTCGTTCGAAGGCGATGCGACCCGGCTTTGAGTTTATTTCTACGACCCATATCTGTTCGTCTTTATCGACAAGAAAATCGATGCCAGCCTCGCCGATTAGCCCAAACTGAGATTCCATAAATTCATAAGTATCGAAAGCCATTTGCCTCATTTTTTGGCTTAGGGTTTGCCAAGAATTTGGGAATGTTTTTGTCAGACACATCTCAAGGGGCATGACAACGCCTCCTTGGTCGATATTGGGAACACTGCCTTGATCGGGGCTGATACGGACAACTTCACCGGTGATAGTTGGGTTCGTGGCACCATCTGCACGTTGGACAAGAATTCTTATATCGAAAAAACGGCCGGCTATTTTATTGATTTTAATTGTTTTTTGAAGAATCAGGTGTTGAAGGTAAATATTGTTCATCGCACAAAACTGGTGCAGTATTCCGTGTAATTGCCATTTCGTATGAAAAAGGATGTGTTTTTTTTCGAATAAGAAGGTGAGTGTGTTATTTTCTTTTGAGATTCGAAAAACACATTTTCCCATTCGTCCGAAGCGTGGTTTTAGGATTACATCTTGATAGAGATTGATATTTTCCCAGAGTTTATCGATATCATCGATTGGTGATTGCAATATTTGCGGTGTAGGAATATTCGAATTTTTCATATTGATGGAAAAGTGTTTTTTGTCTGTTACGACATCAGCAAATTTTAATGGGTTAAGGAAGGGGATTCCAATATTTTTTTCGATATGCAGTTTTTGTTTTTGGATATTTTTATCGAAACCTTCTAGGGATGAGTAGAATCGATCGATGAGGGCAGATGGAAAGGGGAAAGTTTTTTTCTTCCAGATGTCTGTCCCCCCAAAATGACCAGTCGGTTCTTTACTTTCAATTAGTTCACGAGGATGGAAAATACCGATTTCAATCCCAGCATCTTTTGCAGCTAATAAAAAGTCTTTGATTAGATTGGTTTGTTTTCCTAGGGGCTTACTTTGTTCTGATTTGAAATTTGCAAGAATGCCAATTGTTGGCGTTATTTTACTTGTTTTCAATTTTTGTATGTCCTTTTTTTCAAATTCCAGAGACCTTGTTTTATCAAATCTAAGAAGAGAGAGTGTTTTTATCAATGGAATCGTTGTTTAAATGAATATTCAACGTGCTTCACAAAAAATCTTATTGAATTAAGGGACAGACTTCAAATATACAGAAACCAGTTTTTATATTTGACAAAACAACTCAAAACTGTTAAATTGTTTTACAGTTGTCTGTTTTAAGAAAGGAGTTTTTATGCGATTTCCAAGACAAAAAATTTCAGGTAAAGGATGTTATTATCATTTAGTCAATCGTGTTTCTGGTCCTCGCCATGATTTGCCATTCACGGAAGAGGATAAAGAAATGGGTTTTCAGCTAGTCGAAAAGCTCCAAAAGCTTTATTGTATCGATATTATATCACTCTGTTGGATGAATAATCATTTTCACTTGATTGTATATTCGCCAGGACAAAAACCACCGATCGATGAGGTTGTTGAACGATATAATTCTTTCTACAAACACGATATTTATAGTCATCCTCCATTGGATGTGAATAATCATCCAAAACGTTGTAATAAAATAGCGAAAAAACTAATAGATATTAGTGAGTTTATGCGGTCTTTTCAGCAAAGGTTCACTTGTTGGTTCAATAAAAACAATAATAGACAAGGGCCGTTATGGAAAAGCCGATTCTGGAGCTGTATTCTTGAAGGGCCTGTGGCTCTTTGGGAGTGTGTTAAATACGTTGAACTCAACCCTGTCCGAGCTGGCCTTGTAGATGATCCCAGCGACTATGAACACAGTACTTGGGGTCAGTTTGGTAAAAAACGAAGCCAACCATTTTATAAAAATTTTATAAAACACATGACAAAAAACTCCAACCGTCGTCGAGGTAAGTACAAAAGAGAAGGCATAGAACTCAGTGTGTTAGAGCTTTTCGAATTAGAGGTTCAAGCAGTCATGCTTCATGAAGGCCGAATATTGGACGAAGAAAAGCAGAATGTGAAAAATTTGGTAAAAGCCAGAGAAAAAATTATCTTCAATAGATTTTTGGTAAGGGTTAGTAACTGGACATCTGGCATGATAATAGGAAGTTCGCGATTTGTTGAAAACACAGCCAAATTATTTTATCAATCCGAGTTTATTAAAAAGAAGAAAAAGGGCTATGGAAACAATAGTTTTGGCGATCTTCTAATGTGTTTTCATAAGGGGCGTGCTTTTTCTTAAGCAATAGATAATTACTATTGAAAATGATTTAGGTTCTGGTGTTTATATTAGTAGGGTCTATATTTAAACATTATCAAAAACATTGAAAGGAATTTAGGAAAACAGTAATTTTTGGTGGTGTAATTAAAAAGTGAACTTTTTGGGATAATATTTTGTTATATTGTTGAGTGAGCTGGTTCTCCTCGAAAGGTTAAAAGTAAACCCAACCTCCTCCTTTTTAGCCCGGCCGAAAAAGCCGGGCATTTTTTATTCATAGTAAAGTATTAGAAATGAAAATAACCTTAAAACACAATCGTTTTTTTCTTCTTTAGGTTTGAATCTACAGTTATACGTTGTGTTGATATTATCAAATAAACGTTGCTAAGTATTTCTTGGCAAAGAGAATTACGATCTGATATGGTTTCCCAGATTTTGTTTCTTTTTTGTTATAGAGGTACAATTATGAGCCAATCAAAAAAAGTTAAAAAGCCTATCCAAACAGATGATTTTTACAATTTACTAACTATTGAATCTCCTCATATTCATCCCGACAAAAAATTAGCCGTGTATGTTCAGGTTTCTCCAGAACATGAAGGCCAAAAATACAATAGGAATCTTTGGACAATTGATTTGAAAACTAAAAAGAAAAAGGTGATCACTTCGGGCATAAAAAGTGGAGATTACATGCCCAAATGGTCACCCGATGGAAACACATTGGCATTTATATCCAGTAGAAATGGTAGGCCTCAAATTTATCTTTTAAAAAATTCTTGGGGTGAAGCTTCTCAGCTAACATCGGTAAAAAACGGAGTTCTATCTTTTGTTTGGTCTCCTGATGGATCACAGGTAGCTTTTTTTGCCCGAACCCGGGAAGAAGAGAGACAGTTGGAGGATAATCCTCCTAAAAGAAGAAAATCTTTAAGTAAAATAGAGGCAAAGCGGCTTGAAGAAGATCGCGAATATGATGAAAAAAATCGAATAGATCCAAGGATTTACGATCGAACAGTGTTTCGTCAAGGAACAGTTTTTAAAGATGATCGAAACACACATATTTATGTTCAACGACTTGGGGACAGACATGCAAAACGAATCACTGATGGCAACCATGATTATGGAATTATGTTTTGGGATAAACAGGGCAAGTATATATTGACCTCAACAAACAATAGAACGAGAGATCCTGATATTGATGTTCGAAGCGATTTGGTAAAAATAGATATTAGTACTAAAGAGACCGAATATTTGACTGATGATGAAAATGGTAATTTTTTTCCCAAAGTCTGTCCCCAAGAAAAATGGATTTACTATTTATCGTTTCAAAACAAAGAGCTTTATAAACAACGATTAAAAATTCGTAGAATACCATTCTCAGGGGGTAATCCTGAGGAAGTTTTGCCGGATTTCGATTTTGACCCTCATGGATTTGAATTGGATGAAAATGGTGAGTGGTTATATTTTTTGTTTGGTGTTCACGGAAGGGAATCAATTGCTAGAGCGAGTGTTTTGGGAGGAACCCCGGAAATCGTTGTCCAATTTGATGGAATGATCAATAATTTTCATTTAGTTGGGGACAGACTTATATATGTGGCAGAAGCTCCTGATATGCCCTCTGATCTTTTTCTAGCAGATCTTAACTCTTTGAAAAGAAATGAATCTGTCGAAGGCAGTAAAAAAGAGTCTCTCAAAACAAAGAGAATGACATTTCCTGTGTTGACATTACCTCAAAACCGCCTGACAAATATAAACAAAAAGCTGATCAATAATCGCAACCTTTCCATGCCTAAAGAAATTTGGATAGATAGGCCGGATGGATATAAAATTCAAGGCTGGTACATGCTCCCGCACAATTATGTTAAAGGAAAAAAATATCCTTGGATTGTTCAAGTTCACGGTGGCCCACATATTATGTGGGGTTATTCGTTCTGGCATGAGTTTCAAACCATGTGTGGCCGGGGATATGGAGTGTATTTTTCCAATCCTCGCGGATCAGAGGGCTATGGCAGTGAGTTCAAAGGCTCTATCCATTTGAAATGGGGGGAGGAAGATTCCAAAGATATTTTGGCAGGAATTGACAAAATGGTCGAAATGAGCCTGGCTGATCCCCATCGATTATTTCTGACCGGTGGATCGTTTGGCGGATTTATGACGGCATGGATTGTTACTCACGACACCCGCTTCAAAGCTGCTGTTGCTCAACGTGGTGTATATAACTTTTTAAGTATGTACGGCGCCTCGGATGCTCTAACTCTCGTTGAATGGGAATTTGATACCTTGCCATGGGAAAATACTGAATTACTCTGGGATCGATCTCCGCTGAAATACGTAAAAAATGTTACCACTCCAACAATGATAATTCATTCAGAACTGGATTTCCGGGTTGGTATTTCCCAAGCTGAGGAGTTCTACACAGCTCTTAAGCGAGAAGGTAAAAAGGCTAGTTTTGTTCGCTATCCACGAGAAGGCCATGAGCTTTCACGATCAGGTGAGCCTAAACATCGCGTTGATAGAATAAACCGAATTATTGATTGGTTTGATCAACATAATCAGTGATTTGATTTGGGGACAGACATCAATAACTTCTAATTGGGGGACAGACATCCAATTAATCCCTCCGTAACCTGACATGGTGCCCAATAAGTCAGTCGCACGATTCCAACAAGAACGATTCAAAAACATTGTTCTTCATTTGAAGTCTGTCCCCTTAAAAATGTCCCCTGAAAAAGGTCCCTGGATTAGAAGTCTGTCCCCTAAAACACGAAGGCTGACAAGTTGCATACCCTTCATAAACATGTTAAACCTTTTCATAGATTAATAGCGGCCTCTTGACCGCCAATAGCAATAGAAAAGGGATGGATAGGAAATGAAATTAAGCAAATTGACCCAGACAATAGTGACAAGCCTCATGTTTCTTTTGGCAATGGGAACATTTGCCGAAGATACGTTACCTGAATGGACAATCGGCTCCTGGTGGGATTTTACCACATCGATGGACGTTCATATGCAACAGGAAGGAAGCACTGATTATTTTGATATGGTGATTTCCGATCAAGAGACTCGGCACAATCTGCAGTCTATCGAAAGGAAAACTCTGACACATGGCGCACAATTAACCTATGATGTATACGTTCTATCTTTTAATGGAACCGTCAATGCTGCCGGTATCTATCAAATGCGGGACCCTATTCCCGTGGCTCTTCCTGTTGAAATACGCAATGCAACACTGACCGGCGAATGGTGGGTGGACGTTGAAACACTTGGCACGGTATACCAAGTTAGAAACCTATCTGGACCGCTTTGGGCAGAAATTCCTTACGGGGGCGGCTGGATGCAGATTGGCTCCTTTTCCATCACGTTGCATGAGGAATACGAGCCGGTGCGAGACACCGTGAATTTCCCCATTGATGTTGGGAACTCTTGGCAGAGCACTTTCACCTTATACACATTTGGAGAATATAGTCTTATTGGCGAAGTGTTTGGTCAACCTATCCAAGAAGAAGATACTTTTGACACGTCCTTGGAGATAGCTCTGGATATAGTCGTTTCCAAACAGGAGCAATTTGGTGGGTTGCTGGTTTACTTGATTGAGGCTCAAGGTTTGTCTGGAACGGGATCAACGCTGTCTCGTTACGCTCCCGACGCCCTAACCCTTTCATATGATTATCTGGAAGGCTTTGTTTCACAAGGAGAATTTCAGATTAACTCGTATGAACGAACGTTGCGTAACTTTTATCTTCATTCTGGACAAGAACCTACACCGACTCCTGAGCCGGATTGTATCCATCATGGTGATGTCAATTTGGACGGACGAATCACGTCTGCAGATGCGCAATTGGCCTTTTTAATCGTTCTAGGACAGCACTCACCGACCTTTGAAGAGGAATGTGCGGCAGATTGTAATGGCGATGAAAGAGTCACTTCAGAAGATGCCCAGTTGATCTTTCTTACGACGTTGAGCAGTGCTTCATGTGTCGATCCACTGCTTTGATTGACATGAATAGCTTTTTGATTGATTTATCGGAGAGATAATATATGAAAATCATCATTGCTGGCGCTGGTTTGGTAGGGTTGAGTCTGGCTCAACATCTTTTACTTGAAAATCACGATATTATATTGATCGAAAATGATCCTGAATTATGCAAGGAAATTGAAGAAAAATTCGACCTGATGGTTATACCTGGCTCTGGATCGGACCCTGATGTCATTGCGCTCGCTGAACCTGCAACTACAGATATTATGTTGGCAGTTACACCACATGATGAGGTTAACATATTAGCTTGCGCTGTTGCCAAGCAATATTCTATACCCAAACGAATCGCCCGAATTCGCAATTCGGCTTATTTGGATAACCCAGCTTTTGATCTGGACTGGATCGGCGTGACACAGATGATAGACCCTGAACTCGCCGTTGTTGAAGCTATTTATCAATATATTTCAACGCCAGGAGCAATCGAAGCGGTTTCGTTTGAGAGAGGCAAAATTTGGTTGCGGGAATTCAAAATTACTGGCGGTATGCCTATTATCGGGAAAACGTTAAAAGAAATACGTGAAGAGTATGTTCAGGATAAAATCCTTGTTATGACAGTTGTTCGAGATGATCGCGCGATCATCCCAACCGGTGATTTGGTCGTAGAAGAAGGTGACGACATTCTGGTGATTTTTCCCTCCGAATCACGAATGGCGTTTATGCAAATGTTGGATCTTCAATACAAACAAATGCCCAGAATCATTATCAGTGGTAGCGGACTTGCTGCATTCAAACTGGCCAGATACCTGCAAAACGATGCTAATGTTACGTGGGTGTTACCGGATTATGAATATGCTAAAAAATGTGCTGATCAGGTTGAAAACGTCTCCGTTATGTATGGTGATTGTGTTGATGAAGACATTTTGAAAGAGCTTCAAATTCAGAAAGCGTCGTTTTTTATCGGAGCCGGCGCGAACACCGACCACAACATCTTGACGTCGCTTCTGGCCAAAGCCAAAGGGGTAAAAGAGACGGTAATAGTGTCGGATCAACCGTCACGAAACAATATATTATTCCGCTCTATTGGTATCGACCATATTGTCAATCATCGTATCACGACAGCGGCATCGATTATGGATTTGATTCATCATGGTCGAAAAATCCATGAAATCAAACTCAAAGAGTTAGATTTGGAAGCAGTCAGAATCCTTGTGAATCCTGGCAGTAAAATCAGCAAACGGCCGTTAAGTAAATCCTGGAAATCATTGGCGGAAAAGGCTATTGTCGGCGCAATTATTCGAAATGATGAACTGTTTATTCCGACAGGAGATACTGTAGTTGAAGCCGGCGACCTAGCAATTGTTATCACACGCTCCCGTTCGCTCGATGCTGTTATGAGTCTATTTAGAGAGAGATAATGAATAAGTTGCCGATTGTCCAGGCCATCGGCAAGTTGGCGGTGATCATGGTCTTGATCATGATTATTCCGGCAACAATCGCGTTTTTTCTCGACACACCTGCTCAAGATATCTACTCAATTTTGCACCCGGCAGCAAAAGGCTTTTTTCTGACGATTCCACCAGTGCTATTATTTGGCAGTATTCTTGTATTTATAACCAGAAAAAATGGAGATGCCATTGGAGTCCGTGAAGGATATGTAATCGTTACTTTTGGTTGGATAGCGCTTTCAATTATCGGGTGTTTGCCGCTCTTTTGTTATTTTTATCTCACTCAGGGCAGCGGAAATATTTTGGCAACTTTCCACTTATTTACCGATGCGTTTTTTGAAACTGTCAGTGGTTTTACAACGACAGGGTCGACAATCCTGGCGTCGGTTGAAACCCTGCCGCGAGGACTGTTGTTCTGGCGCAGCATGACGCATTGGCTTGGTGGTATGGGCATCATTACGTTGGCGCTCGCGCTGTTTCCGGCTATGGGCGTTTCAGGCTACAGCATGTTTAAAAGCGAAGTTCCCGGCCCAACTAAAAAGCGGCTGATGCCCCGACTATCTGAAACGGCAAAAGTGTTGTGGGGAGTCTATTTAGGTTTCACTATCGCACAAACTGTGTTGCTGACGGCGGGTGGTATGCCGCTGTTCGATTCGCTTTGCCACACTTTCAGCACAATAGCCACCGGTGGTTTTTCAACCAAAAACGGCTCGATTGGCCAATATCAAAACCCCTATTTTCATTGGGTTATCACAATTTTCATGTTCATTAGCGGTATTAATTATGTCATTCACTACCAAGTGCTTTTTCGAAAAAATTCTCAGATTATCCTGAAAGATCGTGAGCTTATATTTTATACTTCAACCGTTCTCATCGCCATAATTTTTATAACAGGTATCCTTTATTGGAATGGTCTTCCGGACAAGCATGAACCTTGTCTTTATCTCGGGCATAACAATTTGGATGTCTCGGAATATCAGCATCATATTCATATTGAAGCAGAAAAAGTGCGAACGCTCCATGGATCCTTTTCCGAAGCGGCATTTCAAGTTGTTTCAGTCATAACGACTACCGGATTTTACACGGCTGATTTTAACTTGTGGCCGAATATCTGTCGATATTTGCTCATTGTTTTGATGTTTTGGGGAGGCTGCGCCGGCTCAACGAGTGGCGGCGTAAAAATCATACGCGTCATGACAGTGTTAAAATCCTCGTGGCAAGAGCTAGGCAAGTTGGCTCGACCTCGCCTGGTTCACCCATTTAAAATAGGCGACGAAATTATTCCCGAAAATCGCTTGATGAATATCTTGGCGTTATTCAATCTGCTCATGATCATCTTTGTCGGAGCATCCGGCATCATGTGTTTTTTTATCGATGACTTGGTCACTGCTGTCACTTCTGTCGCCGCCACACTATTCAACGTAGGCCCCGGCCTTGAGGCCGTCGGCGCCATAGAAAATTTCGCCTGGATACCGTTGCCGGGTAAGTGGGTGCTAACATTTTGCATGCTGTTGGGTCGCTTGGAAGTTTTTTCCGTGTTGATTGCGCTCCGGCCGGATATTTGGCGCGAATGACTCGGTGGGAAGTCTCTTTTTTTATTTAGAGTTATTCTGTTCCTGACCAATCAATTACAGGGTTCAGCCAAGTGGGGAGCTTCAATCTTTCCAGTTCCACCACTTCAATTTCTCGGGATCTTGTTTTTCAATTGGAGTTTCCGCGTAATACACGGCACATCTGAACACATACAGCACACATCGATCCTGTTTGCATCCGGAAGAGGCGCATAATTCTTCGTATAGTTTCTCTGGGTTCTTCCCTTTTAAATCAGCCACATGGTTGATACCGATGTTGATGAGGTCGTCTGCGGTCGATTTTCCGACACCAGGGATAATCGTCAGTTCTTTGATTGAGTTTAAACGTGAATTTTTCATTATTATTCGTTCTGGTTTATAGGTTTATGGTTTTAGTGAGAGTTGCGTCAAAGGCCTTTTTTTGAGGGCTGCCTTTTTCAGAGTTCAAAGTACTATGATTCATGGTGAACTTTCAATAAAATTTGGGGACAGACTTCAAATTAGGTGACAGGGTAACCGTTTTCGGAATGTGTCAGGCAGCTGTTTGAGTTACATGATAGCGGAATGTGTCAATAACTTTGAGACACCTGCCGCGTTCATTTAGGGTAGATTTCCTTGTTGACCATCGGGTTTTTCCGGTGGATTGAT
>CAYOJK010000015.1:0-59303 GCA_964404285.1 uncultured bacterium | reverse complement strand
GGGGATGAAGGTCTCACCGAGAATTTTTTGATCATGGTTCAGGTGAAAAAACAACATAAGCTCCCAAAAATCTGTTGTCTTTGATTTTGTCATCGATTTGAAACGGGCGGATACCCGTTTTGACGTTTACCGACACTAACGCCATCCGTTTACCACCCCAGCGCTTCCAGGGTCCGATTTTTATCGAATCATGTGCCCAATGATCCGAAACAAGATCAATTTCCTGACTGGCCTTACCCGTGATGATCTTGGCCTGATTAGGCATCAAACTTTTAAGCCGATACTTCATTCGTTTATCCGACGACGACGCTGACACGATCAACCGACCCTCCGTTCCGCCCGTGATCCAAAAACCATCACCGGTATTACCGGCAATGCTCCCATCGATAGAATACACCTTTTCAATCCAACCGACGCCGGATTGGAATAAAATCGTGTGCGGAGGCACCCAAATGACAATGACAAGACAAACCAATGCGGCACATAAATAACCATAAAACGCAGAACGGATAACCCAGCCGGTGTTGTCATTCAGTTTGGTCTGATGCTTGGGACGAAAATAAGAAATACTTGCAATCAAAACACCAAACAAAATTGTCCAGATAATACTGGGAAGCCATCTTTTCTCCGGACCCATCAACAGCGGAAAGAATTTTATCAAGATATTACTGTCCAAAGGCGACCAATTATAAAACCAGGTTGCTCCACCGCCGATCTGATCCGGGTTCATCGTCATGTACAGCCATCGTTCGTTGTTCAACAATGTCACCGTGAATCTCCAGCCGACCAGCGAGCAAAGCACAGCTAACAGTTTCGGCCACGTGTGTTTTGCCCTGTCAAAACCAAAGGCAAGAGGCGCCAACAGCAACGGAATCACGGATATGGCCTGCCGATTCGGAGGACAATAACCTCCCCAGTTGTTATGCCAGGCATAAATACCAAAATGAGCGGCGATGATCGCTAAAAGCGCCAGGCCAGGTCGGCGCTGTTGTTTAAGCATCGTGGGTATTCCATAGAAAGCGAAAATACTCGCCGGAAACAGAAAAAATAAACCAATTCGCTGCTCCAGGAAAAAACCCCAAGCAAAGAAAATCATGTCGATCAAGCGTGACGGTAGAATTGACCAAAACGTCGGCATGTCCGGCGGAAGCGCTTGACGGGAAGTGCCGGGATGCACACCGGTATAGATGACACCAGGATTGATATTGCGGTAAATCGTGTACAGAAAGATGCCATAGAGCAGAAGTGAAATGAGCGGCACTGTCAAAAAGGCAGCGCTTTTTCGCCCCTTGGATGACTCCTGAAAAAGACATATGGCCGAAATAATGACCAGCATCGCCGCTGCAGCGATATATTTGATGCCTAACCACGGTAAAAACGCGATTCCTGCGCCCGTCGCCAACCATTGAACAGGCCGGCTGCGACCTCTATAATGAGCTAGAAACGTGACTGCCAAAACAAATATCAAGGCCGCCAATGTTTCAGGATATATTTCACCGGAATAAAATAACATCGGCCCAGATAACATGCCCGCTGCTGTCGTCCAAAAAGCTATCCCCGGACTTATGCCGAACAATTCAATCATCCTTAAAATAGCCAACGCTAAAAGCACATAAATTATCAGCATGGAGAAACGCATACTGAAAACCAAAAACACGTCGCTGCCGTGTTGCGCCAACGCATAAACCGGCGCCAGTATCAGCGGTAAACCGATGGAGTGATGCGGATAATTTTTCCCGTCATAACCCAAGTGCGTAAACATAGGGTATTCACCAGGAAAAAATCTCAGATAGGGCTTGGCAGCATAATCATTGTCTAACATAACATCGAAATCAGAGGTAATACTATTCGTGATCATCAGATATGACGGTTCATCGCCGACCGGTTTGCGCCGTTGACCGAAAACGCCCGCAAACCAAGCGGTTCCGACCACTAGAATCATGATTGACAACAATAAATAACGGCGCTTTTTCAGACCGGTCCGAAAATACTCACGTGTATATTCCGGTAAAGGGTACTGATGAATAACACGTATCAAAACAATGCAGGCAAGCGCCGTGCTGATTTCGAAAGGCAAAAGCGGAGCTGATCGAAAGAATAAACGCTCCCATCCCGGATAAAGCAATAAGCTGTATGGCCAGAACATCCATCGGCTTCTTATAAAAGCTTCGATGAAAGGAATCCGCCAAAATTTTGCGAGCAGGAAAACGATCAGGATCAATACGGCAAGAGCTAAAACACCGGCAATTGCTGCCACTCCAACATATTCCATTGGGGAGATAATATGAAAACGTGGTCGAATATGCGTATATCTGTCAACCGACAACAGAATTAAACCAATGATGGCGATTATTGAACCCGCTATTGCAAGAGCACGTTTTCCGTCAGTTTGGCGTTGCAGCATGTGATGACTTCCTTTCCGGTAAATCTTCCGGATTTCAAAGTGTATCGAAAGATAGAGAAAAAATGAAGTATTGAAGATTTTGCCAAGATATTTGCCAAGAGTTTTTCTAATATTTATAATAAACATAAATTGACGGAGGCGATAAACATGAAGAAGCTAGGTGAAATACTTCTTGAGAAGGGGTTATTGACGCCTGATCAACTTGAAAATGCCCTGCGTCGTCAAAGCTTGTCCGGCGGCAGACTCGGCGAACATTTGGTGCAGATGATGCTTTTAGACGAGGCTCAGATATGCCAGATATTGGGATTACAGCAAGCAGTCTCAGCGGCGTTGCCATCAGATCTGGAAAATATTCCCGTGGACGTCATCCAGACCATATCGGCGGAAATTGCCAGATCCTACCGAGCCGTACCATTTAAGTTACTGGGCAAACGCCTGCATGTCGCCATGCTGGATGCCGGCAATATCGAAATGGTGGACGAATTATCTCATAAAACAAACTATATCATTCGGCCCTATATCTGTATGGAATCAGTTTTATATCGAGCTCTGAACAAATATTATCAGATCGCGTTCCAATCAACTACCAGGGCGGAAGCTTCGATCGCAGCATCGATGATGCGGGATATGGTGATGTTCGACAATCACCTTCAACCAGAACAAGAAGATCTCGATTCCGACAAGACCCTTGTCGCGCTGGATGATTCCGGCCAGTTTGCCTTGTTCGATCGCGTCAATGTCCTGGGGGATCATACAAAAAGTCTCTTTTTGGAAGCTCTGGGAGCCAGGGAAATCATCAATTATCTGCTGCATTTAATGGAGCAATTGTGCGATAGAGTGGTGTTCATGATTTTAGATGGAGAAAAAAACTATTTCTGGAGCGATATATCGAATTTCAGGCGCGGAAAAAGCGGGCTTCCCTTGCGCGACAGGCTTCAGAAATCAGTATTTTGGAGCCATTATTTGACAAAGCCTAAAACTGAATTTGTCGATCTCGTATCCATTTCAGACGAAATGCCCTGGGCAGCAAAAATGCTGAAAATGAAGGAATTACAGGCATTTGTTTTGGTTCCTATTTATATAAGCAAACGCTTGACCGGCATAGCTATGGGTGGCGCCGAATTAGCTTTCAATCTAAAAGAAGAAGTCAACACTTTCGATAAACTACGGATTATGGCGGAGTGCAGCCTGACAATTCTACGCTGCAAACGCACGATTCAAGAAATCGAGTAAATCTGTTTTCTTGCCTCGGAAGCAGCGGAACTTCGTGTTTGCCTGACAGAACCATAAGTCGATCGAACGATGGGCTGTATCTGCGTCATTAACTTTACATGTTCCGCGATCAACGTCGGAACACCAAATTCCATGTCAATATGCCCCTTCAACAAAAAAGGACCATAACCTTTTTTCAGTTCCAAGGCGTTTCTCTCAAACGATTTGGGAAAAAATGTCGCTTCAAAACGACCCCACTCATCGGAAAAGGTGATGAAAGCCATCGCTTCCCCAGACCTTTTCGTGCGAGTCCTTTTACCGATCACCCGCCAACCTAACATATACGTTTCGCGACCTCGCCGCGCATTCATATCAACAGATCGGATGATAGGCCGCAATCGTTTGATACGGGAAATTTCGTGGTGAAACACTTTCAATGGATGAGCCGATGGCGTCATCCCAAGAATTTCCAACTCCCATAACAAACGTTTTTCCAACGGTGGATCAGCAAAACGCGGAACGGAATCCCATAATTCCTGTAGATACTGAATATCGAATTGCTGCTTGTCGGATTTTTCCGCTTTGAAAAAAATCTCTACTCCCCACAAAATTTCCGGTATTGTCCGACCAAGTGAGCGCATAGCGCCGCACCGCGCCAAATTGCGAGCCTCATCGATTTTCATCTCAGGAACACGCTGTAACAGATCAGGAAGATCACTATACGGCCCATGCGCACGCCGGGAAGACACGATTTTTTCCGCTGTGGCATCACTCAGGTTTTTGACCTGCATCAGACCCACTCGCAATTGATTGCCGATCCCGCTGAATCGTATATCACTCCCGTTCACACAAGGAGGATAAATCGCCAGACCCAGCCGACGCGCTTCTTCCAGATATTCCAGAGCGCCGTAATAGCCGCCTCCGCCGGATAAGACCGCCGCCATGAATTCCGCCGGATAATGAGCTTTGTAAAACATGCTTTCAAACGATTCCAAAGCGAACGAAGCGGAATGAGCCTTGCAAAAGGCGTATCCCGCAAAAGAGTCCACCTGGCGATAAATCTCATCGATGATCGGTTCCGGTATTCCCTTCGCACGACAACCGGCAAAAAAACGATCGCGGTAATCCGCCAAACGTTTGTGGTTTTTTTTGAAAGACATCAACCGCCGCAGGTCGTCAGCTTCCCCCAGTGACAATCCCGCCAGCTCCGACGCTATGCGGATCACCTGTTCTTGGTAAATCAAACAGCCGTGCGTATCCTGAAGAATCGGCTTCAACGCCGGGTGCAGCACGGCGTCCGGCTCAAGCTTGAGATGACGTTTCAGATAGGTATTTTTACCGCCGTAATTGGAAACTCCAGGGCGAATAATCGACGACAGCGCCGTCAAACACTCGAAGTCATCGCAATTCGCCTGCCGTATCAGGCTGATCATGGCCGGACTCTCAATATAAAAACAACCGATCGAACGCCCTTCCCGAAGCCATTCGCGAGTGCGCGAATCACTCAAAAATCGACGCGGATCCGATGGAACGGAGCCCCCTTGCCGGCGAACCGCTTTGACCGTATAAGAAATGACCTTCAACCCTTTTTGACCCAAAATATCGATTTTCAAAAGCCCGGCGTCTTCCACCGGCCCCATCGTCCATTGCGTGACCGCCAAACTCTTTTCCCCAAGCTCAAGCGGCATAAAATTGTCCAGCGGGGAAGGCGTGATGACCAGGCCGCAGGGATGAGTGCCGACATGACGCGGAAAACCACCGATGTGCTTGGCTACGCGATACAAAGACGCAAACGGCTCCGACTGAAGAGGCAGCCCGCGCGTTTCAGGGGAGGAAGCCAGTTTTTCCGCCAAATTTTCTGTTGACGAATAAAAGGGGAGACGCTTGACGAAATCATCGATCTCACCCTTGGCCATACCCTGCGCGACAGCGACTTCCCGAAAAGCGCTCCGCACCTGGAATGTCGTATGCGTGCCTATCATGGCCACTCGATCCCGGCCGTAAAACGAAAAAATATAATCCAGAATATGTTCGCGATCTTGAGCGCCGAAATCCAGATCAAAATCCGGCAGCGATGTGCGTTGATCATTCAGAAACCGCTCAAAAAACAGATTGTGCGCAATCGGATCGACGTGCGTGATATACAGACAGAACGATACAATCGAGTTGGCGGCGGAACCTCTGCCTAAGCAAGGATAACCTTTTGAACGGGCAAAACGGATAATATCGTGGCAGATCAGAAAATAATCAGCCAGATGCATGGCCTGAATCACCGCCAGTTCCCGCTCCAAAATTTCGCGGGCGATCCCGGCGGCGGCATCGGATGAATAACGTTCCGACAAGCCTTGAAGCGCCAAACCTCGAAGGTAGCGATAAGCATCACCGCCACCCGGAACCGGAAATTTCGGCAGCCGGCGAGATGTCAGATCGAGCGTCATGCCGCATTCACGCGCGATACGGATGGTTTCACGCACGGGTTCAGGATAGGCGCTGAATCGATCCGCCATTTCGGCAGGCGTCGCCAAACATGCAGCCGGAGGCATGAGCGCGTGCGGCGGCGTCGTGCCAATCGTGGCATTCATACGAAGCGCACAAAGAATACGATGAATCGGATATTCAGACGGGTCACTGAAACGAACACCATTGGTCGCAACCGACCGTAACCGAAGCTGATCCGCCAGCGACAACAATGCCTGACGCCGTTCGACAGAGGCCGGACCACCAAAATGACGCAGCTCGACCCGAGTCGCCGAACTCAAGCGCCGATCCGCAGCACGCCTTCGCAACACCGCCTCGTCCGCCGTCAAAACGAAAACTGATTCCGGTAGCGAGGCAACCGAAGTCTCCCAGTCGAATTTTTCCTGCAAATGCCGCTGAGTCACAATGCGGCATATTGCGCTGTAACCGGCTTCATCGCGCGCTAGAAGGGTTGCGCGGCGCAGTGAACGGCCGTCAAAATACAGTTTCTTGTCAGCGACGGAACCCTGAAACGGCGCCGACAGCTCCACCCCGTAAATCGGTCGAATACCATGCGCTCGACATGCCTGAGTGAACGGCACGACACCATACAGCCCATCCGTGTCCGTTATCGCTAACGCCTGCATTCCAGCCGCGGCTGCCGCCGATACCAGAGCGTCAACCGACGACGTGCCGTCCAGCATCGAAAAACAACTGTGCACATTCAAATGAACGAAATTAGACGTGTTCACTCTGCTTGACTACACCTCCTGTTGAGTATATATAGGCGAAACAATGGCGAAAATCAATAAGAAAAGACGGCGAACTCTGCGCTTAAAAAAATAAGAAATGTCAGGTGGTGTTTTTAAATTTTGAAATAGAGAATGCCCAGTACTGCAACCACCCACAGGAACAAATCGATGATCATAGCTTTGTCTTGGAGGAAAACTTTTTCCGGGCTACCTCCCTGGTTTTTGGTCATGACAAGATAGAGATATCGAAAAATGGCGAACAGAACAAACGGGAAAGTGTAGATCAGTTTGTTGGTTTTAAATTTGCCGATCACTTCGGGTGAGATGGTGTAAAGAGCATAGGCGACCAGAGCGCTTGCCGTGACGATAGCGGTCATCTGGTCGATCAACGCGAGTGAATAATGTTCCAGCACAGCACGGTGATTGGCCGCATTGTCGCTGATCAGATAAAGCTCGTGGCGGCGTTTACAGATAGCCAGAAACAGGGCCAGCAACATGGTGCACATCAGCAGCCAATGTGAAAAGGAGACGGATATCACGACGGCGCCGGCGACTGCACGCAACACGAAACCGATGGCGATAGTCATGACATCGATGATGACAATGTTTTTCAGTTTGAACGAATAGGCGATATTCATGACAAAATAGACGAAGGTTACCAGAGCGAATTTTGCGGATAGAAGCCAACCCAGGCTGAAGGACAGTATTGTTAAAAAGATCAGCGCCACAAGTGCGGCACGCCGTGGAAGTCTGCCGGATGCAATGGGGCGATTTCGTTTTTCCGGATGAGCCAGATCGCGTTTGTAATCGACCAGGTCATTCATGATGTAAACAGCGCCGGAAACCACACAGAAAATAAAGAAAGCGGCTGTCGATCGAAGAAGAGAGTCCAGTTCGAATAGTTTCAGTGAAAACAGGACACCTGCAAAGACCAGTAGATTTTTGATCCACTGTCGAGGACGCATCGTTTCGATCAGCGCTTTGAAAATTGTCCAGATCACGGAAGTCTTCCCCTATATCGTTTACACATCTGCCGCGATGTAATCGTAACTTTGACGTTTACTATTCTGATCTTGAATTTTTTACGATTCGTCGGCGTGATCAATGTGAAAGAATCCTTGAATCCAGAAGGAATCGCATGCCCAGGGTGAGCTCATTCCAATACACATTGTTTTTATGGTCTTTCAATTCAACAGAATGCCGATTGAATTGCAGGCCGGCTTCCACGGCGTGACTAATGCGATAACTGACGCCTCCGCCATAATTCACACCCAGGTTTACGCCGTCCTTTGATTGATAATCCACCCACCAGGCACGATTGGTGCTCCATGCATACAAGCCTAGACCGCCCATCGCATATACGCTCAGATTGTCGATAATGGGGTATTCGATTCTTCCGTTCAAATTCCAGCGCCACAGCGCAAGATTTCCAAGGCCGCGCTTTCTGTGGAACGACAGGTAATTCATCGATGTGTGAACGCCGGCATATTGGTTGTATTTAAAGGTCAGGCCGACTCCTATCCCGATGGTATCTTGAAATCGGGTATCCAGTTCCCCAGTAGGAAATATGCCATGAAACATCAGGTCACCCATCAATTCCGATTCTTGAGCTCTGACCTGCGCGGCGCCAACAGTCAGTACAATACCCAAAACCAATCCTATCACACTGTATCTTTGCTTCATTCACGGTCTCCTTCGCAAATAACAACATCCAATCGCTGACCTATATTAACAGGAATCTGCACCTCAGAACAATACTCCTGTGGATATGTCTCGCATAATTCTATCAAAATCATTATGATTGATATACGGAGTCGGCCGGGCGGCCGCCTGTCTGGTAAAGGCGGGAGGAAAGTCCGGGCTCCACAGGGCGGAATGCCGGGTAACACCCGGGGGGAGCGATCCTACGGAAAGTGCAACAGAGAGCAGACCGCCGATGGCTCTGCTTGGCGGAGCACAGGCAAGGGTGAAAGGGTGAGGTAAGAGCTCACCAGCGGTTCGGGTAACCGAGCCGGCTTGGTAAACCCCATTCGGAGCAAGACCAAATAGAGAAGCGCTCGAGAGTGGCCCGCTCGATGCTTCCGGGTAGGTTGCTAGAGGTGTTCGGTAACGAACATCCCAGATGAATGGTCGCCGCTTGTCCGGTATTCACCGGATAAGAACAGAACCCGGCTTATAGGCCGGCTCCGTTTTTTCAGTTGTCTAACGCCCTACAACAAGCGCTTTTCCGCTAAAGTACGTCGATATAAATCTCTAAACGATTTAAAGCAATGAGTCTTTCAGAAAACATTTATTGCGGGATTGCTAGTCGATACACATTTACCATGTGAAAGCTGCTCAAAGCATCACGAAACGATTTTACCAATGATGTGTATCAGTAACGGAGGAAACCATATCCCCAGGAAATTGTATCACCATCCGGGTAAGGTTTCTCATGGTCTTCAGTTTCTAAGAACGGAAATTCAGCTACTTCACGGGCAAGTGTCATGTAATAGAGTTTGTGATGTTCTTCGCCGGATTTTTTGCCGACAAACAAGATGTTGGCGCCGTTCGGCGAAACATCGACATCCCGGATATCGATATTGTCAAACTCTTCACTGATCAACAGCTCGGTGACTGGGCCGCCCTGCGGCGAAACTGACTGAATGCCTTTCGGTGTCACAAACACGATTCGTTGATTGTCTTTTGACCAGGCAGCGCCGCGAATAGGGTCGTTGGTAGTCGTGAGCAGTTCCAGATATTCTTCGAACGAACTGGTAGTGCAAAGCCTTGAAACATTGCTTTTAGGTCGTTTTAAAAATGTGACCAGGTCTGTTCCTGTGGGATTGAAGCTTCCAATTGTATCGAAATCACTAATTCCAAAATGAGCGTGCATGGATGCTCCAGCTAGAGTAACGCTCTGAATCGAGTCGGTTCGAGAAAACCAGATCAAGGTGCCGTCCGGTGAGAATACCGGATCCAGCGCTGTCGGTTTATCTGTCAACCGTTGTGCTTTTCTGCCGTCGATATTGGCAATACTCAAATATCCCTGGCGTTGCCCGGATTTGGGAAGCTCGATATAGGCAATACGGGTGCCGTCAGGAGAAACCGCCGGTGAAATCGCGTTCTCAGCAATCTTTCTCAACCGCGTGCCATCAGCATTCATAACATAAATACTTTCGTTGGAACTGAAGGCAATGACACCGATTTGAGATCGAAGTTCCCGGCCCCGTTCCGCAAATCCGGAAGCAGGAAAATGGCGGATCAGACGTGTCAATGTCGTTAGAGCTTCAAGAAAATTACCATCATTGGCCAGCAAATTCGACCATTCCAACAGATATTCCGGCAGAGTTGTTTCAACTTGATCCACTACTCGGGTTTCATGGTAATTATCCAAAACAGCCTGGAGTAACTCGATACCAGATTCCCACCGTTTCAATTGTTTTTCGCTTTCAGCCCATTTTAAATAGGATTCCGCTATAGCTTCTTCAACTTGAGGCCGCCTTTTGGATTCGGGATACTTGTCGAGAAAACTCTTGAAATGGTCGATGGCATCTTTATGACTACCGGACGCATCTAGATTAACGCCTCTTCGAAGAGTTTCAGTATTCTCACAAGCGACAAAAGAAAACAGAACCAAAAGCATCATACCAAACGTGAGGATACGGTGAGAATTGAACATGATGTTCCCCTTTCTGAGTATATTTTTTTTAACGATTGACTCCATTTACCCACACCAGGGCCTAATCTGACAATCCGTTAACAATAATTACAAAATGGTTATTCATTAGTCAAGAGTTTAACCTAAAACTCATCGGAGTTGTCAGGGAATCGCATTGAAAAGCGCGCTTGGAGAAACGAAAAATATCTGATACATTTCAGCGCCATGACTACTGAAGCTTCACAACCGACCTTTAATAATCATAAACTCATCTGGCTTGTTGCATGGCTGCTTGCACTGGCCGCGCGTATGCTGTTTCCACTGGCTGATCCACCGGCAGACCTGTCCTGGAGCGGCGGGTATTATGCCGACGAAGGGTTTTGGGTTCATAACGCTCGCAATGAAATCCTTTTTGGAGATCAACAAGCGGACGATTGGAACAATAAGCTGGTCAGTCCAACCCTTCATTACCCGACAAAACTTCTTTTCAAATCTCTTGGAATCAGTTTGATGACCATCAGGATTCAGGCAATGCTGATGGCGCTTGTGACCCTATTCCTTTTCAGCAGAATATCGCGGCGTATCGATCCGAGTGGCCTGTTGTTTTTAATGTTTGCCGTTAATAGCTATCTTGTCGCCTACCAACGCACGGCTGTGTTGGAATCCACCGTGCTGCCCATTGCTGTTTTGACGATGTGGTTTTGGCTGAAAAGTCAGGAATCTCAACGTAATCTTTCAAGATATGCCTATGATGTTTTAACCGGTATCGCCGCTGCATGGGTCTGGCAAATCAAATTGACACAACTGTATTTTATACCGCTGATCATGCTGGCAACCTGGCTTTCGGATCCCAATCGACGTCACGCTATCAAGACAATTCTCAGACAGGCTCTTGGCGCCGGCGCGGTTGCTTTGATATGGTTGTTTTTCATTCGAATACCCCATCGCGAATTGCTTGCTCAATACAACCATTTCTATCTTTCTCAACACGGATCGACACCTATAGATTTTATCAAAAATTTGCTGATGCAGCCGCTTGGAATATACTTAAACCGGTTACCCGTCATGTTTCCCGCTGCGTTACTGATGACCGGCATACTGCTGATCAGGCGCCGCTTCAGGCTGCTGACGCCGGCAATCGTTTTTTCATGGCTCTGGTTCGTTATCGGCTGTCTTTCCTTAGCTCCACTAGGTTATCGGCCGCTGAGATACTATCTGCCGGTTCTTATCCCAATGACCATATTGAGCCATCGATTTCTCACCAACCGAGATATTTCGTCCAGCTTGCAAAAACTCAAACCGATATCGCGAATTTTTGTCCTGCTTCTGACTATTCTGCCACCCGCCGTCAATATTGCTATTCTTCTGGACAAGTTTATTTTCAAAGGAACTAAAATTGGACTGACCACAGTCGAAGGCTTCTCGGTTATCGGCGCCGTCTTGCTACTGATATGGACCGTTATATGGAGTTTTGCCGTGTTTTTGCCATCATTTATGACTCGACGACTCGCTCTGCAAGCTCTAGTGTTCTGTTTGGCTCTTCAAGCGATAATTATTGGACTTCGTATGTACAACCGAACATACGACCTTTTGAATACATCAAAAGATCTGGCCCGACGATTGCCTGAAAAATCGGTTCTTGCCGGCCAATGGGCTCCGGAACTCGTTTTGGAAACCCCTTTTCGAGCTGTTCCTGTGTGGAAAAATTTCGTTAATTGGGACGATCCATTCACTCGTTATGGGGTCACTCATTTGCTTTGCTGGAGTTATCCTCTCGGCAACGAGTGTGACCACCAAAAAGACTGGTTTCCAGAAATCGCTCAACAGGCTGAGCTCATGGAAACCTATTCTATTAAAAAATCCGATGTGTTGATCAAACGTATCAATCCGACTGCTTTGATCGATTTAGAAAAATGAGCCATATAAACAGAAAAGAAATACGATTTGTGTCAAACGATTATTTTCTGTTTCATTCCCCTGCCAGGCACGTATGAACAATCCTGAACCTTTGCCGTTACACTCGATTGCAATCATTATCGTCGGCTATCAGTCTGCGTCTAATTTGGAAACACTGTTACCCGGCTTGATCGAACAATCACCTGCTCTAGGCACTGATATCATCGTCATAAACAATGGGTCAACAGATGGAACCCGGGATGTATTGAATAGCTATAAAGATGCAGTTACCATCATACATAACAACGAAAATCTTGGGTTCGCCGCAGCCGTCAATCAAGGACTCAAAGCATCGCGTGCACCCTATATCATGCTTTTAAACCCGGACGCTCATCTGAATGCGGAATGTTTACTCAAACTGAAAAATTATCTCGATGAACACGCATTTGTGGCTGCTGTGGCGCCAAGAATTGAATTTCCAGACGGCAAACTTCAACCATCTCGAGGTAGTTTTCCGTCTGTATTGCGAGTGGCGGCACATCTGTTCAGATTAAAAAAACTGATGCCCGATGATGAGAAAGTCATACGCGGGCCACTTAAAATTTTCGGTTCGGTATTCAAGCAATATGCGCCGCTGCCGGAATTCAATGAGACGGTTGATTACACCACGGGAGCCTGCGTTTTATTGAGGCGCTCGGCGGTTGAAGAAGTCGGCGGTTTTGACGAACGTTTTTTTCTATATTACGAAGAGATCGACCTTGCAAAACGTCTTAAAAATGAAGGGTATTCATGGGTGTTTCTGAATACTGTCATCGCCACGCATGAAGTTGGCGCCTCTTCAACACAATCCCCGTTACGACCTTTTTATGAGCGCTATAAAAGCATGTGCTATTATTTTCGTAAACACCATCACCCTCTTTCGGCATTTATAGTCAGACAACTGCTGTATATCTCAGTATTTATCCGCTGGGGCTGCGTGTTGATCACCGACCGCTGCCGTCTGGATCCTAACGTGCTGATATCGGAAGAAATCAGAGTATATAAACAATTGCTCAGACCCAGAGCCTATCCACTCAAACACAAAAACTAAACGCTGTATTTTTAAAGTGGTACCCTGTTTATTTTAAAACTATTACTATTTTTTCTGTCCTTTTCTAACAAATATTATTCTCTTGCTGTTGATGGAAACAAAGGCCGGAAAACTTTTCAACCGTTAACCTCGTTTTAATTCTAACCTGATTTTCCCATATTCAAGAAATAAAATATCAAGAATTAAAATCTCATCTTAACGATAAAAAGGGTGGAGAAGAGGTTTTTAATTGTTGTAATCTTCAGGTGTGTTTACATTTTTTAAAACTCCAGAATCCGATACCGGTATTCTGGTAACCGAAAACGCTGGATTCCGGATGATCGATCGCAATCCTTCCGGCAAATCACCTCGAGATATTTCGGAAATAGCTATCGGTGGAAACAACGTCGGATGACCTCCTTTAGAATTGTAAACAGGTATATATATTTTTTCCGGATTCTTTTCATGCAAATCGATCAGATGACGGATAGTTTCACTATCGACGGATGGATGATCACCGGGCAACACCAGCACGGCGGATCGATCAGGAATTTTCGTTAGTCCAAGCTGCACGGAATGGCTCATCGGCGCCTGAAAATCAGAGTTGTCAACGATAGTAACCTGCCAATCTTTCAAGCGGCGGCGAATTATGTCTTTCCAATAACCGACCACCACAATGACGGGATCGACACCGGCATGCATCAGGCTGAGGATAGCGCTTTCGATCACGCAGTATGCTGAATTTTCTGCTTGTGGAGGCCAACGAAGCAGATGTTTACATTGTCCCATCCGTGAAGATTTCCCGGCTGCCGGGATAATCGCTGAATAACGAAATTGACGGTTTCGGCAATCGATTTGAGATTGTGGATTCCGATACACTCTGTAAATCCAATGATAGATCGGTTCTACTTGTGAAGAGGCCGATGACGGTTGAAAACGGCCGTAGCCGACCCGAATCGCTCCAACAGATTCCTGCATACGTATACTGGCCACATTGTTTTGGTTCGGCGTAGCTTCAACATAAACACACGATGTATTTTCAAATAGATAGTTGATCAAGCGCCGTTTTACTGCCGTGCCAAATCCTTTTCCTTGGCGCTCCGGAAACAGTTTGATATCGGTTGAGCTTTTTCCTTTAGAATCCGGTGAATGCATCATGGCCTGGCCAATACAAACACCGTAATGTTCGACCATCAAAATTCGATTCAGCAGAGTATCAGCGGGACCGGCAAGTTTTTTTTGAATATCGTCAGGCGTAGTTTTCAGGCCGTCTGGAAAACCAACTGATTTCATGACAGCAGGATTGTTCCACAACACAACAATATCATCTATATCCGTGCTGATTGCAGGGCGGATCACCAGATCAGCCAAGCGAATATTCATGTCAGATCAATCCTTGTAGATACTTTTTCCTCAAGGGATTATCAAATTTTTCAATAGCGTAACGGAGCATGGTTCGGGGCATAGACCGGTATCGAGGTTTCAAATACGTCGTCAAGGTATTCAGATCGCGTTTACCGATCTCACGAAGCAGCCAGCCGACAGCTTTTTGGATCAGGTCTTCAGGGTCATCGATCAGAATATCTGCTATGGATATGGTTTCATCGAACCGATTTTTCCGAATAAAAAACATGGTTGAGATGATGGCGATTCGTCGTTCCCACAAATCAGAGGATCGAGCCAATTCAAAAAGTTTGGTTTTATCGCGGTCAAAAAGCCAGAGCCCAACAATTTTATAGGCCGACAGATCGACAAGGTCCCAATTGTTTATCCATTTTGTGTTTGCCAGATAAGCTTCATAAATGCGTTGTTGTTGATCCGAAGAGCTTTTTTCAAACTGTAAGGTCCACATTATCAATGCCAGCAGTCGTTCCTCATGGTATTTTGAATGAAGCAATTCGATGACGATGTCATGTGGTGTATCGATAAACTGTCGCGCCAGCGATCGAATAACCGGCACACTGATACCCAAAAAGATATCGCCCTCAGCGTATTCACCAGGACCGGTTTTAAAATACCGCTGACAATCCGCTGCACGTTTAGTATCAGCTAAATCTCTACAGGTTGTTCTGATAACGTCAAGCTGATCGCTATACATCCGGTGACCAACGTAAAACCAGTTTTCTTGCTGCCAACGTCTCGTCCAAACGTCTCATTTTCGGTACGTGAGGCGCTGATTTAATCGTTTCCGGTTCCGTTTTCGCCTCTTCCGCTATGCTGATCATCGCTTCGATAAACTGATCAATAGTCGCCTTGGACTCGCTTTCGGTCGGTTCGATCATGATAGCGCCGTTGACGATAAGCGGAAAATAGACGGTAGGCGGATGAAAACCGTAATCCATCAGACGTTTGGCAATGTCCAGTGTCGAGACACCAGGTTTTTCCTGGTTCTGATCGTTGAAGACCACTTCATGCTTACAAATTTCCGGATAGGGAAGATGATAGATTCCACGCAGGCGTTTCTTGATATAGTTCGCATTCAAAATAGCGGTTTCAGAAGTCTTCCTGATACCTTCAGGTCCCATGCTGCGAATGTAACAGTATGCTCTGACCAAAACACCAAAGTTACCGAGAAACGAATGCAACCTACCGATGCTCAGCGGACGGTCCCACTGCAATGAATAACACGATCCATCATATTCAATGATCGGAACAGGTAAAAACGGTCGCAATTTTTCCGTTGCGGCAATCGGTCCGGAACCTGGGCCACCGCCTCCATGCGGTGTCGAGAATGTTTTATGCAGATTGAAATGCTGAACATCGACTCCTAAATCCCCCGGCTTAGCAATACCCATCAGCGCATTTAGATTGGCGCCATCCATGTAAACCAGGCCACCAGCTTTATGGATCATGTCGGCAACTTTATCCGCATGAGTTTCAAAAATTCCCAGCGTATTGGGATTCGTCATCATGATTCCGGCCAGTGAGTCGTTCAGATAGGGTTTTATAGCTTCCGGATCCAGGCGTCCGTCCGGGCCGCTTTTAATTTCGACCGTATTCAGGCCGGCGAGTACGCAACTGGCAGGGTTAGTGCCATGCGCGCTATCCGGAATAAGCACATTGAGTCTTTGGGTGTCACCGTTATGCAGGTGGTAAGCTCGAATAATCAACATCCCGGCAAGCTCACCTTGAGCGCCGGCGGATGGCTGTAGAGACACCGCAGGAAGGCCGCTGATCGCTTTAAGGTAATCTGCCAGTTCGTACATCAGTTTCAGGGCTCCCTGAGACAACGAATCGGGAGAATGCGGGTGAAGTTTGCTGAAGCCCGGCAGAGCGCATAATTCCTCATTGACTTTTGGATTGTATTTCATGGTGCAAGAACCCAGCGGATACATACCCAGGTCGATCGAGTAATTCCATTGAGACAATCTGCTGTAATGGCGCACCATATCGAGCTCGGATACTTCAGGCATGCCGGGGATGTCCTCACGCAGCAAGTTGGAATGTTCAAATGTATAGTTGAAATCATCCAGGTCATCTGCCGGAATGGAAGCGCCCGGTCGCCCTGTAACGCTTTGGTCAAAAATCAACGATTCATTGAACACCAAACCTCTGGCAGCAGGAAAAGAGTCCTTGCAGTTCATTTGGACACCTCCTCGACCCATTCAGCAACGGCCGCAACAAATTGGTGAATATCTTCCTTTGTATTGGTTTCAGTCGCGCAGACCAGCATGGCATTGCCGAGTTCGGGATAAGCATTTTTCAGGTTATATCCTGCGACGATACCTTTGTTCAAAAGGTGATTTTGCAGTGATTCAACCGGACCGGGCAACACGATGGTAAATTCGTTGAAGACAGGGCCGTCAAATGGGATGGAAATTCCTTTGATGGATTGCAGTTGAGATTTCAGGTATGCCGCTTTTTTGATGTTCAGCATGGCAACGTCCCGCAAGCCTTGGCGTCCCATTGCCGTCATGTACATAGCGGAAGTGACGGCACACAGAGCTTGGTTCGTACAGATGTTCGAAGTGGCTTTGTCACGTCGGATATGTTGTTCACGTGTAGAGAGCGTGTTGACGAATCCGCAACGTCCATTGGCATCCTGTGTCATACCGACGACGCGTCCCGGCATTTTTCGAACCAGCGCATCGCTGACTGTGAAAAAGCCCAAGTATGGACCACCGTAGCTGACGGGCAGCCCGAGTGACTGAGCTTCGCCACAAACCACATCAGCGCCGGATTGGCCGGGTGGTTTCAATGCAGCCATTGACAGCGCTTCTGTAACGACGACAAGTAAAAGCGCTTTGGATTGCTTCAACAGATTGCCGGCAGCTTCGATATCTTCAATCACACCCAGCATATTGGGAGTTTGAAGCATAACACCCGCCACTGTTTTCATATCGATATCTTTTAGTGGCGTTAAATCCGTCTGGCCGGAATCGGTCATGGGGAGGTCAACAAGGGAAATATCCAGATTGGAAATATAGGTTTCCAGTACGGATCGATAGGCTGGATTGAGGGCTTTGGTAACGAGTATCACCGATTGCCTGGTTGTGCGAACTGCCAGCAGAACTGCTTCGGCAGCCGCCATCGCGCCGTCATACATCGATGCATTGGAAACAGATAGGCCTGTCAATTGAGTCATCATTGTCTGGTATTCAAACATAGCTTGCAGGGACCCCTGGCTGATTTCCGGCTGATAAGGTGTGTAAGCGGTCACGAATTCCGACCGGGCGCTCATCGCTCGAACAGCAGCAGGAATATAATGACGGTAAGCGCCGGCGCCCAGAAAACACGGCACATCGTCGTGTACAGTGTTGGTAGCAGCCAGGTTTTGCAGGTATCTGACCAGGGTTTGCTCACACATTGCCGCCGGCAGGTTCAATTTTTGTTTCAAGCGACGGGCTGCAGGAATATCGGCTAATAGATCCTCAAATGATGATACTCCAATCGTTTCCAGCATCTGACGGCATTCTTCTTCCGTCAGTGGAATGTAGTGCATGATCACCTTCCTTTTAAAATTTATTCAATCGTTTGCAGGTATTCAGCGTACTCTTTCGCTGACATGAGACCATCGACTTCAGAGGGATCGGCTATTTTGATTTTAACGATCCATCCCTGACCTTCCGGGTCTTCGTTCATGATTTCATTTGCCGATTCCAGTTCAGTATTCGTTTCAACGACTGTTCCTGAAATGGGTATGTAACAATCGACAGCGGCTTTGACAGATTCAACGACACAGAATACATCGCCGGAATCATATACGGCGTCAATTTCCGGAAACTCGATAAAAACGACATCGCCCAGCTGCTCAGCAGCATGCTTCGTTATCCCGATATACGCTTCATCGCCTTCAACTCGAACCCATTCATGATCTTTTGTAAATTTATAGGTGTCTCCTGACATTACCCTATCCTCCTTTAAAAGAAAATTTATGTTTTAATCGTGAAAAATTACTCCTGTACAGCTTTATAAAACGGCAAAGGAATAACCTTTGCTTTGAATCGTCTATTTCGGATATCGATTTCGAATTCCGTGTCAACTGCTTCATAGCTGCGGGTTACGTATGCCATACCGATGGGTTTTTCCAATGTGATCGATACGGTGCCACTGGTGACAACTCCTATCTGTTTATCACCGTCATAGACAAGATAACCGTGGCGGGGAACATTTTTATCGATCAATTCAAATCCGACAAGGAAGCGATCCGGTCCTTTTTCAACCTGTTCAAGCAAAGCTTCCCGTCCATTGAAATCACCCTTGTCCATCTTGACAGTCCAACCAAGATTGGCTTCGAATGGGGTGTGCTGATCGTCGATATCATTTCCATAAAGCGGCATTCCCGCCTCCAAACGCAGAGTGTCGCGACAGCCAAGACCGGCAGGTTTTAGTCCATGATCTTTGCCGGCTTCCAGCAAAGCATTCCAGATGGCCATGCTGTGGGCCTTGTCGAAATACAACTCATAACCCATCTCACCCGTATAGCCGGTTCTGGATATGATTGTCTCAACCCCAATGATTTTGTCTGTTTTAAAACGAAAATATTTCAGTTTCTGTAAATCCAAATCCGTCAATTTTTGGACGATATTTTTTGATTCGGGACCTTGGATAGCAATTTGTGATAATGACGGGCTTCGATCTTCACAGGTGCAATTACCGAAAAGATTTTTCTTGATCCATTCGTAGTCTTTAGCAAGATTGGCGGCATTGACGACAAGCATGCATTCATCTTCTGCCATTCGATAGACCAAGATATCGTCAACAAATGTTCCATTGGTATAGAGCATTCCAGAATAGACAATACGGTTGGGCTTGATTTTGTCAATATTTTGAGAGACTAGCTTTTGCACATTCGCAATAGCATCCGGCCCGGACAGAAAAATTTCACCCATATGGCTGACATCAAACATACCTGCCTTGGTTCTGACTGCAGTATGCTCTGCTTTAATCGATTCATACTGCACAGGTAGTTCGTGGCCGGCGAAAGGAACCATCTTCCCTCCGGCTTGTATATGCGCTTCATACAATCCAGTACGCTTAAGATCACTCATAAATACATGTCCTTTACTTAAAAAAAATAAATCTTTTCTGTTTCAATGAGTGCCGGTTATTGGTTCAGCCTTCAGAAACAGCATTTCGAAGGGTTTTTCCAGGTTTGAACTTAACAGTCAATCCGGCTTTAATCTCAGCAGGTTCACCTGTTTTAGGGTTCCGACCCATTCGAGATTTTCGATCACGAACCTCAAAAACACCAAACCCACCGATTTTTAATTTTTCACCGTTTTTCAAAACAGTCTTCATGTTCGTTAAAATTTGGTCGATGATTTCTGCTGCTTCTTTTTTGTTCAAGTCCAACTGTTCCCAAATGCGGTTGACGAGATCCTCTTTTGTCATAACAACACTCCTTCTGTTAAAAACACCCATGAGCTTTGAAAAATGGAGTCCGGCACCATTAAAGCTGTTACCTAAAGAACCGATGAAACTCTAGTCTGAGAAAGTCGGATTGTCAAGACAGACTGTTAATTTATAGGCGTTTTTTAAGCTTTATCTTTCGAATATCGGATTAGGAGAGTTCCTCTGCATCGGCTTTATCCCTGAGACGGTTTGTCGATCGCTTATTGAGCAGTAACTCCTCCCTGCCGATAAATGCGACGTCGTATTTTCCATAACGGCTTTTTACGCGATTGGCATAAGCGATAGTGAATTCTACTCCATCTATTCTATTTAACAAATCCACTCTTACAGGCTCAATCCCGAATGTCAGAATGTTTCCTGGAACGCTGAAGATATCATGAGGAATGTCGCTCTCTTCGAAACCAAAAGTCAGCAGCGCTTTTTGTAAGCGAGAAATATTTTCGGATGTGTTCTCAAAAAATATATCCAGATTTTTCGTAAACCTTGGATATCCGTGAAAAGCGACGGCATAACCCCCAACGATCAGATATCTAACATGGTTCTGTTCGAGTAACCCTAACAATTCTTCGAAGTCTTGATGGGTACGCATATAAAAATTTTCCTGCTTCCAAGCGATAGCCCTCGACTGCATCCAGACGAGCTTCCGGTGACATTTTTTTCCAGGCTTTTCGGTCTTGAAGTTCAATATCCTGGTGATTTTTGCTTATCTTTATACGAAGACACTTTTTCATGCTTTAAACGTATCGTAATGATGAGAATATTTTAACTCGTAGTATCTTGGAATGTAAGCGGTAGCTCTTTTAATTATTACTTCAGAAATGTTCTGAGTTGCTCTTGTTCAATACGTGCGTTTAAACAAAAAAGCGATCGAACCGGCGGTGAGTCCACAAAAAATTGTCATCTGATCGAGCCAGGTCAGGACTAACATTTCAACAGCGAAGATAGGTGGTTCGGCTTGGAAAAGGTAGCGCCAGAACCTTGCATTAGCTGCTGTGTAGCCAAGAGCAACCAATAAAAATGTCGGAAAATGAAGCAACAAACTAACCAATAGAATAGGGGAAAGTAGCACAGCAGCAATTGTGTCGATAGGGTGGTGCGTTTTATTTTTTGACGATGCGGTTGAAAGCGGTGGTCGGTTACCTCTTAAAAGGCTTTTCGCTTGATAATAACTCATTCTGAATTTTCTAGATATCAAACCTCGAAATTGATATCGCGCCAAGTGCATGACTTGGAGATCTTTATCCAAAAGAATTGTATGGCCGGCAGCTTCCAGAGCATAACCAAAAGCCTCGTCTTCAACAGTGGGTTTCAAAATATCCGTGTCGAACCCGCCCATTTGAAGAAAAACAGCTCGTCTCACCGCAAAACAAAACGTCGCACATAACGCCGGTGACTCTGCTCCTATCGCGTTAAAAGCGAAGGTGTAATAATGGTTTTGATAGCGCGTAAATAGATTGCTGTCAGCCGAAACCTTTTGTGTATAAACACCTTGCAAAGCCGCAATCTTTGGATTGTCATTCATGGCATTCCGAACTCTTTCAACGACATTAGGCTGTAAAAGAACATCAGCATCGACAAATAATACTATGTCTGATTGAGCGGATTCTGCACCAATATTTCGGGCAGTTGCCGGGCCCTGAGATTCCGGAAGACGTTTAACTGAAATCGAGGTGTCTCCAAGAGCCGTCTTAACGGGTTCTCTGGAGCCGTCATCAACAACGATGACCTCATCGGGTGATACCGTTTGAGCGCTTATGGAAACCAACGTGTCAAGCAATGTGTTCAAAGAATCACGAATCGGTATGACGATGCTGATTGTCGGGTTGGATTGCATTTCTATAATCCTCGAAAAGGGGTACAGGGTCATGAGAGCTTCGAATAAACGCTTCAGCCATTAGCATAGCATAATGATCAGGTTTCTGCTGAATCCGCATATTTAATCGTTCAGCATATAATAAAGCAGCTTTCTCAGCCCAAGATTCCGTCGATGTCGTGTTCTCGGGTTGTATCGGCGGTTCAATTAATAGGTCATGAATACCATCTTTATTACGAACCGGAAATGCCGGGATCAAGGCTGCACCCGTCATCGCAGCAATTCGAAAAGGTCCGGCGGATAAATTGATCTGACGATTTCCCAGCGGAACTGTAAAAAAGCGAGCGCCGGCTCTACCATCAGCCGCGAGTATCATGACTTGATTATTGCGCAAAGCGGTGAAAACCGGTCTCATAGATTTATCGATATATAAGAAATGAGCAGGCAACGACTCTTCCTGTCGCATTCGATGTTGGAATATGCGTTTTTCCAGCGAGGTGGGTTCTTGGCCTGAAAGTCTATGCCAATCATCTGGTCGACTGCCGATCTGATTGATGCTGTAGCCTCGATAGCCCAGAGCAGCCATAACCATCTGATTTGCTCCAAAATGTGCTAGGACGATAACGACTCCTTTGCCTGAAGCCAATGCCTGGTCTATGACATCGAGCTCATGCACTCTCATCCATTTATCGATATTGTCGGTATGAATTCGAGGAAAGCAAAATGTTTCCAACATGACGGCACAGGACTGCTGAAAGCTGGACTGGGCTGCTTGCTCTATCTTTGCTGCAGAACGTCCTGTGGTATCAGTCTTTTGTATTTCTTGACAGACGATTCTTTTTTTTCTGGGTCTGAGCCAATAATCCAATGTTCCGATAATCCGGCCAATATCACCAACTGTTCGTCTGGGCATAATGTAAACGAGGTGACGAATCGGATACCAATACAACCAGGTTACGATAGCGGACAATCGGCGTTTCACGCAGGTTATCTCCGTAAATGTCTACTGAAAAACCGCAACGCTTTTTGAAATAAAACCTTTCTATCTGTGCGCAAAAGTTGCAGGATTTCAGGTCTGGCGCGGCGCATCAAGGCTGTCCGACTTGAGTTGTAAAGAAAGATATAAGCACTCATTTTATCAACGATTCGGTTGAATTCATCCGGTGAAACGTTGGTCATAAAGTGCGCATCCGGCCACAGTGGAAAATGTGTGAAGTCAATAGGATCCGGCAAAAATCCCAGTTCTACTGTGCGTTCATACTGTTCAGAACCAGGCATCGGATCAAAAACATTCAATACGATTTCCGCCGGTTTGATTCGTTTGGCAAAATCCAACGTCAACATCAGATCTTCGTGGGTTTCATCCGGAAAACCAGCCATCAAAAATACTCCACAGGCAATGCCATGCTTATTGGCTCTGTCGATGATAGCAGGCGCCGAGTCCAGATCGATATCTTTTCGTATCAACTCCGATATTTTGGGACTTCCGGATTCAATCCCCAATTCAATCTGAAAACACCCGGCTTTACGCATCAGTCTCAACAGCGCATCATCCAGTAAATCCAAACGGGTCGCGGTGCGCCAAGCGATTTTAATCGATGATTTTAAAATCGCCTCACAAAGTTCCTCCGTCAAACGTCTGTCAATAGTGAATGCATCATCCCAAAAAGTGAAGACTCTAATTTCATAATCCCTATTGATTTTTCGTATCTCATCGACAACCGCTTCAGCGGAACGAAAGCGAACTTCCTCGTTCCAAAAGCGTCTGGATGAACAAAAACCACAGCGCCAAGGGCATCCTCGACTGTGCATCAGGCTGCCCATAGCGACCGGAGTGAATCGTTCAGGAAACAACACTGCTGAATGATCAGGCGGCGGCAGCTCATCCAGATTTTCAATCAATGTTCTTCCGCATATATCTCCGACTGGACGATTGCGTGCGAAAACACCTGGAATAGAAGACGGGTCATTTCCAGCTCTTAACACATTAACCGTTTCGGCCAGTGTTCTTTCCCCTTCGCCGGCAATCACATAATCGACGCCGGGCAGTGCAAGCGTTGCAGAAACTTCAAATGACGGGTGAACTCCACCCCAAATAACCGGTGTGTCGGGAAGCAAGGTTTTACTTAAAGACGTTAATTTTAAAGCAGAGCCGGTTTCCGGTGTCAGCACACTCAACCCCACCAGATCAGGTTTAAAATTTTTTAAGACGTGTTCTGCCTCAACCCATGCAGGGTGGTTATCTGTTTGTAATGCTTTGGTATATTGTTTTTGTGCTTGTGAGCGCGATTCAAATACACTCTTTTTATCAATTATATAAGGTTTTTCCCCGGGTCCAGGGTGTTCGGCATAATATATTTTGGCTTCAACTCCAGGAATAGCGTTCAAAACAGCCGCCATAGAACCGATACCCAACGGAAAATAGGGAGCCTGTCCAATACCGCGAAGACGGGTATAGGGTGGTCGGATTAGTAAAACACGAAAAACTCGATCTGTTTCACTCACTGTTTAACGTCCTTTCCGAAATCGATTCAATGAAAAAATCCGCTCTCTCATCACACGCCAGTCAGAAAACAAATAGCTCGCTTCCCTCCAACACGAAAAAATACAACCTCCGCATTGTTTTTGCACCTGTCTGACTTCCTGCTTGTACGCCGATCGTCGAAAATCGTTCGGTTTCATATCCATTATATTCCGGATGATTGGTTGATCGCTACACGGCGCCAACCCGCCATCAGGAAAAATGGTAAAATACCGTTCACCGGCATCGCAATTCCAACGAAATTCTCCTGTTTTCAAATAGCGCCTTGAATCTTCAAGAAATCTATCGGAAATAAGAAGTTTGCAACCATTACGTTTCATCTGACTGAGTTTGTCATATACCAAATCGACATCCGCTGCGGGTAGAGGCGGCGCCCATTCTGCCTTGTCTGCCGTTAAAATTGCTCTATCGGATTCCGGCACATTGACAGGATTGACAACAGACCATGCATTCAAGGATTGGTCCACGAAGGCGACAATATCAGGAATTTCAGTCAGATTTTCTTGTGTCACGGTGGTCATCACTTCGACAATTCCGTCCGGAAGCGCTGCGCAAGACAGCTTTATGGCATCGACAATCATATTCCAGGCATTCTTTCTGCCACAAATTTTTTCCAGACGTTCGGCATCAAGAGTATGTAAGGATAAACCGATATCGTTCAAGCCGGCTTGAATCAACTCATCTATCTTGTTTTCAGTCAAAAGGATACCGTTGGTCAATAAAGTTGTCGACATGCCTTTTTTTGAAAACAGGGCTGTGATTTCCGCTGTGTCATCACGTAGAAGAGGCTCACCGCCGGTAATGACGACACGTGAAATACCGATTCGATTAAGCAAATCGGCAATATAACGATAATCGGCAATCTGGAGTTCGTTGCCGTGGGGAGTTGACCAAAGACCGCAGAAGCCACATCTCAAGTTGCAACGGGTCGTAATTTTTATATTGCAGGTATAAGGAGTGCGGAAAAGCAAAGATCGGGGCCATCCTGTTATCATACGCATTAATTTCATGGCAGTATGACATCCTTTAGTCTTCGAAACAGTATTCGAATCTGATCACGGCTTTTAATTTGTTTTAGAAAGCCTAAGATAATCCGTGGCCGAGCATAAAAGCCGATGAACGCCCTTCGAAAAATTTGTCGAAATTCCGCTGGTGTCATTCCACTCGGCGTAAATGGGCTTCGATATTCCGTCATGCGCAACAAATCCGTATCGGGATTCCAGCCTTCTTCACAAGCCGCCTTTTCAGCTTGAGTTCCCGGAAGCGGCATCAGAATACCGAAGTTTGCTTTGTCCAAGGGTAAACGTCGGGACAGGCGAATCGTATTTTCCATTTCCTGTCTGGTTTCACCTGGGTAACCCAGAATAAAAAAACCGGTGATATGCCAGGTGGTAACACGTCTTATTTGGTTGACTTTCAGAATGATATCGTTCAAAGCCGTTTGTTTTCTCATCAAGTCCAAGATTCGTTGATTGCCTGACTCAATACCGACAGCAACGGAATAGCATCCAGCTTTATCCATGGCCTTCAGCACTTCCTCATCTAAAGAATCCAGACGAATACCGTTAGGGCATGCCCAAATCAAGTCAAGGTTTAACGCGGTAAGTTTTTCACAAAACTCAAGAACATAATCACGGTGAAATGTGAAGTTATCGTCTTGGATATGAAATTCTTTAATTCCGTATCGTTTTTTTAGATAGATAAGCTCTTCCATGACGTGATCTACAGATCGGGTTCTGATGATGCTCCCGCTGATCAGTTTACCGGCACAGAATGTACAGGGATAGGGGCAGCCGCGAGTTACGATGATTGGGGCTACCGGCAAACGTCGCGTGAATGTGCCCTGAGGGGCGACTGGGTAGTCGAGCGGCGAGATTTGATCCCAATCGGGAAACCCAAGATCATCCAAATTAGGTGTATGCATACACAAGATCGTTTGTGGATTTTGAGTATTCTGGCTAAAGCATCCCGGGATATTTCTCAAGGTTTCTTCAGTTGGAATACCGTTACATCTTTCACATTCATCCAGTAGCAACGGAAACGAAATTTCTGCTTCCCCTTTGATGAACAATGGAATATCCGGAAAACGATCTCGCATATCCGTAGGAGCCGCTGATGGGTGTGGGCCCCCGGCAAGGAGAGTGATATTTTCAGATTTCAGCGATGAGATATATGCGTCTAAAACCGGTAAATCGAATGTATATACTTGGAAGCCGATCAGGTCAGGTTTTATTGATTTGATTTGATTTAAAAAGTCTGCGGGATGAAGTTTTTCCCGAATGCAGTCAATTATGATGGGTTCATGACCGTGTTTTTTAGCTGCGGCTGCCAGGTAACCCAATCCATGATTTGGTATGAGCATGGATGTTTTATTCCAGGGTCTGGCCAGGACAACTTTCATAACGTGGTCTATATCATAGTCATAAAACTGATGACAATTTCTATCAGCTATAGAATGGTTTCAGTTTATCTCTGCGACTGGGATGGCGCAGTTTTCGAAGCGCTTTGGCCTCGATTTGTCGGATACGTTCACGTGTTACGGCAAAATATTCACCGACCTCTTCCAAGGTGTGTTCGTAGCCGGCGCCGATACCGAAACGCATTCGGAGTATCATTTTTTCACGAGGTGTCAATGTGGACAACGTAGATTGGACTTGTTCTTTCAAGCTCATATTGACAACGGAAACAGAGGGTGATTCAGCGGTTTTATCTTCGATGAAATTGCCTAGCTGGCTGTCTTCTTCATCACCGATAGGAGTTTCAAGGCTGATAGGTTCTTGTGCCATTTTCATAACGAGGCGTACTTTTTCGACGGGCATTTCCATTTTTTCAGCTATTTCTTCGGAGGTTGGTTCTGTTCCTTTTTCCTGAACCAGCATTCGGGAAGTTCGGATGAGTTTGTTAATAGTCTCTATCATATGGACTGGAATACGAATTGTACGTCCCTGGTCAGCAATCGCCCGTGTTATGGCTTGCCGTATCCACCAGGTTGCATAGGTTGAAAACTTGTATCCTCGTTGATATTCAAACTTGTCCACAGCTCGCATTAAGCCGACATTACCTTCTTGAATCAGATCACTGAATTGCAGCCCGCGATTGGTATATTTTTTTGCAATCGAAACGACCAGGCGGAGGTTGGCTTCTGTCAGTTGTCGTTTAGCTTTACGCTCCTTTGCTCTGCCCAAGCTAATGACTTGCTGAATACGTTTTATATGTTCAATAGGCGCTCGAGCTTCTATTTCTAACTTTTCAATTGTCCGCTGAGCGTTTCGAACACGATTTGTTATTTCATTCAGGTCTTCAAGAGAAATTTCCTGCGAACCAATATCGACACGTTTGTCGAGATCGGTATCTTTTCGGTACTTTTGATAATAACGGTTCAAAGTATCCAGATCTATTCCAAGGCCTCGGAGCAACTTATCGGTTTCTCGTTGATAGCTGACCATTCTAAGGACGATGTCCTCTATCTGATTACAGATATTCTCAACAAAATTATAATTTAACGGAAGATCCATAATTGCTGCCATCATCGCTTGTTCGGCTTGCTCTCTTTTTATCGTCAGTTCCTCACGTGATTTTTTGGATAGACGTTTAGACTGAAGTTTCTTTTCTATTTGGCGCAGTTGATGTCGGCAGGAGCTGATTTGTTTAATTTTTTCAATAATATTTTGGCGCACTTTATCAATATTATCCATTTGTTCTTCTGATATTTGGATCAACGTATCCAATGAAAGTGTTCCTGATTCCAATTCTTCCCGCAGCAACAGGATTTCTTTTGCCATATATTGAGAACGTGCTACACCGCGTATGACATCCATTTTGCCGGATTCAATTTTTCTAGCTATTTGTATTTCGCCTTCGCGATTCAGAAGTGAAACCGAGCCCATTTCTTTGAAATAGAGCCTAAGCGGATCATCTGAGGACTCCTTCACGGTATCACCTGCGCTCCCATCCCGTGTAGCTTCTTGATCTTTAGCTTCCTGTTGTTTTTTCTCTTGAGCTTGAAGAGCATGGTAATCATCGAGTTTGGAGTCTTCGATAATATCGATATTTAATGAGTCGAGCTGATGAAAAATTGTATCGATTTCATTCGGAGCAACCAGATGATCAGGCAGATATGAATTCAGCTCAGAAAAGGTAACATATCCTTTTTCTTTTCCCAATGTAATCAACGGTGATAAATCAACATTTTTCCCCATGTAACCAGAATCTCCCTAAAAATAGCAGGTTTATACCCGACCTTCATAACACTTGAAGGATAAAAATGTTCGGAAGGCTGATAAATGCCCTTGAGGGCTGGGAAGATAAATTGTAAGCTTCCATTTCTATGAGGATGGCTCTTCCGAATCAAGCCTAATGAGGCTATATATGGTCGAAGCGCATTCTTGTCAATATTAACTTTTACACAATGAATTTTTTTTGTTCGGTATTTCACGTTTGGCTTTTCAATTGACAGCTCAGCATAAGTTGACATAAAGTATTTGAGCGCCGTAACTTTTAATGTAGGGGAGAGACTTGTGTGAATGGTATTGATAAACATCTTAAAACCCCCATTATCCTTATTATACTGATTTTTGTTTCCGGATGTGCAACTCGGGAAGATTTTCGACGATCATTTATCGCCAAGCATGTCAAGGAAGGTGTCTATACTAACCATGTTAAAGGTTTTAAGTTGATATGGCCGCAAAATGAAAGTTGGGTATTCCGAGATTATCCTGAATTTGATTTGAGTTTTAATCATGTCGATGGTCGAAGTCAGATTTTAATTATTGGGGTCAATCGATTGATTAGAAGGGAGTTTCCAGATGGTTTCCATCAATGGATATTGGATAGGTTACATGCAATAGAATCTAATCAAATCGAACGAATCGATATGCCGACAGATAATGTACAAAAAGTCAGGATAACGGCAGAAACAGAATTTGATATTGGGCTTGGTCATTCTATCGGTATTTTTAGAATAACCGACACACTATTTATCCGTCAGAATAGGCAATGGGTAGCGGTCATGGGTATTTGTCCACGAGAATACTACGACGAAAAAAAACCTGACTTTGAAGTTTTTTTTGACAGCATTTCGATGTTGTAATTCAATCTGACGGTGACAGAAGTATATATAAAACAATGTCTTGAACCGAAAGGAAAATTAGCCGGCCTTTTTCCTGGATATGAATTTCGACCGCAACAACTTGATCTTGCGATAGATATATATAACGCGTTATTTAACAAAGCTAAGCTTTTCTTAGCTGAAGCCGGTACCGGAACAGGTAAAAGTTTGGCCTATCTGCTTCCTGTAGCAGTGATTGGAAAGCGTGCGATCATCTCTACCGGAACAAAAAATCTTCAAGAACAATTGATCAAAAAAGATATTCCTCTGTTGAATCAGCTTTTAGATAGGGAATTGTATGCTGTTTTGATGAAAGGTCGTAATAATTATTTGTGTCTTAGGCGTTTTGAAGATTTTTATTCAAACCCAGGCTTTTATTCAGTAGCGGAAAAAAAACATTGGCAAAATATTCTTGATTGGGCCGTGGCTACTGAAACCGGCGATCGTGAAGAGATGAGTTTTCTTCATGATAGTTCTGAGACGTGGCAAGAAATCTGTTCCAGGCGTGAAGAATGTATGGGTCAGCGCTGCCCTTTCTATCGATCATGTTTTTTGACAAGGCTGAAGATTCATGCCCAGGAAGCTGACATGGTTGTTGTCAATCATCACCTGTATTTCGCAGATACAGCGCTTAGAAAAGAAAACTCATTTTCAACTCTACCCCAAGCAGATGTTATCGTTTTTGATGAAGCTCACCTGTTAGAGGAAATTGCAACTCAGTTCTTGGGTTCTCATCTATCTCATGCTGATATCCGTAATTTTGTTAAAATGATTCGACGTTGGAAACCTGAACGAGACGATTTCAAAGATGTTGGTAAACGTTTAGAAGGGCCTTTGCGTAGCCTGGAAGAAGGGGCAAAGCTGTTTTTTGATAGTATGCCTTCCGGAACAGGGCGGTTTTCTTTAGAAGATGTCATGCAAAAAGAAACAGAACGCATGGGATTGGCGCTACTGGAACGGATTAAGAATCTTCGGGTTAGTTTAGAGCAGGAAAGGCTGATTTTGGAAGATTATTTCGATGATTGGAAGGAGACATGTCGGACATTTTCTGATTCCACACAGCTTTTCATTGAGCGGTCGGAACCTGGGGTTGCCTGGTGGGGAGAACATACCAGCCAAGGTAATGCCTTACACGCAACCCCCGTAGATATTTCAGGCGAATTTCAACGCGTCTTTTTAAAATCAGATCAATCCGCCATTTTATTATCTGCAACACTGACGACAGAAAATTCATTTGAATATATAATTGATCGTCTTGGATTGACGGAAACTCAAACACAAATTTATCTATCTCCATTCAACTATTCTGAACAGGGAATACTTTACCTGCCAAAACTGCTTTCCAATCCCAATCATTCAGATTTTTACACCGAATGTGCTCAGGAAATAATCCGAATATTGGAAATTACCCAAGGCAAAGCATTTATCCTTTCCACCAGCTATGCAGGGATGGAAAAATTGCACTCGTTGCTTGTTGATTCAATCAAGCACACCCTACTTGTTCAAGGGGATAAACCGAAGCGCCTCTTGATCAAAAAGTTTCAAAAAGACGTTCATTCTGTCCTATTAGCAACGATAAGTTTTTGGCAAGGAGTTGATGTTCCAGGTGAATCTTTGTCTGCAGTGATCATCGATAAACTCCCTTTTGCATCGCCGGCGGATCCGGTAATAAAGGCGAGAGTCAATTATTTTCGACAGAGAGATTTGGACCCATTTAACGGATTTCAGGTTCCTTCGGCAGTAATGATGTTGAAACAGGGTATAGGCAGATTAATTCGCTCCAAATCAGATCGGGGTTTAGTAGCTGTAATGGATCAACGGATAGTAACTCAGCGTTACGGACAAAAATTTATTCAAAGTCTTCCAAAATTTAAAATATCACACAGTTTGGAAGATGTTTGGCAGTTTTTTCACAAATAAGAACGATCGTCTCGCCTTGCAGCATCAAGATCTTCTTGAACTATAAAGATATCTTCCGGGCGATAATTAAAATTACTCGCGCTGTCCAAATACTTTTGTGCCGCAGAAAAATCTTTGGAAACCATCTTTATTCTGGCAAGATTAATGAAAGCGTTGACAATTTTTTCAACCACCAGATCCTCAAAATCTGCGTCAAAAACACGTTTATAATAATAAATGGCGCTTTGTTGACCCCTTTCGGTCATCTGACGAAATGATTCATCTCCAAGATTCATGAAAATTTCGATAAAACGGTTATTGAATTGTTCTTGACTCTGAACCGTAACCCCTTTCTTTAGTGATCTAATCAAATCTTTGTTCTCTACATAATCTATCCAATCCAGTTCGATGCCTACATCCATTTCCATGATTTTTTGTTGCCCAAACGGAAAAAAATCACCTTGGTAGCAATCCAATTTGTTTGTTTTAGGATTAACAATGATTAAAAAAGATCGATGGTTACGAAAGCTAAACAGAACAAGCAGAAACGTAACTATCAATATTAACAAGAAAACATGTCGATGACGTAACCCTTTTTTTAACTTGACGCCGGAATAGCGGGGCTGAAAACTGTGAGAGCGAATACTTTGCCCGTTTTCAATAAGAAGATTTCGTTGAGTTCGATAAGGTGATGGTGGGGTTTTTGCAGAAGTTTTTTTTGTTCCCGGCATTTTTTGAGATGCTTTAAGAATCCAGTTGTCAATTTTCGCGAAATTTGGGTTTTGGGCTTTGATGTGCGACCAGATTTTCAAAGCAGCCGCATGTTCACCCTCGTTGAACATGGCAACAGCCATTGAGTGAAGGCGCATCAATTTATCATCTGAAACAACGTTATCTAAATTACTCATATAAACCCTACGCATTATTTTGGGATCGACTTGATAAGGTCGACTGTATATAAATATATTACTTGCGTCTTATGATTCAAGTTTGTTAAGGTAATTGCGTTTTGAGGGCGATCAGATAATGAGCAAAATCATTGATTTTTATAAAAAAAATGCTGTTCTACTAAATTTTTATCTTTTATTTGGGTATTTTTGCATCCTGTTCTATTTTTTTCTGCATTGGAAAATAACTGAACAATATATTGCGGTTTATCTTCCCATTATGATTGCCCGTTCAGTTGTTGCGTTACTTAATTTATTCGGTGTCACCGCTTCAGCATCCGGACCGGTGGTAGAGCTGACGAATTTCCGATTTACTATCATTTATCATTGTGCCGGTATTTTTGGCATGATGATTTATGCTGCGGCAGTGCTGGCTTATACAGCGCGTTGGTGGGAAAAAATTTATGGATTGATAATGGGATTCATTGGCTTGTATGCGATAAATACCATAAGAATGGCAGCTTTAGGAGTGATCGGAATGAAGTGGAGAAAACATTTCGATTTTTATCATGAGTTTCTGTGGCAGGGAATTTTTATAATTTTTGTTATCGCATTCTGGGTTTTTTGGAAGGAGAAATTAATTAAGAACCCGGTTTCAGAAGTGACTTCAGGCGATAATGATAGCAAATAAATATCAGATTACGGGATTTCAATCGTTTTAAAGTTACAATGAATCAATATCGTGAATATCTGATACGAAGGTTTTATTGAATGGGTGTTTAGTGATTGTATTGGGAAATGTTCTCTTTTCGGCAGCATCTATTAAATTAAACTGGTTTTGGCGATATTTGAATTATAGCAAAGGTTATTGGGGGAATACATAATCGTGCAGAAAGCTTCAAAATGGTTGCGCTTTTGGAATAGCCCCGGCTGGATGCTATTTTTTTTCAAATTTTTTATTTTCAGCATCCTAGCTATTCTTCTCTGGTCTTGGATCAGTATTCCTTACGGAAAATTTCTTTGTGAAAGAGCGGTGCAATTTCAACGTCGTTCCATCCCGATAATGGGGACTCGATTTACAGGTGTCGATGACGAGCGATTTACTTTTCAGATACAAATGAAACCAGCAATAGACGAGGTTGTCCCATTAGCCGATCCTAAACCGGTGAGTATTTCGATTTTTCCCAATACCCTTCATTTCAATCTCATTCCTTTTCTCGCTCTGATATTGGCAACTCCCATACGCACAAAAAAACGTTTTCTGTTATTTCTGGTTATCGGTCTTGTTCTGATGTTTTTATCACACTCTGTGCATTTATATTTGAATATAAAAAGTTTTTACTATTCACAGCAAACATGGCTGCTCAATCGATCTATTCCGGCTCATGCGAATTTTGAGATGCGAATACGATTGTTTCAAAAATTACAGGGCTTTATGGAACAGGCGGGCTCGATGATAGTGCCTTTTTTATTGTGGATGATTTATGCCCAGCCTTGGCTGTTCAGAAAACTGCGTTCCAATCCGAATAATCAAATTGCTGAACTCACAAAAAATCATGAAATCAATGACTTGTACGATGAGCAGAATATTTAAGCTCTAAACCACTCATGATTCGGAGCCGACCAACAAGGGTTCTTCGCCCGGCACAATATCAGAGCTTAGTATCTGGTCAATTTGTGGAAACAATACCAACGCTTTTTGTACAGCCTCTAATTCAATGACACGCAATCTGTCGGATTCATCGGTGTTGATGTGTACACCAACAATCTCTCGACACAAGGCTGATCGAATTTGTTCTTTGTTTTCATTGAGTTGATCTAAGTCATAACTGTGTGGGGCAGATAATAAATCGGCTAAGAAATCCTCAACCATCTTATCTGAAACAGTATAATCAGAGTCTATTTCCTTGAATTGATCAGCAAATTTGACCGCAAAATCGAAAAAGACTCGCTGAGACTCTAACTCAAACATAATAGGGGATAAAAATGGTTCTTCAATCACGATATCGGGTGTTATGCCGCCACCCTCAAAAACTTCTCGACCATAATCAGTTCGTCGACCTGTTGAGTTGGAATCAATTTCTTTTGGAATTTCGTTTTCAAACTTTCGGTGTGGAATTTTGTAGGGTTTTTGAATGTATCTACCTGATGGTGTGAAGTATTGTGCAGTTGTAATTTGAGCTGCTGTTCCAAAGCGTGTTTGATATTGGCTTCCGACAAGGCCTTTACCATGGGTGGATACGCCGATGACGAGGCCGCGGTCGTGATCTTGAATAGCTCCGGCGACAATTTCAGAGGCGCTGGCGCTGCTGTCATTTACAAGAATGATAATCGGTAAATCAGCATAATCACCATCTCTTGAACAGGTGATATCCTGTTTGCTTTCTTTTGTTCGCCCTTTTGTACTGACAATAATCTGGTCTTTACGCAGAAATGTCGAAGAAATCTGTTCTGCGGAACCCAAAAGACCCCCACCATTATAGCGAAGATCCAGTATCAATCGAGTCATACCTTTCTCTTTGAGCCGGTGGAGTTTTTCCATCATTTCGCTATAAGTTGTCGATGAAAATTCCGTCAGTCGGATATAACCGGTTTCCGAGTCAATTAAAAAACCGCCCCTAGCGCTATTCAGGGCAATTTTTTCTCTCCGTACACTGAATTGAAGAAGTTCAGGCACACCTTTTCGACGAATACCCAATTTGACAACAGACCCTTTTTCACCTCTAAGACGCTTGATCACTTCATTATTCGTGATTCCGGCAACTGTTTCGCTTTCAATCTCTTCTATTACATCACCAGCTCTTATGCCCAATCGCCAGGCAGGGGATTCTTCAATTGGCGAGATCACCAGCAATTCACCATTTCGAACATCGAATGAAATGCCGATTCCGTAAAAACTACCGATTTGCTGAGCCTTCATATAATCGAAAGCATCTTCGTCAAGAAATTGCGAATAAGGATCAAGAGTTCGGAACATGCCATGAATAGCGGCATAGACAAGATCTTTTCCGGCAAGATCAGACGATGGATTATTTTCAATTGTGTCGAGAGCTCTGGCAATCAATCGTAATGAATCCAACGAAGAATCGATGGTTTGATCTGCCTTTGAAGGCAAAGCTCCAGTTTGCATTAACATCAAACACAAAAAAATGCAGACAAGGGCGACGGATCGAAAGATTGAAAAATGTGTCACTCCCAATGCTCCTTTCCCAAAAGCAAACAAGCAAAATATATATAGCAATTCCAAGAAGCGGGCAACTGGCTTTTCATTTTAATCAAATCCACTTAAACTGGGAAGAATGAAGACGCAATTAAATAATAAACCACGAGTTATTATTGTTACAGGCGCTTTTAGGGGCATCGGTAACATGATTTTTCACCATCTTACCTCATCTCATACTGTCTGGCCGGTTTGTCGAACACCTGAACAATCAGAGCAACTCTTCCGCTCGCTTAAACAAACCTCAACGTTGATGCACGGGTTCCATGGTGATCTTCGTAATGCCGAATCCTCCCAAAAAATTGCCGATGAATGCAGACGACAGAGTATTAGCCCTTACGGTATCATCCACTGTGCCGGACCTATTCATTATTCAACTCAACCGATCCCCGACTGGAATATCTGGGCGGAACAGTATCATGACAATGTCTCAAGCGCTGTTCATTTGATAAATATTCTATCTGATGTCATGAGTACCGGCAGAATTATATTGTTTGGTTTTTCCGGCCTCGATACACCAAGAGGATTTAAAACAATTGCCGCCTATGCAGCAGCAAAAAACGCTATAGCTGTTCTGGGAAGGTCAGCGGCAAAAGCTTTTGCTTCTAGAGGTTTAACCGTTAATATTGTCAGCCCAGGGGTCTTTTTGACTGAAGCCGGCCAAATACCCGTGAGAGGCAAGGAAATGCTGCCACTAATTCCAATGGGGCGCTTCGGTGAAAATAGTGATATCTGCGGTGTCGTAGATTGGCTGCTCTCACCAGCTTCCGATTATGTAACCGGCCAGGTGATCAAAGTCTCCGGCGGACTTCACATTTGATGTTAAATACTCTACAATCAACTGATATTTGCCGGGAGGATTCATATCATGGCGAATGATTGGAAAGATTTTGAAATTGGCACAGAAATCGATGTTTCTCAGATCATGGAGAAAATTCGGGAAAGAATTGCGCAAAAACAAAAAAATGGGGTGTATTCCGAAGAGGGTATTGCTGAGCTGACAGATGCAAAAATTTTGCAGTTTGCTGAAGAGGCGGAAATAGATTCTGTTTTGCTTGAAAAGCTTCGATCACCGGATCACGGCTGGAACATAAATCCTAGTTATATCATCACTACTCATCGCTCAGGATTAAAAGCAAAACTGATCGTCATGATCAAAAAACTCGTCCGACCCTTTGTACGCCTTTATACCGACCATCTTGTCGGTCGACAGGCTCAGATAAACCTCTATTTTTCGCACCTTGTCCATAATCTAGTCAGAGAGATTACGCGCCATCAAATCGATAATGATGCGTTAAAAGCCCGACTGGATAGGGTTGAAAGAGAGAAAGAATATCTAGAAAACAGGGTTAAAACTTTTGAATCGATGGCTGTTCTGAAAGACTCAAATACCGATAATCCCAAATGAAAATTCAGTGTGTTGTACAACGTTACGGCGATCGTATTATCGGAGGCGCCGAATTACATTGCCGCCTGGTCGCGGAACAGCTTGCTCGTCATCATGAAGTAGAAGTCGCCACGACATGTGCAGCCGATTATCTTACCTGGGAAAACGCATTTTCATCGGGAACAGAGATAATCAATTCCATTCCTGTTCACCGGTTCCCCGTCGCTCAGCGCAGACCACCCGATTTTGATCTTATTGCCTTCAATACGCTTTATGGATATCCAACGGCTGAAGAAGAGAAACTCTACTTAGAAGCCCATGGACCTGTTTGCCCGGATTTGATTGATTATTTGTCACAGTCAAGCGACACAGATATATTTATTCTGTTTTCTTATCGTTATTGGACAACTTGGGCTGCATTGAAAGCTTTAGGAAAAAAAACGATCCTTGTGCCTACTGCAGAACATGACAAAACTCTATATCTGAGTATTCATCGTGATAGTTTTCATCAACCACTTGCCATTGCCTATAACTCACCAGAAGAACGAGCTCTAATCAATCAGATTTCCAGCAACAAAAAAATACCTGGGAGTACGGTTGGTGTTGGTTTAGCTCCTGTTGAAGCAGCAGATACAAACACTGATTTGCTTATTGATATACCCCCAAAATATTTCATTTATGTCGGCAGAATTGAAGAAGCAAAAGGATGCAGCCGGCTAATTCACGACTATATGACTTTTTATAAATCCGTTACCCACCCACCATCACTTGTATTTGTCGGCAAACAGGAAATACCTATTCCAAATCATCCCGGTATTTTTTGCCTGGGTGTGCAGCCGGATGAAATAAAAATGCGCCTTATTTCACAAGCAACCGCTCTGATTATGCCAAGCCGATATGAAAGCCTTTCTATGGTGCTTTTGGAAGCATGGAAAATGAAGCGGCCAGCGATATGCAATGCGCTATGCGATGTGTTACGGGGTCAATGCCGGCGATCAAGAGGAGGATTATATTATCGCAATACCGATGAGTTTATCGAAATTTTAACATTGTTGTCTCTGCGACCGGATATTGGTGACAGGATGGGCAAAAACGGTGAACGATACTATAGGGAAAATTACGATTGGCCTGTCATCCTGAAGAAATATGACAGGTTGCTCAAGGGCCTGGGAGATGAACCATGAAATTAGGCCTGGTCGTACAGCGATACGGACTGGATATTGCCGGTGGCGCTGAATTGCATTGCAGGCTGGTGGCAGAACACTTGGCCAAGACACATCATGTGGAAGTTTTTACCACATGTGCAAAGGATTATGTTTCATGGAAAAATGAATATCCACAAGGTACAGATATCATCAATGGTATTCCTGTTCATCGCTTTCCAGTAAGAAAAAAAAGAAACCTTCGAACCTTTGAAAATGTGCAAAATCTTGTGTTTCATGAGCAGCAATCTGAAGAGATGGAAGACTTGTGGATAAAAGAAAACGGACCTTTTTCACCTAAACTATTGAAAGCAGTGCAGACCCGAACCAATATCGATGTGTGGATATTATTCTCATATCGTTATTGGACGACGGTCAGTTCATTGAGAGTTCATAGGAAAAAAGCGTTGCTGGTGCCAACTGCGGAACATGATCCAGCGCTTTATCTTGGTGTAGTCAAAAAGCTTTTTCATCTTCCAGGCGCTATCGCCTATAATTCACATGAAGAAAAAGGACTGATTCAATCAATTTCCGGCAATCAGGCTATACCAGGTGATGTGGTGGGTGTCGGTCTGATCGAAACCGAAGATACGGATAGGTGTTTAGAAGGGGATATCGAGGCTGATCGGAAAATACCTTATATGCTTTATATCGGCAGAATTGACAAGAACAAAGGATGTGACCATTTGTTCAGATTATACCGACGCTATCGTGAAGAAACGAAAGCGGATATTGATCTGGTGTTGATAGGAAAGAATGTGATACCTATTCCGGACTTTCCGGGAATACGACATTTAGGATTTGTTTCTGAAAAAACTAAGATCAACGCTTTATGTGGGTGCCGGTTTTTGATCATGCCAAGTAGTTATGAAAGTCTCTCAATGGTGTTATTAGAGGCGTGGAAATACCAGCGCCCAGCTCTGGTCAACGGTAAATGTGAGGTTTTAAAAGGACAATGCTTGAGATCGAATGGTGGTCTTATCTATCAGAATTATGATGAGTTTTCAGAAAGTATAGATTTTTTGCTTTCGAATCCTTCGGCTGGAGATGTTATGGGGCAACAGGGAAATGCGTATTACTGGGAGCATTATAGTTGGCCTGTAATAGAGAAAAAATATGAATCGCTGTTGCATCTGATTGCGAAGAAGAGCCCCAAAGAGGAGACCGTTTGATGTCTTGGTATAAACACCCCAAATTACAAGCAGTTGGATTGGTTATCTTATCGCTTCTTGCGGTACAAATACTCCAAGTAATTCTTTTTCTGATTATTTCGGTAGCGAGCCAAAATATATCTTCTTCTCAAGGCTGGTTTCTGAACTTTCTAGCTATCCTACCGGTTCTTATATCTTTACTTGCCGGAGGGGCCTTTTTAGGTAGGTTGCGTCCCTTCAATGCATTGGCGTTATGGTCTGTTTCAGCAGTTGTCAATGCTTTGATACCAGTCGGTATTCAAGTTCTGCTCTATCCGGAAACTCTTGTTACTTTAGGTAGTTTGGTACAATGGACAACCATAGTAGGTAATATACTTTTTTGGTTTGTAGGCTGCGTTTTGGGCTCAATTAGTCAACGGAAAGCGCCAAATTCGACGTTTGATCGTGGCCTTGTTCAATGGACTGCTGGAATCACGGGAGCTATTATATTTTTATACGGATTGACTTGGGGTTCGCTGGTTTTTTCCAAAGGCTATCGATTGGCTAAAGCGGTTGAATTGCCATTGCCTGAAGGGGTTGAAGAAGTTCAAATACGAGGTTTTGATCCGGGTATTGCTCAGGCAAAACGTTTTAAAACGACCATCGCATCCAGCAGCACAGTTCTTCAGGAATATTTTGGCTCCAAAATGGCCCAGAATGATTGGACAGATATCACAGAACTCTTTCAATCGTGGCCATTAATGGAATGGCGTTTTCATTCTGAAACAGTGAATAATCAAGCTGTTGATTATGCGATTTCGGGAGGCCATTGGCAGGATTTGAGCGGAAAAGTTGTTGCGACGCTGGTTCTTCAATGTGAAAAAGTCGATGTGACAAAAGATTGGGAAGAAACTGATTGGGACGTCAATGGTATTATTTTAAGTCGTCCTTACACGGAGCCGCCGGATGATTCGGTTATACCTGACGATTATCAAGATGACAATCCAAACAACAATGACGTCTTTGAAAAACAGGTGGATAGCGATTCACAACAGGAGATAGCGGAATGAATATTCACCAGATTTTACCGAATCTTTCCTATGGAGATGCTATCGGTGATGATACTCTGGCTTTGAAACGGATTTTTAAGTCTCTTGGTCATAATAGCAGGATATTTGCTGCGATAATTCATAGAAAGCTTATTGATGAAGCGGAAAGCTGGGTGAATTTTAAGGAAATCTCATCCCCTGAAAATATCATGGTTTACCATTTTAGTGTGGGCTCAGGGATCACAGAAGCTCTCCTGAAAAGTCCTGACAAACTAATAGTAGTATTTCATAATATTACGCCTTCTCACTGGTTTTACGGTAACAGTCCTCATATGACGGAAGTGACTGCGGATGGTATGAGAGAGCTGAGGATGTTGAAAGATCGATCCTCGATGGCTTGGGCTGATTCCGAATATAACGCATCTATCTTGCGTGAAGTCGGTTATAAAAATGTCCATGTTTTACCGATTATTGTTGAAATGAGCAGGTTAGATATTAAACCTCATCCAATATTTTTAAAGCAATGGAAATCTAGTCAGTTCACTTGGACTTTTGTTGGACGAATATCACCGAACAAGTGTCATCAGGATATCATACGTGCTTTTGCATGCTATAAAAGGTGGATACATCCTCATTCCAGGTTGATTTTAGTTGGAGAAAATCGGAATTGCAGTCGGTATGTACATGCTATGGAACAGTTGGTTCGGGATCTTGGGATAGCCGATGTGGTTTTCACTGGGATGATCGACACGTCTGAATTGACGGCGATTTATCGCATGACGGATGTTTTTGTGTGTTTGAGCGAACACGAAGGTTTTTGTGTTCCTTTGCTTGAAGCGATGCATTTCGATATCCCGGTTGTAGCGTTTGATGCAGGAGCAGTTAAAGAGACTATGGGTGGTGCAGGTCTATTGGTGCAGACCAAGCATCCGGCGGAGTTGGCGGAACTAGTCGATTTGCTCCGAGTGAACGATGTCTTTCGACAGGCTGTAGTTGAAAAACAACGAGCACGACTGCAACGATTTCAAGCTGTCGATATGACTGATCGAGTCAAAAGCCTTTTACAGGAGATTCCATAATGCAAATTGCACAGCTTGTTCCCACATTGCATATAGGGGATGCAATTGGTAACAATGCTATCGCGTTAAAGACTTTTTTTAAGTCTATTCATGCTGAGAGCGAGATTTTTTTTCTAGAAGCGGATTCAGAGATATCTCATCTTGGAAAACCTGCAAAAGACATATCTTCATGGATAAAAGATTCATCAAAACTGGTAACACTATTACATTATGCAATTCCTTCGTCATTAAATAACCTGTTCGCTCAACTTCCCGGTCGAAAAATTCTAATTTATCACAATATAACTCCATCTACTTTCCTGACAGGTTATCCACATTTGCAACATATTTCGCGTACTGCTCGAACCTGTTTATTGAATTTAAAAGCAGTGCCTGATGTAGCTTTGGGAGATTCTGAGTATAATCGTCGTGAATTAGAGGATATGGGTTTTGAAAAGACAGGTGAAATGCCGATCTTGTTGGATTTTGAATCATATCGGCAAGATCCGAATCCTGTATTGGTTGACATGTTTTCGAAGAAAGACATGATCAACTTTCTTTTCGTAGGTAGAGTTACCCCGAACAAGCGCCAACACGATATCATTCGTTTTTATGGTTTTTTTAAACGCTATGTCGATCCGCGTTGTAGGTTGTTTTTAGTCGGAAAATATACTGGTTTTGAAAAATATCTATATGCTTGCATGGACTTTGCTAAAAATCTGAATTTAGGAGATATATATTTCACTGGAAAAACCACACATAATGAGCTTCTAGCTTATTATCGAGTAGCGGATCTTTTTATTTCCATGTCTGAACATGAGGGATTTGGAGTGCCTCTAATTGAGGCGATGCACTTCAATATACCGGTTATGGCTTTTTCTGCGGCCGCTGTCCCGTTCACATTGAGTGGTGGTGGCGTCGTTTTTCATCGGAAAGAGCGCCTTATCGAAATTAGTGAGCTAGCTTGGGAAATCCTTCGAAATAAACATTTAAAAGAAAGCATACTTCACCATCAGAAAAAGCGTTTGGAGTATTTCATGCCGGCATCAATCCATCAGCGCTGGAAAACGCTTTTATATGATCAGCTTGGAATGATGGATTAGTTTTACGGATTGACTTTTATCAATTCAATATCAAAAATCAACGTTGAATTGGGTCCGATAATACCACCAGCTCCATTGACTCCATAGGCAATATCCGACGGAATGACAACCTGGTATTTTGAACCTTCTTTCATCAGCATGATCGCTTCCGTCCATCCGGGAATTACCTGGTTCACACCGAAAATCGCAGGTTCACCCCGTGAATAAGAGCTGTCAAATTCTGTTCCATCGATTAAAGTTCCGCGATAGTGAACCTGAACCCGGTCTTCTTTACCCGGAGTTTTCCCTGTTCCTTCTTCGACTACCTTATACTGGAGCCCGCTATCTGTTACTTTTACACCATCTTTTTTGGCATTTTCGTCAAGAAAGGCTTTTCCAGCCGCTTTATTGTCTTCTGCTGCTTTTTGTTGCTTTTCCATACGTTTTTCCGCTAGCTCCTTTGAAAACTCTTCCAATGCTTGGGTGAGTTCTTCTTCTGTCAATTTCCATTTTTGATCAGTATAGGCATCACGAAAACCCTGAAAGAAAGTCTCGATATTGATATCAATCGAACCATCTAGAAAATTCTTTCCGAGATCCAAGCCTACACCGTAACTTTGCTTGTCTTTATTATCTGCAAAATTATTACTGGATGCTGTCAATAAGCTTGCCAATATAAAAACAAACAGAATACAAGAGATTTTTTTCAACGTTTCCATATCGCACTCCTTCAATTGTACTTCTCCGTTTGATAACAAAAAAACAAAGCACTCAAAAACGGCATTGAATGCGTTTGAATGGTAACCTTATTTTTCATGATAGTAAAACAATCACTTGAATCTTATGTTCGATTTAATCAATCGTGTGAAAGAAAGCGTGTTTTCGGATGATGGAAAATGTCTAGAAAATTATTTGACACATTCAATCTTTGTTTGATCCGTGCGTCTAACCAGATTATTTCGGGATTATCGATGTCGGCATTTTTATTCGGCAATACGCTCCATGTTCCCGGTCGGGCCAGGTTGATTAAATTACGTATCTGCCGACGTTTCTGCTGTAAAATATTGCTATTGATCATTAGCCACTGTGAATGTGGATATTTGTTTAGGGCATTTTGAGTTGCAGAAAAGAACGTGGCTGCGTAGCTACAGTCACTATCTGTCGGATAATCAGGGTTTTCGAAGAGGCTATTACTTGGGCCAAACAGATGAATTTTAAAAGACAAGGGACGCCAGGCTTCTTGTATTGATTGAATTAGAGTATACAGATCAGGTTTCGACAGCGCTGATTTATTCTGACTTTCACTGTGTAATGAGCTGATGAAAATTCCCACATGTGCGGGACGCAACTCAAATTGGCGAGTCACTTCCTCTTGAATTATGGCAAGAGCTTTAGAACAGCGATCATCGTCCATTCCCAAATTAGCGAGAACGGGAAGGATTTCTGTTGGTGGTTTATCGTTAGCATGACGGCTGAGCCAGATTTTTTGGGGCAACGAAATATGTTTATGACCTTCAACAATAATAAGGTCGTGATCTTCAGCCAAGTTTAAGATATCTAAGAAAACGTTATCTCCTTCAAAGCTATGACGTCGAATAAAGCGTTGTCCTGAGTCATGACCGAAAACAGTGGCGCCTGCTTCAAAAAACCGGTAGGTATCTTTACCCGGAGTATCCAGTTGAAATGATCGTTGATAGTGTTTCATGACAGCTATCCGTAGACCGCTGTCATTATAGTGAGTGATAAGTTTTTCAATCAGAGTCGTTTTACCGGAATTGCTGAATCCGCAGATAGTTACAATGGGAATGCCGGCTGGTATGACAGAACTTTGAGTTGACAAGTTTTGCATATTTATTTATTTATCTCCTGTCAGATAAAAACTCAATGATATCCCGGTGGTGCACGCAGGTTACATGTGCCTTAACAAGTATAAAAAAAGAGCACACAGGGTGTGCTCTTTATCAATCATAGTAGTGACAAGGTGAAATATATTTGACGTTTTTTTGCGATTAGAAGCGGCGGCGCCCGCCACCAAAACCACCTCGACGATTGCCTCCGCCTTCGGTTTTGGGTCGAGCTTCATTCACACGGAGGGTGCGGCCATCGATTTCCAGGCCATTCAGGGCTTCGATAGCAGCGGCAGCTTCTTGATCATCCGGCATGTCAACAAAACCGAAACCTTTACTTCGTCCGGTATCACGATCTTTGACGATGCGGACAGATTCAACGGTTCCATATTCAGAGAAGATGGATTCCAAGTTGCCTTCGTCCGTGTTGTAAGACAGGTTGCCTACATAGATATTCATTCCTTTTTCCTTTCAACGCCCCCTTTGCCAAAATACATTCTCTATCCATAGCTTTTAACAAAGGGGCTGAATAGATCGCAATAACCTTGTCAACGGGGAAAATAAAGAGACTGTGCTTCATATCGGTGAAGCTGGACTAACTGGTGGAGGCGCCGGGAATCGAACCCGGGTCCGAGCATGTTCAGCATAGGCGTCTACATGCTTATTCCGTCATTTAATTTTCACTGAATTTCTGCCTGACAGAAGGGAGCTGAAATCCAGCTAACTCCAGAAATATCTTGCCGAATGCCCTGAAGTGCAACATCCGGTCACAGCTCATCTTATATGACAATCAGACCGGCTTGCGATGAACAAGCATTCCGGTGACCGTGGCTGCTCGTTTAGGCAGCCAATGCGTAGCCATTGTTGGCAATTGTGGTTTCCCATCATTTTACAGGCGGACGAGAACGCCTGGCATGCAACCGATACCTCAATCATACCCGTCGAAACCTGATCGCCCCCAAGTTTTCAAAGAACATGCTGCCGATACAGCAACCATAATATATGGCTTGTTTATGTTTAGAGCAATAGTAAAATTTTATAAAAGTTTCAAAAGCCTCGCTGATGCCATAAAGAATTACACATTGAACAGTACCGTGATGACATCTCCATCCTGAACAAGATAACTTTTACCCTCAATTCTGATTCTACCAGATTTTTTAACTAAGGCAAGATTACCGCCATGCTGAATCAGATCATCAAATTGAAATACTTCAGCTCTGATGAAGCCACGCGCTAAATCACTGTGGATTTTTCCCGCTGCATCCAGAGCGGTGCTGCCCCGATGAAGTGACCAAGCCCGAGCTTCATCGTCACCGTATGTTAGGAATGAAATCAGATCCAATTTAGAATAAACCATGTCGATAAAACGCTTACCGGCGCCTTCTGTTAAGCCGATTTCGTTTAGAAATTCCTTCTGTTCGTCATCTGAAAAAGACTCTAATTCCAATTCAAATTGCGCTGCTATAGGCATCGCAGATAATCCATGGTTTTGTAAAGCTTCTGTTAAATCATCAGAGACACATTCCCCAGGATCTGTATTTACAATGACGAGCCAAGGTTTTTCTGTTAGAAATCGAAATCCGCTGATTTCTTTCTTGGCATCTGCGTCAAGATCCATATCTCGTATGGGAATCGATTTTTCCAAACCTTCTTTTATTTTCAAAAAGAATTGTCCCTCACGACTTTTGATCAGCCCTTCTTTCATGAGTCTCTCAAGTTTTTTTTCCACTTGTATCAAATCAGACAGCAATGCCTCATGAAGAAAGGAGTTTAATTCCCTGACAGGATCCAAACCACCTGCTATATGGGGAACGGCAGGATTCGAAAATGCTCGTATAACGATAACGACGGCATCCATGTGCCGAACCTGGTTGATGGTAGAAGATGCCATCGCATCACCTGAATGTTTTTCAAACGGTATATCTGCAAATTCGATAACGGCATGCACCTGTTTACGGGAATTAAATATTTCCGCCAGTTTTTCCACACGAGTATCGGGGACTTTTGTTTCACCAAGGTGAACTTCGGTTTTGCCGGAATAGGCTAGCTGTTCGTAATCACGTTGACAAAATAGACTGAATATGGTGGTAACTCCAGAGCCTGGAAAACCTATTAAACCTGCTTTCATCCTTTTACCTTCCTGTAAATGATACCAATGAAGGGTTTAAACATGACGAAAATCAACCACGAGTATTTGTACCCGGAAAACACTCAAACGATTCCAGATAATCAGGTATGGTGACGGTTGTTTTAAATTCATCGAGTATCGTTTCTTGAAGAGCGATCAAAGCATCAGACTCGCCGTGATTCAGGAATATCCTCCTTGGAGACCGGTCAAATTTTTTTAGCCAGATAATCAGCTCATCTCGATCCGCATGTGAGCTAAATCCATCGATAGATTCTATCGATGCCTTGATAGGCACCATCTGTCCATGGATTTTCACTCTCGGTTCGCCATCAAGAATTGTTCGACCACGTGTCCCGACTGCCTGGTATCCAATAAACAGGATAGTGTTTTCTTTTTCAGGGAGCCGATTCACCAAATGGTGAAGGATACGACCGCCTGTAGCCATACCGCTGGCAGAGATAATAATTGCGTTATTTTTTAGTTGATTAAGAGATTTTGATTGTTCGACACTCTGATAGACATGTAGGTTTGGCGGCGCTAAAGGCTGTTCACCGGTATCGACCAGGTAGCGTGATTCCGTATCGAATGTCTCCTCAAAATCGTTATGTGTTTCCGTCACTTTGATTGCCATAGGGCTATCGATATAAATAGGAATATCATCGATTGCTTTCAGAGCTTTCAATTGACGTAGTGCATAAAGCAACAATTGGGTTCGCCCGACTGCAAAGGCAGGGATAACAAGCACACCGCCGCGCTGCATAGCTGAATTGACAACGTCTGCAAGGGTTGCAAACGCGTCTGCATCTTGGTGTAGCCTATCACCATACGTCGATTCCATGACGACCCAATCGATTTCGTTATATGATGCAGGATTCGGAAAGATGGGCGCTCCGTAACGTCCCAGATCACCACTGAACAGTATTGAGTCCTTGTCTTTTTTCAGATTGACTTGAATAGAGCTCGATCCCAATATATGCCCCGCTTCATGAAATGTTACGGTAAATTTTGATCCGATTGTAAAAGGCTTTTCTTTTGTAACCGGTTGGAACAAGTCGATAGCTCGACGGGCATCTTGAGATGTATATAAAGGCAGGGCTGGAGAGTGTTTTGAAAACCCTTTTCTATTAGCATAATCTGCCTCTTCTTCTTGAAGATGAGCTGAGTCCATCAGGATGATTTCGGCTATTTTGGCAGTGGCGCGAGTGCTGTAAATTTTTCCTGAGAAACCATTTTTGACAAGTCGTGGTAGGTATCCACAATGGTCAAGATGACCATGCGTCAGCAGAACTGTGCCAATTGAAGCGGGATCTAGCGGAAAAGCGCTCCAGTTTCGCAAGCGAAGTTCTTTTAATCCTTGAAATAAGCCACAGTCGACGATAAGGCGATCGTCTGGGTCATGGCCGGCCAACAGGGCTGTTTTTGATCCTGTAACTGTGCCTGTTGCGCCTAGAAATTGAATAATGGGTTTGAAATATTTGGGCATCTAATTGCTCCTAAAATGATTTTAAGCGCCTGGCTCTTTGTATAAACGCCGATTCATCATCATATCTCGTAACCTGTGAAGTTTCATATAGAATCGCTCATGGTTCATAACAGCCCGCACTCTTGCACTGTATTCCGGCGAAGCAAAATACGCAGTCAATTTTTTATCCAAAGGCAATATTTGTGTTCCCCCTGACCAGTTGACTTGTTGGTTATCATGAAGAACTAAACCATGAAGAAATGCCCAGGATACATCAACAACATGAATAGGAAATGTGTCTCGATCGATCGCTAGCAACCGAGCTTCAGTATCTGGATTACTGTAACGAAAAAAACGGTGATATAAGCGAGCAGTGTGGTAATATTCCGGTATGTTGTATAAACCTGCAGCGCTTAATCGTCGTGCCAGCAACTTAATGATAATCATCACTTTCCAGCTTATTCCCAATCCGGGGTATTTTTGTCCTGGCAGAGGTGTTTCAAGGTCTTTATATGATCTTAATGGATCTTGTAAACAAAGCCATTCCACGTGCAAAAAGGGTCCAAGTTTTTTAGGAAAAGTGTTTAAAGATGTGTCGAATTCCGGCGCATACTCGTGGCGTAATATCAGATCGACCAGAGGCTCCCCGTCCAGTGTTTTTTCTGGAAAGACCCGCAGTCGCTCACGGCCTCTTTCCAATTCGTCAATATCGATTTGTGCATCTGGATACCCTTTTTGTTTTAAGTATTTAAACAATCCATATTGTCGAAAGACCTCCTTAAGACCCTCTTTGCTGTAACAGCCCATGAACAACACGGGTTTTCTACTGGTAATATCGCCAGACCGTTCAACGTGATTTTTTTCTGTTGGAGAATAGGCTAAATCGAATTCAGATAGATTCTGGTATATTCGGATCAGCTTCTTTTCTTGTCGACTGATCCAGTCTGGCCTATTGACAACAAGGAGCGGCCGGCTTTTTTCTAGTTGTGCATTTTTCAGAGCGCCGGTTATTCTATAGCGATCGATATAGGATCGATCTTGCATAGAAACGACTAGCAAATTGGGGTCATATTGGCGTAGAGAGTCTTTCAGCGCCTGAAGTGTGGAATTAGGAAAACTCAGTGTCTCGCAATTATTTATGGATTCAGGCGGCCAATACCGTTCGCTGACAAAAGAAAGGTATTCTTTTGTTTCACGTGGAGTGTCTCCTTTAGCAATCAACAAGGTCTTTTCGCTTAACAATCGAACAGTTCGTAGAGCATAAGCAGTGCTCAGCCGGGTTTGCTCGTTGACGTTCAATAGCGCCAAAGACGATCGGAACAAATGCTCAGAATCTTGGTGGACCGGATCGATTGTTTCTGGAATCAGCATGATTGGCGCGTGGATTTTTCTGAGTATCGATACAACCGGTGTTTTCGTATTGTAAATATTCAGAGTGAAATCTGGTTTGTATGCAAGCACGATCAGATCAATTTTATTCTGGTACGCAGTTTTCATGATGACGGGTATAACTTCACCAGATCGAATAATAATATCGACTTGAAAATCTGATGGAATTTCTTTGGTGAGTTCTTGTAAGTCTTGTCGCATAGATAAATGGGAGGCGGGATCTTTGCTTTCAGGTATTCCAAGTAAGAAGATGCGGCCTGAAATTGGAGGAAAATACGAGCGGATCAGTTTGATTATTTTTTGGGATTGTTCAGAGCGTTCAGCAGGAATCAGCAGGCGTATCTGAGCCGATAAAGAGCGGCGTAACGGCAAGATGTCTGCCGGATTCGCGAAACTATGGTGAGATGACATTTATAGCACAATCTAAATATACTTCCGGCCTCGGGCGACAATTTTTTCTTCGGGCATATCACCCGATGCTTCAACCCCGATAACCTGATTAAAAACCTTTTGATCATGATGATTCAGATAATCCAGAAAATCTTCTTTCGAATTATCCGATCCAAATATAACAATCTCAGATGACTTGTCTAAAACCTCATAAATTTTCTGAAAATAAATTTGGCGGGATTCTTTTCGATGTCGACGAAAGTCAGGTGTGATACCGTCAGATGGTAAATCTGGTTCATCAGACTCAATTTGCATATCGAACGTCACATCCGAGGGAGTGGTGATTATAACTCGTGTGATTTTTCGTTCCATCCACAAGATTGTTATTTGCTTCATCTATTAGCGCCTCCCGTTATTGGCGAGCAAAAACAACTTCACTACTTGCCAAAAATAGCATAAGAGGTAAATTTGAACAACTTTTTTTTCTCATGTGTTATCGACAAGGAGCCTCTGATTAAAAATTTATTAATCGAGAATATTTGACAGGCTTGATATCTTATTTTAGATTAAGCCTACCAACAGAACCGGACGTTTTGTTGTTTGGTCTACTTACAGGAGGTTGTTTTTATGCGGGATCTAGTTGAAATGATTGCGAAAAAATTGGTTGACAATCCGGACCAGGTTGTGGTGAACGAAGTTAAGGGAGAGCATACAAACGTAATAGAACTAAAAGTTGCGCCTTCTGATATAGGAAAAGTCATTGGGCGTAAAGGAAATACAATATCGGCTATTCGGACTATCCTGAACAATGTCGGGACAAAACGAGGTAGTCGATATGTTGTTGAAATTTTGGATGAGTAAAAGTATTGTCCAGCCGCCGAATCGGTTTTTCCGATTAAGAACGCGGCGCTGAGCTGGTGGGCGAGAAGCGCTCCATTTCTTTATAATTCATTGTTAGAAAGGAATATAGGAATGTTCAAACCAGGTAGTGATAAAGATAGAGATGATTTTCGACAGAGTCGAAAAGGCAGAGGTTTTAAACGTCGCAAAATCTGCCGGTTTTGTCAGAATAAAATGACAGTGATCGATTACAAAGATATTGAAGTGTTGCAGACGTTTGTAACCGAACGAGGAAAAATTATTCCCAGGCGTATCTCAGGAACATGTGCAAAGCATCAGAGAGCGCTTTCACAAGCGATCAAGCGATCACGCCAAATAGCATTGATGCCATTTTTATCGGATTGATACAGAACGAGTTATCATGGTGAGCTTCTTGAAGGAAGACACCATTGATTCGGGGGTATAGCTCAGTTGGGAGAGCGCCACGTTCGCAACGTGGAAGTCGGGGGTTCGAGTCCCCCTATCTCCATCATTTAGAAAAGACAAACCGTCTCGCTGGGGTTATTCTCCGGGGTGGCGTTCACCTAGGAACCACTGATGGACACGGATACACACGGATTTTTATTTAAAGAGGAGACGTACCAGATTATTGGTTGCGCAATGGAAGTATTGAAGACGCTTGGACACGGTTTGCTTGAAAAACCTTATGAAAATGCCCTGTGTGTTGAGTTTGGCCTGAGGCAAATTCCCTTCATCCAACAGCCCCGGTTTGATGTGATTTACAAATCTATCAAGGTTGGCGAATACATTCCCGACCTTATCGTTTTTGACCACATCGTGGTAGATACCAAGACTATCGACAAAATAACCAATCACGAAAAAGGCCAAATCTTGAATTACCTGAAAATCACTGGTCTTCGTGTCGGCCTGATTCTGAATTTTAAATATGCCAAATTACATTGGGAAAGGGTCGTTTTATAAAATTATCGGTGTCCATCTGTGTGAATCTGTGGTTCAGAAGCGCCTGCGCCTGTTATCAACCTCAACCGTGAAGACAATGGCAAGCGCAAATACATCCTCGTAGAGATGGGCGACTATTTTAACAGTGTGCTCAAGCCTCGCATTGCTAAAGTGGTGTATTCTGACAGTTGGAAAGACGGTAAACTGCAGCAAATCAAAGAAAACCACGGATGGACACAGATAGACACAGATTGGAAGCGGCAAAAGGCCAGTTTCTCGTCTATCAGGCCGAAGACGGCGAGTTGGTCGTCAATTTCGAATACCGGCCCGACCCGGAAAAAACCGGGCAGGATGGCGCCTGGCGGGACAAGCGTAACGCCGAAGCGGTGGAGACCATTCTGGCAGTTTTAAAAACCACGGATGGACACAGATAGACACAGATGGAAAACAAGAAAAAAATATCCGTGTGAATCTGTGTGAATCTGTGGTTCAGAAGCGTCTGCGCCTATTATCAACCTCAACCTCGCAACCGGGTAACGACGCTGATTCAGGAACTCGCCAACGAAACCGGGCAGGTGAGACAGACCGGGCGCGGGGCAGGCTCCCGCTATACCTGGCAGGAAAAGGAGCCGCGATGAGCTGCCCTGAACCGACCCTGCCACTTCAATCAATGGCATCGCAATGGCATACAATGCAAATAAAATGCAATTCATTAAATAATTGCACCGCAATTGCACGAGCATTGCACGGTGTGCCATTACTTGGGAACGCTATGAATATGCTATCCACAATGCGTAGACTTTCGCATAGAAAGCCGGCCTATGCGCATTCTTATGCGCAAGCGCGTAGGAGAGAGCTATTATCAGGTTTTCATCGCATGCAATTGAGTGTGCCATTCCCAGACAAATTGAAACAGGAATGGCACACATGCAATATCAGGTGCAATTATAGGGAAGAGAAATGATGCAGCCGCTGGACAAAACCTTAAGAAACCGACTCGAACGCACCACTAAGGATGCGCGAGATATTGCCGAAGACGCCGCCCGAGCGGCTTTGGAACAAATGGGCGTACACGAAGCCGGCACGCCGGCGTTTCCGGACGAGAGCGTTTGACAATTGGCGTCTGCCTAAATATATTAGAGGATGTTTTAAGTTAAGGAAGCAGCGCCCAGTGTCCCCGTTACCGCCTCTGGCGTGGAAAGAAAACCAATCGCCCATGAGGAGCTAGAGAAATGGCCGAGATGGAAGACCGCTGGTTGTCAGTAGTCACGCCACTGTTCATGATAAGATGGACGGTCATATAGGAACCACTGATGGACACGGATACACACGGATTTTTATTTAAAGAGGAGACGTACCAGATTATTGGTTGCGCAATGGAAGTATTGAAGACGCTTGGACACGGTTTGCTTGAAAAACCTTATGAAAATGCCCTGTGTGTTGAGTTTGGCCTGAGGCAAATTCCCTTCATCCAACAGCCCCGGTTTGATGTGATTTACAAATCTATCAAGGTTGGCGAATACATTCCCGACCTTATCGTTTTTGACCACATCGTGGTAGATACCAAGACTATCGACAAAATAACCAATCACGAAAAAGGCCAAATCTTGAATTACCTGAAAATCACTGGTCTTCGTGTCGGCCTGATTCTGAATTTTAAATATGCCAAATTACATTGGGAAAGGGTCGTTTTATAAAATTATCGGTGTCCATCTGTGTGAATCAGTGGTTCCTAAAGGAGAATAACCATGCCATCTGTCGAACAACTTCGCAATCGCCTCTTACAGAAACTTGCTGAGCTGTTTCAGCTAGACCAGCCGGATCTTGATTTTGGCTTTTACCGCATCATGCACGCCAAGGCGCAGGAAGTTCAAGACTTCATCGACACAGGCCTGCTGAAAATCGTGTCGGATGCCTTCGGAGATGTGAACGAGGCCCGCAAGGCTGAGCTGCTAGCCGCCTATGAGAAGGCTATTCAGAGCGCCAATGATTTCGGTGTGCCCAACCCTGATGAGACCGAACCGGTCAAAAAGGCCAAAGCCGCGCTTGATGCGGTCGTGAATACCGCCAGCGCTGAGGCCGATGTTTACGATCATCTGTACCGCTTTTTTGAACGTTACTACGATAATGGCGACTTCATCTCCCGTCGCTACTACACACGGGAAACATCCGGCAAGGCAGCACCTTTTGCCGTACCCTATAATGGCGAGGAAGTGAAACTGGTCTGGGCAAATATGGATCAGTACTACATAAAATCCACCGAGTATTTTAACAACTTCACGTTCGATCTGATTCAATCCGCTGAAGTCAGGAAGATGTCAAAGGAAGAGCGGGTGCTCAACCAGATTCCCGATCATCCGTTGAAGGTTCATTTTCGCGTAGTCGAGGCCACCGAGGGCGAGCACGGCAATGTCAAGGCTTCGGAAGCCAATAAGCGCTTCTTCATCCTGCATACCGAAAATCCCGTCGCTCTGAGCGAAACCGGCGAGTTGGTCGTCAATTTTGAATACCGGCCCGACCCGGAAAAAAACCGGCAGGATGGCATCTGGCGGGACAAGCGAAACGCCGAGGCGGTGGAGACCATCCTGGCAGTTTTAAAGAACCACGGATGGACACTGATAGACACAGATGGAAAACAAGAAAAAAATATCCGTGTGAATCTGTGTGAATCTGTGGTTCAAAACTACCTACGCTTGTTAGAGATGCCCGCTCCGACCGACAGCGACAAGAAGCGCCCTGTGCTGGCCAAGTACGTGAGCCGGTACACCGCCCGTAACACTATGGACTATTTCATCCATAAGGACTTGGGCAGCTTCTTGCGCAGGGAGCTGGACTTTTACATCAAGAACGAGGTTATGCGCCTCGACGATATTGAAAACGCTGAAGCCCCGGCGGTCGAAAGCTATCTGGCCAAGATCAAGGCGCTGCGCAGGATCGCGGGCAAGCTGATCGACTTTCTGGCCCAGCTTGAGGATTTCCAAAAAAAACTCTGGCTAAAGAAAAAATTTGTGGTGGAGACAAACTACTGCATCACTCTCGACCGTGTGCCAGAGGATTTATACCCGGAAATCGCAGAGAATCAGAAACAGCACGAGGAATGGGTAAATCTGGGATTTGTAACCACGAAAAATACTAAAGACACAAAAAAAGAAAATACTCTTTTTGACGACAAACAGGAATTAACCCTTTCGTGTCTTTCGTGTGTTTCAAGGTTAAAAGAAAACAACAAGCTAGTGCTGGATACCCGTTTCTTCGATGACAGCTTCAAAGCCCGGCTGTTGGCATCTGTTGAAGATTTTGATGAGCAGTGCGATGGCCTGCTGATTCACTCTGAGAACTTCCAGGCATTGAATTTGTTGCAGGAACGGTATCAACAAGCTGTTAATGGTATCTATGTCGATCCTCCTTATAATACAGCTACGTCTGAAATCTTGTATAAAAACTCCTATAAGCATTCTTCTTGGTTGTCCATGATTCACAGTAGAGTAATTGCGTCTCATGGTCTATTAAGAAATGATAGTGGATTCTGCTTAACAATTGATGATTTTGAAGTTAGCCGCTTAAAAGTAATTTTAGACGAAATATTTAATGTAAATAATTATCTAGCTACTGTTGCAATACGAAACAATCCATCGGGCAGATCAACCTTAAAAGGTTTTTCAGTAAATCATGAATATGCTCTTTTTTATCAAAAAAGTAATGAACTAAGCTCTGTCGGTAGATTACCGCATTCAGAAAAGCAGCTCGAAAGATACTCATTAAAAGATAAAATTGGTTTTTTTGAATGGGAAAACTTACGACGGAATGGCCCAGAATCAAATAGAGATGATAGACCTAAGCAATATTATCCATTAAAAATAAACAGAGAAAATCTATCCATAAGTATCCCCGAAATGGTTTGGGTAGAGGACTCTAAAAAATGGCAATTGAAAGAGATTATAGACAACAATGTTTTTTTTACTATTTTTCCTATACACCCTGATGGAACCGAAAAGGTGTGGAGATATAGTATAGACAACATCGTTAATGAACCTGAAAGATTTGAGGCGAAATGGGTGTCAGATAGGATTGAAATTTATCGAAAGAAGTATGCAAATATAAAGGGAATCTTACCACGAACTTGGTGGGATAATCCTAAATATTCTGCTAGAGATAACGGTTCTCGATCTTTAGTTAATCTATTTAATGATTTGCAAATTTTTGATTTTCCTAAAGCTCCAGGAGCTGTGATGGATTCAATACTAGTTCTAGACATACAAAATAATGATATTATCCTAGACTACTTCGCTGGTTCCGGTACCACAGGTCATGCTGTTATCAACCTGAATCGAGAAGACGAAGGGCAGCGAAAATACATCCTTGTGGAGATGGGAGATTACTTTGACACCGTACTCAAGCCCCGCATTGCCAAGGTGGTCTATTCGGAAAATTGGAGGGAGGGTAAACCTGTTTTAACCACAAAAAACACGAAAGACACGAAAGATGAAGGTGATTTTAGTGTGTTTCGTGGTGTATCTCACTGTTTTAAGTACCTCCGCCTTGAATCCTACGAGGATACGCTCAACAACCTGCGTATAGACGAAAAGCCTGGCAAAAGTCCGCTGCTGAATAATTCTTCTCTCAAAGAAGATTACATGCTTCGCTACCTGCTGGATGTGGAGACACGGGGTAGTCAATCGTTGCTCAACATCGATGCCTTTGCCGATCCAACCGCTTATACCCTGAAGGTCAAAAAGCCGGGGACGGACGAATACGTTACCCGTGCAGTCGATCTGATCGAAACCTTCAACTATCTAATCGGTCTGCGTGTAGTACATTACGCTGCGCCCCAGGAGTTCACCGCCCAATTCATACGCATTGAAGACCCGGAAGTCCCAACCGACCAGAAAACCAAACTCGTCCTCGACGGCAAACTACAGCAAATCAAAGAAAACTACGGATTCACACAGATAGACACAGATAAAGAAGAGAACAATCCGTGTTCATCTGTGTCCATCTGTGGTTCTCAAATCTGGTGGTTTCGCAAAGTTGAAGGCTGGGTGCCCAAAGACCCGGCCAATCCCAACAATGGCCTGCGGGAAAAGGTGTTGATCGTCTGACGAAAGCTCACCGACGACATCGAGCAGGACAACCTGATGCTGGATGAATGGTTCCAGAAGAACTGCCTTAACACGCGCGATTTCGAGTTCGACACTATCTACGTCAATGGCAGCAACAACCTCCCCAATTTGAAAAGGGATGACGAAAACTGGAAGGTCCGCCTCATCGAAGAAGAGTTCATGAAGCGGATGTGGGAGGAGCAGTAATGTCAAAGGAACCACAGATAAACACTGATGAACACGGACTGGAAGCGGCAAAAGGCCAGTTTCTCGTCTATCAGGCCGAAGACGGCACCTTGAAACTAGATGTGCGGCTGGAGGGAGAAACGGTCTGGTTAACACAGCCATTGATGGCCAAGTTATTTCAGACAACACAACAGAACATCAGTCAGCATGTTTTGAATGTTTACGAAGAAGGCGAGCTGGCCCCCGAAGCAACTCACAAGAAATTCTTGTCGGTTCGATTGGAGGGCAAGCGTGAGGCCATGCGCCGTATTCCCATGTATATGAGGGATTGGATCAAGAAACTGGATGGATTCCTCACCATTAATGACCGGGACATCCTCAACCATGCCGGCAAAATTTCCCATGAGATGGCCAAACAACTGGCTGAAAGTGAGTATGAAAAGTTCCACGGTAAACGGCTATTGGATCCAGAGAAATTGAGCGATTTTGACAAAGCCGTAAAAGAGATTGAAGCCTCCAAGAAGAAAGGAAGCAAAAAGCATGGCCAGGCGTAAATCAAAAAACCGTAAGTCGCACTCTTTTCGCAACAAGCTTTTGCTCAACCAGTGGCTTATCAGTCTGTTCGGAATCGATCCATTTGTCGAACACAAGGTAAACGGCAAAGTTGTTCGCCCCTTTCACAAGTTGGCCGAACCCATCCGTGATCCGCGCCTGGAAGGGTTGGACAAAGATAATCTGCATTTCTTTTACCATCATCTCGGCGATAGCCCGCTCTTCAGCCATGCCGATGAGGCGGCTGATTTTCCGGGCTTTCGCATCAGTCGAGACATGCTTTTGACCTATGAGCTGAACATTGTTCGCCATACCCAGGCGATCAACGAAAAACGCCACCGACCGGTGGTGTGGAAATATTACCAGTGGCTGACCCTGATTTTTGTTGAAATTTACCTGGACCGTTTTTTTGGTAATCGTGAGGGGATGCTCGCCGATCTCAATGCATTCGTTGAGCGCTTCAACAACCATTGGGACGATTATGCCGATGTGCCGCCTTACAACGAAGATGACCTTAATAAGCTCTGCATGCAGAACGCCACCGGCAGCGGCAAGACGCTGCTGATGCATGTCAACCTGCTACAATACCAGCGCTACGCCGCAAAGCATGGGAAGGATAAAGAACTCACGCGGGTTATCCTGCTGACGCCTAACGAACGTCTCTCGGAGCAACACATCACCGAGTTTCGGGAGAGCGATATTTCTGCAGGCAGTTACCTGCAATCACGTGGCGGCCTGTGGAGTCAGGCTCAGGGTCTTAAACATGTGGATGTGCTGGAGATTACCAAGCTGGCTGACCAGGAAGGTCCGAACACCATAGCCACGCGAAGTCTGGGCGATCAGAACCTGCTTCTGGTTGACGAGGGTCATCGTGGCATGAGCGGCAAGGAGACAGGCGTTTGGTTTACCCGGCGGTCTGATCTCTGCGTCAAGGGGTTCACTTTCGAGTATTCGGCTACCTTCGAGCAGGCGATTCAGGCATCAGGCAATGCCGATTTTGGGAACAGCTACGCCAAGACAGTTGTTTTCGATTACTCCTACCGGTGGTTCTATGAGGATGGTTTCGGCAAGGACTATCAGATCCTGAACCTGCCAAAATCATTCGAAGAGACGCAGTCGATCTATATGACAGCCTGTCTGTTAAAGTTCTATCAGCAGCTCCGGATCTACGAGGAAAAGGCGCAAGATTTCGAGTTGTTCAATCTGGAAAAGCCGCTGTGGGTCTTTGTCGGCAGCACGGTTTCATCGGGCAAGATGAGCAAGGATGAACAGATAGTGGCTACCGACGTGGCGCTCATCATCCAGTTTATCGCCGACTTTCTCAACAACAGCCAAATGGCGACGCAGCGCATGCACGAGATCCTCACCGGCAAAGGCCAGGATACCGGCTTGCTGGACAAGGATGGAAACGACATCTTTGATGGGGCCTTTACCTATCTGGTCCGGGCCATGAATGGTGGTGAAACCGTTGAAGTTCTCTACGGGGATATTCTCGACAGGCTGTTTAACCATGCCGTAGGTGGGCATTTGTCACTGGATCGCATCAAAGGCGAATCCGGCGAAATAGCCTTGCATGTGGGCACAAGTGAGACACCCTTTGGTTTGATTAACGTCGGAGATGCCAAGAGCCTGTGCGACCACGTTGCTGAAGTGGCAGCGCAAAACGGCATACGACTGACCGTAGAAGACAGTGACTTTACCGAGGCGATGTTTGCCTCCGTGAAGGATTCAACATCACCGGTCAATCTGCTTATCGGCTCAAAGAAATTCGTTGAAGGCTGGGACTGCT
>CAYOJK010000014.1:0-66239 GCA_964404285.1 uncultured bacterium | reverse complement strand
CGTTTCGAATGTTCAACGGAAACTCCTCGCCTGATGCCTCATTGCACAGTCCGGGAGCAACATACACGCGATCATAATCCGAGGCCACGGACAACGCTTTATGTATCGATTTGAACGGTGAATCCGAGCTGGTTCCGGTGTTACTGACATCATCACCGTTTTCACAATCCACCCACCAGTCGTAATTCATCGGTATCAGATGTACCAGCACATATTGATTCTTGGGTGTTGGGAACCTCTGCAAATTATTCTGGATAACCTCAAAGGTCAAAGGCACAGGGGTTTGATTGGGAAAGGCTTCCGTATCAAATATTCCGTTTTCGCTGTTCGCCTCGACAACCATGGAAGGTGGTGGTGTGGGATCCTCAACGAATAAACGATAGTAAATATTGGCATCACCGGAAGATCTGCAAGGATCTTCAAGGTGATACACAAGTGCTGCATCAAGTTCTTCATCATAGGGAACTATGTCGAACCTCAGCCGGTAACTCCATTGCACAAGCGAGGGTTCATGATATCCGATCTCATATACTCCGTGAACATCCGGCGCGTTTGTACGGTCAAAAGCTTTGAGCACAAACTGCAATCGCCCCTGGGCGTAGACCACTTTTGGTGTGGGTGTCACCTCCAGGTTAAAATGAATCTGCCCGCCGCCTGCAGGGCTGGGAAGCGGCGTAAAATACGCTTGGCCCGGTGTCGGTGTCGGGTCCCAGATTTTGCTCAGATCATTGTCAGGAAACACGAACAGATCGGTAATAAACGGCGGTGGAACACCAGGCGTCGGCGCTGGTATGGGTGTTGAAGGCGGAGGCAGATAATTCAGCGGATTATGTGCATCGCCAGAATACCCATAAATTGGCGTTTGTCCAGGCTGAACATCTCGAATCTCGAAATGAAGATGGGGTGTATAAACAGCTCCAGATCCGCCCGTTCCGCCCACCTCGCCGATTTGAGTCGAAATTGCTACGGGCGTATTCTCTTTCGGAAATTGTTCATTGGGAGGTCCATCATACTTCAGATGAAGATAATTCGTGATCTGACCGTTGTCATGTAAAACAGTGATTGTGTATCCTGCGCTTCCTTGCGGGGCTTTCAAAGTTATTACACCATCAGCAGAAGGATAAACTGCTTGCCCATCTGCTCTTTTAAGATCAATACCAGCATGGTAACGGCCGGAAGATCGCAGTGATCCAAGTGTGCTGATAACACGGTGATCTTCCCGAGGCCAATTATAATAGGGTGTCGGAGAAGGTGTTGGGGTTTGGGCATAGGAAAGCATAGGAAACAGGAGTGATAGCAAGCTTAAAATGAGAAATAATTTGGAGGATCTCTGGTTTTTCATCGGACTAATCCTCAATTCTGAAAATGCTGAGATAGTTACCGCTGTGGAATACAAGATCAGATGTATCAGGAATGAAGTCGAATCGTGTTTCTTCCATGTTCCTACGTAAATTTACTTCGATGTAACCAACAATGCCTCCTTCTCTATTAAAAATTGTAATCATGAATTTGTTTGATTTTTCCTCAATCGTATATAAAGCGAGGAATTTGGCATTATCAGCAATAGGGAATGGCATGTGCCAGTAAAAAGCTTTTCCAACTTTCACATTCTTTTTCCATAGTTCTTGCTCGTTTTGCATATCCAGCAGTGTGACCCAACCACTATTTGATCCAACAACCACGTAGCGACTGTCCGCTGAAAAACCGAGGTCCACATTGGGATCAAAGGGTAAAATCATTTCACTTTGAAGTTCACCTTTCCAGTTGTAAATACCAACTTTTGATTCCTTCGGCTTGCCTGACTCATCATAAACACAGTAGTACATTGCAATCTGACCAGTGTCGTAATTCACACGAAACTCAGCCAGATTAATACGTGTAAGTACTTTTAATATCTCACCTGACTGATCATAAAAACTGGCAGGACTAGCGCCAAAAAAACCGAATTGATGTCCTTTGCCAATGTTAACGTTGTTGCGCAGTTTGTAATGATTGAGAATATTTCCCTGGAAGTCTGCAAAATACGTTGATCTCCCCATTGCGTCCATAAACATAACTGATTTGGAAGAAAACGCCGGCCATCCCCTTCCTTCCTGTTTAATAGGGGTTTTCTCGAGAGTCTTCAGATTGACAATGCTTTGTGACACGAAGTCCTTTTGGGGCCAAAAGCTTGCAATGGCATACTGCCCATCATGGGAGACACTTTCTTCAAATACCCAGGTGCCGTCATCGGTTTTCCATTGATTCAGATCCAGAAGACACGTCAGTGCCGATTTTTCGTCAACGGCGTAATACCCATCTCTGGTCAGGATGTTGCTGATACAGGTTTTTCCGTCTTTTCCCTTTTCAAAGACAATCTTGTTGATCGCCGATGGCAAAATCATTTCGCCAATCAGTTTGATTTTGGGATTTCCCAGTGACGATGTGATCGGTTTTTCTTCTGCGAATACCTTTGGCGGCAAACAATGCACGAGTCCACAAAAAAATCCTAGAATTACGACACACGTTGTAAAACGTTTCATGGTAATTGTCCTCCTTTCCATATTATACCTAAATCACACCTAAATTTTTTCGTGCTCGTTTGTCGAACATGTAATTAAAAATGGTTCTACTCGTCTTAAAGTATAACAGAAATGCTGTTGTCATGCTATGTCCTCATTTTTAACTGCATATGAACAAACCGATTTGTGTAAATAACTTTGCGGTGTCTGCCTTTTCATTTGCGGTGGATTTCTATTTCGGCAATCAACGGATCCACCAACTTCGCCAATTTGAGTCGCAAGTGTTACGGGAGTGTTGACATCCGGAAATTGCGGAGGATCGTCTTCTATTAAGTGGAGATAATTTGTGATTTGACCGTTGTCGTGTTCCACCGTAATTGTGAAACCTGAACCTTCTATCATTTCTTTTGTTCTTATAACGCCATCGGCTGAAGGATAAACCGCTTGCCCTTCCGCCCTTTTCAGATCGAGTCCGAGGTGAAAGCGCTTTGAGCGAAATGAGCCAAGAGTGCTATTCACTCTCTGATCTGCTCTTGGCCATTGAAAATAAGAAGTTGGCGTTGGGGTTGGCAATGGCGTAGGAGTTTGTGCTCCACAAATAACTGGAAATATCTGTATAATTAAACTCATCATGAGTAATCGTTTCAACCAAGCCGAGCTTTTCATTGGATTATTCCTCAATTTGGTAGAGATTTAAATATTTGTCAGTGTAAAACACTAAAATTGATGTCCCGGGAATAAACTGGGCGGAAAATCCTCTTATGCCTGGCCTTCGGTTTATCTGGATATAACCAATCAATTCTCCTTTAAAGCTAAAAATCGTGATCATGTAATCGCCCGAAATTGGTTCGACTGTGTAAACTGCAAATAATCCGGCGTTCTCAGTGATTGGAAAAGGCAAATGCCAGCGAAATTTTTTACCAACCCTTATATCTTTTGACCAAATTTCAGTCTTGTCCATCATGTCCAAAAGCTTCACCCAACCGGATACTGCAGCTACAACAGCATATTTGCCGTCCGGCGAAAAACCGAGATCTACATTAGGATCGAACGGCAACGTCATTTCATGTTGAAGTTCGCCTTTCCAGTTGTAAACACCAACTCTGGATTCTTTCGGTTCGCCGGCCTCATCATATACGCAATAATGCAGCGCTACTTGCCCGGTATCATAGTTCACGCGAAATTGAGGTTGGCTGATATGTGGATATACTTTTAATATCTCTCCTGACTGATCGAAAAAACTGGCAGGACTAGCGCCAAAAAAACCGAATTGATGCCCTCTGCCGGTTCCAACTATATTACGCAATACGTAATGATTGAGAATGTTTCCCTGGAAATCTGCAAAACACATTGAACTTCCCATTGCATCCATTAACATAACTGATGTAGCGGAAAACGCCGGCCATCCTCTTCCTTCTTGTTTGATTGGTGTTTTCTCGAGAGTCTTCAGATTGACAATACTTTGTGACTCGAAGTTTTGCTTGGGCCAAAAGCTTGCAATGGCATACTGCCCATCATAGGAAACATTTTCTTCAAACACCCATGATCCATCATCGTTTTTCCAGTTATTGAGATCGAGGAGAGTTTTTACCTGATGAGTCTCGTCAATAGAGTAAAATCCCTCCTGGGTCAAAACTTTACCGATCCGGTACTTACCATCTTTCCCTTTCTCAAAGAAAATATTCGTAATCCGCGATGGCAGGGTGAGTGAAAGTTCGCCGATCAATTTTATCTTGGGATTACCCAGCGACGATGTGATCGGTTTTTCTTCTGCGAATGCCTTTGGCGGCAAACAATGCGTGAATCCGCAAAAAAATCCTAGAATTACGACACACGTTGTAAAATGTTTCATGTCAATTGTCCTCCTTTCCATATTATACCTTAATTGCGCCTGAATTTCTCGGAAGGCTTTCGCAAAAAACAGACGAAAGGGACAAATGGGGCTCTAATCTTATGATAAAGTAAAACTCTTAATCTTTGTCCCATACGTCCCATAAGTCCCATTTTGGGGGGACAGACATCCAGTTTTGTATCCTCGGATCGATTACTTTCGAGGGACAGACTTCCAAAAACCCAAACAAAACGAACCAACTTTTATTTCTGAATATCAAACCCGTAAGGCCGAAATACATGCGGCCGGCATATATCTGCGCCATCTGCGTCATCTGTGGAAAAAAATTCCTAATGTTTGAACGATCAAAATCCTATTGTGGATTTAGATGTTATTGGTGTTCATTCGCGTTCATTCGCGGTTAATAAAAAAAGCTTTTTATTCCCACCCAAATTCCCAGGCATCCCATTCGCTGATAATCCGGGGACAGACTTCAAATTATTTCTTTGGCAATTTGAGGGACATGTAAGTCGTTGAAAGCAAATTAGGGGACAGTACTAAAAATAGTTGTCGAAAATGTTTTTTTTATGTTTTTACCGTGGTCGCTTTCGACAAAAATGCCATTTTCGACAGGAAATAAATTTCAGAAAAAGAGCTTTCTTCAGCTTTTTTCCTCAAAAAGCACACCATTTTCGACTTTAGGCTAAATTAGCGGAAAATTGGAGGTCTTAACCTATTGATATTATGAGTATATATTTGATGTCGAGAGCGCCCCGGAATTTCTTGTCGAAAATCGATTTTCGACAATCGTGACGTCCCTCTAAACTCGCATGAATAAAGATGTTTTATAGGAACAAAAAATTGACCACAAAAAAAAGCTTTATATTATAGCTATTTCCTATAATAACAATTCTAGGAAGTTTTGCAACAGCGACGAATGGGACAAATGGGACTCTAATCTTATGATCAGGTTAAATACTTAATCTCTGTCCCATACGTCCCATGTCCCATACGTCCCATTTTGGGGGGACAGACATCCAATTATTTCTTTGGTAATTTGAGGAAAATTAGGAGACAGGCATCTGTACTTTCGGGGGACATCCATTGCTGCCGAAGCTAATGAAGCGCTGAAGCGATGGTGACTGTTTGAACACGATTCCAAAGATTACAAAGATGGGCAGGATTAGATTCCGAGTAAGAAAAAACTAATCCTGTTAATCCTTTAATCCCGTAATCGTGTTCAGACAAAAAAGGACAGGTAAAATGCATGTCAAATCCGCACCGGCGACAAACTTCATAATAAACTGCCGCCGAAACAAATAAACGGTGAAGCGATGAAAATTAGAGGACAGACTTCCAATACTTTCGAGGGACAGACATCCAATTTAAAATCCTATTGTGGATTTAGATGTTATTGGCGTTCATTCGCGTCCATTCGCGGTTCTCCCACTTTCTCGCTCCCCGCTTCGCGCTCCTTGCTTCGTGCTTCCCGCTTCTTGCTTCTTCAGCGTACTCTCACCTGGTTTATTTTGGTAATTCGGCACGGTTATTGTATAGTCAAACATGTGTGTTTCGAAAAACCAATACCTTTTGACCAAACCGAAACCACACTGAAAAAGCGTATTTAAAAGGGGGGAAGAAATACCATGAAAAGAAATATTTTGTTGGTCAGTATCGTGATAGCTCTTATCACAGGTTCCGGATATGCCGCCTGCCCGGTTCTGGTCGAAATGCTGATGATGGAACCCTGGGAATCTCTGCCGGACACTCCGGAAATCGCCGTCATCTGGTTTTCAGATATCAGCGCTATCCTGGCCGTATCGCCTGCAGGTGAGGCAATACTCTATACTCATGAGATTAAATTCGAGATGCTGGATGAAATGTGTAGTGATCGCGATTATTACGTCGTGTCTTCACGCACCAACATGCTGCCGATCGAAATGAGAGGTCAAAAACTGAAAACTGATCATTTTCTGGTCTCGACGCCTACTGGTAAAGAATTACAACCCAGCCGTGACCTGGGCTATCAAAAACTTTGGCCGTCCAAAAATCCGATCAGCACACTGCATCCCCCTGTTTATCAAGGATATGTATCCAGAGATTACAACCTGACTATCCAAGCTCTTGTCGATCAGGTTACAGAAGCTGAGTATCTAGGTTATCTAGTCGATCTTGTCGGTTTTGTAACCCGTTATTCTAGAGCGGCTCAATGTGTCCAGGCGGCTAACTGGGCGAAGTCTGAATTTGAATCTTGGGGATATGAAGTTGAGCTGTTCGACCATACGTCGGGAATGGCTCCGAATGTGATCGCTCGAAAAGAAGGTCTTTTCAATCCTGAACGCATCTGGGTAGTCGGCGGTCATCTCGATTCCACGTCGGAAACGCCCAGCGCCAACGCCCCGGGCGCCGATGACAACGGCACCGGAGCAGCTTTGACGTTGTGTTGCGCACATATCCTGAAAGATATGAGCTTTGCCGACACCGTGATATACACACTCTGGACCGGCGAAGAACAAGGGCTTTACGGCAGCAGCGCCTGGGCATCCTGGGCCAAGTCACAAGGTCTGAACATCTTGGGATACTACAATTTCGATATGATCGGCTGGGAAGACCCTGCGCCGGAAGACCTGGATGTGCTGGCCAATGTGGCTTCCTACGACTTCGGACTGGATTTTGTCACTGTTGCCGACATGTACACCAGCCTGCTGCACGATCTCCAACAGTCCAATGTCACCGCCTCCGACCACTATTCCTTCTGGCAAAACGGATACGTCGCCTTCTGCGGTATCGAAGATTATTGGCCTTCATACCCGTATTACCACACCATTCAGGACACGGTCGATAAAGTCAGCATTCCATTTGCAACAGAAGTCACCCGCGCAATGGTCGCCAACATCTGCACTGCCGCTCAAATAGCCGAATCCTTATACTTCAAACAAAGCTTGGCTGCCTGCAATTCCCGCTTAGAAATTACCGCTATCGATATGGATGCCTCCGGTTCCATACCCGTCAGCATCTATTCAGGAACGGAACCTACGCCGGAAACCATCCTGTTGGCGGAAACGGCTTCGAACGTTTTCTCAGGATACATCCAAGTCACGGATGCGCCTCCGGTTCACGGCGATGAACAAATTTCGGTCGTTCACGGTGATATGATCATCGCTACCTATGCAGGCGCTTCCAACGCAGCCGAAATCGATGTCGATTGTGTCGCTCCAGTTATATCGAATGTTACCGTCATGGAACTCTCATCAAAATCAGCGTTGATATCGTTCAAAACCGACGAAACTTCAACCGCTCAAATTCGCTACGGCAAGACAACTCCAGACTCGGTTGTGGCCGGAGATATACCTGGGACAATGCATTCGATTCTGCTGGAAAACCTGGAACAATGCACGCTTTACTATTTCCAAGTAGAAGCAACGGATTTAGCCGGCAATGAAACCATCGCCACCGCCGGCGGCTCGTATTATTTCTTTATCACTTTTGAGCGAGTGGTCACGATGGAAGCCAATATGGACGTGAACCCGGGCTGGACTTACGAACCCGACTGGAACTGGGGCCAGCCGACCGGCCAAGGCGGACAATATGGAAGTCCAGATCCGAACAGTGGATATACGGGGAATAATGTCGTCGGATATAATTTGAACGGAGATTATCCGAACAGCATGTCAACCACCAAGTGGGCGACAACTCAAGCGTTTGACTGTTCAGATGCCGATAGAGTCACGCTTGAATTCCGTGTTTGGCTCGGTGTCGAACAAAGTTCATATGACCATGCGTACATTGCCGTCAGCAACAACAACGGTGGATCTTGGACAAACTTCTGGCAAAATTCGAGCACCTTGAGCGGCGGAACCTGGGAATTGTGGGAATTTGACCTTACAAACTATGCAGTCGGCCAGTCTCAGGTAAAAATCCGCTGGGGAATGGGTCCAACGGATTCAGGCTGGCGCTATTGCGGTTGGAACATCGACGATGTCGTCGTTTTTCTGGAACGCCCATGTGAGATCGCTACGCCGACGCCTGCCCCAACAGTGACCCCGGATGACTGCCTGCATACAGGGGATGTCTCGCAGGATGGCACGATCTCTTCAGAAGATGCTCAATTGGCATTCCAGATTGCGCTCGGCCAGTATTCTCCGACCTATTTCGAGGCGTGTGCTGCGGATTGTAACGGCGATGATACCGTGTCGTCCAGTGACGCTCAGATGATTTTCCAAGCCGCACTTGGCAGCGGAACATGTGTGGATCCTCTGTAAAGGAGACGAACCAAACACGCTACTCGTTAACAATTTTTTGTCCATTTCGTCCATTTCGTCCACTGCCGAACCAAGGCCGGTTTGTACCGAACCGGCTCAATATCGTTGCGCCTATACCAATCATGCCCCAAATCTGCCAGATGCTCCAACCGATCAACCAAGGCGCTTGGCGGATAACGGCCAATACCAGAAAACCGATGATGAACAATACAAATAATTTGGAATAATCGTTGCGAAAGTATTTCATAATCAGTTTTCCCATCAGGACAAAACCGGCAGTCGTGCCGAAGACCCCTGTGATTATCCAAAGAAATACCCCAATAATTACCAGCGGAATCCCAATGATGGTCACGATCAGCAGCAAGCAACCCAGTAGCGCTCCAACATGAAACAGAAACCCGGCCAAAGCCGATTGAGCTGGGCTCTTAGCCGCTGTTTCCACTGTATTCTCTATCGATTTAGAGAATAACAGCATAGTCAGAAACGATACAAAAAACCATGTCAATAAAATAGATAGGCGATAGCCGGTTTTTATCAACCACATTTTCGGCAAAAAGCTTTCAGCGCCGATTTTAACACCGCTCTCATCCACTGTGACCGAATCACCGATTACCTCTGCTTCAGGATCACGAACAATTTGGCTGCCTACCGCTACTATTTCACCTTTGATTTGTGAATTGGGGAGAAGAACAGCCTTGCCTCCCACTATGACGACATCGCCCTTTACTTCGCCCGACACGATCACCAGTCCGCCAATAACCACCAAATCACCCTTGAGAGTTCCGTCGATAACTGCTTTGCTGCCGAAAACAACCAGATTACCTTTCCGAATCTCATCTTTTTCGATGGTAACGTATGAAAAAAAACTGACATCATCTTGGACCGTCACTTTTTGTTGTTCCGGTATCGATGGTTTTTCTTGTGACCCGTTGTCAGGTAACAAATCTTCTAGCAGACCGTCGTCCACAGTCTCCGCATCCGGATCAAGACTGATCGATAGCCCGCTCACATCGTCGTCAATCACCTCTGGATCGGTTTGGGCAATTGAAATAGAAACCATTATTTGAATAGCCATAAGAACAATAAAATATTTATATATCGTTTTCATTTTTACCTTACTCCCCTATTTATATGATCACCATCATCGATGACGATCGTTTACTCAGTTTTCGACACCACAAAGCGCCAAAGAAAGTGATGCTGGTGAAAAAAAAGATAATAGGCGCTTTTAACGGCAGACCGATTAAAACAATGACTGCTATTCGGACAACAAATTGAATATTGACGTGAGCGATTACTCTGAACGCGTTCAAAACGTCCAGAATTTGGTGTGGAAATACCGTGCTTTCTCCCCAAAAATAGAAATAAGTCGCCATTCGGTTAAACAGTCCGATAGAATTGATGACCTGAGAAACATCAGTAAATTTCCACAATGATATCGATCCTATTGCCAATACAACCGGCAAAACAACATATAAAATTCGACTTTTATAAGAACGAGATTTTCCTGGCGCCGGTAACAGAGCGATTTGCTCCATGACGAAATCAGACACATCGATTCCGACAGTGGCCCCAGCTCCATCTTTCAACATCTGAAACAGATCGTGGCGCTTTTTGTAAAGAAACTTGCATTCCGCGCATATTCCCATGTGCTCGACCATGTGCGCATTCACGGACTCATCCGTTTCCCCATCTATAAAGGCATCGACCAAGTCTTGAAAATGACGACACCTCATAAAACCACCTCCTGTAAAAACAATGAATTGTCTATAAACAATTTCTGAAGCTTTTCCCGAGCTCTAAAAAGCCGATTTTTAACCGTGCCGACCGGTATGTTCAACGTATCGGCAATCTCGTTGTAATTCATATCCTCATAATGTCGTAGCACAATAATTGCCCTGAGTTTGGGATCGAGCTTTTTCAATATCCGAGCCATCATCTGAGCCTTTTCATCCTGCAACAGTTTCTGCTCTTGAGATGGTTCACGTGATAACACCTGGTCAACCAGTGCGGACCCATCGAGGTTGTAATTATCTACCGACATCAGATTTTCAGTTTTTTTCCGTCTCAAATAGTCAATCGTGTGGTAGGTCGCTATTCGTCCTATCCATGTTTTAAACGTATAATGCGCATTGTAAGTATCTAATTTAGTATAAGCTTTGATAAAGACATCCTGAGTCAGATCACGTGATATTTCCGTATCCCGACTCATCCTGAAAACAATGTGAAAAACAAAACCCTGGTAACGGTGAACAAGTTCACGAAAGGCTTCTCGATTCCCTTCAAGGCATTGTTTTATAAAAAAGATATCATCCCGAGTTTTCATTCCATCTCCGTCTCCATAATCTTATACGAGTCGAGAAACGATTTAGTTTGAATTATGGCATTTTTTTTTAATAAATAGAAAACTGGACGGGTTCACCCTGTGACGTGTATAGTTTTGCTGGGAGAACGGAGGTTTTTTTATGGAATATCGTCGTAATCTTCTGACACGTGAATGGGTGGTCTTCGGGCCGGACATTCTGACACCGGAAGCATTTTTAAACTTGGCAATACCCTATCGCACGACTTCCGATCTTTTTAATCCTGTGTCCGATCCCTGCCCCTACTGCCCGGAAAACATGCCTCCAAACCACAACGATATTTTTTCCGTCAAAGAATCGGATTTACCAGCCGGTGGTTTTCCTGTCGAAAGTAGTAGTCATACTGATGAATGGGATATAAAAGCGCTTCCTGCTTTTCAACCGGTGTTCAAAATTGAAACTCCGCTTCAACGGTTTCCCAAAAGGCTTCATGATGTCATGAAAGCGCCTGGGGCACATGAATACATCGTTCTTACCAACCAACATGATGAAGCGCTCTGGGATTTGCCGTCAAAACGTATCGAACTGCTTCTGCACGTACTTCGCCACCGAATGCTGAATCTATATCGGGACACTAGTCTCGGACATCAATATATCTACATGGTTTATGGAAAAGATTTTGGGTTTTTGCATAACCACAGTGTCATGAATTTGACGGCGTCACCATTTATACCTTTCAAAGTTCAACGTGAACTGGACGGAGCGTTTCAATGGTATAGCATGAAAGAACGCTGCCTTCTCAGTGACATCTATGAAGATGAAATGTACAAGAGGGACATGGGTAAACCCCACGGAATTCTATTTGAATCTATCAATTTTATTGCTTTGATCCCTTTTTTTGCTAGATATCCATTCGAAATCTGGATCATGCCGCTGGATCATCAAAGTGATTTTATTCAGGTCGAAGCACAGAACATTTCCGAGCTGGCTCGACTGATTCACCGCATGATCATTGTTTTGCATTACGTGTTAGGGCCATATCCCTTTTTATTGTCCATCATGACAAAACCCAATGTCGTCTGGGGCCATGAACGTGGTTATTGGTCGACTATTCATAGGGACTGGCTGTGGCGCATAACTCTTGTGCCGGGAATACCCATAAAAAACACTCCGCTGAAAGCATTTCATGCAGGAACAGGCATACACTTAAACCCAGTGTTACCTGAGACAGCCGCAGCTTTTCTAAGGGAAAAAATTTAGTCTCAATCTGACTGGTTCTCGGTATCGTCTTTCTGCTGTGTTAACTTTGTAAGGTCCAATCCCTTCATGCGCAACAAATCACCAAGGGTGGCGCCCTTTTTCTGAGATGTTTCCGTTCTGTCCTGCGTTTTCTGTGGAAAAGGTTTTGCCGAACGAGGTTGTCTAGCCGGTCTTTCGGATGGCTCTCGTTTGAATTCACTATCTTTGCGCCTTCTGTCCTCTTTTTTAACTGGAGCAAATGGTTCTCTGGGAGCCTGACCAGTCACCGTTTCAGACACATCTTTTTTGGGCAGTTGAGGCGGACGACGTCTTGGCGGAGCTTTTTCTTGCGGCGGCGGGAAACCTTCCGGAAATTTTTCCGCTAAATGTTCGTTCAAACTTTGAAGATTACGATCCGCTCGGTCAGCCATTTCACTTTCGCCTTCGTCTTTGACCGCCTGCCAAACCTTTTTCGCTTCGCCATACGCCTCAGCAACTCTATACGCACTCCCCAACCACAATCGGCCATGATTACGTAACTCGCCTTCCGACTTGGCAACTGATCTCTCCAGCAATGGAATAGCCCGTCTAGCAATTCCCGATCGAACGCCTAAACGGCCTATCATATATTCCATCATCGGATCAGCCGTCTCCAACGATTCCAGCCAATGAGCGTTGACATCATACACTCGAATCTGAATTTTTCGGTCAATTTTTCGAGCGGTCATGCCCAAAAGAATTTCACGTATTTCCGTGTCATCAGGGTTTTCTTGAATCCATTTTAAACCTGATTCCACGGCATGAGTAATCGCGCGGCCTTTGGCTGCTCGGTCTGCCAACAACAGATAACGACGCAACAGATCACGTTCCATGACATGCGTAGTCAACCATGTATGAATCGCATTGAATACAGATGGATTAAATCCTTTTTCCCCCAATCGTCCTGCGATGAATAAAAGTGACTGAACCGTCTCACGGTCATCCGGATGATTGTTCAGCCAGGCGACAGCCACATCACTGGCACGCTTCATAATAACCGTATCATTGCGTTTTTCCGCACGTCGGAAATAGTTATGTCTGACCCAACGATTGTTGCCTCTTTGTTCAATCCATTTCGCAATATTTTCCAAAACTCTGTCGGCAAGAGCCGGGTCATTCAAGCCAAAGGCCAGTTCAATCAGGCTATTACGTAAAAGCCCTTCATCAACATGTTTGTTTAACCATTCTTCCAAAGGCTCGATAGATTCACGCTTCAATTCATCAGAGCCTTTCGCAACGACATAATCCATATAAGCGCGCCGCACTAAACGGTCATCAGGGTTCGTTTCCAACCAAGAACGTGTTTCTTCTATGGAGCGTGTCACCTGTTCTTCCGTGCCTCGTGCCCAACAGAACCGTAGATAAGCAGCAACAGCAAATCCTTGGTCAGGCGCACGAGCTGCAGCTGTGCGCGCATTATCCACAGATTCCTGACTCAAATCATTCGGTTGGTGATCCGTTAAAAATTTTAATAAAAATTTGAATGCTACGCGGTCTTCATCAGGTTTTGCCGCTTTCAATATCTCAAGTGTTTCCACATCCTGTACGCCGCCAAGCCTGTTTCTCAATAAAGGTGTTAACGCCACAAACGAATCGACAGCATTCAATCTGGCATAATCCGCAAGCGCCTCAACAACTGCTGAGTGCAACGATTCATTTTCTGTCGATGAAGCCAGTTGATAGAGATCGGCAAGAACAGTCGGTAAAATTTTGACCTTTTTCTCTAAAACAGCCGAAACCAACACCTGCGTTAACGTTTCTAGAACAGCCGAAGACAACACTTTGGACGAATACAATGCTCTAAGATAGCGAACTGCCCATGGCTGGAAATCAGATTCATGCATCATATATGTCAAGGCTTTTTCTTGTAGAGATTCGGAACCATTGCTTGGAACCTGCCGTTCAATAGCCCGCACAAAAACTGTGTGTCCACAGTCCCACATCCAACCAAGGTGGTTTTGGTGTTTTTTTATGGGTAGATCAGGGTTTGCATCCAGAACTGTTTTAAATGTTTCAATCGTCGACGCATCAAAAACCATTGCTGCCAATTTTTCCGGTAGAGCAAATCCTGCTATCCCCAAATCGCAAATCAAATCGTAAACCGGACTCGCATCATCTAAAGCGCTCACGATTTTCTGATTCATTTCTTGAGCATATTCCTGTAACGACTTGCTTTCACGTATTTTGAGCATCATTTCCAGCATCGTCAATCGTGGTTGGTCAGCATGACTGGATTCGACAACGAAGAATTGCTCAGTTTTTTGAGTTTGCAGGTTTTCTTCACTATCCGTTGGCAGAGCTTGCTGTTTTTCTTCGGAGGACACGATGTGCTCATCATCGGCGCCGGCCGACAATTCTTTGTCGTCAGGATTATAGACTTCGAATTCCTCAAAACTTGTTCGTGATATCTGTCGAATCTTTTTGGCGTTATATCCCAAATCGGAAGATGCTGCCAAAATCATTATCGGCACGCCGCTGACCTGAGCTTCCGCGAATTCTCTAAACGCCTGAATAACATCTACTCCCGGCTCCTGGGCATCATCCCAGACTAAAACCAGTGGCGCATCTAATGCCACTGCAGCCGTTGCAAGGCTTTCAGCTTCTTTTGCAGCCTCTTCAAGATGAATAATTTCCGCTACCGGAAAACCTTCTTGGTAAAGCTCCCAGGCTACCTGTTTAAGTAAAGTACTCCTACCGCTTCCTTCCTCACCGGTAAAATAAAAAATCGGTAATAGTCCTCGCCCTGATTTCAAGGCTGCTAAACGTGCCCACCGTACTGCCGACTCAAAAAGATCTCGCTTGAGTGTCGACTCCATGAGCATATTTTTCCAGTTCGGCATTCCAGGCATCAGTTGTTTTTCCGGTAGCTCTTCATTCATGAATCGTTCGTCGATAACCCGTACACACGGTCTTTGTATTCTGGCTCTACGCTGATAATCTCGAATTAAAAGCATTGCATCGTTCCGCAAGAAAATGTGGCCGCCTCTTCTTCTTTTTTTCGGCTCCGTGTGAGCAACAAGGTTATTCAGAGCTGCCAACAGATCCGAACCGTCTATTCCTGCATCCTCAAGAACCTTGACTGCTTCCAATTCCAAGCCCATTAAGGATACCTCACCAAGATAACCGTGACGACGACGAACATGCTGAATAGCCACCCTGTCCAAAATTTTAGTCAATATTGAGTCAGCCGGAACGTTTTCACGCAAAACACCTTCAGCTTTCAACTGTTCAAATTTATCTGTAAAAGCTTTTTTGAAAGTATCCGGTATATCCCAGTCAGCTAATTTTTCAGGCGATTTCTCCGCTGCTTTTGACGGTACCACCACAAGAAAATCCACGATTTCTTCTTTTCGGCTGCGCATAAGAAAAACTGCGCACCGAATCACTGCATCCACCATGCTCTCGGAGTTCAACAAATCCACATCAGCAGCATCAACCGGACAGACCAATCTATCACGCACCTCATAAAGCTCGGTGAAGTCACCAGTCGCCTCCAAACGCAAGGCAATAGGTAAATCACCTGCCTCGTTGTACGCACCCATCCGAGCTAATTGCCACATCGCATAGCTTAACCGATACCGATTACCATCGTTCTGAATCGACATAAAAGGAATTAACGACTCCAGAACACTGGGCTTTACTGAAATATTTCGCGTTTGCTTCATGTGATATCCTCTTCAATCCATGATCGGCATGCACTGTTTCCTCAATTTGAAGAACAACACACGCTGGCAAGTAAAGAATAATAACCAGTCCGAGCAGCCGATTACCATCAGCCGCATCGGACTTTAATCCTTTTCAATTTCGGAAACAACTCATTCTTCATTAAATTTTATTTCTGCTCGATATTATAACGTTATTACATCCCAAACACCTTTTTTTAATAACTCCTGGAAGATAACCAGGTACCGTCTTAATGCCTACATTAGAAAAATAAAGCTGCAGAAATGGCAAAAATCATGCATACTAAAGCTGGTTGTTCAAGACCGGGTTTCTTCCATGGTAAAAGTTCCCGGTCGTCAATTCTTTAACAACAGCCTTAACCTAATATATAAGGGGGGTTTTTATGAATCGAGCAATCCGAACTTTCCTGATACTGTTACTTCTCTGCATGAGTATAACGGTGCATGGAGCCAAACGCACTGTGCTGTTTGAACACTTTTCCCAAGAGTGGTGTTTGAGCTGCCCAACTACAGCCGATGCGATTGAACAACTCAGAAATAACTACGGTTATGAAGATATCGCTATCATCAGCTATTGGACACAAGGTAGTCAAGCCGTGCCTGAGGGTAACAACCGAGGACTTCTGTATCTGGATGAAGTCATCACGCCCAGCGTCATCGTTGACGGCGTGATCAATATTCCCAATCCTCCACAAGAATACCCGTCACTGGTCGATGCCTATAACGTCAGACGAGATGATTATTCTCCGTGTACTCTGTCAGTCATTCAAAACGAGGGTAATAAATATACAATTAAAATTGACGCTGAACAGGCTTTCAGTGGCTATCTGGTCGCTGTCGCCTACAACTATTTTTCTCATGATGGCCATAATTACCCCTGTTTTGCGAGGGAATTTCTGACGTCTTATAACGGGGAAGTTGTTTCTGCCGGCGCCGGTGAGACGGTTATGATCGAAAAAACAGCTTCTTCCGGTCATGACGGTGTTGTTGCCTGGATTCATGAAGGGGGAAAAATGATCGACAATGGGCGAAGCTTTATGCCGTGGGCTATCCTGCAGGCAGCCGACAGCCATGCAGGCGGTGCCATGCCGACACCGACACCCGAACAAACCAGCACACCACCGCCTGAAACACCGACTCCACCACCTGGAACACCTACCGCTACTCCGGATATGCCCTGCGAACAATTGGGCGTGACAATCGCAATGCCCAAAGATTTCTTTCATGGCGGCGACCTGTTCTATCTGAATGTCTATGCCTGCAACGATCGCAATGCATATTACAATGTGCCGCTGTTCGTTATTCTGGATGTATATGGCGAACTGTTCTTTGCACCGTCATTCTCCGATTTCGATTACTATAATTGTGAACTTTCACCCCATGAACTGGTTTTACTAAGCGTCATTCCAGATTTCTATTGGCCTTCAGGTGTCGGAGAAGCTTATAACATCATATTCTATGCTGGTATGACAAATCCGGAGATCACTGATCTGTTCGGTGACTACGATTACGTGTCATTCGGATGGACAAACTGACATTTCGAGATAACTGTTTTGACAATAGAATGCCGTCTGAGCAAGACGGCATTTGTTTTCAGAAACGATTTTTCTGTTAAAATTACAGAAACCGAGGTGTTGAATCATGATAAATTGGACGATTCGGATAGGCGAACCCCGTGACATCGAAATAATCGCTGATTTTAACCAAGCTATGGCGCTTGAAACAGAAAACAAAATTCTGGAAAAAAATACGATTCAACGTGGTGTGTTGCGATTGATCAACAATCCTGCGCTGGGTTTTTATCTTGTCGGTGGAATCGACACCCACGTTCATGGTTCATTGATGATCACCTACGAATGGACAGATTGGCGTGACGGCTTATTCTGGTGGATTCAAAGCGTGTATGTCGAGCCTGCCTATCGAAGGAAAGGCCTCTTTCGCGCACTGTATAACCATGTTTGGAAGATAGCGTTAAAAAACGAAGATGTGCGGGGAATTCGATTATATGTTGAAAAAGATAACACCAGCGCCCGTAAAACTTATGAGTTGTTGCGAATGAAAGAAACGCCATATCGTTTGTACGAGCGACTGGTTGAACAAACTATCGAAAGGAATGGATATGCGATTGACCGATGAGGATCTGAAACTGTTTTTTAAACTGCATCCTGGATACCTTGTGCATGGCAACAAAAAACTCAATATTGTTCCCGGCGTCGAAACCAGAGATCTTTTCATGGACTTGCCTTTCCATGAAAAATGTGAAATCCGAAACGCAGTTCTGAAACAACCGGAACTACTTGATTCATTTGCCAAAGAAAACCCGGAAGGTTTCAATGATGTTGAATTGGCCATCGTCAAAAGCTGGCAATACGCTCTAGATGGATCATTTTATGTTATGCGCTATGATCCCGAAAATGCCCTGTTTCTAGACACAGGGACAACTCCTAAAGTCTATGGAGTTACCGGTTTGAACATGGATTTAGCCGATCTGTTGGGTGATACGCTTCCTGTATATGTCAAAACGGTTCTGCTGCCGTTTAAGCATAAAATTGTTTATGACGGATTCATATTCACCTATCCCATCACGTTTGAAAATATGGTTGAGCAAGAACTATATGCAGATATGGAAAGCTGGATAGGCCGTCATGACGTCATCACACAATTGCCGTTCATCGGCGATACGGAATCGGTTGAAGAAAAGCTCCGTTATTACTTGCGAACCAACTGGAATCGTGATGTTTATGCAGAGGAGATATCTCGTATCATCCAAGACAATAAACATGTGGAAAAGCTGTATTACGAATTGACAGGCAGACTCGATGCCAAAGACGCAAGAACATACTTCAAAGAACTCGGCATCCAAGATGTGTGGTGTGCCGTGTTGAATGGACGAATTCTGGCAACCGGCAAAAGCCGTGAAGCCGTAGTGGATACCCTGGATGTTCTTCTGCCTCGTGATCGCAGGCTATATCCATTCATTTTTCATTATAAAAGCTGAGTGTGAAACAGCGGATGTTTCTTGCTATTTTAACCTTTCCTGTTTAGAGTTTTGACCGGAAGGAGAACTATATTTATGAATGTAAACGCTTTGGAAAACCATATCTGTTCCAATGCTTGGACAAGTGATTCGGTCACACAAAATCATCGTGAGCTTTGCCTGAAATATCGCGGACGCTTCAGCGCGAGCCCGAATGCGCGTGGAGCGGCTGCTTTTATCGAGAAAACCTTAAAAGACTATGGTCTTCAGAATTGTCGCCAAGATGTTTTTCCTATGACGACGTGGTCTCGAGGGTCGGCTCACCTTCAAATGCTTGAACCACACAAAGTCGAACTACCCTGTATCGCTCTGCCTTACACACCCACTTATGATGGTGTGCTTCAATTGGAATATGCCGGTATAGGACACCCTGATGATTATAAGAAAATCCCGGGCGGCGTTGTCGGCAAAGCCGTTTTGGTTGATGATAAAAGTCCACCATCCGGCCCAAGGCTTCACCGTATGCACAAATACCTTGCCGCTAAAGATGCAGGGGCTGCCGCTTTTCTTTTTGCCGCGACCGAACCCGGCATGCTTGCCCCAACCGGTTCACTTGCCTTCAACCACAACGGTTCTCTGGACCAAGCGCTACCCGCTGTGGGTATCGCTCACGAAGTTGCCTGTGAACTTCGGTGGTGGCGAGAAAAGCATCCTGTCAATCTTCATCTTCAAATGCAAAATACTCTCAAGCCGGGTAATGATAGAAACATCGTTGCTGATTTATGTGGCCGTAAAGCATCGGATGAAACAATCATTGTTTGTGGGCATTATGACGGACACGATATTTCTCAAGGCGCTGTCGACAACGCGTCCGGCGCAGCAGTTGTCATTGAAACAGCCAGATTGCTGGCGCCGTTGAAAGATTCGCTGAATTGCACGATACGCTTTGTTTTATTTGGATCAGAGGAGCTGGGATTGGTAGGATCACATTATCTGGCAGCGAAGATGGGGGAGCAGATTCAAAAAACTCGATTCGTATTTAACCTTGATTGTGTCGGCCAACCAGGTCGATTGATGCTATTTTTACAAAACTGCCCCGAATTAACCGATTTTTTTACTCGTGTAGCCGACTCGATGCCTTCTGACATCGCAGTGAATAATCACCTGGTTCCATTCTCAGATCACTTGCCTTTTGTCATGCGGGGAGTCCCCGCTGCTTTCATGGCAACATCCGGAACAGGGGAGCGTGGATGGGGGCATACTTTGGCTGATACATTTGAAAAGGTATCTTGTGAGACATTGATGAAAACCAGTATGCAATGCGCCAGGCTGGTCTTGCATGCTGCAATGACGCCTTCCTGGCCTGCTGTCCATAAAACACTTGATACGATAGCCCCTTTTATCGAAGCACAGAACATGAAACAGATTTTGGAATACGAAGATCATTGGATTTATTAATCGGTAAAAAAACATTGGATGTTTTCGCCAGGGCGTTGCTGGTTTTCGCAGGGCTTCAGTTCCTGTTTGTGTTTTCTCTAGGTATCGGCTTTACAATCGAAAAAAAATCGGTTTTTGAAGAGAGCTCGAATTTATTCTCACTGTTCAATCACCGACACCTTGCCTGGACCGGCTTGTTTTTAACCTTGCTCGGGCTACCTTTAGCCAATATTCTGGGACGATTTGCCACAAAAAAACATGCGCCGGATTTTTATTTTTTAGAAGGTTCTTGGCACGAATGCGTAACCGGATTGTTCTCCGGCATCATATTTATACTGCTTTTTTTTATTCCGCTTACCCTGACCGGTTTTATTCATTTTATAGCATTTCCCAACAGGCTGGCGCCTCAAGAGCTTATCGCATCACTTCTTGCCTACCTTTTGATCATGTTGTTGATAGCGTTCAACAATGAACTGGTATATCGTGGCATTCTAATCAGTGAATGGGCTTTTCTTTGGAAAAACCGGTTTTGGGCTGTTTTGATCGCCAGCCTGATTTATGGGTCTATGCGTGCTTGGACCACCCAAGTAGCGTTTGGTCAACGTCTGATTTTGTTTGTATCCGGTATTGTTTTTTCATGGTTTATGGCTGGCATCATGTTCTATAAAAAAAGCCTGAAATATACTATCGGAGTACATGCAGGCTATATTTTCTGTCTTAGCGCTCTTTTAGGAAATGCTTCAGCCGGAAATCGCCTGAATATTACCCCCTTTATCGTTGAAATACAGGGTCCCGATTTAGTTTTTGGTGGCCCACTCGGCATTGAAAACTCATTGCTGTTCAATATAACGCTTTTTGTGATTACGATGATTTTATGGCATAAAATCGAGACGGAAACATCCAAATCATCAGCCGAAATAAGCGCCCATACGCAATGACCACAACAAAGGTGGCAAATGTCAAATATTGAAAGCCAATATAGTTCAAATCGCACTCTTGTCGGAGTGACAACTGTTGAAGAAACAATCAAAAAGAGTCGATTTATAGCGCATGCCACGCGAGCAGATACTGTTGATCAGGCAGTTCAATTTCTGGAAATAACACGTTGTAATGATGCCACCCATAATTGTTGGGCTTATAAAATAGGACGTTCATATCGCTTTAACGACGATGGGGAACCAGGCGGCAGCGCTGGCAGACCAATCTATGGCGCTATTGAGCAACATGATCTGGATCATGTCGTTGTGCTTGTCACACGCTATTTCGGTGGAATCAAGTTAGGTGTGGGCGGTCTGGCCCGTGCATACGGAGGCATTGCTTTATCCTGCTTGCAAAAAGCCCCAATCCATATTGTAAACAAATATGTTAAATTAAAGCTGGAAGCCCCATTTTCTATCACTGGAGCTGTTTATTCTGTTTTAGACACCTTTCCTGAAGTCAAAAAATTTGCCGATACCTATACAGATACTGGGTTGAGTTTCACGTTACAGATACCGGAAACGCTTCTGGAAAACTTTACCATACGGATAAAAGATGCTTCCGCCGGTCAAGCTTGCCTGAAAATTCTTTCTATCGACTATTTTTAGATCGGTTTTTTAATCGCGTTTCACGCTTACCATTGTTCCCGCTTGCGTTCAAAATAAGCTTGGGAATGCGCACAAGCCGGGCAAGCCTTGGGCGGTTCTGATCCATGATGGGTATAACCGCACTTGCGACATGTCCAAGATACAGCATCGGATCGGCAGAACATTGTTTGATTTTTAACCAATTCAGCTAATGCTCGAAATCGTTCTTCATGATGGCGTTCAGAAACACTGACATTTTCATACATTCTAGCCACCTGCTCAAAGCCTTCTTCTCGAGCTATCCTTGCAAATTCAGGATACATGTCCGACCATTCCTCATGTTCACCACTTGCAGCCGCTTCAAGATTTTCCAACGTGGTACCGACCTTGCCGGCAGGATATGTCGCAGTAATTTGAACCATGCAGCCCTCTAAAAATTCAAACATGCGTCGGGCATGCTGATATTCGTGTAAAGCCGTTTCCTCAAAAATCGCAGCTATTTGTTGAAAGCCATCTTTTTTGGCCTGTTTTGCGAACAAATCGTAACGATTTCTTGCTTGTGATTCCCCTGCAAAACTTATCAAGAGATTTTTTTCTGTTCTAGTTCCTACAATCGCTTTCATTGACACCTACACATTTAAATGGTTTTAGGGACTTAATTTATAATTAAGTTATTAATCCAAAGGCGAAAATTCTTCTTTTCCGACACCACAAATCGGGCATTCGTAGTCATCCGGTAAATCATCAAATGATGTGCCGGGCTCTATGCCATTCTCAGGCTCACCCGCTTCAGGATCATATACATACCCACATACATCACATACCCATTTTTTCATTGCCATAATCTCCTTTTCAAGCTATGCCCACGTCAACACGGGCAGTTACAAAAAAACTCCGTTTCACAGGATATACTATGCTTACCAGTTTTGGGAACATTTCAATCGTTTTTTTTTTACAAATTTGAAAACGAGCTTTATAACTATTGGTTATCAAATCAATCCTCCGGAAAATCAAACCATTGACCTGCTCCATATAAATAATTGATTTCTGAGTTCACAAAAGCAAGATGCGCCTTTTCTATCTCAAGGAATTCTGAGAATATCTTTTTACCTTCCACTGTCAGTTCGTTGACCATTCTTTGATAAAAATCCGACGTCTCCCGCTCAACTTGGTGGATACGTTCCAATATTGCCAAATCTGATTGCCGTTCAGCATCTGTCAATGCCTGCCCAATCAAACGATCTTTTAACGATTGAATATGTTTTGCCAGTTCTTTCGGGTCCGGAACAGTATTCGGTATTTTCAAATCCGGTAGCGCTCCTGTTTCTTCTAATTCATTCAACAGGTCAAGAAGATATTCAACATGCCGTTGCTCTTCGACAGCCATTCGTTTGACAACACTCCGACCGACTTCTCCCGCTACCTTATCGACAGCGTCTAAATAGAGACCTCTCACTTTGATTTCATACGCAATTGCTGTATGCAAAGCCTCTTGTAGCATCATTTCAATTCCGCCGGAGGTTCAAATGATCGCTCACCAAGTTCTCGATCCAGCATGAACAGCATGCCCTGAGCATCCCCTATGCGTTTTAGTTTTTGCAAAATTGCATCTGCTGATGCTTCTTCTTCGACTTGCTCTTCAATAAACCACTGAAGCATATTCTGGGTTGCATAGTCACGTTCTTTGATGGCCAGATCCATCAACTTGTTTATGCAATCTGAAATATAGCATTCATGTTTGTAAGCTGCTTCAAACATTTCCAAAGGCGTTTTCCATTGCTTCTGAGGTTTTTTAATTTCCTCTAGCTCAACACGATCCCCGCGCTCATTGATGTAGTTAAAAAATATTATGGCGTGGCTGATTTCTTCTTGAGCTTGAACACGCATCCATCCAGCGAACCCGGGCAAAGACATGTCCTCGAATTGCGCTGACATCGCCAAATATAAATATGACGAAAAGAGTTCTTCGTTGATCTGTTTGTTTAAAGCCTGAACCATATTCTTTTTCATATCCTCGATCCTTTCCTCTATAGTTTTTCTAACAGAATCCACCTCCTAATAAGAATTGAAAAGAGCAAAAAGGTTACGATTTTTTTCTCGATCCTTAAAAAAGCTTTTTACTGGTTATCACATTTTGAGTTTAAATATTAGTCGATAAATCGGGTCAAATAGATAAAAAATGTTAGAATTTGATCAATATTCCATAGCTCGGCCATAATTTCCAAGCCAATCGGTTATGCTGTTCCAGAGTTCTTCCAAATCTCTGCCGTAAATTACGATGTTTTGTTTCACGCCTGTCGATGCCCGAAAATGGTTTTTCAATATGGCTTCTTGAGAAAACCCGGATTTGGTTAAAATCGCTTTAAATTGACGATTTCCTGGCTCTGGAATTGAAACGGAGATTTTTTCGATGCCGATATTTAGTGATTCTGTAAACAACGATGTAATCAATGCGGAGCCAATACCATGCTTTCGCCATTGGGGATGAACATAGAACCTCACTGTTCCGACATGAGATATTTTAGTATCTTTCTGGCGAACCAAAACGGCTTCTCCAACAATCTGAGCGTCAACCACTGCAACCAGCGCCAATGTTTCGATAAACTCGTTGGGCTCAAACCATTGAGAACACACTTTGGGATCACATACATCGATCGTAAAAAAATCCTGCTCTTCCTCTGAAACCGTTTGATAAAGCGCAATTATATCATTGTGATCCCTTGTTGTACGATGTCGGATAGCCAGTTCTGCAACCCGACCATCGCCTTGTTTGATGTGTAACTTTTGGATGTTCATCGTTTCAATTCTCCTATCCAGTTTCTCTCTGAGAATAAAAAATAGCATTGTTATTATATACACGCAAGACAATGGGTTGAGTTTCTGTTGTTTTTTTGGAAGCTGCTGTTCACTGTGCTATAATACAGCCTGTCTTCAGTTTGTTTCTTTGACTAAGGAAGACGAATTTACTACAATAGTTTGGGATAGACATGATCTAACCGGTTGATTCGATGGGGATGGCCACGCCGATGAGAACAATAGTGATAATTGAAGAATATAAATTACATCAGCGTGTGTATCAGAATCTTCTAATGGGTCGTGGTTACAACGTCCTTTTGGCAAATAATATCGAAGAGTATGTCATGCTCGTACAAAAAACGACGCCGGACTTGGTATTGGTCAATCCAATCAATTCTCGAAATAACGGTATTGCTCTCATGGAACATATCCGTGGCCCCAAAGCTTCCAATAACAAAATTCCCATGTTGGTTCTGTCTCCTAAGGATGACTTTGAATTGCGTAGAGCGGCCAATAAATTGGGAGCGATCGATTTTCTGGTTAAGCATTTGGCTCAACCTAAAGATGTTGTCAAAAGAATAGATAGTATTCTGGATGCTCGTCCACCAGCCCCCAAACATGCTTTAGATCCACGGTCATTGAAAGTTGGAGATGTTTTGGATAGCCGCTATGAACTTATGGAGCGCATTGGGAAGGGTGGCCAGGGAGCAGTTTTTCGTGCCTATGATCGACGCCTTGAAGAAACAATTGCGATCAAAATATTATTCTTGAACCCTGAAATTGCTGAAGAGCTATTAGAGACATTCCTTCGAGAAGTCAGGCTCTCCCGAAAAGTCGCTCACAAAAACGTCGTCAGGGTGCATGATGTTGGTCAAAGCGGTGGTATTCACTACATCACAATGGAGTTTATCAAGGGAACAGATTTAAACCATTATATCTATAATAACTGGGGAATCAGCCATGCTGATTTGCTAAAAATATTTATACAAGTTGCACATGCGCTTCAGGCGGCCCACCAAATCGGGATTGTGCATCGGGATATAAAACCTCAGAATATACTGGTAACGAAAGCCGGTCTGGCTAAAGTAGCGGACTTTGGAATCGCCACTGCGGCAGGAGCAATGTTGAAAAACACTACTGAGCTTTCGATTGGAACACCGGACTATATGGCTCCTGAAACAACCCAGGCAGGATGCAACTATGCGGACCCACGCATCGATATCTATTCGACGGGTATCGTCATGTACGAAGCCTTTACAGGGGTGCTTCCCTATGAAGGCAAGACTGTAATGGAAAAAATCCAATTACATCTCGAGGGTAACGCGCTATTACCCTCGGCAATGAACCCTAACTTTCCACGCTCTTTAGAACACCTCATTATGACAGCTATGCGTCGACAACCCATTGATCGTTTTCAGGATATGAACGAGATGATCCTGGCATTACATCACTTGAAATTGTAACGTGTGAAACAAACTCAAGGCCTAATCGAAGAAACTCTCGTAGCCACAATTCACAGACAAGTTTTTGTTCATCCAGAAACAGGTTTTACTATCCTATCAACCAAAACCGGTCCTGAAAATAAACGGATTATAGTAATGGGAGAACTGGGGTCTATAAAACCAGGTCAGGTTATCCGTTTTTCCGGCCGTTATGAAAAGAGTCCCAAATATGGCAAACAATTCAAAGCCACACACTGGGAAGAAATTCACCCTGAGACGCGAGAAGGTTTGATCCGTTATTTAGCAGGCCAATTCAAAGGTATCGGACCAGCCCTAGCAACTCGAATTGTGGATAAACTTGGTGATAAAACCTTGGATATCATTGACTCTTCGCCGGATAAACTGACCACCGTTCCTGGAATAGGCAAACAGAAATCTGCGCTCATTATCCGGGAATGGCATAACAAACGCGCATTAGCAGACACGTCTGTATTTTTGAGTACTCTGAAGCTTGGTCCCATCACTTCACAAAAAATTATCCGCCAATACGGTATTTGTACCGAACAATTGATACGAGAAAACCCGTATCGCCTTGCAACAGATATCAATGGTATCGGCTTCATTACAGCGGATGATGTTGCTGCACAACTCGAAATCACGCATGATGACCCCAGGCGATTGAGAGCTGCTATACGTTATGAATTGGAAAATGCTCGAGATGAAGGACACATGTGCCTACCGCGCCATGAATTAATCAAACGCTGTGCTTCACTTTTACAAATTCCTGGGAAACACATTAACACAGCAATAGATTCTGCATGGGATGATGGTGAGATCATTTTTCGAACATCTAAATCTGGAACAGCGATGGTTTTTGATAAAAACCTTGACTGGGTTGAACAAAATATTGCCGATATCCTAAAAAAATTGATTCGATCACCCATAAAAAAACTAAATATCGATATTTCAAAACTTTATAAAGATGAACTGCACAAAACAGGACTAGCTGCTGACCAGACACAATGGGAAGCATTGAATATTGCACAAAATATTCCGGTACTGGTTATAACCGGTGGTCCTGGAACTGGTAAAACGACTCTTATCAGAATGTTGATTCGAATCATGCAGAATCAAAAAATTTTTCTGGCAGCCCCTACCGGCCGTGCAGCGCAGCGAATGACAGAAACCAGCGGCATAGAAGCATCCACAATTCATCGACTACTGGAATATATCCCACAAAAAAACACCTTTAATCGCAATATTAAACGACCATTGACCGCCGATGTCGTTATCATTGACGAAAGCTCTATGTTGGACGCCCCGCTAGCAATGGCGCTACTTCGAGCGCTGAAAAAAGGCACTCGACTTATCTGGGTCGGCGATGTCGACCAACTTCCAAGTGTGGGACCAGGAAGAATTCTTGGAGACCTCATCGATTCAAATCTCATACCGGTTATACGATTGAAACAAATTTATCGACAGGAAACAGGAAGCAGAATCGTCTGGAATGCACATAAAATTATCAAAGGTGAGCTCCCCCTGCTGGATAAAAAAGATTCGGATTTTATTTTCATTGAAAAAAATAATCCGGAAGACATCTTGGACGTCGTCAAACGCCTACCCCATCGCATGGCACATTACCTGGGAATTAACCCACTCACGGATGTGCAAATTTTGAGCCCAATGCATAGAGGACTGTTGGGAGTCCAAAATTTGAATGAGACTCTGCGCAATGTGTTGAATCCAAATGGTAAACCCATATCAGCCCCTGGTGGATTTCGATTGGGTGACAAGGTAATGCAAATAAAAAACAACTATGATCAAGACGTTTTCAATGGAGATGTCGGAAGGATTATACACTACGATTCTAATAACAATCTTTATATTCAGTTTGGGAAGCGAACGATCCTCTATCCAGCGGAAGGCATCGAACAGATTGTTCCGGCATTCGCTTCCTCCATCCACAAATCGCAAGGCAGCGAGTATCCTGGTGTCATAATTCCATTGCATACCCAGCATTTTGTTATGTTACGCCGACAACTCCTTTATACTGCTGTAACACGTGGAAAACGCTTAGTCGTTTTGGTTGGGTCAAAAAAAGCGCTGCTTTTGGCTGTCAAAAACAGTGAAGAAAACGCTCGGTTTACTTTACTAAAAGAGCGATTGCAGAAAAAAGCTTGATTCTATCGATAACGCAGAAAACATATCATCTTTAAAGCTGTGGGTTTTAAGTGACGCTTCAAAAGGCGTCACAGGTTTATTCATTAGTGAAAATCGTCATTTTCCGATCGACATATCGTGGCTGAAAAAGGGTTTTGGTCAATAGGATGGGATATTGATGCCAGATTTTCAACAGCCGTATTTTCGATTCGCCTCCTTTACGTTTATATTCATGGGCAGGTATTTCACTAATACGAAAACGCTTTTGAAGCAATTGTATGTCCATTTCAGTTTCTATCGGAAACCCATCGATTTTCAAGTCAAGTTCTTCTGCTGCTGCTCGCGATAGCGCACGAAATCCATTTTGAGTATCGGTCAATCGCACATTCCATCGATAGTTAATGAAGGTGGTGATGATATTTGATCCTGTTATACGGAAAAGTTGATTCACAGTGCCGACAAGTTCATCACTTCCACCTTTGAACCGTGAACCAATAACCATGTCCGCTGTTCCATTTTTTATCGGTTCCACCATAGCAGGAATATCTTCCGGGTCATGTGAGCCGTCCGCGTCGATATATACTAGGATATCGCCGGTAAACAGTTTTATGCCCAAACGCATGGCTTCACCTTTACCTTTTCCGGTATCAAAATGTACCGGTACCCCATACCGTTCGGCGATTTCAGTAGTTTTATCAGTGGAATGACCATCGATCACCAAGACTTCATCAGCATGTTCAAGGCAGCCTTTGAGAACAGGTTCTAATGTTGATTCTTCATTCTTTGTTGGGATAATCACACTAACTTTCAAGGGCAGCTCCTTTCACACCGTTCACAAAAAGTGATATAACTTATCTTGACGCACCAAATGTACCGGTCCCCACTCAATACCTTGTTTTTCTTTATCACAGTTCGAAAATATCAGAAACAAGTTAATTTTATCCCAGTAAATTGGAGTGAAACAATCCGTATCAACATTCAAAGATGTCGATATGTGGCTAAAGTCATTAAATGACAATTCAAATTTCTGCCAGATGTTTGCTATTAGGTTTATGGGCTGTAAGTGTATAAACGTATCAAGACTGTTTTCAGGGGTAATCGCCGCTTGAAGTTTACACGGCGCTGATAATGATCGAATAAAGAAAGACACGCCTGTATAACGGTGATTGTTTTTAATACTCATTGGCTGAACCACGCTGAAGGACGATGACATTCCTAGTTGATCACCTGAAATGAAAGTAACCTGATTATCCGTATTATCGATCTGGCGGGTAACGGTTTCTAGACTCATCTTTTCAGGAAATGCGGTTTCAGGTATAAAAGCCATGAATGGTTGCAGGCTGCGCGTTTCTAAAGCTTTCAGCTCACGTTCATCAGAAGAACAACCTGGACAAGAAACCAAGATGATAGAACAGACCAGAACCAAGAGGCATTTACTGACCATCCGGTGGTTCCTGGTTTTCATCGAGTCCCCAATTTACTTTCAGCCAGACTTTTCGACGGAGTTTCAGCAGATCCTCAGGTGTCATGCCATCGATTGTCAGGTTGCTGACGCCAAATTTTAGGCGAGACCAGTCGTAGTCGGGGTTACCGAGTTCTGGATTGATTTTTACCGCTTCATCCCACAACTCAGCTCCGGGAAGAGGTGTAAATATTGGAAATGTCGCATAATCCATTTTTAATTCTTCAGCGAATTTAAAGGTTCGTTCCATCTGTTCGCGTGTTTCCCCTGGCAGACCAAACATGAAAAGTCCTTTTGCCGTCATTCCCAGTTCTTTGATAATTGGAACAAATTCTCGGAATTTATTCATTGCTGTCGGTTTTTTCATGCGTTTCAGCGTGGTTAAATCGCCACTTTCGACCGGCACCCAGATTGTATAACAACCTGATTCCTTCATTTTTTCCAGTAGTTCACGGGTAACCTTGTTAAACGCTATCCCGCTACTAGGAACCCAAGCAATATTTAATTTTCGGTCGATAATACCTTGAAAAATTTGCATGGCACGGTCTGGGTCAAACGTCAGATTGTCGTCTTCAAAATGAATTTCTCGTATGCCCTTCTCTTTGACAAGAAATTCCAGCTCGTCCAAAACATTTTTAGGTGATCGTGGCCGAAATGTTCGACCATGGACATTATGCGCCGCACAAAAAGTACAGCGATAAGGACAACCCCGACTAGTCAAGAAAGTCGTATACGGTGTTTGTTGGATATCATCACCATGGGGGCATCCTATCTCGGAATACCGCAAAACATCAAACATCTCTCTGTCCGGCCAAGGTAAAATATCGATATTTTTTATTGGTTCTATAAAGGGATTTATCACGGCATTGCCGGATGAATCCAAGTAAGCGATTCCAGGTATGCGACTCAGATCAGCTCCACGGGAGACAGCTCGGAGTAATATACCCGTGGTGTAATCGCCTTCTCCAAGGACGATATAATCAACTTGACCACGACGAAGGCAATCTTCCGGTAACGTCGATGCATGTGGGCCTCCAAGAAGTGTAACGATATCCGGATCTACTTCTTTGACTAGATCACACGTATGGATAGCCAGCGGAATATTGCTGGTAAACATATTGGATACTCCCACGGCATCTGGGTTGAACTCGATGATAGCCTTTTTAATTTCATCATCCGTCATTCCATATCGATATTTTCCGGGAGCTAATTCTATTTCGGTATCAAATCCTTCCAGAATTGTATCGATACCGTGGACAATAAAGCCTTCCATTTTCAGCATCGACGAAATATAGCCCAGACCAAAAGGAAAATCCGCCCGCTTTTTATCATATAATTTGAATAGATATGAAGGAGGATTGATTAGCAACACCCGCTTTATTTTCCTAATACTCATGATGTCGATTCTCCTGACTGCCGATGATCTTCACCCAATGGGATAGGCTCACCCCAAATTGTTTCGATCACATACAATGGCGATTTGTTTATTTGATGATTGATTCTGTTGATTCTTTCGTTCATAAAACCGAATAAAATCAGTATTTGCCCACTAAACAGCATAAACAGGCTGAGCGCCAGTACCGGCATAGCCCCAGTTGTCGAAGTCAGCCCCAAAACAATTGCTGTAATCAGTCCTGTCAAACCCAACCCTGCCGTCACAGCGCCACTGACAAAAAAAATCAGAAGTTCATTCTGGCGAAGCATGAATGTCAGCAGTATATCCAGAAAAAAATGCAATAATTTGAAAAAGTTATATTTTGCGCTCCCTAAAGTTCGAGGGTAGTATTCAATCGGAATATCCGCAAACCGGCCACCTCTCCAACAGGCATAAATTGCCCGATGAGGATACATAGGACTGAAAGGATCGATTCCCTCGATCACCGTTTTACGGAACGCTTGAATACCACATCCTAAATCTCGATAGGGAAGTTTAAAAATTCTTTTAAAAAATAAATTGGCAAATTTGCTAGGTAACCGTCTCAATAGCAACGTTTCTTTTCGCTCAGGTCGATATCCAGCGACAATATCATACCCCTCTTCCATCTTTTCTATCAGCCTGGGTATATCCTCAGGGATGACTTGCAAATCAACATCGATGGTCAACACGATATCACCTCGCGCCAAATCAAACCCAGCCGTCACCGCACTTTGTTGACCAAAATTTCGTGTGAACCGTGCAACGCGGACACGTGGATTCTTGTCTGGCAATGAGCGTAAAAATTCAGAGGTCCCATCAACTGAACCGTCATCCACATAAATAATTTCATGTTCGCACTGCCAGTTTTCAGATACTTTCTCTAAACGTTCATGAAATAATTCAATACAATTAATTTCGTTATAAAGCGGCGCAACTATCGATACGGTAGATTGACAAGAGTCTTGTTTTTTTGCTGTCACACGGTCTCCTCCTACCTCGCTTGATCATACATAAAACACACTCCGTTCACAAAATATTTACCAAGCCCAGATCGTATATCTTTTTCAAACTTCTTTTCCACTGTTCAGGAGTGATCGTTTTCTACATTTTTATATAAATATGGCACATGAAATATGTTAATTACCCACTAATTAGAAATCTAATTGCGTTAACATAAAAGGTGGTTATTCATGCTGTTTTACGTTAGTATGGACCTCAGTGACATCGCCGAACTGCTGCCAGCAGTTTGCAGAATAACCATTTTTTAAGGAGGATACCCATGGCAGAAGTTGTTTCAAAAAAAATTAAGGCTTTTATGGAAAAAGGCTCATGGATACGCCGGATGTTTGAAGAAGGCGCCCTGTTGAAAGCTAAATTCGGCCGGGAAAATGTGTTTGATTTTTCTCTTGGCAACCCCATGGGTGAACCGCCGGAGGCCTTCAAAAAAGCAATAAGAACAGCTCTTGACGACCCAGGACCGGGTCTTCATGGATATATGCCAAATGCCGGTTTTCCGCATGTACGTGAGAAACTCGCCGAAGTGCTGAGTCGGGATCACCAGGTCAATTTACAAGGTAAACATTTGGTGATGACAGTTGGAGCCGCCGGAGCTATGAACGTCGCCCTGAAAGCTCTTGTCAACGCCGGTGACAGAGTACTGATTTTTGCGCCTTATTTCGTCGAATACGTCTACTATATCGATAACGTCGGTGCAGTACCGGTCATCGTTGAAACCGATTCTACCTTCAATATCGATATTTCACTTGTGGAGGCATCCATGAGTCCTGATGTTCGGGCTCTGATCATCAATACTCCGAATAACCCTTCCGGCCGCGTCTATTCCGAACAGACCCTTTCAATGCTGGGACGACTGATAGACCGTAAATCTCAAGAATATGGCCACCCCATTTATATTCTCTCCGATGAACCCTATAAACGTATCGCCTATGACATCGATCCACCTAGCTTGTTCCATTTTTCTAAAAATACACTGGTCTGCACCTCCTTTTCCAAAGAACTCGTGATTCCCGGTGAACGCCTGGGATATGTCGCCGTAAATCCGGAAAACGAAAATGCAGATACCATCGTCAATGCTCTGACGTTCTGCAACCGTATTCTTGGGTTCGTCAATGCACCCGCGCTTATGCAGCGTGCACTATTCTTGGATCCCGATGATCGAGTCGGTATCGAAGGATATCGGGAAAACCGTGATCTGCTCGTCAAAGAACTCAGCGCAATGGGATACGATATCGTTCCACCCGAAGGCGCTTTCTATCTGTTTCCCAAAAGCCCGATCGACGATGAGGTCGCCTTTACCGATGAATTGAAAAAGGAGAACATACTGGTTGTCCCCGGTCGCGGATTCGGTCGCGCAGGATATTTTAGACTATCATATTGCGTAACCAAAGATATACTGGAGCGTTCACTGCCAGGATTTAAACGAACGATCGACCGCGTCAAATAGTTTTACGAAGCCTTTCAGCTTCATCAGCGGATATTTTGCCTGCTGCGAGCATGCGGTCAATCTGAGCGCAAAGCGTTTCAGATTGGCTCCCATTCTGAAATACAGACTTTTCACCCTTCTGTTCTACCAATGACGCCGACCCATCAGAGCATAATTCTGAGTTGGCGTTCAATGGCATTGGGTCAGCATCCTTATGACCAACATTTTCAGCACTCTCTTGTGCCAGATCTGTGACACCAACCATGATCGGCCCGGTGGTGGTTTTGATCGTTACAGGAAACTCGGCAGAATTTAAAACTGCCCCAACAGACCGTGTGGTTCGGTGTTGAGATGAAAACTCACTACCGATCTTGATCGGACCAAACAATGTTTTTACCGATAAATCCGCTTTTGCATTATACGGCAACGTGACTCTAACCGGCCCATTGACAGTTTTAATTGCCGCAGGCCCCAATAAAGCCTCCAAATAACATTTAATCGGGCCATTCAGCGTGCGTAGGCTTACATCCAGGGGTTTGCTTTTAACCAACATAACCGGCCCATTCAGAGTCTGAGCATCGATCGAACCATTGACGGAATCCAATGAAATAGGGCCATTCAGCCCTTTTATATGAAGAGAAGAATCCATATCTGAAACGGCAATCGCACCATTGTAATTTTTGACCCTGATAGAAATCGATCGTGGAACCCTAATATTCATGGATACTTTGACTCCTGCTCGGAACTTTTTGCTGGGACTTCCCGTTATCGAAAAAATTTTTTTCAAAAAAGCTGATAAACCTTCGCTGCTATCCTCCCAATCAATACATTTTTGCGAATCCTCGGAATCGACACTGCCAGTATTTTGCTTTCTGCCAAGAATACCTTTAGCTGGTTGAATAATAAGAATATTCTCAGATGTTTCGATTTGAGGAATCAGTGTTTCTGAAGACTCAGGGTCACCCGGCAACGTGACGGTGTAATCCAGAAACACCTCGGATTCCGCCCAACCCGTCACATCTACCCTGCCGACAGGATTAAAAATACGGATTTCCTCAATTCCATCTAACCCAATACGATGCTCTGATCGATGTACAGACATGATAACCTCCTATTCTGAATCTTCGAGAATTGCCATTGCAGTATGATAATCGATTTCACCTTTTTCCAGCCGGTCCAGAATCTCCATTTTTTCTTCATACGTTATAGAGCTTTTTTCAGATTCAGAACTCAGTCCCAGTGCATCGATTGCCATCTGCAGGTTTTTTTTAACGGTTGGGTACGAAATACCCAATTCTTTTTCAACCAGTTTGATGTTTCCACGTTGAGCGATAAAAACCAGAATAAAGTTTTTAATTTGGGGGTCGAGGTGACAGAATCGGCAGGATTCAAATTGCCCGGAAATTTCTGTTCGACAATTTGGGCATCTGTATTTTGCGATCATAAGTTGGTGATTACAAGCTGGGCACCCGCCACTGATAGAATACGCCATAATCTCACTCCTTTCACATGACTGATTAATAAATTTAATTAAAATGGTTGAATATGTCAACCTATTAATTAATTATTTTGTTTTCTGCGTGTCAACAACTCTCCGATGTCCGTGCCCAAAACAAGCTCAATAACTTGATAAACGGAATAAGACGTTTTATGGTAACTGCAGCTTTCGACTGTTCGGGAGAAACCATGAATTTTTTCACTAAAAATATACGCCTTTTACAAGCCTTTTTTCACTATAAAAGACATTCGACCGTGCTGCCGTATTTTCCTGTTCGAATGTGGTTGGAAACAACAAACGCATGCAACCTTCGCTGTGTCATGTGTCCCAACTCAACGGATTTCAGCTCGGTTCGAGGTAATATGGATCTTGACTTATATGAATCCATAATCAAACAAATAGCTGGAAAAGTGAATGATCTGAATTTGTCTCATCGCGGTGAACCGCTGTTTCATCCAGACCTGGAAAAAATGATCCGTCTAGCCGCCGATCATGATTTAACCACTCGAATACACACCAATGCCACCTTGCTCGACGCTCAGCGATCCACCTCCTTGCTCAAAGCCGGCCCTGATCTGGTATCTTTCAGTTTCGATGGCTATGACAAGCAGACTTATGAGTCGGTACGAGTGGGTGGAATATATGAAAAAACACTCGAAAATATCCGGTTTTTCCTGTCTGAAAAGCGGCGCCTAGGCTTTGATAGGCCTTATACCATCGTACAGATTATCGAGCCTTCCGATATAACTGCTGAATACCGACAAAACCTGCAGCGATTCGGTGATCAGATGCGAGGATATGGGTTGGATAAATTTTACATCAAAAAACCGCACAATTGGGCAGGTAACGCGCCGGATCAATCGCCGCTGCATAAACAATTCATACCCTGTACTTTTTTGTACTATTCGATGACGGTTTTATGGAATGGACTTGTTTGTCCTTGCCCGCAAGATTGGTATGGCACCCGGGTTTTGGGAGACTTGACAGAACAGACAGTGGAAGCCGTCTGGAATGGAGAACCTTATCGTGATATGCGTCGTCGAGTTGCGCTTCAAGATTTCGATGGGTGGTTGTGTGAAAACTGTGACCGAGTGTACAGACCCTCGCTATGGGGAATTCCCACAGAAAACCTTAAATCCTTTTTAGGTGAAACACTCGTCGGCTATCGGCTGGCCAGAAAACTAATTCGCAAATAAACAGATACTGCGTTTCAGTCTTGATACCGATAGTCCCAAGATTGCATCAGGCAAGCGTTTTTTTCAGTTCAGCGCCAAACCCTTCCACACCTTTTGTTTTTAGATGTGTTCGTAAGCGTTCAACCAGCTTTGCATCAGCAGGAAGATGGGCTTTCGCTGCCTGGATTGCTTCCTGATGAAGCTTTGGGTCAACCACTTCCGGTAAAGCTAGGTTTTCGAATTCTTCCAACTGCTTTTTACTGACCATCAAGAATTGAAAATTGGCATCGATACAAAGATATTCATCGCCCTTGTCCTGTAACGGAAGCACAGTGAACCGGGGAGTTAACGATGCGACTTTAGTTTTGTCTTTAAATTGATTTTTTGCCATCCGGCTGCTCCTTTGAAAAAAACGTTGACATTACAAGGTTTGCTATTCAAAGCCCGCCAAGTTTAAAAAAGGAAATCACCTTCGTCAAGAGCTAACTGTTATTACTCACAAAAAATTGTTTAAATAAAACAAATATGCATAATCAGAATCATGAACAAGCCACGTTCGATAGAGTTACTGGTCATCTCCGCACTAAAACAAGAAATCAAAGGGCTGATAGACCAATTCCGACCCCAAACAACTGAAATAAAGCCAGGCTATCTCAGCAGCCGTTACTGGGAAACAGTTGTAAACGGGAATTCTATCGGTTTCAGGGTATGCGGTGTCGGTAAAAAACGCTCCGTAAAAGATATCTCATCCTTACTGAACCAAATTCGCCCCCGCCAAATCTTGATCATCGGTTTTTCTGGATCTCTCATATCCAGCTTTTCAATTGGAAACATCGCAATTGTTGAATCGACTCAACATGAAAAATCTACTATTTCATTTGATTTGGATTTGACTCAAAAAATTGAACATGCTCTGAAAAATGCACAAAAACCTTATAGGTTAGGTAAGGCTGTTACAGTAGAATCCGTTGTCGATACGGCAAAAGCTAAAACTCATCTTCACTCGACGTCTCAAGCAGTTTGTGTCGATATGGAAAGTTACCATCTGGCATCGCTAGCTAAAACTCATCATATCCCAATTGCTATGATACGTGTAATTTCGGATTATGCCGACGAAACACTCGGCTTGGATTTTAATGCGATTCCCAGAGGAAAATGGGCTTCTCGACGCTATTTTCTCTGCCGACCCAGATTGTGGTTTCCCTTGATAAAACTCCGTGTCGATATTGCCAAAGCTGTCGCTTCATTGACCACTGCCGCCCAACAAGCGCTTTTGTCGATTTTGAGCCAATAACCCCTTTCAATCTCTATTTAGAGTGATTGAATGGGAATATATCCGTTTATTTTATTTCAACTTCGCCTATAGATAACCAGGATTTCACCGAGTTTTAAAGGTCTGGATGTCATTCCATTTATAAACAGAATCGAATCAATCGCGACGCCATAGTGTTTTGAAATGCTGTGTAATGTATCACCTGTCGCCACATGGTGTTCAACTTTTTCTGTCTGAAAAGCGGGTTTGACAACAAGTTTTTGCCCTGGATAAATCGTTCCACGTCTCAGGTTATTCCAGGCCATGATATCACGTGCCGATACCCCGAACAGCGCGCCGATTCCAGCCAGATAATTACCTTTTTGAACAGTATATGTAACTGTTTTTTCGGTTTGTGTTGGTTGTGATGCCGTGGACGTTGGCCTCGAGGCGCTGGAGGTCGATGTCGTGCCCGTTCCCGGAGCCTGAATCAACAGGCGTTGACCTGGATTGATTTTGTAGGGTGAGCGCAGGTTGTTCCATCCGGCGATACGGCTATACGGTATCTTGTAGAGCCTTCCAATAGATGACAGGGTTTCACCGGTTTTGACAACATGGTACAATTCAGTGACAGTCGGCGCTTTTTCAAAGGTATGCATTGCCAATCGAAACGATTCACCCTTTCCTTCAGGAACATACAGATGCATATTGGTGACGGGTGTCCAAGTGCCGCCACTGGGCAGATCCGGGTTTAGTTCTCTAAGTTCTTTGACGGTTATGCTTGCCACATCGGCGATAGCGCTGAGTTTTACTCTGTCAGGACAGATGATTACATCGAGATCACAGAAAAACTCGTCCGGATTTTGTACATCCAGCCCAAAGCGTTTGGGATTTTCGCACAAAATTCCAGCCGCAATAATCCTGGGAATATACTCCTGTGTTTCCCTATGAAGACAGTCCCGTATCTGCCAGAAGGATCGATCGACAAACGGGTCGTTAATTTGTCGTAAACATCGTTGAACTCGGCCTTCCCCAGCATTATAAGAAGCCATCGCCAGCAAAAAGGATTCTGATCCAAAAATGGCGATCAAATCCAATAAATATTCTCTGGCAGCAATCGTTGCCTTGATTGGGTCCAGCCGTTCATCGATGCCGCCGGCTATTTTCAAGCCATAATTTTTGCCGGTACTGTTGATAAATTGCCAGATACCTTGTGCATTCGCACGGCTTCGGGCCTGATATACAAATCCGCTTTCAATAAAAGCCAGATAAACCAGCTCTTTCGGCATTCGTTTTTCCATCATGATTTCAGTGATTGTCTGGCGATATTTTAACATTCGGTAATAACTGCGCTCAAACCAATCCCTTCTTGCTGTCAGATAATAATTGATAAAATTTTCAACCTCATCGACAAACACCGCCATCTCATCATCACGATCACACTTTTCCCCTAAAATCTCCATAAAACGCAGGATTTCCATCTCAATGAAAACACTGTCTGCCTGACTGAATACCCCCTCAGCATCCGGAACCTGTTCTGGAAATTTCGACTCGCGATCACGAAGGTCCTTGAGCGACAAAAAGGTTTTGTTGATATCAATCATTCTGCAGGATTCTGGAAGATAGGGCTGTAAAAATGTCAATGATTGCATGTCTTCCGGTAAATCGGCTAATTGGAGATTCATCATTGCCGCTTCCAAGTTTTCTAAAGCTTCATCATGTTCGCCTTCCCGAAATTGAAGCGCGCCGGAGCAGGCCAATGAACGTGCCTCTTCAACAAGCTGGCGAGTCGACAAATTACTCCCCGTCACCTCGCTAAGTGACGTCGATTCAATATCTTCAAATGAACCTGCAATTACAATCGATTCCTCTTCTGAACATGATCCAGGATCGACCGATGCTGTTTTGTTCAGGTGTGCGCACCCTGAAAACATGATTAAACAAATACTGATACTTACTAGAAACAAGTTGTCGCGGTTTTTTAAACATTTCACCGTGGCAGTCTCCTTCAGCCAATGATATGAATACAGCGCTTACTGCCTTATAGGTTGGCAGAAGCAAGATTAACAGGCGGAGTATATCATATTTCCCCCCATAATCGAGTTGGAATTTATGCGTATTTTTGAAGCTATACCTTATGCAGGCGAACTTTTCGCCTTTATAACTGCTGTTTGCTGGACAATTACCGCATTGGTTTTCGAATTTACCGGTAAACGTGTCGGGTCACTTCCCGTCAACTTTTTACGCCTCTTTTTTGCGCTGGTTTTTTTCAGCATATACGGCTTTTGTATTCGAGGAATGATCGTTCCCTATGATGCTTCCGCCTTTACATGGACATGGATGAGCATCTCAGGCCTTGTCGGTTTTTGTCTCGGTGATCTCTGCCTTTTCCAAGCTTTTGTCATAGTCGGCTCCAGGGTGTCTTCGCTGATGATGTCTGCGGTTCCCCTTATGACCACTTTGATCGGATGGTGGTTTCTGAATGAACGGCTGAAACCAATGGCCTGGGTTGGGATGGCGTTAACAATCGGTGGAATCGTCATGGTCATCAGCAAACGCCAATCCGTGACCCAAACAGCCGAAAAAGCTATACAAAAATCATTGACAAAAGGAGTCATGTTCGCATTTTGCGGAGCTGCAGGCCAGGCAATCGGCCTGGTTATCAGTAAATACGGCATGAAATCTTACGATGCCGGAGCCGCCACACATATCAGGGTTATCGCCGGCGCAATCGGTTTTGCCCTTTTGTTCACGTTCAGCGGTCATTGGCTAAAAGTCAGAGCAGCGCTTGCTGATAAAAAAGCCGTCTTTTTTATTATATTGGGAGCCCTGTTCGGCCCGTTTCTAGGCGTCACATTTTCTCTACTGGCTGTTCAACATACAGAAACCGGCATCGCTTCCACTATCATGGCAATCGTACCGATCCTTATTATTCCGCCATCTATCGTTCTGTTCAAAGAAAAATTAACCGCTATCGAAATCATCGGCGCTACCATATCTGTTATTGGAGTTAGTCTGCTATTTTTATTGTGAAACGTTCATGTATATATCGATAGCTGAGTCAGTGAAACGGTTTGAAAAATTTTTGATCGGCAAATTCCAGCATCTCCTTGTCTCCACTGCTGTCACCATAAGCATAAATGACTCGGTAATCCGATGTGTTTATCTCCGCTTGTACCCGCTTGACCTTTTCTGCTCCACGACAATTGATCCCCTGTAACCGACCTGTACAGATACCGTCGATAAACTCCAATTTCGAACAAATCAATTCAAATCCTTGAAGATGACACCATTCAGATAACCAGACATCTGTCGATGCCGATACAATGATAATTCGATGTTCTTGTTCCCGATGCCAATCCAATCGTTCCAAAGCTTTGGGGCGTAAAAGCTGAGGGATGCGGTTTTGGCCGTATTCATTTCCTTTAGAACAAAGATGGGATTCACTAAGTCCTTTAAACGATATCGTTAAAAACCGCTCTTTAAAGCCCTGGTTACCCAGTTTACCTGATTTCCAAAGTATAAATGCCGGTATCAACCGAATAAAAATCAGGATCGATATCGGCATCCCTTTAACATATTTTGCAAAATCAAGAAGAGTATCCTTGACAGTTATCGTTCCATCGAAATCAAATAAAGCCAATCCGTCTTTCATTCACCTTTTCCTTGAAACAGGGCCATTATCCTGTATGCTCATAATGCCGGGATAACGCAGCAAGTTTACCTGTTACAGGTATTATCGGCAAGACTTAACCATATTGTAATGGTCCCGAAGGAGACATACGATGAAAATGACAATCACATTTTGTATGGAGTGAAACTATCAGCCTCGCGCTGCCGGGCTGGCAGCAGAACTCAAAAAGAATTTTAATGCCGATGTTAAATTAATTCCGGGAAGCGGTGGTATTTATGATATAACACTCGATGGCGTCCTGATTTACTCAAAATTCAATACCGGCCGATTTCCGAATCCTGGTGAAATCACTGATCTCGTTCGTGCACAACGTTCATAAGCTGTTCGATAGATCTTTCTACATGGGTTAGTAAACAACAGACTCGTTTTTACTGAGAAATTAGGCAAAGGCTTCGGGTAGTAGCCCGGTTAAATCGATTGAATCACCGTTAACGGAAGACGAACGTGTTTTTCGATAATGTTCCAGAGCATGCATCAGCGGATCGATAGCGTTTGACAAAGCCGGTTGGAATTCCCCGTAATACACTATTTTGAAATAATAATTACCGATTGCTTCCGATGTGTTTTCAAATGGGGTGGCCCCGATTGCCAACAAATCCAACAGCATGACAAAAGAGATGGTATCGGCAAAGTTCATGGTCAATGCCAGATTTTCCGATTGAATAATCTGCTCATTGAATGCTATGAGTTCATCGGAATCCAGAATCCGTTTGACGGGCATGACGGCTGCAACCAAAGGGTTTCCTCTTTGGTTTTTCCATTTTTTTTCATGATGAAAAGAAACGATCAGTGAATTTTGTTCTTCGTTTTCTCCAATTTGTGCCAACTCAGGAACATGGGTTAACTGGACGGAATTTGTTCTTCGAATTTCCTGGATAACCGAATCCAATTTATTTTCGATGTATTCCTGTAATGTTAGTTCTATCAAACTCAAGTACTCCAATTCGTTATTGTTCTCGGACATGCTTTTGATAACACCTAACGAACACACATCCGGTAACAAAACAATTGTGTCTTGAGTTTTATTGTCGTTGGTCTTGGTTTTTATCGTCGATCCTTTCTTCCTATTTACTCGATTCATTGACCCTCCCATAATATTGGAAAAATCCAAAGAAGATCAAAACAAAATGCCCGCACGAAGGTAATCGCCGGGCAAACAGCATGCCGGAGGTGGGAATCGAACCCACACGCCCCGAAGGGCACGGGATTTTGAGTCCCGCACGTCTGCCTATTCCATCACTCCGGCAATCATTCAGCAGAACCGCCGTGACTTTTACCATAATTTACTTATAAAGGCAATAGACAAGCGAGGTGCGATTTTAGCTGCCTCTTTTTTAAAGGGGTGAGGGGCGGGGGGTTCAATATCCAATATACAATGTCCAATCACCAATTTCCAAGTGTTAGTCTCCAGAATTTATAGTTTTCCTGTTTAATTTAGAAATCTCGCCAATAAAAATTCATCGAAAACCCAACCAGGAACCAGAAACTAGAAACCAGGAACCGCGCTCGCAGAGCGCTGCCCATCTTTGTAATCTTTGGAATCGTGTTCAAACAGACACCTTTGTTGTCCGGTTTATTAGCTCTGACAGAATCGGATTCGGAGATTTGTTGAGAATGAGGATATGACTGCCATGTTGCCTGTTCTTTTATTGTCTGAACACGATTACGGGATTAAAGGATTACCGGGATTAGTTTAATCTTGCTTATGATGAATTTGGGGATTAATAGGTTTGGGAGTACCCTCTGTGTCAATATGAATGAGACACCTATAGTAAGGGAGCTATTTATCAAAACTAGCTTAACGCGCGGTCTGGTTTTTGGGGACCAGCAGAATATTCCAAAGAACTGAAAATGGAAGCAAGGGCGACGAAAAAGAAAGTGAAAAAAGTCAGATCCTTCACTCCTGCTCGAATAAAAGAAAATCTTGAGGACATGATGAAAAAGGCGAGTAAAAAGGAGAGGTTATGAAAAATTTTAAAATACATCTGATATATTGGCTTCTACTGATCATTACATCCGCAGTTATTTATATGAGTCAAAATTGGCAAAAGTTTTTTTTCCCAGAAACAGAAGGTGGAATAGAGCTTATGGTAGATATTGACCTTGTAGATCCTCGGAGTGGATCAGTCCTGGGTTCTTTAAAAAGCGGGCTTGTTCTGTCGTATCCAAATTTTGACGAATTACACGGATGTAATGTTGATGGTCATGCAAGTAGCGGTCACGAAAGATTTAAAATGCTCGTAAATCTGGAAACTGCATTATTAACCAAATCTAAAAACGTTGATGAAGGCTCGATCAGGAAAAATATCTTTATTCTGCAAGAAAAGAAACAGTGAATAAGATATTGATCTGTTTCTTGATTTTTCCTTTGGGGTGACAATCTGTCCCCACCCTTTGGAGAGTTCGGGATCCCTACTTCTGACTTTCTTTATATATTCTTTCGCATTTACCGTATCCGTAAGCGCTTCCACAACGTCATTGACGACAAACAACCATTCATTATTGTGAATGGTTTTCCGGACTTTCTTACCTTTGAAAACTGCAATTTTCGTATCCATAGTCCTTGCCTGTGTTAATGTGAAAAATCTAACAAACATAAGCCTTTGTAAAGGCAGCAATGCTTGTATTATGAAGGATTTCGGGCGATTGGTCAATCTGAATAAAATGACAGCGATTCTCTTTCTCTTGGATTTGTAATCACCAATAATTTTGCGTCAAATTGAAAAGAGAGAAGTAAGGGGCTGATTTTTTTTCAATGTCCAATATCCAATCACCAAGTGTTAGAATCCAGTATTTATTGTCTTTTAGTTTTGGATGGAAAACTAACAGACCACTATCAACTGAAAATCTCCCAACTCAGCGCTCAGCGCTGAAGCGCTTGAAGAGCGCTGCCAGGAACCGCGTTTCGCACCAGCGAAACGCTTATCTCAATAAGACATCGCAGGTAAATTTGATTTTGCGCAACAATTTTCCGAGCCAATTTTTATGGATATTTCGTCGAATAAGATGTAACAGGCGGCGCTCCCAGGAAAAAGCATTCATTTTTTTCTTTTTTTTCTTCTTTCCACCCGTAGCCGTCTCTGTCGGAGCTGGCTTTGCCCGATACACTTCAAGCGGCTCGAACAATTTATTGGGATCATAACCAAGTGTTCGAAAATCCTCCGGATCACAAAAACCGATCATTTTTTCCAATAGTTTTTGCTTTTCAACATCGGCGTCAACCGTCTTGACCCATTTGTCCACCGAAGATGTAACCGGCCGTTTATGCTGATCCACCCCTATCGGATCACCCAGGCCTTTCCGCTTGGCCTCCCCTGCCGACCCATATTCAACCGTCTGGGGTTCGTACTGTAACTCCAGAAATTTGCTGACATCTTGCATATACTTTTCCGGATCCGTGACTAAATCTTCATACCTGACATGTATAAACGGCGCCTTGGTTTCACGTATAAAGCGTGCCATGGCCGGCACATACCGCTCGATAATCGGATTGTATTCATGAGCTGCTTTCCAGTCGTTTTCAAAAAACGATTGCGCGTATGACGCAAAAATCGCTGCCGGGTGCCGCGCCAGTAGAACGTACTTCGCTTCAGGGAAAACCTTGGTAATAAACGGCAGGACCAGAGCATAAGCCGGCGTTTTATCCAGAACCCGTTCCTTGCCTTCCCCAGCAGCTTCCAGTTGCCTTCCATATAGATGAAAACAATACGCCTGTAAGGCTGTAATGTAATCCTGCTCACCACCCGGAAGAGCAGCTACAAATTCCCGTTGCGCCGCGACCGCACGAAGATGATCATACGACGCTTTTTCTATGTTTTCATAATACCCCAAATGAGCCAACGGTGTCAGCAAATGCGGCTCAGGACCTCCAACCACTTTTGAATGAGCGCTGATCATTCTCTCCAGTAACGTCGATCCGGACCGCGGTGAACTGACGATAAAAATCAGTTTGTTGGACATATCTGTAATCTGTAACATTTTTTCCCTCCAACTGGAACTATTTCAACATCAAATAATTTTAGGCCAAAATCGCTGTGATCATAGTGTATTTAACGTGTTTTGGCAATGATTCACTCTTGACTCAATTTTTAATCATCTTTTTCTTTGAGCTTCAAAGAAAAGGATTGAATTGTTTTTCATGCCCAATTTGCGTTTCTGGGCCATGACCCGGAAAAACTCGTGTGTTATCCGGCAAGATCAAAATTTTTTCTGCAATCGAAGCCAACATCGTCTCGGTGTCTCCACCCGGCAAATCAGTGCGTCCGACTGACTCGTAAAATAAAGTATCACCACTGATGAGCTGACCGGTTTCTTCGGAATACAGGCAAATACCACCCGGGGAATGACCCGGCGTATGGATCACTTTGACGGTCAAACTCCCTAAAGTGATTAATTCACCATCTTCGATGAATCGTGACACCTTCGGCGGTTTCAGAGCTTCCAAACCGAAAAACTCCATATGATCCGGCATTTCTTGCAAAATCTTCTGCTCATCTTTATGGATGAGATATTCAACACCTAATTCACGTTTTAGTTCTTCAACCGCACCAACATGATCAAAATGACCATGAGTATTCACGATACACGCTACCGGACGATCCAGATTTTTTACTGCTTTTAAAATTGTTTCCGCATCACCGCCGGGATCGACAATCCCAATTGGGCCGCCTTTTTCATCGCCAATTAGATAGCAATTCACTTCTAAAGGACCAACAACTAACGTTTTTAATATCATATTTCACCTTTAATTCTTATCAGTGGTTACGTCGAAATATATCTTTTCCTTTATTATCTCTATTTGCTCGACAGTCTGTTCCAGTCTGATTCTCTGCTCTATCGGAAGCTTTTCATTTCGTATGTTTTCCAGGACATCCAAAGCCATTTCCAACTGATTCTGTTCAAGATAGACTGTAGCAAGCGCCAGACGCGCTTGAGTCAAGTCCGGATAGAGCCGTACCGCTCGTTCAAGCAAGCGTTTCGCAGATTCGTATTGTTCCTGTTCACTGTAGGTCAATCCAAGATTCAATAAGGCCTCATAGTGATCCGGATCTTGAACAAGCACATTCTGAAAAGATAGTTCCGCCTCCGACAAACGTCCTGAATTCAATTGTATCAAACCAAGTAAAAACCATGTTTTCATCGAGTTATCGTGCTTCAATATTTCTTGAAGACAGGCTTCTGCTGAATCGGTATCACCTGTTTCCAAAAAGACTTGTGCACGATTGAACCAGCCCGGCAAATCGTTTCTCTCTTCCAGGTTCTGATAGACAAAACCTGTCGCGAACACCAACAATACACCAGTCAATCCCAACACGCCCCATCGCTTCTTCTGTATCAACCGTATGATTTCTGAGACACAAAAGCTTGCAAATAGGATCACCCATGGTGTTGCCGGTATTCGGTAACGAGCATGAACGAAAAAAACGATGACTGCGGCCATTGTTCCGATAAGCATAAAAGCTGGTAACAACGCTTTCTTTTTATCAGGTGTAAACAGAAGGAAGATTAATCCGACCAGCGCCGGCGGCGCTATCCATCCGAACCGAATCAAAGGCGCACGTAAGATGGAATGAAATTGAGTGTCGAAATCCAAGCCATATTCACTGGGTATTTCGAATGCATTCCAAAACAAAGCGATTTTTCGACCCTGCAAAACGATAAATGCGACAGGTTCATTTTTCAGAAAACTCAAGCTTTTGTTTACCCAATAGGCTGATACTTCTGCATTTGTTAACGGGCGCCCCATTGCTTCTGAGGCAACTTTTTTTGAATCAAGCGCTTGTTGCCCTGGATAATCAGAAATTCCAGGAATAGACATATAGGTTCCTGTAGCCTGCTCATGATTTCCCAGATAGAAATTAATGCCTCCATGAGGTGCGACAAAAACAAACTCACCATCATTCAAAGCATGATAAATAGTTATCGGGAAAACAACCAATAAGGCACAAGCAATATATAGTATTGCATAAACCAGAGACTTCCTGAACTGCACTTTAGAACACGTCATCAACCACAACGCGACCGCTGCCATAACGATCAGATAATTGGGAGCGGCAAGCAGCACGAGCCCCATCAGAAGCCCTGCACAAATGATGCGTTTCCATGAGATCACCCTGGCAAGACATGCTGTCGATATTGCGAGGCAGAAAATATGCAGAGTTGTGGCCATTAGTATGCCATCGTAATACATCAATGGGAGATAGATGGCGCATATCGATGCGGCTATCAAGGCAGTGCGTTTATTGAAGGCAAAAACAGCAATATGATAGATCGGAAAAACCAGCGCCGCTCCTAATAAAGCTTGGAACAGCCGTGGGAAGAACAGATCAGCGCCGAAAATTTTGTACACCAGCGCCAGGAAGAATGGATATAAGGGACTGAACAGATATGTGCTGGAAAAGAGCTCACCTTGGAGAATTTCCCGCGCTCGCTGATCAAAGAATGTGAAATCTAAAGATGGGTTATTAAAAAACGGTGATGCTTGGTATTGAACAATCCAAATAATCCGCAAAATCAGCGCTGACAAAAATATCCATAATAACGTGACTTTATGTCGATTTAATGGTTTCGTCTGCATTATTCATGAGATAGAAAACGTTTTTTTACTCCTTTTCGCGTCCGCCTTCCAACAGTCTTCCTCAAGTCCGAAAATAGTGAAAACTAGCGGAAGTATATGCGCTTAGCGAATATATACTACGCCGAGAAAGAGTCATAAGCCGTTTTTTTCGGTTATCGATCGGTTTACTACGGGCTTGGTAGAGCAGTCATAGTGAATACCATGACGAACAATGCCACGGTTTCGATGACGCCCAGAACCATGATATAGTTACCGAATCCTTTCCCGGTTTCGCCGAGAGCATCTGAAGCGGCTGCACCGGCTTTTCCTTGTATGACAGCAGACAGTCCGATTGCCAAGCCGGCAATGATACCCAGTAGAATCTGCATCGGGTAGGTTTCGACCGGCAGATTCGCGCTCTGAATAGCATTCCGAAGAATCATTCCGTAAATTGTCTGTGAAAGGGGCGCTCCGACGAAAGCGATCATAATAAAAGGTGCGGCTTTGTTCAGCATAAATGCTCGTTTCCAGGCGCCGACAGCTGCCATACCCGCATATCCGATGCCCAGCGCGGAACCTATTGCGGCCAAAGTCAGCGAAAACCCTAAATCACCAAAGCCGGTTGTTGTCACTTCCGAAAACATGGTATGTCCTCCTTGTTCCAAATTGTAATAACTGCCCGTATTCTCATAGTATTTTTATTTCTTTATAAAAGGTTGATAGGCTTTTCCAGACCACTGCATACTCAAATGACCGGAAAATTCCAGCATGTTCAACCTGATTCCATGCACCACGACGGCCATAACCGCCAGAACAATATTTATTGCGTGACCCAGAAAAATTGTCATCGCCGCAATAGCAGTTCCCACCACTCCCCCCATCAGTTCAGATGCCATTTGATTGAAACTGCCCGCGACAATGAACGTCGCGACTCCCACAGCAAACAACCGCAAATACGATACGACATCGGAAAACGCCGAAATCACACTCAAAGGAAGATTTGCCAGTGAGGACAGAGCGCCTTTGATCACCGCATTTTTCTGGTAATTTTCAAACAGCCCGATAGCGATAAAGCCGGCGATTAAAAGCGGTAAGACAAATGGCTGGGAAGGCTTGCCCAGCACCAGGGTCTGAGCGACGAAAAACAGACTCCAGATCACTGCTATCCATCCAAATTGTGCAACAGCATTAGGTGTGCGAATAATTCGGATAGCGATTAACGAATGAGCGATTGTCAAATGCACTGCGCCGATAAAAAAGCACAAGAGCATCATAAAGTCTTGACTTCCATTGATACTGCTGATCGGTTCGATGACAAATGCGCCTAGGAATGCCAAAGGTTTCCAATCAAGTACACCTGCCATTCCAAACCACGTACCGGTAATCGTGCCCCAAACAATCGTTGCACCGCTCAGGACAAACATCAATCCAAAGGGTTCCCAGGGCAAATCCTTTAATTTGATCCGGGCAAAAACGGTTGCTGCCAGAAAAATCAGGCCATACCCGGCATCACCGACCAACATGGCATAAAACAAGCTGAAAAAAAGCAAAAACCAAAAACTGATATCGAATTCCGCATAACCCGGTATCGTGCCCATGAAGGCATAGACCGGGCGAATTATCCGCAGCCACTTGGGATTGTGCACCAATGTCGGCGTCTCGTCCGGATCGTCTGGATCCTGAACGATATATCCCCACACCTCACGCTCTGCCAGTCGTTTAACCGCTTCCACGTCTTCAACGGGACAATAACCTTGCAGATAAACGAATGATTCCGCTTCCCCCATACCATATTTGGCTTGCGCAAATTCGCGCTGAGTTTCCAGTTGTTTTCGATATGATACAAGTTTAGCTGATTCACTAGCCATCGATTCCAGTTGATGATCGATATCTTGGATCGTTTGCCGATTCTTTTCCATATCTTGACGCAGCGATGCTATTTCTATCGGCGGCATCGGATCTTCCGTAAGGTCTAGTCCAGGTGAAAACACATCCGTGAAATGAACTAAATGCACCGTATCTTTTGTTTGTTTCAACACAATAATTGTTTCGTCGTCAGGGATACTTTTAAGCGTTTTTTTCGTGCATATATGAAATCGTGTCACAATACCGGCTTCCCGCAACTCATCGATCGATGCTTTAGATACCGCACCCCATTCATTGAACCATCTTTCCTTGGCGCTCATGTCGTTCAGGTCGCCCTGTAACGTATCTTTTTGCGCTACTAGTGAGACGATGGTATCGGCAATTTTTTCAGCGGTTTTGGTATCCGCTGATTCTGAGGAAGCACTGCTGCCTTTGATGGCAAGTAAGGCTCTGTCGATCTTCGTGATTTTTCTTTCAATAACCGGTAATTCTTCCGATTCCGGAACCTTCACATTGCTGATATGGACAACCCCCAAATCACGTAATTTATAGAGTGCGGAATCATGATCATGCGCACTGATCAAAAGTGTCATTTTTTTCATCGGCACGATCATTATATGCGTTCCTCCATTTTTTTCTTCGCGATTTTGGTTTTGGCAATCTTTCCACGAACGACTGCCGCTGTCTGCTGATCACCCAAAAATATTTGTATTACGCGTATATTTTCCAGCGCTTCAGGAATTTTGACCTCTTCAAATAATTTGATTCGCTGCACAGTAACACGAAGTTCTTCCCCCAACACCTCTTCTTTACGCTCTAAAACTGTCAGTTCAGCTTTACGTTTGATTTGCACTTTAACGGCATCAAGACCTTTATCGACCCATAAAGGGGTATGATACAGGTCATATTCTTTATCTTTAAACAACACGGTATCAAACACAGGCACATTGATACCTGCAATATTATCGATGTGCACAACGATCTTTTCGATTTCAAAAAACCCCTTTAAATCAATATCTTCAGCAAATACACCTATCCATTCACTCACATTTTTTTCCATGATGACATAATCTCTTCGAACCTGATCCATATCCTCCTGAACCTGCCGAATTTCCGCAATCAATTGCATCTTTTTCAGTTCCAACGTTGGTAAGAAACGTCTAAATCGAGCCAGGTTATCTTTCTGGGTTTTAAGCTCGTTTTTGGTGTATTTAATTTTTGCCATAATCTCGATATCTCACGTTCAGATCATCTGTTCACACTTTTTTTCATCATCAAAGGTTACCTTACTGCTGAGTCGCCGGTTCTTTTCCAATTTCTATTTCCGCTGTTTTCTCTTCTTCTACATCGCCATTCGAGCTGACGACGACTTTTGGTTTGGGCCAATATTTATTGATCAGATCGGATCGGAAACCACTTTCTTCCGGCTGAAAACACTCAGCCAGGATTTTCCATCCGCTATCCAGGGCATCCTCGAGTGAAATATTGACGGTGAGATCCATCATTTGGGAAACAAACATCTGGCCATATTTCAACAATTTTTCATCCCAGTCCGTCATACGGAAACCCATAGCTCTTTTTTCTTCGGTTTCCCGGTATTGTGAATAGAGCTGGATCATGCCGTCCATAATCGCTCTATGGTCGCCTCTGGTTTTAGCGTTAACCTGCTGTTTCAGTCGGCTCAGAGAGCCAAACGGATCGATGACGCCGCCATGCAGATAGAACTGGCCTTCGGTGATATAACCGGTATTATCGGGAACAGGGTGAGTCACGTCATTTCCCGGCATGGTTGTCACAGCTAAAACAGTGACTGATCCAGCGCCTTCAAAATCGACAGCTTTTTCATAACGCGCCGCTAACTGGCTGTAGAGATCGCCAGGATACCCTCGGTTTGACGGCACCTGTTCCATCGTGATAGCGATTTCTTTCAATGCGTCAGCAAAGTTGGTCATATCGGTCAAAAGCACCAACACATCTTTTCCCTGTAGAGCAAAGTTTTCTGCAACTGCCAGACACAGGTCCGGCACCATCAAGCTTTCGACTATCGGTTCTGCAGCGGTATTGATAAACATGATAGATTTGTGCAACACACCGCCTTCTTCAAATGTATTTTTAAAATACATATATTCATCGTATTTGAGTTTGATTCCACCTAATACGATCATATCAACTTGAGCTTGCAGAGCGATTCGTGCCAACAATTCATTGTAAGGTTCCCCGGATACGGAGAATATCGGTAATTTTTGGGAGACGACCAATGAATTGAACACATCGATCATAGGAATATTCGTTCGGATCATACGGGTTGGTATAATTCGTTTGGCAGGGTTGACTGTTGGTCCAGCTACTTCGATCAGATTTTCTGTGATTGACGGCCCCTTGTCTCGAGGTTCACCGGCGCCATCGAAAATACGTCCTTGCATGTTATCAGAAAACGCGACCTTCATGGGACGACCCAAAAACCGGATTTCGTCGTGGATAGATAATCCACGGCTTCCGGAAAACACTTGTAGAGACACCGTATTGCCATCCAGTCTGATGACCTGCGCGAGTGATTTATTGCCACGTTGAGTCGTAATTTCGGCAAGCTCTTCATAACTGATGCCTTCCGCCTGAACCGTTATGACGTTGCCGACTATCTGTTGTATTTTATTGTATACTCGTCTCACTTCACATTCTCCCGTAACAGACCCATAATTTTTTGTTCCTGTTCCTTGAACGAATCCGTGTCCATCACCGTATAATTCCAGTCAACAAATAATTGTCTCAATTGATAGAAATAATCCCTTGCTTTCGTTTTAGACTCAAATTTAAATTCTGAAGCCAGAACACCATAAACTTTTTCAAATACATATTTTTGTCGTTCCGGTGTCGAGGCTGCATCGACATCATCGAAAGCGTTTTGCTGTAGGTAAACGGCATCCAGAAATTCTGATTTCAGATAAATCTCGTAATCTTCAAGCGACGTGCCTTCTTCACCGACCACCATCATCATTTGCCTGACATTGTTTCCTTTTGACAGTATCGCTCGAGCATTACTCACTTTTTCTGCATCCATCCTCGATTTATACTTTGACCAACTGTCAAGCGGATCGATAGCGGGATAACGACGAGCGTAAGCGCGGTTATACGAAAGTCCCAGAAACGCTCCAACAACTTTCAGAGTTGACTGGGTGACAGGCTCTTCGAAATTACCGCCTGCCGGGCTGACGGTTCCACTGATGGTCAGGCTGCCGAATTTTCCGTTGTGGAGTTCGACAAGACCAGCGCGTTCGTAGAGCTCTGCTATTCGGGATTCCAAGTAGGCTGGAAACGCTTCTTCTCCCGGTATTTCTTCCAGGCGTCCTGACAGTTCCCGCATAGCCTGACACCATCGCGACGTTGAATCTGCCAGCATCAATACGTCCAGACCCATTTGCCTATAGTATTCCGCCAGGGTCGTTGCCGTATAAACGGATGCTTCACGCGCTGCGACCGGCATCGAACTGGTGTTGCAGATAATAATCGTTCTTTCCATCAATGTTCGTCCGGTTCTGGGGTCGAGCAATTTTGGAAACTCTCTCAACGTTTCAACCACCTCACCAGCTCGTTCACCACAAGCGGCAATAACCACAACATCGACGTCTGCATTACGGCTCATGATCTGCTGAAGAACAGTTTTTCCTGAGCCAAACGGCCCGGGCACACAAAAAGTGCCTCCCTTAGCTACCGGAAAAAACGTATCGATAATCCTGGTTTTTGTGGTTAGCGTATCCGTCGGGAGCCATTTTTCCCGATAGGCTTCAACGGGAATTTTAACCGGCCAATCAAATGTCATGGAAACCGTATGGATTCTTCCTCTATTATCCTTGAGTTTGGCAATAGGTTCCTCAATCGTGTACATCCCTTCCGGCACGATTTCTTGGACGATCAGGCTTCCTACAAATCCGAATGGAACCATGATCAGATGTTCAAAAAGTCCTTCCGGCACATGGCCTAACGACGTACCGGCAACAACCGAGTCACCTGGTTTTGCCGAAGGCGTAAACTTCCATTTTTTTTCGCTGTCCAACGGATTGATTTTGACACCTTTCGGTAGAAAAAACCCGTATTCATCAGCCAGCGCAGGCAAAGGATTTTGTAGACCATCGTAGACGCTTCCCAAAATACCCGGTCCCAATTTAACAGCCAGAAGTTCGCCTGTAAACTCAGCCTTATCCCCAATTTTCAACCCTTTGGTACTCTCAAATACCTGCAAAAATGCAATGTCACCATCAATACGCACAACTTCCGACTTCAAACGCTGGTCACCATAAATAATATCCGCAACCTCGTTTTGCATGACATTGCCGGCCACCCTTACAGAGACCATATTACCGTTTATACTTGTTATTGTTCCGGACGTTCGATCCATATCTCCGCCTCGCATAATGATTGATATTTTTTCAAACCTTGCTCACTGTCAAAAGACTTTAGCTTGTGTAAAATTTTCAATTTCATGAAATATATAATCAAAAACTCTAAATCAAAATGATGCTTGTATTCCCGCTCTTCAATATCTTTCCATTTCCATTTCAACATCAAGCGCTCAGCATCCAGGGGAGTTCCTTCTTTCAGTAAATGGAGAGGAAACAAATGCGATTTGTATTCACGTTCAGCACCCTGGCTTTTTCTCCACAAAACCAGCTCTTCTATAAATTCGACTTGACGCTTTTTGTACTGTTTTAAAATTTCAGGATCGTCTTTTTCAGGCTCTATCGCTGCCGGATCGATCCGTGTCAGAATCGAAAAATCCGATCTGCTTAACCATTTTTCTGCTTCGATAATAAAATTATCGATCGTTATAATCGGGTCACTATCGAATTGCAGCGAGGGCAATTGCGAAACAAAATAGAAGTATTTATCCATTGTTTTTATCTAACAGCGAACGCAGTGTCGGACTCAAGAATTCTTTCATGGTTTCAGCGATTGTTTCATCACTGAAATCGTAATAAAGACTACCATCTTTCAATGCAACTCTAAATCCATTCGCCAGCCCAGGCAAAGCGCTAAGAGTGACGGATTCTTTCAAAGACTGACCCAACTTGACAAAAAGGGTCTGCTCCAAGTTTTTCTGTGTTTCAGGATTGACCATAATATCTACAGCGCCTTTTGTCGCCCACTCTTTGACAAGAGTTACGATCAGGTTTTCAAGGAAATCCGCTTGCAGAACATCTCCTACAGCCTGCTTGAAAACCCTGTCGAATAATTCAGTTATCCGCTCTTTCAACGATAATTCAATATCCCGTGCTGCTTGCTGCAAAGCCAACTTGGTGTTTTCATGGGTTTTATCAGCTTGTGTCTTCGCTTTCTCCAGAATGACATGAGCCTTTTCTTCAGCGTCCTGAACAATGGTCTTCGCCTCGATTTGAGCCTTTTCAACCAGGTCCAACGCTTGTTTTCGCCCTTCGTCAACAGCTTCTTTCCTGATTTTTTCTATGAGACTATCCAGTTTCACTTCCATCAGATTTACTCCTTGTTCGCCAGCAGTTTTTATAAAAAAACAGGGTGGATTCAGGTTTGATCACCGTGCCCTATGTAATCTGAAATAAAGCTATTTTGTCAAGTTTTAAAAAAACATATGTCACAGCTAAACAGCGGGGAGCTAAAGTGTTAAGACCTGTAGGCGTTTAGATGAGCTTCGAAGAGCATAACGCTAGATTTATCAGGTTTTTCAATGCAGCTATTATTGACGAAAAGAAACGTTAAAAAGAGTATGTTTGGAAAAAAGCTTTCACTCACCGTTCACTGTTTAAAATGACCACGCCGTTTGCCTGCGTCCCAATCAAAACAGCATCGTCTCTTGCAAACAGCGACCAAGCGTCAAAAGGTAGTTTTACCAGGAGTTTCCAAGAAAAATCATTGGTTTTACGATGGTAAACACTATAATCGCTCATCAACACATAAACATCGTCGTCTCGGATCGACACATCCAGACATGCGCCGGTCAGGCCTTTACCGGTAAATCGGGAAAACCGTTGACCACTGTCGTACGAGATCATCAGGCCTTCGCCTGTAGCGAGATAAATTTGTTTTCCATCTTCAGTCCCGGAGATACGGTTGATTCTGACTTTTTCCGACGGGAGCGGCGCCAGAACCCAGTGCACTGTGCCGGATATTTTTTTATATACATTTGTATCTGAGCCGGCAAAAATCTTGCCTGTTTTTCGGCATTTCCACAGAGTATTGATATTGGCGCCTTTGATTCCAGGATAAGCGGCATATTCACCATTCAGCGTATTCAATACATAAATACCGTCAAATCCTCCAGCTAAAATCGTCGTGCCGTCATCTTCCAAATAAAGTGTTTTTATGGGAATGCCGTCGAGAAATCTAATCGAATTTTCTGTTTCTAAATCGGAATCTGGATTCAGGTCAAGCCGAATGATCCCGTTAGCTGTGCCTGCGAACAAGCAGTTTTTCGTAACCAGTAAATCTCGAATATTAGCGCCATCGCATTCTACCGATACTTTGTTCCATTCGTTATTTTTATAACGCCATAATCCACTGTTGGCACCTTGATAAACCAGGCCGGTCCACAGGGTGTCCTGAAGGGAACCGGTGATAGCTTTGGGTGAGGAGGCATACAGGTTTGTGTTGATAGGCAGCGTTTGAACCGGATCGTTCTGGTGGCGTAATATACCCAGACCTTCTGTCGCAACAAAGACATTGCCCGATTCGTCCAGTGTAATATCTTGGATTACGACATCTGGAATAATGGGGAGCCAGGCATCGGCAGCTTCTTGAAACACGTGCAGCCCGTTATCGCTGCCGGCATAGATTATATCTGTCGTATCATTCCTAAATATTTCAATACAATGAATCCGTTTACCTTTCAGACCGGTTTGTTTTTTGACCCATTGTCCGCCGCGATCTGCGCTTCTGTAAGCATAACCACAGGTACCTGCCCACAATCGGTTCTTCCGGTCAAATACCATAGTGAACACATCGCTATCCGGCGCCATACCTGTATGTATCGGCGTCCATTTTCCACCGTAATTTGATGATTTGTAAGCGCGTTGACGTGATCCGGCGTAGATCAGTTTTGGGTTATCCGGATCAATTGCCAGGGACTGAACTTCGGCATTGCGCATCTGTGTTGAGGCTGCCGACCATGTTTCCCCGCTGTCCAGACTGTAATGCAGTCGTTCATCGGTGCCGACGAAAATTTGAAGCGGATCGGTGCGGGATAAAACAAGTGATCGAATCGGTTTATCACGAAATAAAACATCAAATTGTTTCAACCCATCCAGAACATCTTGGTAGGAAGCGCGAATCAGCGCTCCATGTTGGAGATTTCTGGCTGCTATATACACGGTTTCAGTCGCTGAATGGTAAACGATTTTTTGTACAACCATACCTCTGGTCAATGCCTGAGGAGTAATATCCGTCCAGGAATCCCCATAATTGGTTGACACGTACAGGTGTCCATTGAAGCCACCAGTCACGAGGGTTCCATTCTTCAGGTATTCGATGGATTTAAAACTGCCTCCTGATGGGCCTATCAATGTACAGTCCACGGCCCGGGTCACGGTTGTGACCAGGGCCATGATACTTAAAACACAAACGAATAGTCGGTTATGCCGTTTCAAATGGAACTTACTCGACCGGCATTTCCACCATCATGATCACTTCGACACGTCGATTCTGTGTTCTTCCGGCAGCGGTAGTATTATCGGCAATCGGTTCGGATTCCCCTTTGCTGCTTACTTCAAACCGTTCCGGTTCGATGTTGTGACGATCGACAAGATATTTCTTCACATTTTCTGCGCGTGTCTGACCAACTTTCAAGTTGGTAGCTTCTGAACCGGTCGAATCGGTATGGCCGACCAGTTCAACTGTCACGCCCGGATATTCCTGAATTTTCACGGCGATATCATCGAGAATTGCTTTAGCGACGTTGTCAACACGGGTGCCTTTTTTGAAAGGAACCAGAGGCAGATCCAGTTTGACGATTTCCATTTCAGGTTCAGCCTGTTCAACCTTTATCAGCACACCACACTGATTGGAATAGCCGCCTGAGTTTGTCACGACGACGTTGACCGCGTAGGTGCCAGGTTCGCATTCATCGGCATAGAAAACCGCTTCGTTTTCGTCGGCTTCGATTCGGCATCCTGAAGTGGTCCATTCATACGTCAATTCACCGCCAAGGGGATCGATGACATCCACACGCACTCTAGTGAATTCGCCGACGGCGATGACCAAGTCTTCTGCACTACAGGTTACTTCAGGAATTGGTGGGGGCGGCGGAATTGGGGGCTCTTTGGGCGCCCGTTTGCTGGTAGAGAAACCCAGTTGGACAAAACCGCCGATGGGGCAGTTGGTATCTTCCATGCCGAAGGCATATCGAAGACCGCCACCAAAGACGAATCCATTAGGATTGTGATAGCGGAAACCCGCTGTCAAATCCATTGGGTCTTTGGGTTGATAATCCCAATGAGACGTTTCACCTTGGAACTCGGCAATAAACTGCCATTGATCTGCAATATCGGTTTCAAGTCCGATTCCATACAGCACTTGGTTATCGAAATCGACACCATCGGGTTCACCGACAAACCGATACCCGACATTAAAGTGCAACCGGGTAGCATCCCAGTATTTGGTCGCTAACAACGTCAAACTATAATCGAATTCTTCCGTGCCAAGACCCTCATCCATATCAGCCGTTCCGATTTTGGCCTGTAAAAGCGCACCAAGTCCGAAAGCTTCTTTCTTGATAACATTAGCTTTCAAGTTGACGAAAAGATCCCCTAAACCGTCACTGTCGCCATACCCACGATTTCTGCGGATATTCATGTAGTTCGGGCTGACTGACAATTCCAATTTATCCGTCAGACCATAGGCAATCGGAAGAAGAAAATACGAATAGTCCAACGAGATTGCTTTTGTATCCCCTGGTATTTTCATTTCACGATCGATATTGGCGAAATAGAAACTGATGGCAAAATTTTTTGCCGGCAACGTATCCGCACTGTACACTCCAAACCCGCCGGTCGGCCCCATCCACGTATTATCTTGAGCCAAAACAGTGGGTAAAAGTGCCAGTGCTATCAAACCTAATATTATTTTTCGTCCCATTTTTACCTCCTTTAATAGAGAAAGCCTGTCAAAAAGCACTATTATTATTGTTCCTTTTAAATAAAAAGTCAATCGAAAAATGCTGAAAACCCCCTAACTCATGGGTTTTCTTTATCCAGCTTTCGATACTATCAAGATGTTTTTTCGATTTCAGTTTTTTAATAACAGTTAAAAATTATGTTCTTATATTTCCTTGCTAATGCGAATGCGAAAAAAAACCTTTAATCTTCAGTGATCATTGCGGTTATGGAGCATGAAGTTTTTTTTCAATACAGGTGTTAGCGACCCTTTTAAAAAGCGAATCTGATTTTTTGTCGCGAGACACGATTTTGACCGCAAATTTTACTAAATATGATAAGAATTACAAGTAAAAACAGGTAAAATGGAGCCCGTGAATTGTCGGATTAACTTGTATGATTTTCTTGACCTTTGATTGAGGCGTGTATATAGTCTTTCGGGCACTGCTTAGGATGACAGGTCAGAAGGAAAAATGTCTGTTGTCTTCGTTACGATGGTTTAACAGTGCATGGTTGACGATTTTTTCGGAGAGGTGTCCGAGCTGGCCGAAGGAGCACGACTGGAAATCGTGTTGGTGGGCAAAACCTGCCACGTGGGTTCAAATCCCACCCTCTCCGCCACGAATGAATGAATGAGTTTCAGTGGTTTACCGCTGAAACTTGGGTTGCTTGGGTCGTGCTAGACGGGGCGGTAGCGGCGCTCTGAACCCGAAATCCGCTATAGCGGGGTTGAATTCCCCCTCGAGGGTACCTGGTTCCCGGTCTGGAGTGGAACCGCCGGTGTTGATGATCGGGTCCTGCGCAACGAGAACTTCCGAACCATGTCAGGCCTTGACGGGAGCAGCATTAAGGAATCATTCTCGTGTGCCGCAGGGCAGCCCGGTTTGAGTCGGCTGTTACAAATTCCGCGACGATCCTGGATTCGACAGGGGGTGCACGACCATTTTCTTCAGGATGGTTAAGTTACGTGTCCTATAAAGTCCTAGCCCGTAAACGACGACCCCAAACCTTTGAAGAGGTGGTGGGGCAAAACCATATCACTCAAACCCTGGTCAACTCGATAAAACTCAATCGTCTTGGCCATGCATTTCTGTTTTCCGGCTCACGAGGTATCGGCAAAACCACTACCGCACGCATCCTGGCCAAAGCCCTGAACTGCGAAACCGGTCCGACACCGCAACCTTGCAATACCTGCCGACACTGCACGGAAATCACCGCCGGTATCTCAATGGATGTCATCGAAATCGACGGCGCCTCAAACCGAGGTATCGACGAAATCCGTGAACTCCGCGAAAATGTCCGATACTCCCCGGTATCAGCTCGATATAAAGTCATCATTATCGACGAAGTCCACATGCTGACTCGGGAAGCTTTTAACGCTCTGTTGAAAACTCTGGAAGAACCCCCTGATCATGTCATATTTATCCTGGCAACGACCGAAGCACACAAAGTCCCCGTCACAATTCTCTCCCGATGCCAACGCTACGACTTTCGACGTATCGATATCAAAACACTCAAAGAATACCTGGCAGAAATATGCCGATTGGAATCCATCACTATCGAAGAAAGAACCTTGGACGCCCTAGCCCACATGGCTGATGGGGGAATGAGAGACTGTTTGTCTTTACTGGATCAAATCATTTCGTTTTGTGGAAATGTGATCGATCACGATAAAACTATGCAACTGCTTGGCAGAATTGACCCGGAGCTTCTTTTCGATGTCTTTAAAAGTATCGCTTCCGGTAATGGATCGACTGCGCTCGAGCGGTTCGCGCAATACATCGATAGCGGGGGAGACGAAACTGTTTTCAATCGTGAAATGATGGAAGTCACCCGCGACTTGATGGCGGTCAAACTCGGTGCGCCACCCCATTCTCCGCTACCAGACGATCTAGCAGAAAGTTTTTCTATCGATCAGCTCGAACGCATGTTTCGGATTATGCTGGAGCTTGAACAATCCTTTCGGCTTACAGAATTTCCCCGCTTGTTGATGGATGTCGCACTAGTCAAAATGTCTCGTATTCAACAGCTTACCCCTATTTCTGAATTGATGGGCAAATTAAAAGATCTTGAAGTTCGATTGACCTCCGGCGCCGATTCATCAGCCCCTTCACCCGCCTCTCCGCCAAGGCGACCGACTCGTCCGCAAACTATCGACACACCACCATCGCCAAAAAAAGATATCGCACCTCCCCAACCGACACCATCACACCCCACAGCGCCCTTGACTGATATGCCGGCGAGACCGGAAAAAAAAACCTCGGATAAATCCGCTGATCAGCCCATAAAACAATCGGTGAAACCCCAAGCTGCGCCATCTAGCGCCGGACCGTCAGATGAGCAGAGAGCCGGCGTACCAAAGAGTCCTATTTCAAGGTCATTGGTCGATAATACCGCTTTACAAAAGCTGATCGATGCATTGCCGGATGATGCCGCTCCATTGAAAGGTTTGCTGTTTTCCGCTGCAGTTGAATCGTTTACAGATAGCGAATTGGCGCTGGTTTTTAGCCCGAATCAGAATTTGCAATATGAGCTGATGAATAGCTATGACAATCTTCCGAAACTGTTTGACGATGCCAGCCGAAAAGCTTTTGGTAGTGAGCGGGTTATTCGATTACGACAGGGGGACAAAACTGCGCCTTATTCGATTTTAGAACACGAACAAATTGAACGAAAACAGCAGCACGATGATCGGCTCAACATGGCCCAAAACCATCCGGCTGTCAAAAAGGCGCTTGCGATGTTTGATGGCAGGATCAAAGATGTTCAGCTCAAAGACAAATCTGCGCCTGCCGCTGTTGAAAGTGAAGAATTGGAGGAATCCACTGATGATGAATAAAAAATTGTTTAAACAGGCCCAGGACATGATGGCCAAACTCGAGCGGCTCAAAGCGGAAGCCGCCCAAAAAACCGTTGAATCCACCGTCGGTGGAGGCATGGTTACGGCCGTCGCCCGAGGTGACGCCACGCTGGTTGAAATACGCATCGAACCGGAAGCGGTCGATCCTGATGATGTCGAAATGCTGCAGGATCTGATCCTCGCCGCCGTCAACGATGCGCTGAAAAAAGCTCAACAGATGATGGCCGATGAAATGAGTAAACTTACCGGTGGTTTGAATATACCTGGATTGATGTGATTCTGTTATGGCACGACAGTTGAAAGCATTGGAAACCGCGCTCTCGGAATTGGGACGCTTGCCGGCGATCGGGCGGAAATCAGCCCGTCGCATCGCGTTTCATCTTCTGAAACAACCCGCTGATAGAGTACACCGACTTGCATCTGCTCTGGAAGCGCTACATGAGCAAATACGTCCATGCAGCCGTTGTTTTTACTTGGCCGAAGACGAATTATGCGAGATTTGTCAGGATTCCAATCGCGAAAACATCATCTGTGTCGTCGAAGATGTCGGCGATGTCATGGCGCTCGAGAGCACCATGGAATATCGCGGACGCTATCACGTGCTCGGCGGCGTCATAGCTCCGTTGGACGGTATCGGGCCGGAAGATTTGTCTATCGAAGCGCTGGTTCGACGGGTCGAAACGGAAAAACCGCAGCACATCATCATAGCGACCGGATTTACTGTCGAAGGTGAAGCGACGGCATTATATGTCAGTCGATTGCTGAAACCCCTGGGTATCAAGGTCTATCGGTTGGCATACGGGTTACCGGTCGGCTCATCGCTCGAGCATGCCGATGAAGCCACCGTGGTGCGAGCGCTGGAAGGAAAAATCGAACTGTGACGATGCGCCTGTCGTTGGAACATATGATTTTTACTGATCAATACACCTTTGTTTTGCGTTTTTTTACCGCCGAAATCTGTCTTTGGCAATAATCGGCGGAATATGATAATGAGGCTTTGCCGAATGCTTAATTAACTTTTAATGAGGAGTTATATGTATGAACAAACAAATAATGGAACCAATGGACGGTAACACTGCTGCCGCCCATGTCGCTCATGCTTGTAACGAAATATGTGCGATATATCCGATTACACCGAGTTCTGTGATGGGTGAAATAGCCGATGAAAAATCTGCTGCCGGTGAGACGAACCTTTGGGGTGTCATCCCCGAAGTCGTTGAATTACAAAGTGAAGGCGGCGCATCCGCTTCCGTACACGGCGCCTTGGCTGCTGGAGCATTGTCTACGACATTCACCGCATCTCAGGGTCTGTTGTTGATGATCCCGAACATGTACAAAATCTCTGGGGAATTGTTGCCGACCGTGTTTCACATAGCGGCCCGGTCGATTGCCAGCCAGGCATTGTCGATTTTCGGTGATCACCAAGATGTCATGGCCGCTCGAGCCACCGGGTTCGGCATGCTGGCCGCCGGATCAGTGCAGGAAGTCATGGATTTCAGTTTCATCGCAACCGCTTCGACCCTTGAAACCCGTGTCCCGATGCTGCATTTCTTCGATGGATTCAGAACGTCACACGAAATCAACAAAATCTATCCGCTGTCACGGGAAGACATGAAATCGATGATCAAGGAAGAATTCATTCTTGCGCACCGCGAACGTGGATTGCGACCGGATGCTCCGATGATCAGCGGCACCAGCCAAAACCCCGACGTGTACTTCCAGGGTCGGGAAACCGTCAACAAATTCTATGACGCTGCGCCCGATATCATTGAATCCTATATGCGTACGTTCGCCGAAAAGACCGGTCGTTCCTATGAACTGTTCCAGTATTACGGTCATAAGGAAGCGGAACACGTCATGGTCATCATGGGTTCAGGCGCTGAAGCCGCCCATGAAACCGTCGATGAACTGGTTGCGGAAGGCAAAAAAGTCGGTTTGATAAAAGTGCGTCTATACCGGCCGTTTTCTATTCGCCACTTTATCGCGGCTCTACCCAAAACGGTAAAACGAATCGTGGCCATGGACAGAACCAAAGAACCGGGCGCGAACGGTGAACCCTTGTATCAGGATATTCAGGTCGCTATCGACGAAGCATACACAAACGGTACCGCTCCGTTCAAAACACGCCCCTTGATCATCGGCGGCCGATATGGTTTGAGCTCGAAAGAATTTTCACCGGGCATGGTCAAAAGCGTGTTCAAAAATCTGGCTTCGGACAAACCCAAAAACCATTTCACGATCGGTATCATCGACGATATCACCAACTCTTCTTTGGAGTGGGATATGGACTGCCTCAACCGATCCGCCGATGCGTTCCAGGCCATGTTTTACGGACTAGGTTCCGATGGAACGGTTGGAGCCAACAAAAACTCGATCAAAATCATCGCCGATGCAACCGATTTATACGCTCAAGGATATTTTGTCTATGACTCAAAAAAAGCCGGCTCTCAAACCGTCAGCCACCTTCGATTCGGTCCAAAACCCATTCGTAGCACCTACCTGTGTAACAACGCTCATTTCCTTGGAGTCCATAATTTCGCATTTCTTGAAAAATACAACATGCTCAACAATCTGCGGAAGAACGGTACGCTGCTGCTGAACAGTCCATACTCCGCAGCGGAAACATGGGATCATCTTCCCGCGATGGTGCAAAAACAAATTTTGGATAAAACGCCGGAAATCTATGTGATCGACGCTGCTAACCTGGCAATAGATCTGGGTCTGGGCGCCCGCATCAATACCATCATGCAGACGGCTTTCTTCAAAATTTCCAAAGTCCTGCCGGAAGCGGAAGCGATCGAACTGATCCGAGACGCCATTCGAAAGTCATTCGGTCATCGCGGTCAGGAAATCATCGATATGAATATGCGTGCTGTCGATGCCGCATTGAAGGCCATAGAAAAAATGGATTATACCGGGAAAAAAGTCGGAACGATCCCGATGATGCCCCCTGTTCCGGGTCATGCGCCTGATTTTGTCAAAAACGTTCTAGGCAAAATCATCTCGAAAGAAGGCGATCTGGTTAAAGTCAGCGAAATGCCTTGTGACGGCAAATATCCGGTCGGAACAACTCAGTATGAAAAGCGCAATATCGCCATGGAAATACCTGTTTGGACCAGCGCCAACTGTATTCAGTGTGGTCTGTGTTCGTTTATCTGCCCGCATGCCGCAATACGCGTCAAAGCATACCCGGCGGATGAATTGAAGAACGCTCCGGAAACCTTCAAGAGCGTCGATGGCAGAAAACCTTATGAAACGTTGAAATGGACCGTTCAGATTGCGCCGGAAGACTGCACCGGTTGTGGTGTCTGCGTCGAAATATGTCCTCCGAAAGAAAAAGCTCTGGCTCTGCAGCCGCAACTTCCTTTGCGGGAACAGGAAGTCGAAAATTGGGACTTTTTCCTGACATTGCCGGAAATGAACAAAGACAAGATCAACAAAAATTCGGTCAAGGGCAGCCAGTTGATTCGACCGCTGTTCGAATTTTCCGGCGCCTGTGCCGGTTGCGGCGAAACCCCGTATATCAAATTGATGACCCAACTGTTTGGTGATCGCCTGTTGATTGCCAATGCTACCGGCTGCTCATCGATTTACGGCGGTAACCTGCCGACAACACCGTACTGCTCCCGAGAAGACGGCCTGGGACCGGCCTGGACCAACAGTTTGTTCGAAGATGCCGCTGAAATCGCGCTTGGATTCCGAGTTGCGGTCGATAAAAAGTATGAACAAGCTGTTCAATTGCTGAAAGAACTGGATATTCCTTCAGATGAGAAAGAATTCATTCTGAACACCGATCAGAACTCCGATCAACAGGTCGAAATTCTCCGTGGCCGGGTCGCCGAACTGAAGAAGCGCTTTGCCAAGACTAATCCTGCGTTTGTCAGCCTGGCGGATTACCTGGTGGACAAATCCGTTTGGGGTGTCGGCGGTGACGGATGGGCTTACGATATCGGTTTCGGAGGTCTTGACCATGTCATGGCAAGCGGCAGAAACGTCAATATCCTGGTGTTGGACACGGAAGTCTATTCCAATACCGGCGGTCAGTGCTCCAAAGCGACGCCGCGAGGATCGACGGCAAAATTCGCTGTTGCCGGAAAACCGCAACCGAAAAAAGATTTGGCTATGATACTGATGTCTTATGGCAACATCTATGTCGCAAAAATCGCGATGGGCGCCAATCAGAATCAGGCTGTCAGAGCGTTCATGGAAGCCGAAAGCTACCCGGGCTGCTCGATCATCGTGGCCTATTGCCCCTGTATTGCGCACGGGATAAACATGCAGAAACAGATTTATGCGCAGAAAAAGGCCGTTGATTCCGGTCATTGGCCGCTGTTCCGCTTCGATCCCAGACGCATCGACAACAAGCAGAATCCTCTGCAACTCGACAGCAAGGCTCCAAGCATCGACTTGAAAGACTACATGTACGGTGAAGCCCGATACAAAGCTCTGACACGAACCGATCCGGAACGAGCTGCCGAACTGTTGGATTTGGCACGCAAAGACGTCAAACTGCGATACAATATTTATCGACAGTTAGCGGAGTTGGACTTCAGCGAATAACGGGAAGAATCCTGTCTGACAAGTAATGAAATGCCCCGCCGGAATATGCCGGTGGGGCTTTTTTAATCTATCGATGAGGACCTCATCCCCCAGCCCCTTCTCCATGAA
>CAYOJK010000013.1:0-68249 GCA_964404285.1 uncultured bacterium | reverse complement strand
AAAAATAATCGACTCACATGAGGTTCAAAATCGACTCATGAAATATGCGGGTTATCGCCCTATTTTGGAGTATGGCGGTTGGGGCATTCGATATGGACTTCGTGGACGAGCTTATAATGTTAGCGGAAATCGAGGACTTCGGGTGGAGTTGACAAACGGAAAACACATTTTATTCGGTTCTGCGAAACCTGAGGAGTTAAAGCTGGCTTTGGATAACATGATGGGCCGCTTTAAGAGCTAAAAAGCTAGAAGTCTGTCCCCCCTTAAGCATTCTTCAGTTAAATTGGAAGTCTGTCCCCCAACTTAGTCTGTCCAGCGCTACTCACTAATCACTACCCACTTTTTTTCGTATGTTTGTGTGGTTCGTCGATCATCACGAAAACACCATGTGAATAGGTGTATTTGTCCTGATCATTGGTCGCTTGAGCCTGCATCAGCCAGTAATTCCAATACGTTATAAACTCCTCCGGACACAGATTCTTCAGATCGAGGTCTTCCTCACTCAAAAACTCGTCCTTGATCAGCTCATTCATCGAAAGTCTCCACATCAAGAGGCAGCAACTTTATTGCATGCTCGACCACAACGTGATGCGCTTCAACAAGTGGCAAGCGTTTGATTATACAATATAAATCCGGCCAGCAGGCCTGCCATTCCCTTGACGCGCGAAGATAGCGGCTCAGGCGGACTTCATTCTTCCGGATCAACTCTCGCCGCTCCTCATCCAATGCGCGAGCCAATTCATCCGCTCCCCGATCCGTCATCCCCAGAAGCGGGCGCTGCCGGACAAGTTTTTCAATCAGATGCGGATACGCGCCGACAAGACGAATCAAATCTCTGGCGCTTCTGGAATAAAGCAGTTGATCCTCCGGTTTTTCCATTATTCGTCCTAGTTCACCAATTATGACATAGTCTTTCTCACGGTTGGTCTTTTTCAGCTCAGCGAGCTCAGGCGGGTCCAGAAAGGGAATATCACGCGTTTGCTGCTCTTTCCAAATTCGCGCAAGCGTCTCCTGGGACAGGCGCGGCGGTCGGGTGAAAAAATCAGTCCGAACGCGAAATTGGCTTTGAAATTCGAAATGTGCGCTCCATCCTCCCGCCATCCATCGCACATCCAGTGGCGCGCCAAACCGGTAGGACGCATTGTGTGCCGACAAAACCTGAATAACATGATCGAGAGCCTCCTGATCTTCCCGCACAATCCAGTCGCCGTCTTTACTCATTATCGCCAGTTTATGCAGCACAACCGCCTGACCGCTGCATATAATTGCCCGTAGGCGATTCCTGTTAAACTGTTCTGTCAAATCAAGATAAATCGTTCCCATGCGTTTCCATCCAGTAGTGGATTTTCGTGACAGGGCGTGTGTGATACGCCCAAACAACATATATCATGCCATGCCGTTCAATCAAGTCCCGGATTTAACGAGGCATTTGATAGATACGTAAAACTACATCGATTAGCATTAAAGAATAATGATAATTAACACAAACTATTTTATTTCCATTTCCAAATTTTCCCACCCGGAAACGTCTCTACAGTTGATGGCCTGGATCGAGCCGCGTATGGATGCAACGAACCCTGATGAGATGTGACCCGATTAAAATTGGAAGTCTGTCCCTCTAAAAGAAGCCCGCATTTTCTGTATCGCATATTTCTGGAAGTCTGTCCCCCGGGAGGAAGCACAGATGTCAGTACAGATGTCTGTCCCCTTAATTAAGCGCTATGTCCTGAGTCCTGAGCGCTGAGTAGCGCTCAGCGAGCGCAGTTCCTGGTTTCTGGTTCCTAGTTGGGATTTTCAGTTGATTTTGGTTAGTGAGTTTTCTGATTAAATCTTAAGGACAATAGTTACTGATGTCTAACACTTGGAAATTGGTTATTGGATATTGGATATTGAAACCCAACCTTTACCCCTTAACCCTTCCGCCTTACCCCTCTCTTTATTTCTCTCTCTGTTTATTTCTCTGTTTATTTCTAGACGTCTGTCCCCGAAAAACAGCCCCCCTTCGCCAGCAATGGAGAAGGGGCCGGGGGATGAGGTTTCTCCAGGCGAAAGCGCGAGGCTGCCGAATAAAATCGAGAAATAAAGAAATAAAGTAATAAATGGTTTCCTATTTGAATAAAATTTGTTGTATTATGGTTGAGTTAAAGATTTTGTTAAACATTAGTGAGCGAGGAGGTAATTCAAATGAAACTGTCAGGGCTTCATACGATTATTTCGGCCGTGTTTGCAGTCTGCATAGTTGTCGTATTTGCGGGTTATTCAAGTTTTGCCGCGCGATCGGTTGTGTCTGATTGCATCAATCACGGCGATGTAAACCTGGATGGTTCGATAACCGCTGCGGATGCTCAACTGGCGTTTTTCATTACGTTGGGTCAGTATTCGCCGACATACGAAGAGGGATGCGCGGCGGACTGCAATGGCGACGGTGATGTAACGTCGGCGGACGCTCAGGCGATATTCCTAACCGTGTTAGGGACTGGTTTTTGTGAAGACCCCCTGGAGCCGCCCACTCATATTCCGACCAACACCCCGACGTCTGCGCCGACTCGAACGCCTACGAATGCGCCTACCTGGACCCCTTACCCCACTTACACCCCTTATCCGACTCAACCACCGACTCAGGCGCCTACAAGTGTGCCAACATACACTCCTTATCCTACCTACACACCTTACCCAACTAATACTCCGACTTCGACTCCAACTCCAACTCCCAGCAACACACCGACTCAAACTCCCACCCAAACTCCGACTTTCACCCCGACTTCGACCCCGACTCCTGCTCCAGGTGATTTGTTTGCCACAGACCGGATTGTCGGCAACATGCGGTTTGTGCCTGCCGGATCGTTCACCCAGGGATCACCGGATACGGAACCTTGTCGATACGATAGCGAGGGGCCGCAGTTCACGCACATTTTGACAAGGAACCTCGCGGTGATGGAAACAGAGGTTTCTCGTCTGATGTGGGCGGGTCTTAAAGCCGTTCAGGGGACATTGCCGAATGATCCCAGCGACCAAATAACCAGCTCGGGGCCGAATTATCCTGTGCAGCAAAACACCTGGTATGAGTCGGTGTTGTTTGCAAACCTTTTATCGTTGGAGAACGGTTTCACGCGATGCTATTACACGGATGCCGGATATACGATACCTGTGACGACTTCGAATTATACGACAGGCCCATACTATTGCAATTTCAATGCGGATGGATATCGATTGCCGACAGAAGGGGAATGGGAATACTTTACGCGAGCCGGCACAAGTGGTCCGTTTTCGTGTGACGAACCGTATTATAATTCCGGTAATTGCGGTTCCTGCACACCGGGGACACATCAGACACTGGAGAAGTATTGTGTTTACTGCGCCAACTCTTCTGACCGGGCAGAAGTTGTGGGAAGCAAGTTAGCGAATCCCTGGAATCTGAAGGATGTGCATGGGAATGTCCTTGAGTGGTGCTGGGATTGGTATGCAGAATCTTATCCAACGGTAACGGTGACCGACCACGTCGGCCCTGGTTCCGGCTCCTACCGCGTCTTCCGGGGCGGCGGTTGGGGCAATAGCGCCTGGAGCTGCCGGTCTGCGAGTCGCGACTGGGTCACTCCGTCGTACTCGATCTACTTCCTGGGCTTACGCGTCGTGAGGACTATTCTGCCGACCCCGACGCCGACGCCGACGCCGGCCCCGGGTGACTTGTTTGCCACAGACCTGATTGTGGGAAACATGCGGCTTGTTTCTTCCGGAACGTTCACGCAGGGATCACCGGATACGGAACCCTGTCGCGACTCCGATGAAGCGCAGTTCACGCATATTTTGACGAAGGACATCGCGGTGATGGAAACGGAGATTTCCCGTCAAATGTGGGCAGATTTGAAAGCTGTTCGTCCGTCGTTGCCAATTGACCCAAGCATTGAAAGCGTCAGCCCGACCATGAACCACCCTGTGCAGCAAAACACCTGGTATGAAGCCGTGTTGTTTGCAAACCTTTTGTCGTTGCAGAACGGTTTTACCCGGTGTTATTACACGGATGCCGGATATACAATACCCGTGACAGTTTCGAATTATACGACAGGCCCATTCTATTGTAATTTCACTGCAGACGGATATCGATTGCCGACAGAAGGGGAATGGGAATACTTTTCCCGAGCCGGCACAACTGGTCCGTTTTCATGTAATGAACCGGCTTATAATTCCGATAATTGCGAGCTCTGCACACCAGGGATGCATCCAACTCTGCAGAAGTATTGCACTTACTGCGCCAACCATACTGGCCAGCTTAGACCTGTTGGAAGCATGTTGCCGAATCCCTGGAATCTGAAGGATGTACACGGGAATGTTATTGAGTGGTGCTGGGACGTGTATGCGGATTATCCAACGGGAACGGTGACCGACTATGTCAGCCTGAGTTCCGATTCCGACCGCGTTCTCCGAGGAGGCAGTATGAGCATTTATGCCCAATCCTGCCGGACAGCGTATCGACTCCAGTCCGACCCGTCGTACACACTCTATCTCCAGGGTTTCCGCCTCGTGAGAACAGTTTCGTTCTGATGTGTGTTTCCGAACCGGGCGCCATGTGGAGTGGTTGATGAATCCTGTTTTTATTAAACGCGAATTAACGCCGATAAGGTCTCGAGATCATATTGATTTAAACCGCGAATGAACGCGAATGAACGCGAATGAACGCCAATAAGGTCTCGATCCACAATTAAATTGGAAGTCTGTCCCCCAACTTAATCTGTCCAGCGCTACCCACCACTCACTAATCACTTCCCACCACTCACTGCCAATTGACACGCTTTCACAAATTAACTACACTGATAATACATAGCCGAGAAATTTGTGGGCGACAAGTATTGAACGAATTTAAAGGAGGCATAACCATGAAACGATGCGGATGCTTAATCAGACCTTTTATCATATTGAGCGCATTGGCGCTTTGTGTGGCGCCGGCGCTCGCCGCGGCCAATATCGATGTGGAGATGCGCCTGAATGACGCCGGATTCGTTTCGTTCGATCATTTCAAGGCCGCGCTTTACCTGTATAATTGGGGTTTTATGAAACCGGACGTTTCGATATTTGGTATTCTTGAAATTATGGGCGAATATTTTTTCTGGCCATCCTTTGCGACGGAAGTGGATTTTAGGGTTCTGGACATCGAGTCTGGAGAATCGATATTGCCTTTTTTGGAGTTTGATTTTCCTGATATAGACGAGTTCATCCCATTTGGGCCGGTGGTTTTCTGGGGCGCCTGGTTTATGGATATGCAGACCTGGAATTGTGATTTTCAAAATTTCTGGCTAGGCCATGAGCACAAGTGGACGCCTTCTCCCACGAACACGCCGACTCCAGCGCCGACCCCTACGCCGATGTATCCTCAGGGAGATTTGTTTTCAATAGAGCCGATTGTAGGAAACATGCGCTTTATTTCTGCCGGAACATTTACGCAGGGATCACCGGATTCAGAACCTTGTCGAGAGGCTGGAGAAGGGTTGCAGTTCGTACACACTTTGACGAAAAACATCGCGGTAATGGAAACAGAGGTTTCACGTCAAATGTGGGCGCTTTTGGAGGCAGCTCAGCCGACTCTGTCGAATGATCCCAGTTATGATTTGACCAGCCCCGGGCCGAATTATCCTGTGCAGAACAATACCTGGTATGAGTCGGTGTTATTTGCAAACTTGTTATCGTTGCAGAACGGTTTCCCGCAATGTTATTACAAAGACCCGTATTTCACAACGCCGGTGGATGCCACGAACTATGATATCGATGATATAATACACTGCAAATTTGTTGCTGACGGATATCGATTGCCGACAGAAGGGGAATGGGAATATTTTGCTCGAGCCGGCACAAGTGGTCCGTTTTCGTGTGACGAACCGAACTACGATTCCAATAGTTGTGAGGAGTGCCTAGAAGAGTGGCACCCAATATTGGAGTTTTTTTGTGTTTTCTGTGCAAACGCTATCGGGCGAACAGAACATGTTGGAAGCAAGTTGCCGAATCCCTGGAATCTGAAGGATGTCCATGGAAATGTAAGGGAGTGGTGCTGGGACTGGTATGCAAATTATCCAACAGGAACGGTGATCGACTATGTCGGCCCAGATTCCGGTCGCTATCGTGCCTTTCGTGGCGGCTGTTGGAACGCCCGCCCTCACAGATGCCGGTCGGCGCATCGCCTCTGCCTTAACCCGTCGTACGGTAGCAATACCCTGGGCTTCCGCCTTGTCAGAACAGTGTCGCCATGATGAGTTCTCCTAAACCTGACGTTATCTAGACTGTTGATGAATGCTGCTTTTATTAACCGCGAATGGACGCGAATGAGGTTTTAAAACCAATAAAATGTCATTCAGCAATCTTCGTCTGTTTTTTTAAGAGTTAGGTTTTTAACCCTTTAATTTTCGAATTTGATTTAGAAATCTCTCGAATTAAAAAGAGTCGGAAAACCTAACCGGAAACAAGGGACCCACCGAAAATTTTGTCTGTCTCGTAATCTAATCCTGCCCATCTTTGTAATTTTTGTAATCGTGTTCAAACAATCATTGAGAATGCAATGTCCAATTTCCAATAACCAATTTCCAAGTGTTGGATTTCAGTATTTATAGTTTCTGGGGAAGAACCACGAATGAACGCGAATGAACGCCAATAAGGTCTCGATCAACGATTAAATTGGAAGTCTGTCCCCCAATTTTAATTTAAGCATCCTTCTGGAAGTCTGTCCCCAACTTGGTCTGTCTCTAGCGTTACCCACTAACACACACTTAGCCACTAATCACTCATCGCGTGCCGTCTAGGCGCCTCTAATATTCCCATCAGTGCTCATTTGTGTCATCTGTAGAAAATTCACACCAGAATAACAACCCCCTTCTCCGGCGATGGAGAAGGGGCCGGGGGATGAGGTTTCTTCGGGTGATGGCGTAATGCTATCGGGTGAATTTGCTGGAAAAACAGTTGCAAATGCTTTATTTATAGAATATGAACACTACTTAAGCGGATGAGTTGAAAAGTTTGTAAAATAGTTATCAATGAGGAGGTATTTCAAATGAAACAGTCAGGGGTTCATACGATTGTTTTGAAAGCATTAGCAGTCTGCATGGTTATAGTGTTTGCGGTTTATTCCGGGTTTGCCGCTCGATCGGTTGTTTCTGATTGCATCAATCACGGCGATGTAAACCTGGATGGTTTGCTAACTGCAGCGGATGCTCAACTGGCGTTTTTCATTACGTTGGGTCAGTATTCGCCGACATATGAAGAGGAATGTGCGGCGGACTGCAATGGCAGTGGTAGTGTGACGTCGGCGGACGCTCAGATGATATTTCTTACGGTATTGGGAACGGGCGAGTGCGAAGATCCCCTAGAACCACCGACTCCGACACATGCTCCGACTCAAACCTCGACTCCTGTGCCGACTCAGACGCCTACGAATGTGCCTACCTGGACTCCTTATCCCACTTATACTCCTTTCCCGACTCAGACGCCTACGAATGTGCCTACATACACTCCTTATCCTACCTACACACCTTACCCAACCAATACTCCGACTTCGACTCCAACTCCAACTCCCACCAACACCCCGACTCCGACTCCTGCTCCGGGTGATTTGTTTGCCATAGACCCGATTGTCGGCAACATGCGGTTTGTGCCTGCCGGATCGTTCACCCAGGGATCACCGGATACGGAACCTTGTCGATACGATAGCGAGGGGCCGCAGTTCACGCACATTTTGACAAGGAACCTCGCGGTGATGGAAACAGAGGTTTCTCGTCTGATGTGGGCGGGTCTTAAAGCCGTTCAGGGGACATTGCCGAATGATCCCAGCAACGAAACATACAGCCCTGGACCGAATTATCCTGTGCAGCAAAACACCTGGTATGTGTCGCTGTTGTTTGCGAACCTGTTGTCGTTGCAGAACGGTTTCACGCGGTGTTATTACACGGATGCCGGATATACGATACCCGTGACGGCTTCGAATTATACGACAGGACCATTCTATTGTAATTTCAATGCGGATGGGTATCGATTGCCGACAGAAGGGGAGTGGGAATACTTTGCCCGAGCAGGCACAAGTGGTCCGTTTTCGTGTGACGAACCGTATTATAATTCCGGTAATTGCGGTTCCTGCACACCGGGGACACATCAGACACTGGAGAAGTATAGTGTTTACTGCGCCAACAATTCCGGTAGGACAGAAGTTGTGGGAAGCAAGCTGCCGAATCCCTGGAATCTGAAGGATGTGCATGGGAATGTCTTTGAGTGGTGCTGGGACTGGTATGCAGACTCTTATCCGACGGGAACGGTGACCGACTGCGTCGGCCCTGGTTCCGGTTCCTACCGCGTCGTCCGGGGCGGCAGTTGGTACAGTGACGCCGGGCGCTGCCGGTCAGCGTATCGCCACGGGAGCACTCCGTCGGCCGCGTACGACTTCCTGGGCCTGCGCCTCGTGAGGACAGTTTCGTCCTGATGTGTGCTCTCGAGAACCGGTTTCGTCCGCAGATTGACGATGCGAATGCCGAAAGGGGCGTAAGCCCCCGGCATCGCAATCGGATAATCAGGGCGAAACCGGACGCAGTCATGCGCAGTGTTCATGCTATCGCGGAATGCTGTTTTTATTAACCGCGAATGAACGCGAATAAGGTTTTAAAACCAATAAAATGTTATTCAACAATCTTCGTCTGTCTCGTAATCTAATCCTGCCCATCTTTGTAATTTTTGTAATCGTGTTCAAACAATCATTGAGAATGCAATGTCCAATTTCCAATAACCAATTTCCAAGTGTTGGATTTCAGTATTTATAGTTTCTGGGGAAGAACCACGAATGAACGCGAATGAACGCCAATAAGGTCTTGATCATTAAATTGGAAGTCTGTCCCCCAAATTTAATTTCAGCATCCTTCTCCTTCTGGAAGTCTGTCCCCAACTTTGTCTGTCCAGCACAACCCACTACTCACTAATCACTTCCCACTACTCACTGCCAATTGACACGCTTTCACAAATTAACTACACTGATAATACATAGCCGAGAAATTTGTGGGCGACAAGTATTGAACGAATTTAAAGGAGGCATAACCATGAAACGATGCGGATGCTTAATCAGACCTTTTATCATATTGAGCGCATTGGCGCTTTGTGTGGCGCCGGCGCTCGCCGCGGCCAATATCGATGTGGAGATGCGCCTGAATGACGCCGGATTCGTTTCGTTCGATCATTTCAAGGCCGCGCTTTACCTGTATAATTGGGGTTTTATGAAACCGGACGTTTCGATATTTGGTATTCTTGAAATTATGGGCGAATATTTTTTCTGGCCATCCTTTGCGACGGAAGTGGATTTTAGGGTTCTGGACATCGAGTCTGGAGAATCGATAATGTCTTTTCTAGAGTTTGATTTTCCTGATATCGACGCGTTCATCCCGTTCGGGCCGGTGGTTTTCTGGGGCGCCTGGTTTGTGGATGTGGAGACCTGGGGTTATGATTCACAGAAATTCTGGCTGGGCCATGCTCATAAATGGACTCCGACTCCCACAAACACTCCAACTCCAACACCCACAATTACTCCACCGTGTGTAGCTGGAGATTTATTTTCGATAGAACCGATAGTTGGAAACATGCGGTTTGTGCCTGCTGGAACGTTCACGCAAGGATCACCGGAAACTGAGTTTTGTCGAAGCATCTATGAAGGGCCGCAATTCATACATACTTTGATCAGAACCATCGCGGTGATGGAAACAGAGGTTTCGCGTTTTATGTGGACTGAGTTGCAAGCTCAGCAGCCGACTCTACCGGATGATCCCAGCATTGACAGCAGAAGTCCGGGACCGCATTATCCTGTGCAGAACAATACCTGGTATGAGTCGGTGTTGTTTGCAAACTTGTTATCGTTGCAGAACGGTTTCCCGCAATGTTATTACAAAGACCCGTATTTCACAACGCCGGTGGATGCCACGAACTATGATATCGATGATATAATACACTGCAAATTTGTTGCTGACGGATATCGATTGCCGACAGAAGGGGAATGGGAATATTTTGCTCGAGCCGGCACAACTGGTCCGTTTTCATGTGACGAACCCTATTACAATAACACTAATTGTGGATCTTCCTCATCAGGGCTGCTTCAGACACTGGAGAAGCATTGTGTTTACCAAATCGGCAGTCATTACAGGGCAAAGCCTGTTGGGAGCAAGTTGCCGAATCCCTGGAATCTGAAGGATGTGCACGGGAATGTTGACGAATGGTGCTGGGACAGGCATTCATATATTTATCCAGAGGGAACAGTGATCGACTATCGCGGTTCGCCTTTTCGTTCCCACCGCGTTTACCGAGGCGGCAGTTGGTACAGTAGTCCTGGTTTATGTCGATCAGCGCGTCGCGGAGATGATGTCTCCCCCAAGTACGGGCACTCCTATGTGGGGCTACGCCTCGTGAGAACTATCCAAACGCTGGAGACTCCGACCGTCACACCTACGATTGAAGGCACATCTACTCCAACAAACACACCCACTCCCCACCCGCCAACCCAAACACCCACCCCTTACCCAACTGACACGCCGACACCAACTCCGACGCATACTCCGGGAAATTTGTTTTACACCGATCCCATTGTAGGAAACATGATGCTTATTCCTGCCGGAATGTTCACGCAAGGATCACCAAATACGGAACTCTGTCGAGGTGATAATGAAGGGCCGCAGTTCACGCACTATTTGACAAGGGAGATCGCCATGATGGAAACAGAGGTTTCTCGTCAAATGTGGGCGAATTTGAAAGAGGCTCAGCCGACATTGACGTATGATCGGACACATAAAACATATAGCCCAACGATAAGTCACCCTGTGCAGCAAACCACTTGGTATAGGGCGGTGTTGTTTGCGAACCTGTTGTCATTGGAGAACGGTTTCACGCAGTGTTATTACAAAGATGCTGCGTTCACGACGATAGTGGATGCGACGAACTATGACATCGATAATCAAATTTACTGCGATTTTGCTGCGGATGGGTATCGGCTGCCCACCGAGGCGGAATGGGAATATGCATGCCGTGCGGGAACAACAGGCCTGTTTGTTTGTATTGAGACGAATTACAATTCCGGCAATTGCTTATCCTGCTCATCCGGAACACATCAGGCTCTGGAGCAGTATTGTGTTTACTGTGGGAATGCGGCAGAGCAGACGGAAGTTGTTGGAAGCAAATTACCGAATTCATGGGACTTGTTTGACATGCATGGGAACGTGCAGGAGTGGTGCTGGGACTGGTATGCAGATTATCCAACAGGAACGATGAGCGACTATGTCGGCCCAAGCTCCGGTTCGGCGCGGGTCGTCCGTGGCGGTGGTTGGCAGAGTCCCGCCAAGGCTTGTCGGTCAGCAAATCGCGACTATTATTCCCCGACAATCGCTTTTATTAATCTGGGCTTCCGCCTGGTGAGGGCTGTTTCGCCCTGATGTGTGTTTCCGAACCGGATGCTATCTAGAATGTTGATGAATTCTGGTTTTATTAACCGCGAATGAACGCGAATGAACGCCAATAAGGTCTCGATCCACAATAGGATTTTAAATTGGAAGTCTGTCCCCAACTTATGTCCAGCGCTACCCACCACTCACTAATCACTCCCCACTGCCAATTGACAGTCTTTCTCAAATTAACTACACTGATAATACATAGTCGAGAGATTTGCGAGCGACGTTTTTTTAATGATTTAAAAGGAGGGCTTAGCCATGAAACACTGCGAATGGATGATCAATGTTTTTATCTTGCCGAGCTTATTGGTGTTTTGTGTGTTGCCGGCGGTCGATGCGGTTAATATCGATGTGGAGATGCGCCTGAATGATGCCGGATTCGTTTCGTTCGATCATTTCAAGGCCGAGCTTTTGATGACCAATTGGGGTTTTATGAAACCGGATGTTTCGATATTCGGCATTCTTGAAATTATGGGCGAATATTTTTTCTGGCCATCCTTTACAACGGAAGTGGATTTTAGAGTCCAGGACATCGAGGCCGGGAAATCGACAGCGCTTTTTTTGGAGTTTGATTTTCCTGATATCGACGCGTTCATCCCGTTCGGGCCGATGGTTTTTTGGGGCGCCTGGTTTGTGGACATGGAGACCTGGAATTATGATTTTCAAAACTTCCGGCTGGGCCATGAGCACAAGTGGACGCCTACGACCACTCCAACTCCAACGCCGACTCCTACACCGATGTATCCTCAGGGAGATTTGTTTTCAGTAGAGCCGATTGTGGAAAATATGCGCTTTATTGCAGCGGGAACATATACACAGGGCTCACCGGATACGGAGCCCTGTCGAAAGATAAATGAGGAACCGCAGTTCACACATGTTTTGACGAAGGACATCGCGGTGATGGAAACGGAGGTTTCTCGTCAAATGTGGGCTGATCTTAAAGCTGTTCAGCCGATGTTGCCGGACGATCCAAGTGACGCTGATACAAGCCCCACAATGGATCATCCTGTTCAGCAAATCACCTGGTATGAGTCGGTGTTGTTTGCGAACCTGTTGTCGCTGCAGAATGGTTTTTCGAGGTGTTATTATAAAGATGCAGCGCTCACGACAGTTGTAAATACAACAAACTACAACATCGACGATGAATTTTACTGCGATTTCACTGCTGACGGATATCGGTTGCCGACTGAAGGAGAATGGGAATATTTTACTCGAGCCGGCACAAGCGGTCCTTTTTCGTGTGATGAGTCCTATTACAAATCCAATACGTGTGAATCTTGTTCTCTGGGGAGCCTTCAGACACTGGATCGGTATTGTGTTTATTGTGTAGACGGTCTGGGACAGGCAGAGGTTGTGGGGAGCAAATGGCCGAATCCCTGGAATCTGAAAGATGTTCACGGTAATGTTTGGGAGTGGTGTTGGGACTGGTATGCAGCGGGCTATTCAACGGGAACGCTGAACGACTATCTTGGACCAAGTTCCGGTTCCTATCGCGTTCTCCGTGGCGGCGCTTGGCGTGACGAGCCCAGGAACTGTCGCTCTGCAAGTCGCATCTTTATTTATCCGTCAAATGCTTTCAACCATCTGGGTTTCCGCCTTATAAGAACAGTATCAGCCATTCAAACACCGACTCAAACACCGACCAACATGCCAACCCCTACTCCAACGCATGCGCCAGGGGACTTGGTTGCTACAGACCCAATTATCGGAAACATGCGGTTGGCGCCTGCCGGAGCGCTCACGCAAGGTTCCCCGGATATGGAACCCTGTGGATATCCCTTCGAGGGTCCCCAGTTCACACATGTTTTGACGAAGAACATCGCGGTAATGGAAACGGAGGTTTCTCGTCAGATGTGGGCAGATTTAAAAACCGCTATGCCGAACTTACCGAAAGATCCGAGTTATTTACACCATAGCCCAACGCTGAAGCATCCTGTCCAGAAAGTTAGGTGGTATCAGGCAGTGTTGTTTGCGAATTTGTTGTCGTTGGAGAATGGTTTTAGGCAGTGTTATTTTATGGATCCCGAATTTACGGAAGCCGTGGTAGATTGGAATTTTACCACAGAGCCGATTTATTGTAATTTCAATGCGAACGGATATCGGTTGCCGACGGAAGGGGAGTGGGAATACTTTACCCGAGCCGGTACAAGCGGCCCATTTTCGTGTGATGAACCTAATTATAATTCCGGTAATTGTGATTCATGCGCGGAAGGGACTCATCCATCGCTAGAGAAGTATTGTGTTTACTGTGCCGACAATCTCGACCGCCCGGAAGTTGTGGGGAGCAAGTTACCGAATTCATGGGGGCTGTATGACGTGCACGGAAACGTCTGGGAGTGGTGTTGGGACTGGTATGCGGATTATCCAACAGAGCTGGTGATCGACTATGTCGGCCCGGGCTCCGGTTCCGGTCGTGTTTTCCGGGGCGGCTCTTGGTGTGATTACGCTTGTTTCAGCCGATCAGCCTATCGCGCTTGGATAGAACCATCGATTAAAAATATCTACCTTGGCTTTCGCCTTGTCAGAAATGTTTTGCCTTGAGTTCTGTCTTCCATAACCCTTCGTGTGAGTCTATTCCCACCCTTGATTCTCGGTGAGGATGTTGATCATTTTGATTGTAAACCGCGAATGAACGCGAATGGACGATCGAATATCCAATATCCAATAACCAATCACCAAGTGTTGGATTTCAGCATTTATAGTTTTTGGGGAAGAACCGCGAATGAACGCGAATGAACGCCAATAAGGTCTCGATCAACGATAGGATTTTAAATTGGAAGTCTGTCCCCAACTTAGTCTGTCCAGCGCTACCCACTACCCACTATGTTCATCTGCGGATAACCTTCCCCGGAATAACAGCCCCCCTTCGCCGGCAATGGAGAAAGGGCCGGGGGATGGGATGAAATCTTTCCGGGCGAAAGCGCGCGGCTGCCGGATAAAATCGAGAAGAAAAAATGTATAAATGGTTTTCAATTTGAATAATATTTGTTGTACAATAATTTCGTAAAAGAGATTGTTAACCATTTGTGAGCGAGGAGGCATTTACAATGAAACGGGCAAGTATTTATAGATTTATTTTGACACTGTTTGCAGTTTGCATGGTTTTTGTGTTTACGGGTTATTCAGGGTTTGCCGCTCGATCGGTTGTTTCTGATTGCATCAATCATGGTGATGTAAACCTGGATGGTTTGCTAACTGCAGCGGATGCTCAACTGGCATTTTTCATTACGTTGGGTCAGTATTCGCCGACATATGAAGAGGAATGCGCGGCGGACTGCAATGGTGACGGTAGTGTAACGTCAGCGGACGCTCAGATGATATTCCTTGCGGCGTTGGGGACGGGTGCATGTGAAGATCCCCTGGAAACGCCGACTCCGACTCCTGCTCCGGGTGATTTGTTTGCCACAGACCCGATTGTCGGCAACATGCGGTTTGTGCCTGCCGGAGAGTTCACGCAGGGATCGCCGGATACGGAACCTTGTCGATACGGTAGCGAGGGGCCGCAGTTCACGCACATTTTGACGAAGAACATCGCTGTGATGGAAACAGAGGTTTCTCGTCAGATGTGGGCGGATCTTCAAGCTGTTCAGGAGTCAATGCCAAACGATCCAAGTGACACGAGTGTCAGCCCGACGATGGATCATCCGGTACAGCATAGCAACTGGTATCATTCGGTGTTGTTTGCGAACCTGTTGTCGTTACAGAACGGTTTTACGCGTTGCTATTACATGGATGCTGAATATACGATACCCTTGACAGCTTCGAATTATACGACTGAACCAATCTATTGTAATTTCAATGCAAATGGGTATCGCCTGCCGACTGAAGGGGAATGGGAACACTTTGCCCGAGCCGGCACAAGTGGCCCGTTTTCGTGTGACGAACCGGATTATAATTCCACCAATTGTGACTCCTATACACCGGGAACGCATCCAATTTTGGAACAGCATTGTGTTTACAGTGTCAACAATCCTGGTAGGACAGAAGTTGTGGGAAGCAAGTTGCCGAATCCTTGGAATCTGAAAAATGTGCATGGAAATGTAATGGAATTGTGTTGGGATTGGTATGCAGGTTATCCAACAGGAACGGTGACCGACTATATCGGCCCGGATTCCAGTCCCGGCCGTGCCAACCGAGGCGGCGGCTGGACTCGTGGCCCTAATATTTGCCGGTCAGCGTATCGCGGTTGGAGCCCCCCGTCGGACACGTGCGACGACATGGGCTTCCGCTTGGTGAGAACAGTTATATTCTGATATGTGCTCTCCAGAACCGGTTTCTTCCGCAGATTGACGATGCGAATGCCGAAAGGGGCAAAAGCCCCCGGCATCGCAATCGGATAATCAGGGCGAAACTGGACGCAGTCATGCGCTGTGTTCAAGGTTTTATTAATATAATAAACCTATGGAACGGGCTTCCAGCCTGAACCTGTGATGGGTTTCCAGATACCTTCCAGAAAATAGTGACGTTGCTATCCGACAAAAGGAGGGGTATGGGACCGATGGGACGGATGGGACGAGGAATATGGGACAAATGGGATGAATGAGGTGAGAGGCGGGGGGTTCAACATCCAATATCCAATATCCAATAACCAATTTCCAAGTGTTGGATTTCAGTATTTATAGTTTCTGGGGAAGAACCACGAATGAACGCGAATGAACGCCAATAAGGTCTCGATCAACGATTAAATTGGAAGTCTGTCCCCCAATTTTAATTTAAGCATCCTTCTGGAAGTCTGTCCCCAACTTGGTCTGTCTCTAGCGTTACCCACTAACACACACTTAGCCACTAATCACTCATCGCGTGCCGTCTAGGCGCCTCTAATATTCCCATCAGTGCTCATTTGTGTCATCTGTAGAAAATTCGCCCCAGAATAACAGCCCACCTTCTCCGGCGATGGAGAAGGGGCCGGGGGATGAGGTCGAGGTTCGAAAGGGGCCGGGGGATGAGGTTTCTTCGGGTGATGGCGTGAGGCTGTCGAGTGAATTTGGTGGAAAAACAGTTGCAAAATGCTTTGTTGATAGAATATAATCAATACCTAAGCGGATGAGTTGAAGAGTTTGTAAAATAGTCATCACTGAGGAGGTATTTCAAATGAAACAGTCAGGGGTTCATACGATTGTTTTGAAAGCATTAGCAGTCTGCATGGTTATAGTGTTTGCGGTTTATTCCGGGTTTGCCGCTCGATCGGTTGTGTCAGATTGCATCAATCACGGGGACGTGAACCTGGATGGTTTGCTAACCGCTGCGGATGCTCAACTGGCGTTTTTCATCACGTTGGGTCAGTATTCGCCGACTTATGAAGAGGAATGCGCGGCGGACTGCAATGGCAGTGGCAGTGTGACGTCAGCGGACGCTCAGGCGATATTCCTAACGGTGTTAGGGACGGGAGAGTGCGAAGATCCCCTAGAACCACCGACTCCGACACATGCTCCGACTCAAACCTCGACTCCTGTGCCGACTCAGACGCCTACGAATGTGCCTACCTGGACTCCTTATCCCACTTATACTCCTTTCCCGACTCAGACGCCTACGAATGTGCCTACATACACTCCTTATCCTACCTACACACCTTACCCAACCAATACTCCGACTTCGACTCCAACTTCAACTCCCAGCAACACGCCGACTCACACACCGACTCAAACCCCGACACCGACTCCGATTCCAGCTCCGGGTGATTTGTTTGCCATTGAGCCGATCGCCGGCATAATGCGGTTTGTGTCTGCCGGAACGTTCACGCAGGGATCACCGGATACGGAACCCTGTCGATGGGACTCCGAAGGACCGCAGTTCACGCACATTTTGACGAAGAACATCGCGGTGATGGAAACGGAGGTTTCTCGTCAGATGTGGGCATTGTTGAAGGTTGCTCAGCCGACTCTACCGGATGATCCCAGCAACGAAACAGTCAGCCCAGGGCCAAATTATCCTGTGCAGCAAAACACCTGGTATGAGTCGGTGTTGTTTGCGAACCTATTGTCGTTACAGAACGGTTTTACCCGTTGCTATTACATGGATGCTGAATATACGATACCTTTGACAGCTTCGAATTATACGACTGAACCAATCTATTGTAATTTCAATGCAAATGGGTATCGCTTGCCGACTGAAGGGGAATGGGAACACTTTGCCCGAGCCGGCACAAGTGGTCCGTTTTCGTGTGACGAACCGTATTATAATTCCGGTAATTGCGGTTCCTGCACACCGGGGACACATCAGACACTGGAGAATTATTGTTTTTACTGCGCCAACAATCCCGGTGGGTTGCTCGGTGGGACAGAAGTTGTGGGAAGCAAGATGCCGAATCCCTGGAATCTGAAGGATGTGCATGGAAATGTGTTTGAGTGGTGCTGGGACTGGTATGCAGAATCTTATCCAACGGGAACGGTGACCGACTATGTCGGCCCAGGTTCCGGTTTCCGCCGCGTCTTCCGGGGCGGAAGTTGGAGCCACAACGCCGGGCTCTGCCGGTCAGCAAGTCGCCTCACGAACACCCCGTCGTTCACGTCCAACCGCCTAGGCTTGCGCGTCGTGAGGACAGTTTCGTCCTGATGTGTGCTCTCGAGAACCGGTTTCGTCCTCAGATTGACGATGCGAATGCCGAAAGGGGGCGCTAGCCCCCGGCATCGCAATCGGGAATCAGGGCGAAACCGGACGCTGTTATGCGCCGCTATCGAGGAATGCTGTTTTTATTAACCGCGAATGAACGCGAATAAGGTTTTAAAACCAATAAAATGTTATTCAACAATCTTCGTCTGTCTCGTAATCTAATCCTGCCCATCTTTGTAATTTTTGTAATCGTGTTCAAACAATCATTGAGAATGCAATGTCCAATTTCCAATAACCAATTTCCAAGTGTTGGATTTCAGTATTTATAGTTTCTGGGGAAGAAGCACGAATGAACGCCAATAAGGTCTCGATCAACGATTAAATTGGAAGTCTGTCCCCAACTTGGTCTGTCCAGCGCTACCTACTTGTCTTAAGTTTTGGGGATGAGGTCGAAGGCGATCCGCGAACCGCCCCTATCTCTTCTTTGGCAATTTGAGGAACAAACATCCGTAATTCTGTAAGTCGTTGAAAGTAAATTCGGGGACATTTCGGGGGACAGACTTCCAAAATCAACATCCGTAATTCTGTAAGTCGTTGAAAGTAAATTCGGGGACATTTCGGGGGACAGACTTCCAAAATCCGACGCGATCCCAGATGGTCAACGCCTGTCGCAGATTTAATCTCGGACTTGAAAACGCAATCCTGAATTTTTTATAGGCATGATCCTTCTCCCGATCTTGTAAGGCATCACCCTGAGAGACCTTATTCACTGGCCATTTCCGAGCTTAGACCTCATCCCGCGATCCCTTCTCCAGCAATGGGGAAGCAGGGGATTGAACGCGCGATCTCAATGTTCCAGCGGGTGTTTTACCTGAAGCCAGAGGGATTTTAAAATGGTTACAAGTCAAATTGAGACTTTTTCGCTCTTGATAATTTTTTGAGTTGTGAAATAATAAACACAAGTGTTGTATTCTTTGAAATGTTGAGGGAAAGAGTCGTTTGTTAAAGGATAGTTTTTTCAAAAAGGTAAGGTCATTCTCTGATAATGCTCGGCATTTCTTTAATCATCAGTCGTTCAAGGCAAGAGGAGTTTATTAATTATGAAAAACTTTGATTGGCGGATCAAAACGTTGATCCTTTCAAGTGTCCTGATGTGGTGTTGGCTGCCGTCGGCATGCGCTGTTGTCGACATCGATGTCGAGATGCGTTTGAATGATGGCGGGTTCATTTCATTCGACCATTTCAAAGCCGAGCTTTACATGAAAAATTGGGGTCCGATGGCGTCAGATGCGGCTATCTTCGGTATTCTTGAAGCGCTGGGTGAATATTTCTTCTGGCCGTCATTCTCAGAGGAGGTGGATTTTGAAATTCATGATATTCACCCTGATGAATCCCATGTGATTTTCCTTGAGTTTGATTTCGAGAATATCGATGAATTCATTCCCTTCGGGCCGATGGTTTTCTGGGGCGCTTGGTTTCTGGACATGGAGACGTGGAACTATGATTACCAGGATTTTTGGTTTGATTCCGCTCACAAGTGGACCCCAACCCCTGTGCCGACCAGTGCGCCCACAGCCCCGACTTCGACTCCCACTATCACACCAAGCCCGACTCCGACCCCGCCTTTTCCGCCCGGTGATTTGTTAGCCACAGACCCGATTGTGGGAAACATGCGGTTTGTGCCCGCCGGAATGTTCACGCAGGGATCACCTGATACGGAACCCTGTCGATGGGAGGGTGAGGGGGTGCAGTTTACGCACATTTTGACAAGGCACCTCGCGGTGATGGAAACAGAGATTTCCCGTCAAATGTGGGCGGACCTTCAAGGCTATCAAGCAACATTGCCAAACGATCCAAGCCAGACGAGTACAAGCCCGACGAAGAGTCATCCTGTGCAGAAATGCGCCTGGTTTGAGTCGTTGTTGTTTGCGAATCTGTTGTCGTTGCAGAACGGTTTCACGCAGTGTTATTACAAGGATGCCGACTATACGACACCGGTGACAGATGAAAATTATGCGACTGAACCAATCTATTGTAATTTCAATGCGGACGGGTATCGATTGCCGACAGAAGGGGAATGGGAATACTTCACGCGAGCTGGCACAAGTGGTCCGTTTTCGTGTGATGAACCCAATTATAATGACGATAATTGTGAGGTCTTCACACCAGGGACGCATCCAATTTTGGAACAGTATTGTGTTTACCGTGCCAACAATCCTGGTAGGACAGAAGTTGTGGGAAGCAAGCTGCCGAATCCCTGGAATCTGAAGGATGTCCACGGGAATGTCTGGGAGTGGTGCTGGGACTGGTTTAATAATTCTTATCCAACGGGCACGGTGACCGACTATGTCGGCCCGGACTCCGGTTACAACCGCGTCGGCCGGAGCGGCTGTTCAGTCAGCGACGCTAAGGGCTGCCGGTCTGGGTATCGCCTCCAGTTCGGCCCGTCGTACCCGCACAACAACATGGGCTTCCGCTTGGTGAGAACAGTTGTGTTCTGATATGTGCTCTCCAGAACCGGGCCGCCATCGTATGGAGTGGTTGATGAATGCTCTTTTATTTAACCGCTAATGAACGCGAATGAACGCGAATAAGGTTTTAAAACCAATAAAATGTTATTCAGCAATCATCGTCTGTTTTTTTAAGAGTTAGATTTTTAACCCTTTAATTTTTGAGTTAGATTTAGAAATCCCTCGAATTAAAATGAATCGAAAAACCTAACCAGAAACCAAGAACCCACTGAAAACCTTGTTTATTTCGTAATCTAATCCTGCCCATCCTGTAATCTTTGTAATCGTGTTCAAACAATCATTGAGAATGCAAAGTCAATATCCAATAACCAATTTCCAAGTGTTGGATTTCAGTATTTATAGTTTTTGGGGGAGAACCACGAATGGACGCCAATAAGGTCTCGATCAATGATAGGATTTTAAATTGGAAGTCTGTCCCCAACAGAGTTAGTCCATTAAATTGGAAGTCTGTCCCCAACAGAGTTAGTCCATTAAATTGGAAGTCTGTCCCCAACAGAGTTAGTCCAGCGCTACCCACTTGTCTCAAGTCTCGGGGATGAGGTCGAGGGCGATTCGCGAATCGCCCCTACACCCTCGACGGGCACTGTAAACGCTCGCTTCGCTCCCACATATTGACACAGAGGGAAATGTCAAATATCAATCTCAAGAATTTTGAGTAGTTCTTCTTTAGTAAATAGATGCTTCATATCCAGTGACACATCATCAACAACGGATTTGAACAGCGCGCGTTTTTCAATCAGAATATCGTTGATATGTTCTTCGATACTGTCGGCGATAAGATAGCGGAACACATGTACGGGTAGCCGTTGACCCATGCGATGTGACCGGTCTTCGGCCTGGTTTTCGACTGCGGGATTCCACCAGCGGTCTACATGAAACACATAGTTTGCTTCCTGAAGATTCAATCCAAGACCACCCGCTCGAAGCGACAGAAGCAGAATTTTGTGTTCAGGGTGTGTTCTGAAACGCTTGATCACATCTTCTTTCATACCGGGCGTAAGGGCTCCGGTATAGACCAGTGGCCGGAATTGTTTCAATGTTCGGGCGATTGCATGACACCCGAAATGTTCATCACTGAACTGCGAAAACACAATGGCACGGTGTCCGGCTGCCGTCAGTTGCGTGATGCGCATTTCAAGATCACTGAACTTGGCGGATTGACCGGTTTCTGGGCAGGCATTGCATATCTGTTTCAGACGCAGGATGAGCGCCAGAATATGTGTGATGAGAATTCTGGGTCTGTTCCGGAGTTCCATAACGCCTTTTTTCCACGCTTTTGTATAGGCGTTACGCTGTCTTTGAGGTAGTTCTAGGTATACATCATGGTGATTTTTTGGCGGCAATTGTGTCAGCACATCGTGTTTTTTTCGTCTGAGCTGCCTGGTTTCATGGATATCGGTCAGGTATGTCTCAAGCGGTGCGGCACGCATCGATCCGTGAACGCTCAATCGGGGCTTTTCTGGGTAATACGGGGCCAGAAAACTCAGGATAGTGTGGAGTTCGCCGATATGATTTTCAAGCGGCGTTCCGGTAAGCGCATACACTCGTTTCCGGTATATTTGCATGCATTTGGCGCAGATGGCCGTGTCTCGATTTTTGATTTTCTGCGCTTCATCAAGAACCACGGCATCCCATAAACGTTCGGAAAGCATTCCTTGGCGATGAAAGCTGAAATCCTGCCGGAATGTGTCATAACTTGTCAGAAATATCTGTGCCGGGACTCGCCACATCCAACTCCTGTCTGACGGCGCACCGGATACGGTTGATACGTGGATTTCAGGAGACCATGCCCGCAACTCACGCCGCCATTGACGCACCAGACCCGAAGGGACAATAATCAGAGCATGTCGTATCATCCCTCGGTTCAGCATGATTCGGAGCGCTGCAATCATCTGAATGGTCTTTCCAAGCCCCATATCGTCAGCAAGGAGAAGCGCTTCATGCGTCAGCAGAGCAAATATGCCTTCAAGTTGATACGGAAAAAACTCGCCAGGCCACGCATAGTTGCGATGCAAAATCGCTATTTCATTTTTCAGTGAAGGCAAATCAGACCGCATAGTCGTCATCAGAACCGGCATCTTCCGACGGGGATTCTAATTCGCGGTTTTCCGAGTAAACAGTTGTGAATTCATCAGCGGTTATGTCAGGAATATAGTCGGGATAGAACCGATTCAAATCCCATTCTGTGATCCATCGTTTGATAAAATGGCGCATACGTGTCGATGACAGATAGTCGCCTGGAGCGATTTTTGTGGGCATCCAATTATAGGCTGTTCGATAGATGTCACGAAGCTGTTCCCGTGCTCGGTTTATAACATCGTTGTCCGGAGGTCGCAGCATAACCCTGTCTTGTTGAATACTCAGCATGCAACGCTCCGTGATGCCGGCCAGTAAGCGATCGGACTCAGTGTCACGGGCCAGAAGGCGGTTCGGAACTTTTTCCAGATCATTTTTTTCATCTATGACAGCGCTTTGAAAATCGTCGGTGATGGCGATAACGGATGTTGATCCCTCAAATGAGAAGTCTGAAATTCCACCCAGCAGAAGCGCCATCCGGCCATAAGACCGGGCGCGTTGCAACAGTGAGTATCTTCCGATTAGCTCGGCTTCATCCAAAAGCAGCGCCCAGCCTTGATATCCGGCGGCAATCATCAATTGTGCGGCAAACCTGAACCGCTGAAGCGCTAAATCCTGTTGATTCACTCTTTCAAAATGAAAAGATTGAAGCTCGCCCAGTTGTTTCAAGGGTCGTTTGATTTCACTCAGAAGAAGTTTGTCACCGCTCCAGAATCGCATTATCCGGTCGATATACTCGGTATCCGCGCGGCATCGTTCAAACAAAAACAATGTGGCGGCGAATTGCTCGTTCATGGCGTTCCGTTCCGATTTTAACCATGTCTTGAAAGTTTTGAAACGGTCGGAACCGGGATCAAGACGGTCTGCAACTGTGTTCAAATCATTGCAATGATTGTCCGGCAGGCGCAGATTGCTCATCGCGGCAGCGAACAGTTTGACCGGATCAAAAAGCGGAGTTTCTTTGCTGATTACAATTTTGCTGCAAACAAATCCACGCTTCAAAGCATCCATTTGAAGGTATTGCAGCAGATGTGATTTTCCGCCTCCAAATCCGCCGGCAACAATCATTCCCGGTGATTGCTGTTGGGGATGCTCTACCAATCGCTGGAGCTGTTGCTCAAAACGTTTGTGAATATGGGGTTGAAACGAGCACAATTTCCTGACGGCATCTTCATTTGGAATGCCGCAACGGAGCGCTTCGACAGCGCGCATGCAATGCAGGATATTTTCGTCATAATCGGCAGGTGACAAGGCGGACGACAACGCCCGAATTGCCGTCGGTTCACCGCAAAATGCCAGCCGGGCAAGAGCAGCCAATGGATTGGCGCGATTCCGGTCATGCACATCATCCATGACTCTGTCGCGTAGGGCCTGATATATGTTGAGTCCTCGTTTGTCATCCTGAATCAGCGTCAGTGGTGCGGTTATCAATGTCAGACAGCGCTGTTGTCTATCCGTTCCGTCAATCAATTGTCGGATCACTTCATACATATCCATGACCGCGGCTTTGGTAAAATAGAGTGTTCCGACTGGAATATCTGAACGTCTCGAACGAAGATACTGCGAGATATCCAGGTGCAGAACAAGGCCGGAAGCTCCTGTCATTTTAATGAATACAGAGAGGGAATTCAGCATATTGCGAGCATTGTTGCGGGTGATTTTCCGATAAATCAAAGCGGCTTTCAATTCTGATATCCTTCGGAGTTCGCCGGTGAGCCAGGCGAGAATTGATTCCGATACTGCAGATGTAAACGAGTTGTGATCCGCATCCAGTCTTGAGGCGCACAATCGTATCATGGCTATTCGAAAATCAAGCGCCATATCCTTGCGTTGATACAGAGCCTGTTCAATCCAGATATGAATATCACGACGAAATTCAACAGGAACACGGTTGTTGATTTCAGCCAGTTTATCAAGAGATATCGTTTGGCCGGCAAAGTGCGATGTCGTCACAAGATCGTTTGACCAGACATATCCATTTGCAATAATCAGCTTTCGAATCAGGTCACAGGCCATGGAATGCCAGTCTATCTGACGCGATACGGCGAAAAACAATTGTTCAATCATGTGAATGCGAGTCGTTTCCGAAGAAACAAACGCAAACTGGTAACCACGTGATTCAGCCTTGTCACGCAATCGCCTGCCCACATCCGACGCTCTGACATTTTCAAGAAGCGCCGCAAACTTGACTGCGCTCCCGCCGGATAAAACCAGACGGGAAAGATACTCTTGATCAATCACTTCAATCCATGTCTCAGGCCGAATATACATACCGATATCTCCCCTAATCGTTTTTTACAAACGAAATCGAAAAATAAACCTGTTCAGCGCCTTCTCGAGTGATAATACGAAGACATCTTGTGGGTGACCGGGTTCCAGTGCTCCCCTGAAACAATATTCTGGAATTGTCTTTGGTTACAATAATATGACTTTTATCCAGAAGATATATATCCCGGGCAAATTCCTGCCGTGAATATTCACGGTTCTGTCCGGGAAGAAGGATCAGAAGCTTGTATATGTCAACTAGCGGTATCTCATGCCCAGGCATGTGCTTCTTCCCGTGCTTTTGCTCCACGAGAATTTGATATCCGGAATACAGACTCTCAAGAAACGCTTCCGGACGAAACTTGACCGGCTTGTTTTGAAGCGCATGAAGTAAGTCAGCTAAGTATGAAGGGCGAACCCGTTTCTCACGTTTCTTGTCAATCATTACCGCGTATTCAGATGATAACGGCTTCAAAATACAAGGATAACAAAACAAACGACCATCCATTTCATGTATTGATACGCCGCGTTTCCCGGCTTCGGCAATTACGTCATCAATAAATTCACCATCGGAAAAATAGGAGTCTACATCAAATTCCCATCCCTCCTCAACTTTGCGAACGCAATCACTAAGTTTTGCCAACGCTGCTTCCGTGGCCTCAAACTGCCGGGAAAGCTGCCGGATATCACCGGTTGTTACGCTTTTTCCGGCGCGTTTCAAAGAGGTTAATGTCGCTTTTGCTGCCGTGATAGCTGTTTCAATATCCTGTTGCGTTTTTTGTATCGCTTCTTCAAATCTACTCATCGCCTTCATCCTTTCCATGATCAGTGAGAAACAAAAGAGATGCTATCACAATGAAATTTCTTTTTGAATACTACGTGGAAAAAACTGAAATACTGACGCAAGTATAGCCAGCGAACCGCCTATACACCCTCTCCGGGCACTGTAAGCGCTTGTTTCGTTGGCACAACACCGCCGGTCTCGCACTTATTGACACGGATGAAACTGGAAAAAAAAGTCGTAAATAGTTTTCTTTTTGAATAATATTTGTTGTATTATAATTGCGTTAAAGAGTTTGTTAAAAGGTTGTGGACGAGGAGGTATTTCCAATGAAACAGTCAGGAATTCATACAATTATAATGACAACATTGATAGTTTGCATGGTTATTGTGTTTACGTGTTATTCGGGATTTGCCGCTCGATCGGTTGTGTCAGATTGCATCAATCACGGCGATGTAAACCTGGATGGTTTGCTAACCGCTGCGGATGCTCAACTGGCGTTTTTCATTACGTTGGGTCAGTATTCGCCGACTTATGAAGAGGAATGCGCGGCGGACTGCAATGGCAGCGGCAGTGTAACGTCGGCGGACGCTCAGATGATATTTCTGACGGTGTTGGGGACGGGCGCATGCGAAGACCCCCTTCAGGGATATGAGTATTCCATAGACCCGATCATCGGCAACATGCGGTTTGTTCGTGCTGGATCGTTCACTCAGGGATCACCGGATACGGAACCTTGTCGAAGGGATGACGAAGGGCCGCAGTTCACGCACATTTTGACGAAAAGCATCGCCGTAATGGAAACAGAGGTTTCTCGTCAGATGTGGGCGGATCTTCAAGGCGTTCAGGAGACATTGCCAAACGATCCAAGTGAAGTCTATTACAGCCCGACGATGAGTCATCCTGTGCAGAAAAACTCCTGGTATGAGTCGGTGTTGTTTGCAAACCTGTTGTCGTTGGCGAACGGGTTCACGCAATGTTATTACAAGGATGATGTATATACGATACCCTTGACGGCTTCGAATTATACGAATGAACCAATCTATTGTAATTTCAGTGCAGATGGGTATCGATTGCCGACAGAAGGGGAGTGGGAATACTTTGCCCGAGCCGGCACAAGTGGTCCGTTTTCCTGCAGTGAGACAAATTACACTTCTGATAATTGTGGGTACTGCTCACCAGGGACGCATTCAACGCTGGAGCAATATTGTGTTTACTGTGCCAACAATCCCGGTGGGACGGAAGTTGTGGGAAGCAAGAAGCAGAATCCGTGGAATCTGAAGGATGTGCATGGGAATGTCTATGAGTGGTGCTGGGACTGGTATGCAGATTATCCAACCGGGGTGGTGAGTGACTATATCGGCCCGGACTCCGGTTCCAAGCGCGCCCATCGGGGCGGCGGTTGGGTTGAGAACGCTAGTTACTGCCGGTCAGCGTTTCACAGTATGGCCAACCCGGGGTACGCGTATAATAATCTGGGCTTCCGCTTAGTGAGAACAGTTTCGTCCTGATGTGTGCTCTCCAGAACCGAACGCTGTCGGGCGTGGTTTTCACGCAATCTATGAATGCTGTTTTTATTAACCGCGAATGAACGTGAATGGACGCGAATAACGTTAAGATCAACGATAGGATTTAGATTGTTCCAGCCATTAGGAGACCTTTTTTTCATCCACAGATTACGCAGATGGCGCAGATATGAGCTGGCTGTACGTATTTGGATTTTTGGTTGATTTTTTCGGGGACAGACTTCCAATTTATAATCGTAAATGACCGCAATAGGCAAAGTTGTTGACATAGGCCGGGGGAGATATAAGATAATCCAGGTAAATAGGGGGATGTAATATGTGTCCATTAAAGAGTTACAAAACAGCCGTGTTGCTCTTAATAGCGCTCTTTACCATTGTGTCCTGTTCTCCTGGCAGAGAAACACGATATATTATAAAAGCAAGTGAAAGATTGTTCGATGCTGCACGGAACGGTAGCTTGGCAGGCGTTAAAACCGCTTTATCTGATGGCGCTAGTGTAAATATACAGGATAACATAGGTTTTACTGCCCTTATGTGGGCATCATCGAAAGGTCATCTTGACGTTGCTAAGCTTTTGTTGGACAACGGCGCTGGTGTGAATATGAAAAACAAAATAGGTAACACTGCCCTTATGTGGGCATCAGGGAAAGGTCATCTTGACGTTGTTAAGCTTTTGTTAAACAACCGCGCTGATGTGAATATGAAAGATGACGACGATTCTACTGCCCTTATGTGGGCATCAAGAGTTGGGCGCCTTGAAGTCGTTAAGCAATTGTTAGATAAAGGCGCTGACGTGGATATACAAGATAGATTCGGTGAAACTGCCCTAATGAAGGCATCAGAGAAAGATCATCTTGACGTTGTTGATCTTCTTAGACAACATGGAGCTAACAGATAAGGAAATGGTCGGGTAAAAGAGGACGCTCAATTAATAACTGATTCACCCTGGAAATCTCCCCGACTAACCATATCTATATGCGAAAGGCGGTTAACAACCTCTTGCGTAGCATTCGCACTTGAACGACCATTTGTGAATAGCCATTAAGTTTTCCCCACTTTGGAGGATGCCAAGGTGTCACCTCTGTGTCAAAGAGTTCTCAGGCGGTAGTGGTGGACGGCAAGAGCGCCAAAGCTGCGCTGATTGCGCTAATCTTTCCTGAATACCACGATTCTGTTTGTGTTAATTGGAAGTCGTATACCCGAATGTCATGTGTTAATTGGAAGTCGTATATCCAAACGTCAGATAACCGTATTCTCCAATCAAATCGTTCATTTCCGCGTTGATCAGGCCGCTGTAAAATTCGAGACCGAGAGCTGTTCCTTGGACATCCGGCCAGATAAATTCAAACACCTGTATTTCCGTCAGGCCTGGCAGATAATCATGATATTCCAGGTCAAAATCCTGGCTCCATCCCGGCCAGAACCAGAACTCGCCGTACACGCCGAGTACTACCGCTGTTGCAATCTGTTGCATCGGAGCAACGGTATTGTTGCAGACATGGCATTTCAGCCAGAACATGTCGCCGGCTCGGAACGGGTCTTCTTGGGAAATCGCCAAACGGCTTCCCAGATAGTCACACCCTGATTTGACAAGCATTGTCGCAGGAATTGTCAATAGGGTTCCATCATCGGTATTGTGAATGATCGCCAGTTCGGTGGAGTACATGCCAGGCAACGACACCTCATCGGCATCGAACGTCAATGTCACAATTTTGGCATCACCCGGATCGACACTTCCCCAAATGATATCTGCTGATAACCAAAAAGGATCATAAAACGTGTTCATCATAAACGGAGCGGGTTCAAGATGATCACTTCTGCCGTATCCGCCATAATAATAGATTTTGCCGTATCCAGCAGCGCATGCGCCGCCTACAACTGCTGTTGTCATGGGTTTATCGAGATTTGTCCAGGTGTCTGTTTCAGGATCATAGCTCCATGTCGAGCCGGTGGGCCCATCGTCATCGTCGTAGCTGCCTACAGCCAAGATGAAGCCTTCCGTTTCAAGGCCTACCATACGTAGCTTATAACCGCCCAGATCATCAGGTATCATCGCTTTGGCCGTCCAGGCTCCACCACCCGCCGGGTCAAATTCATAAAACTGGTTGTAGGTAGCGGGATGGCCACCGACATAAATTCTACCGTTGAAGGCACATCCGCCGCCGTGCGAAATAACTGTTTCACCTCCAATCGGTCCACTGGTGAGAGTTGCCCAGGTATTATCGGCAATATCATACTCATACGCGACGTTTTCTGGTGGGTAAGCGCTGCTGGTGGAACCACAGAGCGAATAAATTTTTCCGTCGATCAAACCACTAGAAGCGCCTGTGCGTGGTGTCGGCATGCTCGCCCCCTTTGACCAGGTATCGGATGAGACATCATAAATCTGAACAGTGTCCGAAGTTTGAAAAAGAACCGAGGTAGTTCCACCGATGACATATACCTTCCCCTCATAATACTCTGCGACGGAGTTATAAACCGGCTCTATCATAGGAGAACTTTCCGACCATGTGCCCAGCAGCGTATCATAGATTTGGATAGCATTGAATATTGTTTGAGCGCCGGCAACTGTTCCTCCAATCACAAAAAATTTACCATCGCCAAAACAGCTCGAAGGGCTATCAACTAATGTGGCAATCGGCGACAACGCCAACCAGTCTCCAATGCCCCGCGAACTTCTTTTTTTGTTCGAGTAATCGATATTGATTCTAAAATCGAGCGGACCCGTTCCGATGTTCTCCACATACAGGTATTCATCGGTTGATTCGCCAAGATACTGTTCAACGGAAAAGCTCGTCGGGTGAATATTCGCCAACGGATAGGTTAAGCAGAAATCCAGGTAAACCACATCGTTTTTAATTATCTCGACAGCCGGAGCGATCTCGCTATAATGACCAGGAGCTTTGCACTCGATGGTAAAATTTCCCTCCCTGTGTCGAAGCTCATATTCCCCAGTCGGTCCTGTCACAGCAGAAATCCCTGTTTCAACAACAGTTATAACTGCGCCTTCAATAGGTTCCCGATCATTCGTGACCACACCTTTCAACAGACCTTTGTAATCACTAATTATAACGACATCATCGATGTGCCATTTTGATGAATTCACAACAAACCCGTCAAAAACAAAGGAAACATGGAATTCTTTGCCGACCAGGTCATCGAGTTCAATTGTAACAGTCTCCGGCCCTATATTTTGCTGTACTTCAAGACTATAGCGATTAACCCAGGTCACGCCGTTGTCAATCGATGTCTGAACGTGCAAATGAAATGGGGAGCTAGAAGCGCATGCGGTAAAGTGTTTGAAAGTCAAAAGAATATCAGGAACTGCGTTCCCGTCGATTTTCGGGGTGATCAAGCGAATTGAGTTAAAAAGGAAAGTGGAGGGGCTAAACTTCATTTCAGGCGTGATACCGCCGGCTTCATTCGTATTGCTAACACCACAATAAGAATGACTAGGGGCTTCTGTCCAATTAGCCGGTAACTCTCCTTCTGGAACACCTGAAAAATCTTCACTGAACGGCAAACTCAGAGCTGTGGTCGGTTTGAAAAACGCCTGAAGGGTGTGATCAGCGTCCATCAGTACTGTTTCCTCCAGCTCACCCGAGAACCAGGCTCCATCGAGTTCCCAGTAATCAAAATCTGAAGCGAAAGCAGGGTAAGCAGCGATAGATATAGATGCTCCTTCGAAAAATGAGTGAACGTCGGGCGCTGGTTCCACTGTCCCGGTCGCTCCGTCGATTCCATCGGGAGACAGCATTTCAAGTTCATAAACATTTCCGGTGGAAGCGCATGAGAAAACCGTCGTTGCCCACGAGTTTGTACATTCGTTATAGTCGCCTTCATCGGTTAACATGTCACAATCATTGGCGATCGAGTCACTGGAGCGGAAAAAACCATTGCCGGTAAACCAATTTGCAGCCCAGCACGGAAAATTATCTGTATGTCCTGTTAAAGTATCGCAAACAGAGATGATCAGCGCATTGCCTGGTGTATAGATAAACGGCGTATCCAACGTCAACATGAAGACATACGGGCTTGTTTCCGTTAACGTTTTTCCGGATGCAACCAAATTCGTATTGTTGTATGGCGTTGTGCATAAGCTACCCAGATCGTAAGTATCCGGCGCTTCATCCATGTAGATATTCAACGAATAATTTTCTGTCAGTAGTTCACTGGTGCAGTAAACCCAGCCGATTTTATCGATAGTGATCGGATACGTCCCTGATATAGGCGCTAAAGCCGACGAAGGGATACCATAATGGGCCTCGCTGTAGTCCCATCTATGCTGCCAGGGTAAGCCATCTACCACCGGTAAACACTCGGCGCTACCTATGGTCATGTTTATTTGTGCCGATAAAACTGGAGTAAGCAACACCCCCAGCAACGTTACCATAAATATTTTTCTCATAATGATTCCCCTTCTTGAATTGTATAACCAATAAAACAAGGCGCTTGTATAAAAAGCCTTTTATTCTTTTCATAGATTTAGCATAAAGAAAACCTATTATTAGGTCAAGTCTCTGAGACCATTTTTTCAACATCCATTTCGTGATCACCCAATTCTGCAATATGGCTCAGAAATCAGTTTGTAAATAAAAGAGTATTTACGCCTGCATCAAATATATAAAGCGCAAATCAGCGCTGCCCCCACCCCTTTGCTATAGCTTACGAACTCAATCTGGTATTCCCACAAGTTCTTAATATCCCAATGATAACGTTTTACTAATAATTATTTTTCAATGGAGTTGGGATGTCAAGAAAGACGAATGTCTAGGAGTTTGATTTGGGCTGAATACCTATTTTGAATGGTTAAATGAAAAACAAGATTAATAATTGTATCCGAAAAATGCAAAAATACCGGTTATTTTGCTCTTCTAAAAAAGATTAAAGCAATTGAATATGTGTAATATTTATGTCATGAAAATACGAAATTTTTGTGTTGTATGATAATGTCAACACGCTAATCTCGACCAAAATATACACATCCTCAAAATGAAGCCACAAACCCGACAGTAAATACTCCTTGAAATTAGTGGGATCTTTGTTGCAGAAAGTCAAGTTCCACATAAGGAAATCCATCGTAAATGACCGCAGTAGGCAAAGTTGTTGACATAGGCTAAGGGAGATATAAGATAATCCACGAAAACAGGAGGCTGTAATATGTGCACATTAAAGAGCTTCAAAACAGCGGTGTTGCTCGCAATAGCCTTGTTTACCTTTGTATCCGGCACTCTTGGCAGAGAAACAAAACATGAAGGTAGTGAAGCAAGCAAAAGAATGACATCAGCTAGACGGCTCGGTAACCTGCCAGGTATTGAAACCGTTTCGTCAGACGGTACCGAGGTGAATATACAAGATAACAGCCACGGTTCTACTGACCTGATGTCGGCATCACTATTGGGTCATCATGACATTGTTAAGTTACTGTTAGACAGCGGCGCTGATGTGAATATGAAAGATAACAACGGTTCTACTGCCTTAATGGGGGCATCGATGATGGGGCGCCATGACATTGTCAAGCTTTTATTAAACAAGGACGCTGACGTGAATATTCAAGATAACGGCGGTTATACAGCCCTACTGTTTGCATCAGGCAATGACCATCTTGACATTGTTAAGTTACTGTTAGACAGCGGCGCTGATGTGAATATGAAAGATAACAACGGTTCTACTGCCTTAATGGGGGCATCGATGATGGGGCGCCATGACATTGTCAAGCTTTTAATAAACAAGGGCGCTGAGGTGAATATTCAAGATAACGGCGGTTATACAGCCCTACTGTTTGCATCAGACAATGGCCATCTTGACATAGTTAAGCAATTGTTAAATAAGAGCGCTGATATGAATATGCAAGATAAATTTGGTAGCACTGCCTTAATATCGGCCTTAAGAAGTGAACACATTGATGTTGCTAAGCTTTTATTGGACTTCGGCGCAGATGTAAATATGCAAAATAACTTTGGAGATAGCACCCTGACATGGGCATCCCAGTTTGGTCATTCTGATGTTGTCAAACTTTTGCTAAACGGGGACGCTAATGTAAATATGAAAACTAACAGTGGTCATAATGCCCTGATGTTGGCATCAAACCGTGGCCGTATTGACGTTGTTAAGCTTTTATTAGACTACGGCGCAGATGTGAATATGAAAAGTAATCAAGATTTTAGCGCCCTAATGTCGGCATTAAGGGGCGGTCATCTTGACATCGCTAAGCTTCTATTAGACAACGGCGCAGAAGTAGATTTACAAAATGACTACTATCGCACTGCCCTAATCTATGCATCACAGGATGGTAAACTCAGTCTTGTTAAGCTTTTATTAAGCATCGACGCAGACGTGAACGTACAAACTAACAAAGGTTTTACTGCCTTAATGTTGGCGTTAAACGGCGGTCATCTTGACGTCGTTAAGCGCCTGTTAGACAACGGCGCTGATGCGAATATACAAGATAAAGATGGTACAACTGCCCTGATGTCGGCATCGATGTATGGTTATAGTGACGTTGTCAAGCGCCTGTTAGACAGCGGCGCTGATGTTAATATGAAAAATAACTACAATGATACTGCCCTTATATTGGCGACATTGCGTGGTCATCATGATGTTGTTAAGCTGCTGTTAGACAACGATGCTGAGGTGAATATACAAGACAATGACGGTAAAACCGCCCTAATGTGGGCATCAAGATTAGGTTTACTCGATGTTGTCAAGCTTTTATTAAACAAGGGCGCTGATGTAAATATACAAGATAACGAGGGTTGGACTGCCATAAAATGGGCATCATACGAAGGTCGGAGTAAAATCTTTGATTTGCTGGTACAATATGGGAAGAGAAAAAAAGTAAATAAATAAAGAAAAAACCGTATAATAAAAGACACCCAACCGCCTTTGACTTTATTGAAGCCAATGAGGGGACTCGAACCCCTGACCTGCTGATTACGAATCAGCTGCTCTGCCATCTGAGCTACATTGGCGCCTGCTATCGATCGTTCCTTACAATCGTAGCGGTATGAATAAACCACATCGGAATCACCAGGTCAAGATGTTTTATTCTCCTATTCGGCTAAACCAAATCCTGATTTTATCGCTTATGTCCTGGTTGTTTTTGAGTTTTCGATACAAAGCTTAATCTTCTACACTCCAATACGCCGAATCTCTTCACTCAGCGCTGACCAAACGGATCATCGCTCTTCCGGTATCCGTCGAATGCATCACCGACGAAAATAAATCCTGCGCTGATTCAGGGCCGAGCACGATCAACGGCACCGGAGCCGCCGTATGCGTTCCACATGACCACGTGATATTTTTATCAATGCCGGTCTTGCGCGCCAGTAAACCACACAGCATCCTGATAGTCCCTCTATAATAAATCTGACTATCACCCATGTCCGGTACCATACGGATGTCAGTTTGGGTGTTACGGTTACGTGCAAATGGATCCGGCCGTTCTCTCAAAATCCGTTCGGCGTCGGTGGGGGAGAGCGTGATACCCAGTCGTTCATCCGCCAATGCGGCCAACGAATCAGGGGTGCGCTCAGCTTCACCGAGCAGCAGAAACTCATAAATCAACTCAGAATAGCCGATTGGTTGATTATATAACGTGTCTAAAACAGCGTAATCACCGTAATTACTAGTGGGTACATACTCACGATTGGAAAAAAGTGAACCCGGCAAGACAACTGGCTCAGGTGGATTGAGAGCATTTGAATAAGCCATCGCATAACCACCGGTATCATGATCCGCCGTTATGATGATAACGGTGTCGTCACGGCCTTCTGCCCAAGTGTAAACCGTCTCGACAACACGGTCCAATCGGATCATTTCATTCAACAGCATCCCGGCATCGTTATAATGCGCTGCCCAGTCGATCTGGCCGGCTTCGACCATCAAGAAAAAACCTTTCGGATTCGCAGAGGCCAGTTCCAGGGCGCGAAGCGTCATCTCGTCCAGAGTCGGCCATTGTCTGGAAGGATTGTCCCGTTCCTGTTTTTCGACAATGGCGTCCGGCATGCCGGATGAGCCGAAAAGACCTAATACTGGTGGCTTATCTACAGCTTCAAGACCATTTTTATCTAAAATAACCGTGTATTGTCCAACCGTTACTGCCTCGGCTAGCAAATCACGGTCATCAGTTCGTTTTGAACGGACACGAGGATCGATATTCCATTTATCGACTAACTGCTGACGGATATCGGATTCCGGATCATTAAACGATTGCGGCAAAAAATTATGCAATCCGGCGGAAAACATGATATCCGGTCGCGTCTCAGACAGGATAAGCTGTTCAGCAATCGTGTCTTCCATACCACGATCCGGAACATGAGCGGCAAAAACCGCGGGTGTGGCATGTGTAATTCTGGTATCTGAGACTAGCGCTGTCGTTTTACCATTTTTTTTTGCTGCTTCCAGCGCCGTTTGAACCGGATTGCCCTGATGGTCGCCACCGATGACGCCGGTTAACGCCGGCTTACCCCCGGCCAATTGCGTTCCGGATGCCGCGGAATCAGTTATTAGCGCTCCATAAGGTTCAGTAAATTGAATATATTGGCGCCCATTTACCGCTACCTGTTCCAGCCAACAGACACCGTTTTGCGCGCTGTAGATGGATTCCGGCGCATATCTGGCATAACTGCGCAATAGACCCACTGCCGGGTAACCCATCCCATCACCGATAATCAAAATAACATTGCGAACAGGCTGCGGTTGCTCACTAATTAGTTTACAAGCACAACCGGAACACAACAGGACAAATAAAATCAGTGTTAATCGCATCATCCGCAAGCGTTTTTTAATTGTACATACGATCATATAACCACCTTTCCAACCTGAAAATTCCGATTCTATATACGATCATAAATACTAAACTCTATCAACAATAATTGTAAAAGACAGTGTTTATTCTGAAATATAATGTAGAATTTTTTCCATTTAATTGTCTCGTTATTTAAACCTTTATTGGTCTGATTATTTTATCTTTTAAATAAAACTTCTCCCACTTTTTGGCCCCAACATGATTAACATCTCTCTTACTTCAAAAAGCAAGAATGAAGCAAGAGTAAAAACCTTAGTTTGAGCCCGAATACCCTTCGAAAAGTTTTGAAAACACAACATCGATTTCCTGAAAAATTACTTTTTACATGCATCAAGAATATGTACAAAGCCAAATCATTCTGCACGCTACCCAAATTTTACTGTTATTTTATCTACAGAAAAATCAAACCCTTAAGAGCATAGGTTTCATATTGAAAATATTTTGTTGTAAATCGTTTTCGTCTTGTTTATAATTCAGGCACTGTCGTTTAACATTGGTCCAATTGAGGATATCTTGATGCTTGACACGTTAATTCTGACCGAGGAAATGAGCAATGACCCGTACCCGGAAAAACACCCCTGGTCAATCCGTGTAAAAAATAATTACGGTGATGGTTCCATAACGATAAGGCAGGGAGGCTATGGCGCTCGTCCGATTTTTGTCGGTCGTAATGGAAAAAACTTGATTCTGAGCTCAAAGTTTGCTGACGTTGCCGGCAAAATAGACACTCTATCGCCATCGCTGGAAGGCCGATTGGAATTGCTGTTGTTTGGCAATACGGCCGGTGTACATACATTGTTTTCTCAAATTGAAAGGCTACCGGCAGGAGATAGCCATAAAATAACACTTGAAGAAATCCACTCAGAATGGACAGATCAAATAACCGATTATGGGGCGACGACTATCGACACAACGGCGGATGTTTTTATTCAAACGTTACAGACGCGCACAGTGAACAAGCCTACCGGATGGCTACCGTTGACCGGCGGCATCGATTCCAGAACTATTGCTTCCAGTCTGGTCGATACGCCAGGTATTCGAGCTTATACGCGTGGTAAGGCCTCACATCCAGAAGTCATTCAAGCGTCTAAAATCGCCCGGATGCTTGGGCTGAATCATTACCCCATGCCGTTTACTTCGCAATATCTTGAGCGTCATTATGTCAATATTCTCCGCCTTACCGGTGGTATGGTCAGCTTGGACCACAGTCACGCAATCCATCCGTTGAAAGATTTAAAACGTTTATCAATCGGAATTGCCATCCCCGGAACGAATGGGGAATACGGTCGTGTATTTTGGAAAGTGGACTCCAATAATACCAAGTATCCCTCTGTTGAACAGGTAGCACAGAACATCCTTGTTCTCCAAACCGGTAGCAAAAAGAATCGGTATGCGTCGTTGTTAACTCCTGATGCGGCTTCAATACGCGAAACATGTCGTCAAAATTATCTGGACCGCTACTGTCGTGCGGCGGATTGTGCGCTCTATCAACACCCTATTGCTTGGAACGACGAATTCTATCTACGCGACCGACTTCGGTCATTTTCCGTATTTGGCTCGGTTATTTGGGGATCTTATTTTTCCCTGGAGCTGCCTTTTCTGGAATACGATTACGTGCAGCATGTTCGGGCGCTCCCACCCGGAGTACGTGCCGGTCCAAAGCTGCATTGTGAGATAATCCGTCGGAGTAAACCGAAGCTTTTATCCGTGCCTCTATACCCTAGCGGCGCTATGATGCAGCCATGTTTTTCCAGTATGTTGTTATCTGGAATCCGAAAGCGCTTGATGAGACAGCGGGCTGACAAATATGTCCAAAACTATGCCCAATGGCTTCGTAAAGAGAGAAGTTTTATCGAGCCTTTTGTGCAAAAGGCACATCAAAGCTTTTGCGGGCTGGTAGATGATGCTATAGTCAAAAAGCTCTGGACTGAGCACCTGGCTGGAGCTGATCACCATCGGGTTTTGTTCCGATTGATCACTCCGGCGATGGTTGATTCGTTGTTTACATAGCATCAGCGGAGGACAAATCGTTGAAAGCTGAAATCCTTTCGATCGGCGACGAGCTGCTGGTCGGCCGAACGGTGAATAATAACGCAGCATTTATGGGCCGACTTCTAACGGAAATCAGTGTCGATGTTCAGTGGTTGTCATCTGTCGCCGATCACTTGGATCGGATTGTCGGCGCGTTAGAAACAGCCTGGAATCGCGCAGATATTATTCTGATGACGGGAGGCCTTGGACCCACCCACGATGATATTACCAAAGACGCATTATGTCGGTTTTTCGGTGTGAAATATGAGTATCACGAAGACATTGTCGAGGAAGTATTTTCCCGGTATCGAAAACGCGGAATTGAAATGCCGGAAATTGTCAAAAATCAGGGCCTGATTCCGGCCGGCGCTGAACTGTTTAGAAATGAGCATGGATCGGCATTCGGAATCTGCTTCAGAAAGAATGGAAAAATACTGGTTGCTATGCCGGGCGTGCCGTTCGAAATGGAACGAATGATGATCGACTCAGTCATACCTTTTCTCAAAACACAGGCAGGTAACCTAACGATACTGATGCAACCGATCAAGACAGCCGGTATTTTTGAATCGAAACTGGTTACGTCGTTTCCACGACTGGAAACCGTCAGAAAACTCGCCGATGTAGCAGTGTTACCCAGCGTGCTAGGCGTAGAAGTGCGGCTGACTGTGCGTGATGATAATAAAGCAGAAGCTGAACGCCGCATGCAACAAGCCCTTAAAATTACTCAGGAAGATATCGGTGAATGGATCGTCACCTTGGGCGATGAGTCGATGGAAGAAATCGTCGTCTCCGAACTTCGTAGGCTGAAAATGACCGTTTCCACCGCTGAAAGCTGTACCGGCGGCCTGGTGGGGGATATGTTGACCAACGTGACCAGAAGCTCCAAATGTTTTATCGGCGGTGTTATTAGCTACAGCAATATTGTCAAACAGGAGTGGCTGGGGGTTTCAGGCGATAAACTCGATGAATACGGCGCTGTCAGCGCTGAGGTCGCCCGTGCGATGGCAGAAGGTGTTCGTAACCGAATGAAAACCGACTTCGGCGTCTCGACAACAGGGATTGCCGGGCCAGGTGGAGCAACTAAAACTAAACCTCTTGGCCTTGCTTATGTCGCTGTCGCCAGTTCCAAAGGCACCTCGCACGAAAAAATCCTGTTCAACATCAATAGAAGATTGAATAAGCAACGCTTTGCCATAGCGGCGCTGAATCTGTTGAGAAAAACACTGCGGCTGTTTCACTGACGCGAAACGCTGTCCATTCGCGGTTCCATATCTCTTATTTCTGGAAGTCTGTCCCCCGGAAAGTACAGATGTCTGTCCGGAAAGTACAGATGTCTGTCCCCTAATTAATTTCATTTGTGTTTATCCGTGTTCATTCGTGGTTCTCCCCCCAAAATCTTTAAATTCTGAATTCTAACACTTGGTGACAGGTTATTGACTTCGCATTCCGAATGTCTGTTTGAACACGATTCCAAAGATTACAAAGATGGACAAGATTAGATTCTGAGAAAGCAAAGACTAATCCTGGTAATCCTTTAATCCCGTAATCGTGTTCAGACAACGAAGGATAATGGCGCTCTGCGAGCGCGGTTCCTAAAATTGGAAGTCTGTCCCCTAATTAAATCGAGTCCGTAGGAGTGGGTTTCAAACCTTATTCGCGTCCATTCGCGTCCATTCGCGGTTCTTCCCCTATTTCTGGAAGTCTGTCCCCCGGAAAGTACAGATGTCTGTCCCCAAGTAAGCGCTGAGCGCTGAGTTGGAGGATTTTCAGTTGATTTGGGTTTGGTCAGTTGTTTAAATTGTGGTAGAAGACAATGGTCTCTGAATTCGAACACTTGGAAAAAGGATGAAAATACTTCACGTCAACAATTCAGCTCAAGGTGGTGGAACCGAGACTTATATCGATCGGATCATCGAGCGCCTGGAAAAAGAAGGACATGCCAATGCATTGTATATCCAGAAATTCGCCTCCGGTGACCATCCGATCAAAGCTCTAGTAAATACACGTTATAATCTGCAAAAACTCCAAGAACTAATAAATGGTTTCGATCCCGATATCATCCATGTTCATAACATCAATAATCATCAGTTGTTAAAATTTCTGTTGACGCAACGACCCTGCCTGAAAAGTGTGCATGAATTTCGGCCCTTCTGCACAACGCTGCGTGTACGACCGGATACAGGCGCTATCTGCAGTGATCGCATGTCTTTAAATTGCTTTAAAGCCGGATGCTTCACACTGCGCCCGGGGTCGATATATCGCTACATTGTGGATAAAAAAGCCGCCCGCATTATCGGCAAGTTTCCGGCGATATGGGTGATGAGCCAATTTATGGCTCGGATGGTGCAATCGGTTATTCCAGATGTTAATAAAACTCTGGAAATTGTCCCGTGTTTTTATGATCCTCCACCAGTTGAACCACAAATATTGGAAGAAAAACCTCGAATTTTTACTGCGGGAAGACTTGTTCAAGGCAAAGGTTTCGATATCTTGATGGATATATTGGCAAAGATCGAAATACCTTTTGAATTGCGAATCGCCGGCGATGGACCGGAGCGGGAACACCTGGAAAATCTGGCGCGTGAAAAGAACATACCCGCACATTTTCTTGGTTTTGTGACGCCTGAAAACTTGATCGATCACTATAACTGGAGCCGAGTGGTGGTTTTTCCAAGCACGTATCCGGAACCCTTCGGCATCGTCGGCTTGGAAGCTATGGGTGCAGCGAGGCCGGTGGTCGCGTTCGACGTTGGAGGCGTTTCGGATTGGCTGCAGGACGGCGAAGTGGGATATTGCATTCCTGCCTATGACAAAACCCTGTTTGCGGACAAAGTCAGATTTTTGCTGAAAGATTATGATCTCGCCAAACAAATGGGCAATGCCGGAAGACAAAGCGTGTTGACAGAGTTTTCATCAGAACGCCATCTGTCACGTCTGTTAAAAACATATCGAAGACTTGCAGGGAAATCATGAAAATCGCCTTTATCGATCAGTCGTTCAACTGGCCGCCAAGGGGGGGTTCTTGGGTCGATCTGCGAGAAACAGCTATCCGCTTACAACAGATGGGTGACGAGGTCAGAATATTTACACCACTGCTGACCCGCTGGCACGTTCCCGGCGGCAAAATCGATCAGGACCCGGGTGTGCCGGTTACAACGATACCGATGAGTTTGGCTCAATTCAATTTTCAAACGGCTCCAAAAATGATCCATCACGAAGTCATGGCGTGGAAACCGGATTGCATCATGGTCGGTAACACTTATTTTCTAGCGCCTCATATTTTCAAACTCTTCAAGAATATCCCGTCGTTTTTGCGGATATATGCCCATGAAATGGCATGCGCGAACTACATGGGAATGTCCAAAGGCAACGTGTTTAAAATCGATCAACATAATCCTAACGGAATACTGTGTCACGGATCGATGCTGAAAACACCCATGATGTGCTGGAAATGTGCTTTGCGCCGAATGCTGCCGACGCTGATTGGTCCTCGACTGAATGAAGTCGCTTATGAATACTTTACCAGTCTGGCCTTTTTACCGGGATACGCTCGGCGCACCCGACGTGTTCTAAAAAATATTCAAGGAATTTTGGTTAATAATCCATTTATACGTGACCTGATGCTGCCGTATGGCCCGCCGGTGCATGTGGTGGCGGGAGGTGTCGATACTGACTTTTTTGTGCCGAAACAACAAAAACGAAATCAAAAGGTTAAAATTCTTCTGCCGGGCCGCGCCGATGATCCCAGAAAAGGTTTTAGAGTGTTTGCCGACGCTGTAGAAATCCTACTGAGCAAAGGGCTGGATTTCGAAGCCCTTGTCACGGATCCCCGCCCGTCGTTTTCACATCCATTCATTCAATCCACCGGCTGGATATCCCAGCAAAACCTTCCCGATCTATACGGAAGCGTCGATATTGTCGTTTGCCCTTCAATTTGGCCGGAGCCCTTCGGCATCATCCCGCTTGAATCGATGGCCTGCAGTATTCCAATTGTTGCTTCAAATACAGGCGGCATGAAATATACAATTGAACAGGGTAAGACAGGATATTTGTTCGAAACCGGCAACGCACAGGAATTGGCAGGATATTTGGAAAAACTTGTCTGTAACTCCGATTTGCGGAAAAATATGGGAGTGAGTGGTCGAAAACGAGTGGAAACCATGTTCAATTGGGACGAAATTATACGCTGCTATACTGCGCCTATTCTACACGGTACCGTGACCGAAAACGTCAATATCCTGGATTCAGTAAAAAATTGAGTATGAAAAAGTGGCTCAAAATCATTCAAAATCTTTTTCAGGCGAAAAAGAATACTGCTGAACCTATTCCAAAACAAAAAGAAAATGATCCGCTGCTCAATGAATTGAAGGCGTTGGATTTGCAGCTCGATGACCTCTATCGCACGGATAGCGCTTATCATGACGACACAAACGATGATGAACCGGACTTCGATATCGACTTCGAAAAAGCCGCGATTTATGACGACCCCTTCGATGGCGCCGCTATCCAAATCCCGATAGAAGATTTTATTGATCTTCACACGTTCGCGCCGGATGAAACCAGACAAGTGTTGGACGCGTATATCGAAGCGGCACGCGAAAAAGGCTACAAACAAGTCAGAATTATCCACGGGAAAGGCATCGGAGTGCAAAAACAGATCGTCCAATCTCATCTAAAACAACATTATGCTGTTGAATCTTATCGAATAGGACGACCGGAGGAAGGGGGACAGGGCGTAACAATTGCCTACTTGAAGTAAGCATAAAAAGTTTAACTCGCCCAACTGAAAAAAAGTTGCAACACTCTTTTAGGAGTGTTATAAGTAATATCCAGCTTGTTTTATTTTTCAATATGTCCACAAATAGGAGACATACAAACATGAAAAATAACATCCTATTCAATCGAAATTATCTCTTTGTCGCACTATGTTGTGTGCTCATTGTCGCCACAGTCGGCTGTGGTAACGACAGCGGCGGTGATAAAAGCTCCGGAATGACTCGACCGTCGCTTGAACTGCTCAATGTCTCTTACGATCCGACACGAGAATTATACAAGAATTTTAACAAAGAATTCGTCGAGCATTGGCATCGACAGACAGGTGAACTCCTGTCCATTCGACAATCACACGGCGGGTCCGGCAGTCAATCACGAGCGGTTATCGGAGGCTTGCAAGCCGATGTGGTGACACTTGCATTGGCTTATGATGTTGATGCGATCGTTGAACATTCTGGATTGATCGATGGTGACTGGCAGGGAAGGCTCCCGAACCGGAGTGTGCCCTATGCATCGACTCTGGCGTTTCTGGTTCGAAAAGGCAATCCGAAAAATATCCACAATTGGAGCGATCTCGTCCGCGACGATGTACAAGTGATTACACCTAATCCTAAAACGTCTGGTGTTGCGAGGTGGAATTATTTGGCAATGTGGGGATATTCGCTACGTCAGGAATTGGGATCGGATTTTGTTGAGCGATTGCGAGACCCTGCTCAGGCTGATGCGGTAGCCGCTGCTCAGCAAAAGGCGCAAGAATTTGTTGCATCGATATTTGCGCGCGTTCCGGTTTTAGATCAGGGCGCCCGTGGTGCTACGAACACATTTATCCAGCGACGTATGGGTGACGTGTTGATCAATTGGGAGAATGAAATATTGTTGGGCGCCCATGAGTTGGATGCCGCCGGTCTTGAAATCGTTATGCCTCCGGTCAGTATGCTTGCAGAGCCTGTGGTGGCGGTCGTGGATACCAATGTGGATCGACGAGGCACTCGTGAAATAGCGGAGGCTTACTTGGAATTTCTTTACACGGAAATCGGCCAAGATATAGCCGGTCGTCATTATTATCGTCCAATGATTTCAGAAACTGCGCAAGAATTATACCGAGATCGTTTTCCTCAAATAGAATTATTCACGATAGACGACGTGTTTGGTGGATGGAAAACAGCGTCTGCTGAGCATTTTGTCGATGGCGGAACTTTTGATCGGATTTATTCTCCTACGCGATGAAGGAGCGCTGAGTGGCGGAATCATGGTATCGGAACAATTGGTCAAGTTAAACCAGCATAAAGGGTTACAATCTCAGAGCGGATTCAGGCGAAGATCGGTCAATTCCTTGCCTGGCTTTGGTCTGACGATGGGTTTTACCCTGATGTATATGAGTTTTGTTGCGATTATTCCGTTAGGAGCTCTGGTTCTATATGCATTCCGAATGTCATTCAACGACTTTGTCAACCTGGCCTTAAAAGACCCTCGTGTTCTGGCATCGTACCGCTTGAGTTTCACGACATCATTGTCGGCGGCATTGATCAACGCCGTCTTTGGCTTCATCGTTGCCTGGGTATTGGTGCGTTATCATTTTCCTGGCCGACGTCTTGTGGATGCTGTCGTTGACCTGCCATTTGCGCTTCCAACGGCGGTCTCCGGTATTGCATTGACGACGTTGTATGCTCCTACCGGTTGGATCGGCTCTTTATTTGAGCGTTTTGGAATTCGTATTGCCTACGCTTACCCGGGGATAGTGATTGCGTTAACACTTATCGGATTGCCGTTCATGGTTCGCACATTGCAGCCGGCATTAGAAGAAATCGATAAAGAAAGCGAGGAGGCTGCCGCTTCGCTTGGCGCCACACGCTTTCAGGTGTTTTTTCGCGTTATTCTACCCTCGTTGATGCCGTCACTCCTGACGGGGTTTGCGCTGGCGTTCGCGCGCGCGCTGGGCGAATTCGGGTCAATATATTTCATTGCGGGCAACTTGCCTTATCGCACTGAAATTGCTCCGCTGCTCATTTTGATCAAGCTTGAACAGTTCGATTATCCTGGCTCAGCCGGAATTGGAGTTGTGATGCTGTTGGCTTCATTTTTGATGTTATTGATCATCAACCTGCTCCAATACTGGAGCCGACGAAAGGCTTGAGTGACACGTTATGGCTCGTATTTTAACCAATAAAACAGATTCACCTGACCAGCGGTATAGAATAGCGGCAGGCGAATCAGATGTAACAAGATATCTGCTGATCGGTATTGCTCTGGTTTTTCTGGCCTTATTTTTATTTCTTCCGGTTATCCTTGTTTTTATCCATGCTTTTGGCAATGGAATAAAGGCATACTTTCAGGCTTTCACCGACCCTGATGCGTTAGCAGCGATCAAATTGACATTGATGACGGCGGCAATCGTCGTTCCACTGAACACCGTCTTCGGACTATCAGCCGCCTGGGCAGTGGCAAAATTCGAATTCAAAGGCAAAAATCTGCTGACAACACTTCTAGATTTGCCGTTTGCCATCTCGCCTGTCATAGCAGGTTTGATTTTTGTCTTATTATTTGGAGCGCAGACTCGGTTAGGTGGGTGGCTTCAGAACTGGGATATCCGCATCATTTTTGCGAAACCAGGCATTATCTTGGCGACATTGTTTGTCACGTTTCCATTTATTGCTCGTGAGTTGATCCCATTGATGCAGTCACAGGGAACGGAACAGGAAATGGCCGCTTTGACGCTGGGTGCGAGTGGATGGCAGATTTTCCGCCGGGTGACGCTCCCGAATATCCGTTGGGGTCTTATATATGGAATTATATTATGTAACGCGCGCGCTATGGGCGAATTTGGCGCCGTGTCCATCGTATCCGGGCATATACGCGGCTTGACCAATACATTGCCGTTACATATCGAAATTTTATACAATGATTATCAATTATCGGCTGCTTTTGCTGTAGCATCCCTATTGACGTTGTTGGCGGTTCTAACACTTATAGTCAAAAGCGTTATGGAATGGAAGCAGCGTTCTGACTGATATGAGGGTATTGATCGATGGGTATTGACATAAGGCACATTTCGAAATCCTATGGTTCATTCAAAGCTCTGGATGATGTCAGTTTATCGGTTCATACCGGGGAGTTACTGGCGTTACTGGGTCCGTCGGGTTCGGGGAAAACAACGCTTTTACGAATTTTAGCCGGTCTTGAGCTGCCTGATTACGGCAGTGGTGACATTCGTTTTGACAACGCAAATGTGGGGATGAAGCGCGTCAAAGATCGTGGTGTAGGCTTTGTGTTTCAGCATTATGCGTTGTTCAAACATATGTCGGTTTTTGAAAATATAGCCTTCGGGTTGCGAGTGCGCCCGCGTTCCCAACGGCTCTCACGCCAAGCTATTCGTGAACGTGTGCGAAAACTATTGAGCCTGATTCAGTTGGAGTCTTTGGAAAATCACCTGCCGCACCAATTATCCGGTGGTCAGCGTCAGCGTGTCGCTTTGGCTCGAGCTCTAGCGGTGGAACCCAGAGTGTTGTTGTTGGATGAGCCTTTTGGAGCATTGGATGCAAAGGTGCGACAGGAGTTGCGGCGTTGGTTGCGGAATCTGCATGAGGAAATCCATGTCACCAGTGTATTTGTCACACATGACCAGGACGAAGCGTTGGAAGTGGCGGATCGTATTGTGGTCATGAATAAAGGTCGCATTGAGCAGGTCGGAGCGCCTGATGAGGTTTTTCACAATCCGAAAACTGAGTTTGTCATGCATTTCTTGGGGGAGGTAAATGCTTTTCACGGGCGTGTGAATGCCGGCGCTGTCAGAGTGGGCACGCTTGAATTGCCTTGCCCGGAAGAAACAGGAACTATCGAAGGCGATGCGCGTCTGTTTATCCGCCCTTACGATGTGACATTGGATACCAAAACACACGGCTTGCCGGCATTGGAAGCTGAAGTAATGCATGTCAATGCAGCCGGGCCTATGGTGCGCGTAGAACTCAAAACGTCCACCGGTCAGTGGTTGGTTTCCAAAATATCACAAGAACGTTTTGGCACTATGGATTTGTCTCCCGGGGCCAAAGTTTTTGTCCGTCTGAGACATATCCGTGTTTTTTCTGACCCGGAAAAATGCTGACGCCTTTGTCTCACCTCATAGACGGCCTTGGCAAAATCCTGTGCTTGCTTCAAAACAACCAACGCTTCCCCCACATAATTATCTGGGCAGTACAGAGCAGTTAAGGCGTAACCCACTTACGTCGAAACTGTGTCTGTTCAGGGACGCTCAAGGGCGAGATAGCAAGTCCTAAGTAACTCCTTCCCTCGCGGAGCACCATACGTGCAGTGACTAGCTCTTCAAGAACTGTGACCACATCGTGAGTCGTAAGACTCGTAAACTTTGCGACTGCTTCGATAGATTGAGCTGTACCGGCACACGCTTGGAACACTGCATAATGAAGTGGTCCGAAAGTCGATACAGTAGGTATCTCTGAGTATCGCGAATCACGGAACGTGATCCCTTCATCGATAGCCGACCAAACCAACTCAACGGTTCGTCTGGATTGTGTCTTTTTCCAGTGGTCGATTTGGATGGCCAACAATTCGTATACTCGTTGGAGTGCTGGAGAGTTGGCATAGGTTCGTTCAAAGTAGTAAGCATAAGCATCAAGGTCGAATCCCGTATCCAATAAATAGCTAGGGGAGAAGATCGCATCGTACAGAATTGCATGGGGGGCGTCACGGATACCGAAGCGTTCCGGATCTGCTTGAAGTGGCGCGAACCGTGTGACCTCGACTCTCTGACAGCCATGTGGGGGGTTCAGGTGGTAAAGTAGCGGAATAACCGTCAACATGGCTTCGTATTCAGCCAACTCATCGGTTGGAAAGCCAAACAAAAAGTTGTAGTGGACTTGGATTCCATTCATCTTTCCTAGGACAAGAGTCTGTGCGTTGCGGATTCCAGTGATTCCCTTGCACATCTTTGAGAGAACTGAATACGAAAACGTTTCAATCCCAGGCTGACATTCGTTACATCCAGCGCTCTTTAGGAGATTGAAATGGTCTGCCGACAGATTAGCCTTTACCTCACATTCAAGGTGATACGGTTCCAGTCTCTCGGCAAGCTTTGGTAGAAGCGTCTGAAAAAAAGTGGTGGGGAGAATGTAATCAGAGAATCTGAAGCTCCTTACCCCGTGGCGCCGACTCAGTTCGTCGAGCATAGCTATTGTATTTTCTGAAGAACGGGCACGAAACTGCATTGTTTCATCATCGATTCCGCAAAAGACACAATGGTGTTTCTGTCCCCACCAACACCCCCGTGATGTTTCGATCGGAAGAGTGTCAAATTGGATTTCAACCTGATGAATGCTGTTGAGTTCATCAAGATCAGCGAAGTAATCGTCAAAAGATGGTACCGGGCTTTGGTCCATTGAAATTGGCGTGGCGCGAGTGGGAATCTGCTCTCGTAATGCTAGACGTCGGTTACGAATATATCGCGGGTTGACTTGTTCTGGCTCTGTCATGTCTCGCGTGAGGATGTTCGAAATCCCAGCTAACGGTTGTTGCCCAGCTGAAGCACGAGCCAAATCGACGATGGCTTGCTCACCTTCTCCGAGACAAATCGCGTCGATCCATGGGAAGCAACGAAGAATATCTCGGGCTACCGGCCCCTCTAAGGCGTAACCCCCAAGGACAATCGTCACGTCAGGCAACCTTTCGCGTATTTTGTTGGCAAGTGCGATCGAAGAGATCGTTTGGTCGAACAGACAGGTGAAACCTACTAATGTGGGATTGTTCGTGACAACGAATTCTACACATTCATCAAGCCAAGTGGAAAATATTGTTCGCCGTGCTTCGATGAGTTTGTGAACAGCTTCGTCCGCGTCCGCTGATAAAGAGAGAATTCCGATTTTAGTTAACTCAGCGAGTCGTTCACGGATTAATCGATACTGGACGCCTGAAACCTTGGGATCGAGATCATAGGTGAACATGAAGTCATTCAGAGCATAAGCGTTTGCGAAGCCAACATAAGTCTTCGCTTGGAGATATCGCAATAGGAACAAGTTGAGATGACGCACCCTCACTGCAATCCCAGCCTGTTCCAGACAGGCCTTGAGTACGCCAAGTCCTAACGATGGCTCACCCAGCGCTGCCCATGGCATACTGAGCAGTAGTGCGCACGGTTGTTTAGAAGTTACGGCGAATCCTCACAGTTTTGCTATGCCGGATCGATCAATCACTGGTAATTCGACCTCATGAGTCCATGCAATAATCACAATTACGATGACAACCGCTACTGCATACGCCGGCAGTGATGAACCCACCTGCTGCAGCCCAAAGTCGCGTATGTCGAAAACCCGATCGAGCGCCAATTGCGATACCTTTAACTTGAGTCGTTCAGAGACCATGGCAGGATCGACGACCCAGTCAGCTATGTAACGCCCATCGTGAACGACCTTAAGATAAAACTCGATGATCTCTTTATCTATCGGATTCTCGATCTTAGATTTGTCCAAGTTGAGAGTGAGAAGAGATTGCTCTACCTCCGGTGTCAGGTTGACTCCGATCCTACTTGCAGCCGCACGCGGATTCTGCGCGACTGTGAACACATCAACCTTGTGATCAGCTGCCTGTTCCAGAAAACTAATTGTCTGGGTATCGAGGATGCCGCGCGAGACCATGTCCACAACAGTCCTGCGGGGGTCCACAGGCCATGGAAACGGGATTGGCGGTTTACCGGTCGAGCCGCATGAGAAGCCACCGCTCATGCCTTGATAAATCAATCCATTGTCAGCATCGATTTCACCTACTTGGGCTTCTAATTGGGTCAGGACCGCCCCAGTAAGCTTGGTGATTACGTCTCCCAAGAGTCGGACGCTATCTTTCTCCCGCATACGATAAAAAGCATGGGCCAATTCGTTGAGAGCCCGTATTTGAAATAGAAAAGGGGGACCAAATGGAGGAATCGGCTTAATACCATTCGGCGTGATACGAATTCCACCGCCGTCCCCACCTCCAAAAATAATTACCTTCGCCATAACTGCCTTCTCCTTTCATGTTTTTTTGCCGCTGTTACTCACAAAAACTCTGTTGTTGCGGCACGGTCACGTTAGCACTTAACTAGTTGTTGCTCAGTAATTTTTAGCTCATATACTGCTTAGTAAAACTGAATTTCCGTTGATAGTCAAGAATAATATCTTTTTTCTTTTGATATCACCGCGTTGCTATTTCTGATGATTTTGCTATACTAATCAAGCAGTGGCGGATGTTTGGCCGTTATTTCGGTTGATCGTAAGTTCTGTTGTTTTGCCGGCAATCGGTAAAATTACTTGTCTGGTTTTGGAATGACAAGTTCAAACCACATACGTTTTTCGCCATGTTGTCGGTTTCTAGGCATAAAATTTTGATCCAAGGTTTTGTTACTTCTCCTTAAGGTGGCAGACGGATTGTATTGCTAAAAGCCAAAAGAGTTTTAGGAGAAAAGAATGCGTTATGATGGAAAGCTGGAAGATTTAGAAAAAATGACGATAAATCCGAAATCTCATCGGATTATGCGCAAATTATTTCGGGAGAATCCCAGGTTGAAAGACATATATGATACCTGTATCGATGATACGTCGATAATGGACAAAATCCGTGAATGGATGATGGAACTGATGCGGGACAGGCCGATTGCCTGGGCATATTATCAGGGGACGCCAGCGGATCACCAGGTTTTCCGACAGCTTGACTGGAGTGATTTCGCGGTCATCAGGATTCTAGATTACCTGGATCACAGTGGTGAGCGTTATTCTGATTTAAATTTACGTGGAGCATATTCTGTCAATAGCCCGTTTCGAATTTTACGGCAGGCATATCGTAAAGGGACGGGTGGAGCTGAGCCTGCATTTTTTCTGGACATGTTAAATTTGTTTCGTCAATTGAGCGGTCGAAGTGTGCGGAAGCAGCCGGATCGGGAAAAGGTGTTGAAGTGGATGGATCGACATCCATCGGGTTTGGACGCTGATATTATTGCGTTACGCGAGAAAAACCGTGACCGGATAATTCGGATCATCGTACGTAAAATAGAAACCAATGAAATGCGCAGCACAAAATTCTTTTTCCGGTCGGGCATGACAGATGACGACAAATACCGAGCTGTTTTGGGCTGGTGGAAAAAGAAAAATTTTCACTTGTCTTTTGCTGTTCGTGACCCTGATCTGTTGAATGAGATGTTGGGATATTCTTTGAATTCCGACACGATGTCTATTCTTTATGAAGCTCGAGATGTTGGGATACCATTCTTTGTCAATCCATATTACTTGTCGTTAGTGAATGTCAGGGTGGATGGTTTTGCTGCGGCGACCGACCAGGCTATTCGGCATTATATTTTATATTCTAAAGAGCTTGTTGAGGAATTCGGTCACATTGTCGCTTGGGAGAAAGAGGATCAGGTTGAGGAGGGTAAGCCGAACGCTGCGGGATGGATTCTACCGTCTGATCACCTGGTTCATCGCCGGTATCCGGAGGTGGCTATTTTGATTCCTGATACGGTTGGGCGAGCGTGTGGTGGTTTGTGCAGTTCGTGTCAGCGCATGTATGATTTTCAATGTGGTAATCTTAATTTCAATCTGGAAAAATTGCGACCTACAGCATCATGGAACAGCAAGCTCGAGGAAGTGATGACATATTTTGAAAATGATTCGCAGTTGCGTGACATATTGATCACGGGTGGTGATGCATTGATGAGTTCTGACGACAGTTTACAGAAAATCCTGGATGCGGTTTATCGGATGGCTCAAAGAAAAAGAAAAGCCAACAAAAGCCGAAAAGACGGCGAAAAATACGCTGAGATACAGCGGGTGCGTCTTGGAACGCGTCTGCCGGTGTATATCCCGATGCGTATAACTGCTGATCTGGTCAAAATTTTACGTGAATTCAAACGCAAGGCGACCAAAATCGGTATACGCCAGTTTGTTGTTCAGACGCATTTTGAATCGGCGATGGAAGTGACACCCGAAGTAAAAGCAGCGGTTGGCAAGGTGTTGTCTGCCGGTTGGATGGTCACCAATCAGCATGTGTTGACGGCGGGATCATCAAGACGTGGCCACGTGGCCAAACTCAGAAAAGTTCTGAATGATATTGGTATTTTGACGTATTACACTTTTTCAGTGAAAGGCTATATGGAGAACATCTGCAATTTTGCGCCGGGCGCCAGAGCAGTACAGGAGCAGATCGAAGAAAAAACGATCGGAACGATAGGTTCTGAACACAGGAAGAGAATTCAGCGATCAACATCGACGGTCGAAAACATGGTTGCCAACATCGATCAGCTTCGGCGTCAAGCAGGCGTTCCATTTCTTGCGACAGACAGAAACGTGTTGAATCTGCCGGGCGTCGGTAAAAGTTTGACTTTTCGAGTGATTGGCATCACACGCTATGGCAGACGTATTCTGGAATTCAGTCATGATCTGACGCGGCAACACAGCCCGATTATCGAAAAAATGGGAAAAGTCATTATTATCGAACCCAAATCAATCGAAGCTTTTATCCAGCAGATGGACGAAATGGGTGAAGAAAAATCTGAATATGAAATGGTTTATGGTTACAGTATTGGTGAAACAGAACCAGTTCAGATGGTCTTTGAATATCCCGATTACGAATTTAAAGTGACGGATACCATGACAAACCTTGTTTTGAATTGATATACGAACCTCAATAATAATAACATTTTGATTATAAACTGATTTTGACCCTCCTGCTCCAGTTGTCCCCCGGAAAATAGATGTCAGTACAGATGTCTGTCCCCGAAAAGTACAGATGTCTGTCCCCAAGTTAAGCGCTGAGTCCTGAGTGTTTAGTAGGGCGCTCAGAGAGTTCGGTTTCTGATCTCTTATTTCTGGAAGTCTGTCCCCCTATTAATCCTTTAATCCCGTAATCGTGTTCAGACAATGAAGGATAATGGCGCTCCACGTGCGCCGTTTCTTATTCGTGGTTAATTTTGGGGGACAAATTTTGGGGGCCAGACTTCCAAAAGTTTTTGAACAGAGTTTCCGTGGCACATATTTCTGGATTTTGTTATAATTTTTCTAGAAACCGAATATTAATTTTTCTGAGAGGAGGATGCCATGTTCAGAAAAGCGTTGATTGCCACTGATTTATCGGCAGCGTCTTTTGCTGTTGTCCAAGCATCAAAATGCTTATTGGATCTTGGGGTAAAAGAGTGCTTGTTGATGCAATGCCTAAATTTAACTGAGATCACCTTTCCCGCTATAGATGCCATTCGGGAACATCTCGAGAGCAACATGGCAAAACAAGAAGAACTTCTTTTATCGATCGGCTTCGATGTAATGACCGAAATCACACCGGGTTACGCCAAGACCGAGATCAACAGGCTGGCAGGTGAACGAGATTGTGACCTTATAGTCGTTGGATCCCAAGGGCAGTCGTTGATGGGCTCATTTTTATTGGGAGGGGTCGCGGCGGCAGTGCTTCACCATGCATCTCGCCCAGTTCTTCTAATCCCAGTGAGAAAAGGGTCTGAAGGGGAGCAATTCAAAGCTTGGGCACATGCAGATAATATTCTGGAGCATGTTCTTTTTCCTACTGATTTTTCCGATTATTCAGATAGAGCTTTGGATTATCTGAAAAAAATTACCTCTCCTAAACTGAAAAAAGTCACCTTGTTTCATGTTCAAGATAAAATTCGAATAGAACCTCATCTATCACATCGTCTGTACGAATTTGATGCAACTGATTATGAACGATTGAATCGCATGAAATCCCAAATCGATATCGGTCCGGAAGTTCAAACTCGAGTTGTGTTAGGGCACACCGCTAGCGAGATTTTACGCGAAATCAAAGAATCTGATACCTCGCTTGTTATCATGGGCAGCCGTGGACGTGGATTTGTAAGTGAAATTTTCATGGGCAGTGTCAGCCACAATGTTGCCCGACGCTCAGGTATTCCGGTTTTGATGATCAACTGAAGCTACAAAGTCTATTCTCTCTCCATTTTGGGATTCCAGACTTCCCAGACTTTGCCGACAAGGTCCGGTCCGGGTTTTAACGTCAGTTTGCCGGGTTTCCAGCCTGACGGTGTCACTTCTGCACCCTTTGTTTTTCGTACCAACTGATAGGCCTGAATCTGACGGATAGTCTCAGAAACATTACGCCCGACAGGTGGAGTCAGAACTTCATAAGCCTGAACGATGCCGTCCGGATCGATGATGAATCGACCGCGATTCTCAACACCGGCTTCATCGTCATATACGCCATAGATCGTTCCGATTTTTCCACCTGGATCAGACAGCATCGGGAAAGGAATACCTCCCTTAACCATCTTGGATAGTTCATTGTCATTCCACATTTTGTGAACAAATACGCTGTCAACACTCATCGAAAGAAGTTCGACACCAAGTTTTTTAAATTCTTTGTGATGATCGGCGACCGCCGATATTTCGGTCGCTCAGACAAAGGTGAAATCACCTGGATACAGGCATAAGACAACCCATTTTCCTCGATAGTCCGAAAGTTTTACCGATGTGAACTCGCCCTTATGATAGGCGGGCGCAACAAAATCAGGCGCCGGTTTTCCAACTTTAATCATTTTACTACCCTCCTGTACAATTTCTTCCACTATTTGTTCTTTTTTCTCCGCCTTTTGGTCTAAAACTTGACCACCCGGTCGAGTGCATCCGACCTTCGGCTTATCCGCTTTTTTCTTTTCCGCCATGCGTACCTCCTTTAAAATATGTTGACATGTTCACGATAACCTATCCAACAACGTTATCCCAAAGATTATACAGAAAAACACCTTTTCTCGCAACTGCTTGTAAAAGAGCTATTTCAGTTTTAGCTTTTATTATTAACCGCGAATGAACGCCAATAACATCTAAATCCACAAAAGGATTTTAATCGCTCTAACATTAATTGGAAGTCTGTCCCCCTGAATTACAGATGTCTGTCCCCGAAAAACAACCCCCCTTCTTTATTCATGGAGAAGGGGCCGGGGGATGGGGTCTTTCCGGATTAGGAACTTTTTTTATTTTCCACAGATGACGCAGATGGCGCAGATATGTACTGGCCGCATGTATTTCGGCCTTACGGGTTTGATATTCAGAAATAATAGCTGATTCGTTTTATTTTTGGATGTCTGTCCCTCGAAAGTAATCGATCCGAAGATACAAAATTGGAAGTCTGTCCCCTGAAAGTATTTGTGTTTATCTGTGTTCATCCGTGGTTCTCCCCCCAAAAATCTTTAAATACTCAATTCCAACACTTGGTGACTGGTTATTGAATATTGACCTCGCATTCCCAATGACTGTTTGAACACAATTTCAAAGATTACAAAGATGGGCACGATTAGATTCCGGGTAAGAAAAGACTAATCCTGGTAATCCTTTAATCCCGTAATCGTGTTCAGACAAAAGAGGACAGTGGCGCTCTGCGAGCGGCATTCCGCTTACACGGCATGCGGTTCTTAGAATTGGAAGTCTGTCCCCTGAAAGTATTTGTGTTTATCTGTGTTCATCCGTGGTTCTCCCCCCAAAAATCTTTAAATACTCAATTCCAACACTTGGTGACTGGTTATTGAATATTGACCTCGCATTCCCAATGACTGTTTGAACACAATTTCAAAGATTACAAAGATGGGCACGATTAGATTCCGGGTAAGAAAAGACTAATCCTGGTAATCCTTTAATCCCGTAATCGTGTTCAGACAAAAGAGGACAGTGGCGCTCTGCGGGCGCTGTTCCTTATTCGCGGTTAATTTGGGGGACAGACTTCCAATGTAATTTCAGCGCTGTTAATATAAAAAAGATCGATGATCGTGACTAAACGAAATCGAATGACTGGAGGTTGAAATGAAGATGTTTAAATTGGCAGGCCTTGGTGTTTTATTTGTTTTGACCTTATTTATTCCACTCTGTAAAGCCGCTGACCCGGTAAGCGCTTTTCCATGGAAAAAAGGGGAAGTTTTCACCTATAGAAGCACGATTGAAGGCGAGGAAAACTTTGCTGAACGGGGCGAGATAAAGAAAATCAAGCAGAAAAAAGAGCGCAGTGAATATTCGATTGAAATTGAAGTGACCACAGATCAAGGAACCTTAAAAAGCACATTCGATCTTGATGATAAAGGAAACTTTATGGGTAGCTCCGGAACCATGCAGTCCAAAATGGAAATGTCTACGTTTGTAAGGATGACGTCCACGTTCAAAAATAATGAAATAACCACAACAAGTCAGGTTATGATGGAAGGAAAGCAGGTACACCGTGAAGGGTATAAATTTAAAAGTGTCTCTGATGATGCGTGGATTTTTATGGATGGTATCATAACGTTTGCATTGCGCTTGTCGCTTGAACCATTAGAGCCTGGATATGATAAAATCCATTCTTTCTTCATATTGAACCCATTTACTCAAGAGCGAAGATCCGGAAAACTGCGTTTGCAAGTCACAGGGGAAGAAACAATTGATTTCGGCGGAGAAAAGGCGCCGGTTTATATCCTAGACTTGACGGCTCCCAAACAGCCTTTTACAATGAAACCCAGCGATAAAGATCAGGTAGCCGAGGCGAAACTATGGCTTATGAAATCAAATAAAAAACTTGTCAAATTCGTCAGCACGGATTTAGAAGAAGATGTGAGGTTGGATCCCTAATTCAATTGGATATTGTTGTTCATCTCATCACAAAACCGCTGTCACCTCCATGGAACGACAGCGCGGTGAATTTGCCTAAATATGTGGTCGAGCATAGCTCCAGGACAGCTTTCCATATCCTGACAGAAAAGGAAAAAGAGAATGATATTCTTCCTAATTCCGATCGGGTTAGCGTAGATGGAATTTATCATTCCTCAAAAAGCCTTCATCTGGGGTTTTTAAACAAGTCACGTCTCTTTGTATATCTAATATCTCAACTGTCTTTGTCGAAACAAAATGTGGATAAACGGATATTCCATTTTTTCTTTACTCCAACTCAGTTTTCATCGCGCACAATGTCTATGTTGCAGTGGCGGCAAAAAAACACGCGCTTGATTCACACCATTACGTCTTGCCCAAATTTTGTAAAGGGTCAAAAGGTTTCGTCGCTTTTTATTAAAAACACTGAAGTGATCACTTTATCCGATCACACCCGTCGCATTCTTGAATCCGCGTTAGACAGGCCGGTGAAGCGAATCTACCCGGGTATGCCTCTGCCTGAAATACCTATCCAATCGGATATCGAAGCAGCTCGTAAAGCAGTGGGCTTCGAAACGGGTTTAGTGTACCTGATATATCCCGGTGACTTATATTTTGCCGGAGCCATGCCGTTTTGGCGTGCTGCTTTGCCGACTTGGCGAGCTCGCTTTCCGCACGTTCGGCTGGTCATGGTCAGCCGGCCAAAGCACCCTCTGGATAAAACGTATCGCGACGAAATCATACGGGTGGGTAATGATATGGTCATATTTCGAGACGATGTCATCGATATAAAACGCCTCTTCACAGCAGGGGATATCGTCATATTTCCGGTCAAATCATTATATGGAAAAATGGATTTTCCACTTGCCTTGTTGGAGGCGATGGCGCTGGGCAAACCAGCTATTGTATCGTCTATCAGTTCTTTACAGGAACTAGCTGACTTTGGAGGCGCTATTGCAGCAGATTCTGATCGACCGGATAGTTTTACGGATGCGATAGAATTATTGTTGGCATCCACTGAAAAATATCAATCTATTGGGTTTGAAGGCGCAAAAGTTGTTAAACAGTATTTCAACGCAGAAAAAATGGCGGAAGCCTACGAAAATCTCTATCATAGTTGATGAATCCGTTTAACGATGAGGCTGTACATGGATAATCGTGAATATTATGATCGCATATCAGAAAATTACGCTCATCGTGAAATTCTGGGATACCATCGATTTCTAAATGAAATGACCGAAAAGATATTGAAGGTGACTCTTCCGAAAGGCAAAATTCTGGATGCCGGTTGCGGCAGCGGCCATCTGGCGAGGCGCTTGAGCGATTCGAGTGGAAAAAGATCGGTGACAGGAGTGGATATCTCGTTGTCAATGTTAAAACAATTCCATTCAATGAGCTCGCTTTCAGCCGTTCAAGGGGCGCTGGAGCGCTTGCCGTTTGCATCGAATACATTCGACGCTGCTTTCTCTATGCGCGTATTTCCCCATCTGCGCAATCCTGAAGCAGCTCTGGCAGAATTGAGCCGGGTGGTCCGGCCGGGTGGCGCTGTTTTGGTGGAAATCTATAATCCGATAAGCCTTCGAGCTGGGATCAAGGCCTTAAGCAATCTATTTAAGCAGACGCAGCCAATCACCCAAATACATGAAACCATGCATAAGCAGGATTTTGATGGTGACACGTTGAAAATATCGTCTAAAGATTCCGACAGTAAAATGCGTAATACATTGTTTACCAGATATGATACGATCCGTTCGTTTCGCTCCATCATTGCACCGGGACTCGAGTATCAAACTTATTATGGGCTCCGAATAGTGACGCCTGCAGGAAAGATGATGGATATCCCTGGTATCGGCTCTGTCCTTACTAATCTGGAACGGTTTGCCTCACGGTCAGCGCTGAAAATTTTTGCCGGTTTCCTTATTTTGGTTCTTCGAAAAATTGATTAGTTTCACTTTCTCTCCCATTACCCACAATAGTCCCCAATAGGCGAAGATGGTAAAGACTAATCCACCTAAAAGTCTTGGGATTCCGGAGAAAGGCAAATAAGGCGCTGCGAATCCTGTTATTGTCGCGGCGGGAATAGCACGACAAAGCGTTGTGAGCGGGGCTCGAATTTTAAAATGGCGAAAGATGATAATAGAACAGATTATCAGGCTTATGGCCCAACCAATCCCGGAGCCTAATGCGGCGCCTCGCAGTCCATATATCGGGGTTAATAACAGGCAGGCCGATGTTTGGAATAGGATGCCGACGAGAGTGATCCGGATAGAAATCCATGGGCGACCACTTCCGGTTATGATAGTTGTGCCTAGCTGGAGCAGGGCCAGAATGAAAACCGCCGGCGCGAGGATTTGTAATGCGGGCGCTGCGGCGACATAGGGAGCGGGGAAGACCAGAGCAAGGCATTCTGTTGAAAAAGCCGTCAGAAAAACGGCGAGCGGGGCAATAGCGATTAAAGGAAAGCGAAAAGCCGCATCAATCGCATACCGGCTGGTATCGTCATCATTTTGGTATGTAGAACTCGATATAACTGGGAACATCACAAGATTGAGCGCGACGACAAGGACTTGGGGAATGCGTGAAAGGGTTTGGGCTGACGTATAAAAGCCGGCCGATTCCGGTGAGCGAAACAGACTTGAAAATACCTTGATTATAAATAGATCTTGGGTCAGAAGAATGTGACCCATCAATGTCAGCAACATGATTGAAAACTGAAAATTCAGCAGGGTTTTGAGTGGAAATTTGGTTGTTTCTACCGGGTGTCCCGCCTGACGATTACGGTAAAGGACCAACGCCATTGACGCGATAAGAAGTGACGTTATGAAAAAAGCAGCCACGGCCCCTTCGACACGCCTGGTCACATAAGTCAGGCTGATAATGCATACGGTTTTGATGACCGCCGTCACCATATCTATCATCGCCTGGGCTTGATAGCGTTTTTGGCCGTTCAACAAGCCGATGATTGTGGCGTAAAAAGCATAAAAAAATGGAATACCGGCGCCCATACGGAAAGGTGTAGTCAAAGAAGGATCTTTGAATATTTGGGCTAGATATGGAGCCATTAATAAAAGCAATAAAGATATAGCGCCTCCAAGTAAAGCTTGCCCATGAAAAGCTGTAGACATGATCTGCCTTTTCAGTTCAGGCTGCTCGGAGATAAATTTAGATACCGTTTGTATCGCTCCAATCACCAGCATCATATTAAAAATACTCAAGAAACTGATAGTGACGCCATAGTTGCCGAAATCAGCGGGGGAGAGCAATCGTGGAAGCACGAAATAGATGGCAAAACCAGACAGCATAAATATAAATTTCGCTGTGCTGATAGCCAGATACCCGGTAGTAATTTTATAGGTTTGTGAATGCAGCATGTGAAGTCCTCAAAAAAATAGCTGAATGGCAGCAGCTCAGGATCTTGGCGAGTATAGTATGAGTTTCAATAAAAAACTAGAATCGCCCGTAAAGCCTGAAATAAATGTTCAAAATCATGGTAACAATATAGATAACCGTTAATTTTAATCAAATAGATACACTTTAGATTTACCATCGAAGCGCTCAAATGTGGTAAACTGAAAATGGATCTATCAGTCTATCAAGATCAGGATTGGAAAGATGAAACAAAAATTTAGTGATATGACATTTGGAAAAATCGCAACAGCGTTTGTCATAGCATCGGTTCCGTGCATTGTATTTGAAGCTTACCATGTTTTTCGACATTTACCACAAGGAATAGTAGTATCATTTATTGATAGTGTCTTTATAGCGTTACTGATAACGGGGGCATACAATGGATACGGAATTATCGCAGCCGCTATTTTCAGGACGTGTAATTGGGTGTTGCAACGTATGTGTCGATTGGACACTCGAGTTGATTTCATCGGATATTTACATCGCCGTAAACCCGCTATAATTCTCTCGGTTGTTCTGCTTTTAACAGGAGTCTCGATCGGAATCATTCGTTTTTTTTATCGCTCGTTTGTTGACGGCAGGATGATTGCATGGTCGTTGTTCATTATTCTCGGCACAATGGTTTGGTTTACGGTATTGCTGAGTCGATGGTTATTTAACCAAAACGGTGGAGGAGTGCAGAAAACCGCAAGCAATCGCAAAGTGGCGGAAAGAGTTTTTTTTAGGTTAATCGATCCATTTTTAATTCCAGGCTATATTATCGGCATTGCGATCTGGATAAATAGAAGTTGGATAGAACAAGTCGTAAACGTTCGGGCTTGGATTATTGCATCAGCTTGGGCGCTGTTGACCTTAGTGATTGCCGCCAAATGGAATCCAACTTGGTTGACCAAGGGAGTTGTCTTGATTCTTTCTGTAATTCTTGTATTTACCTCGTCACTAGCCGTTTCATCCTTGCCGCATCTTTTCACTCCGATCAGTCAACATGGTATTATAACTCCTCATTTGTTGCGAATTTTTAATAAACTGACGTTGTCCAGGCATTTACATTTAGGTGTTATTAATGGTGGGTCAGCTTCTAGATTTAAAAGAGGTTTTGACCGACCTGTTCTACCGGAAGACTTTGATTTCGAAACCTGGGTTCAGGCGGAATGTCAATCTAAAAGTTTCGACTTGGAAGAAGGTGACCGTATCTTAGCAGAATCAGACGATTGGAATATTTTGTTATTGACGATCGATGCGTTGAGAGCCGATCACCTGTCATGTTACGGGTATCCTTATCAGACGACTCCTTTCATTGACCGATTGGCAGTAAATTCCGTGTTGTTTGAACGCTGTTATGCTCAGGGCGGAGACAGCATTTTTTCTTTAAATTCTATTTTATCTGGTAAATTGCCCTGGAATTTTAAGGATCGTATCGATTTGATGCTCGCTGAAATCCTAGCAGATAAAGGTCTGCTAACGGGGTATGTTGGTTATGATTATGTTTTAGAGGGTGGCGCATTTCGGGAGGGGTTTAAGTTTTTGGAATTACTGTCGGGAAATCGTGAAGAGGTTTGGGGAAAGACAACATCGAAGCAAATAGTCGATAGAATTATTGAGTTGATAAAGCGCTTTAACGGACGACAATTTTTTATTTACTCCCATCTGTTGGATCCGCATGCTGATTATGTTGTCAATTCCGAAACGTCCCGTTTTGATGGATCGCCGCATCGAGAGTATGATGGAGAGATTGCATTTACCGATCTGCATCTCGGCCGATTGTTCCGTTATCTACGCGACGAAGGATTGCTGGCCAAGACTGTAATCATCATAACGGCGGACCATGGTGAGGCTTTTGGTGAGCATGGAAATTATTGGCACGGCAGATATTTATACGATGAGTCAGTGCATATTCCTCTATTAATCCATGTGCCAGGTATTTCAGGCCGCAGAATATCTTTTCCGATCGGAGTCGTTCATCTTGCCCCGACCATTCTGGATATCCAACATTTTCCTGAGAAAGCAAAGATGGATGGTATTAGCTTATTACCATTGATATTACAAAATGATCCGTTGAATCTTGGGCCTGTTGAAATGGTGATTTTAAATCCGATGTACAAAAAGCATGCCGTGATATATGGGCCGTGGAAATATATAAAAAATGAAATTGCCGGTACTGAAGAGCTTTATCACTTAATTCAAGATCCTGGTGAATCGATCAACCTGATCGGTCAAACTGAACTATAAACAATGATAAACATTGTATGTTTTTTGAAGATGGCCTGATCGTAAAACATAGCATCGAGATCACCATGCTCTTTGTCGTTCATAAAAATTACATTTTGCGATCATTTTTTTCAGAAATTTGTTTATTAAGACATTTTGTTCTCATTTTAAGTTGATTTATTGATCCGGCTTCTGTTAAGCTATTTCAGTAAGGGAGTTAGTTTTCAGTTTTTGTCGTTAGACGTCTTTGAGATAATTCCCTAAGGATTAAACATAAATGATGGTTTATATGTCATCAATTCAAGAGGAGGAACCTTTATGCGAAAACTATTAATGACAACGTTGATGGTTATATTGCTTGCGCCGGTTTCACTGGCACAATTGGATGTGACCATAGGCAGCGCTGGATGCTCGCCGACAACACAGTACTTACCCTGGTACCATTATTGGGGCTATAGCGAAGCTCAATATGGTATCCCTGCGTCGGCATTAGTTCCTATTGCAGGAACGAACCCTGTCGAAATCGATAAAATCGGCTGGATTCGTTGTAGTGGCGGAACACCGACGGACTATTACTCATTGAATGTTTATATCGATGAAGTCCCTGATACCTATGATTTAGGCGCCCTGTGCACTTCACCACACGGTAATACCAATTTAGTTGCCTCAAACAAAACGTTGACTGAGACAAGCACAAATGTCTACATGTTAACGCTGGATACTCCGTTTGAGTATACGCAGGGTAATGCGTTGATCATCACTGTTTGTGACACGCTTGGCAATTATTCATCCGATTACCCATACTGGGCTGCCAATTCATTCGCGGGTAACGGTTTTGTCCGTTATAGTGACTCGACCAGTTATGATTGTAACATGGCGACCAATGAAGGCGGCAACAGCTCATGTCAAGGCATGTGGATGACGACGGTTTTTTCATGCACGTTCACTGGGAATATATATGATCTGGAAATGCTGTCTCCTGACGGAACCGGCGGAGCGACCGGAACAGTGGATCCAATTCCCGGCACGTATTCTTTGCCTGAAGGCGCGTCTCAGCCTATCGTCGCTTATCCGGCCTTTGCTTCGGATTTCGATTACTGGGAACTCGATGGAGCATGGTACTCGGATGATTCACATGAAGCCGTGGTAATGGGCGATAATCATTTTGTGCAAGCGTTCTTCAAACCGTTTTCAGCTCTGAACTTCCCGATCTACGAAGATTTTTCGGGTGTTCCGACTGGGCAGTTGCCGGTAAACTGGGCTAAAACCCCTGAAACCGACCATTGGGCTGTTAGAGGCTCTGACGAGGCCGGTGGTGTAGCGCCAGAAATGGTGCTTTACTGGAGTCCAACCTATACCGGTCAGTTGCGGTTGATCTCCCCGAAAATCGATGGAACGACAGTCTCAGAAATTCTTTTGATGTTCAAACACTATCTCTATCACTATTCAACATCGTACCCGTATTCCATACACGTTCAGACATCGATCGATAACGGGACAACCTGGGTGGACCGCTACTCGACTTCTCCTTCCGGTGATATCGGGCCTGAGACGCTGATGGTCGAACTCGATGAAGTTGCCGGCGATGAATTTATGGTTTCTTTCCTGTTCGATGGTAACACAATGGGTGTATATGATTGGTATATCGATGATGTAGTCATGATTGCCGATTATAAAGGCCAGTTGGATGGTATGGTCACAAACGACCTAGGACCCGTTGAAGGAGCGGTTATAACGGTTGTTGAGACTGGAGCGTCTGCGGTTACCGGACCGACAGGGGAATACGTGCTTCCGCATATGGCGGGAACATATTCCATCAAGTGCAAGGCTCTTGGCCATAACATTGTAATCGAGCCTGATGTTGAGATCATTGGAAACACCGTTGTCACACAGGATTTCTATCTGACGTATCCGTTGGCTAGTATCTCTCCGTTAAGTTTTGATGTCGAACAGGATCTTGGCGAATCGACGGATGAATATCTATATTTGGAAAACAGCGGAAATGGTCCACTCGATTTTAGAGTAGGCATTAAATTTCTGGAAAACAAAGGTTCACGGGAAATCGGTAACTGGACTAACGTGACTCCGATTGCTACAGCGGTTCAGTGGCCGTCAAGCTGTTTTGGCGAAGGTAAGTTTTTCGTAATCGGCGGCTTGAGTGACGTGTCAAACAGCGCGATATTCAATGCTATTCAGATTTATGATACGAATGCGGGCACCTGGTCGGTTAGTTCTCCGATGCCGGATCCGCGGCACAGCTCAGTTGCTGAATATTATGCTGGGAAGGTCTATGTCATCGGGGGATACAATACAAGTTTCAGTGGTTCGAGCGCTGTTCAGATTTATGATGTCGCATCCAATTCCTGGTCGTCTGGCGCTACCATGCCGACGGGTCGAGGCGGCGCTTCCGGTGGCTTGATAGCTGGAAAAATCTATTCACTTGGCGGTTCGACCACTTCAGATTTCCCGACAGAAAACGTCGCTTACGAATATGATATTGCTGGAAACTCCTGGACGACGCTTGCCAATGGTCCGATAAACACTTACGGCATCTCACTTGGCGGCGGCTGTGCCTTCGACGGTAAAATTTATATCGGCGGCCATTTTTCCTCTAGCTACTACCAGTTTTATGAATTTGATCCGGCCGGCGGTGGAACTTGGACGACCAAGGCGAATGTGCCGACAGGCTTAGGTGGACAGTCAGTATCAATGCTCGGACTTGAAACTGAAGGATTCATTCTGGCTGTCGGTGGCGGATATGACTGGAGTGCGACTGGTGCGACATGGAGCTATGATCCGGATACCAATATCTGGACTAATCTCGGCAAACCCATGACAACGTCTGTTTTGGGTGGCGCATGTGCCGCAGGGTACGGCGACATCTACTTTTTTGGCGGAACAACCGGCAATGGACCGGTTCAACCCGCCCCGTTCATGATGAACACGTTTGAATTCAGCTCTTGGCTGATAGCAGACATCAGTTCGGGAAGTGTCGATCCGGGTGATACCGGAACAGTGACGTTGACGTTCGATGCCGGTGAAGTGTTGTTACCTGGCATTTATATGGCTGAATTGACAGTGGGTCACAATTCCGGTGATGAAATGCCGATTATAATTCCTGCAACGATGCTGGTCGGTGGCGGTGGAGTTCTGGAAGGCTTCGTCTATGATGACGGCCGCGGAACAGTTGAAGATGCCACCATTAAAATTGTAGAAACAGGTCAAACGGCAAAGTCGGATAGCACGGGATTTTATAATTTCCCGGCAGTGCCGCCCGGATTGTTCACTGTCACATGCAATGCCGATGGATTCAACCCGGCGACTGAAACGGATGTTGAGATTATTGGTGGTGATACAACCACGTTGGACTTCCACCTGGCAGCTCCTGCATTGGCGGTCGATCCGACTGAATTCTCTCATACCCAAGGTGAAAATGTCATTGAAACCATTCAGGATGCGCTGACTCTTGAGAACACTGGCGCTGGAACTATGGATTGGTCTTCGACGATCGAATACCATGATCGGAACACGCGAAACGGTGATGTTCTGATTGCCGTCCATATCGATGGTAACACTGGTTGGTACAACCCAGGTCCAGCTTATGCAGCAGCCGTCACAGCCGCGGGCTACAACGCGACAGTTATCTCGTCGCCAGGCAGCGCAAGTATTCCTTTCCCGACACCGTTCACAGCAAACGAATACGGTGTTGTTATTGTTTTGACCAGCGAAAACTTTTGGGCATCGCCTCAAAACCTGACTCCTGCTGATGAAGCAGCATTGCAAGCCTATCAAGATACTGGCGGAAACGTCATGTTGGTAGGCCAAGATGCTCTCCAGAGCACTCACTCTAGCTGGGGAACCGCGACAGGCTGGTTCAAAACACACCTGGGCTTGCTTTCTGTCGATCAGGACATCTGGTGGGATCAGCAGACTATCACCTTGACTGGCGCTGCAGGAACGTTTGCCGAGGGCTTGAATTTCACAGTTAATGGCGCTGACGCAGGCGGCCCCTTCATTGCCAACAATTTTTATGCTGACAATCTGGTGCCTGACACTAATGCATTTGTGATCTGGGAAGGCGATGGTGGTGGTCTAACGGCTGACGTGGCGATAGCATTCGATAATGGCGCCACAAAAGCCATTTTCTCTACCGCCGAACTCTCAGCGGCTGCAAGCGTTCAGGATTTTAATAATGCTATTTCTGCGATTATGGGATTTTTAGGCACACCATCTCTGAGTTGGCTCGAGACCGCACCTGTATCAGGGTCGCTGCTTGGCGGTGAGACGCAGTCGATTGATTTGACATTTGACAGTACGGATCTTGAACCCGGCGAATATCATGCGACGGTAACCTACAAGAATGTTGTCTCCAGCGCTGAAATTCCAGTTGAAGTCACACTGATTGTAGAGTCGATTCCGCCGACGGAAACGCCGACTGAAGGTCCGACAGAGACGCCGACGGCAACGCCGACTGAAGGCCCGACTGCTACTCCGACTCCATTGCCTCCGGATTATCTCTATATTGAAGACTATTACGGTTGCACGGATGATGAGATCGAAGTAGAGGTCAAGTTGTATAACGAGACTACCCCTGTTGATGCATTTACCCTGGATGTCGCTTTTGACGGCACCATGCTTGAATACATCGATTGTGTGGCTGGTGACTTGGATCCGGGCTGGATTATGTTTGGTTGCAATGAGGCGACACCTGGCAGTGTTCGAATTGCAGGATTCTCATTGCCGCCAGTTGAAATTCCAGTCGGTAGTGATGGTGTTCTGGCTGTGTTGACCTTTAAGGTTACCTGTGATGATTGTGAAGAAGGCGATTCATGCGAGTTTGCTCCTTATCGACTGCTGGATGATATCAAGGATTATGGAATCGTGAACGGCTCATTTTCTTTCTACTGCTTCGGTACCCCAACACCGACATCTGAAGTGCCGACGGATACACCGACCATGGGTCCGACTCCTACGCCTCCACCGGATTATGTCGCTGTGGGTCATTACTATGGCTGCACGGATGACGAAATCGAAGTCGAAGTGATTATTCACAATGATACGACTCCGATAGATGCTTTCACCTTCGATGTAGCTTTTGACGGCGCCATGTTGGAATATATAGATTGTGTGGAAGGAGAATTGGATCCGGGTTGGATTATGTTTGGTTGTAACGAAGCCGACCCAGGCAGTGTCCGTATTGCTGGATTCTCATTGCCGCCAGTCGAAGTTCCGGTTGGCAGCCATGGCGCTCTAGCCGTATTGACCTTCAAAGTTACCTGTGGTGGCTGTGCAGAGGGTGATACCAGCGAATTCGCTCCTCACAAATTATACGATGATGTCGAATACTTTGGCGTGATCAATGGCTCCTTTACTTTCAACTGTCTCGGCACTCCGACACCTGAGCCGACCGAAACACCGATTCCGACGGATACTCCTGTTCCGCCGACATCCACACCGACTACTGAGCCTCCGACTGCTACACCGACTACTGAGCCGCCTACCGCTACTCCGACTTCAGCGCCTCCGACCGCTACCCCGACTTCAGCGCCTCCGACCTACACACCAACACCTGAGCCGACACCTGAATGTGATTATCTTGGAACTCACTTAATAATCTCTCAGGAAGAACTGTTCCGTACAGGTGACGAGTTTTGGCTGGATTGTCATGTGTGTAACAACACTGATGAACCTATGCTGAATATCGCGACCGCAGTACTGCTTGGCGTTTACGGTGAATTCTGGTTCTGGCCATCATGGAATGAACAGCAGGAGTTCGACTTTGAATACAGAGATTATGAACCTGGTTTGACGGAAATCCATGTATTCGAACCGTTTATCTGGCCGGTAGTTGTTGGACAAGGACTAGTCACAGGTCTAGAGTTCTACAGTGGTCTGATCAATGCCCAAATGGATAATTTGATTGGGGATTACGGTTATCTGACGTTCGGATATACCGATCAATAAATCTACTAACGATTAAGATCTCAGCGACCGGCAACCTTGCCGGTCGCTTTTTTATGTCTAAACTATATGGGGACAGGTTTAACTATTTTATAAAAAAGGTTTGCTTTTTGGTTTCCTATAATAGATAATTTACTGCAACACTGATTAAACAGTGTAAATTGGGGTTATTAAACATTTATGAATCGAGCAACGAAAATTAATGTATGCTTAAAAAATACAACATAGGAGGATTGTATGAAAAGACTTATACTTTTAATGACAGTTTGGG
>CAYOJK010000012.1:0-75589 GCA_964404285.1 uncultured bacterium | reverse complement strand
GTTTCCCCCGCACACGCGGTGATAGACCCGAACACCCCGACACCGATTAATCCTGATGCTGGTTTCCCCCGCACACGCGGTGATAGACCCGGTTGACAAGCGCCTTTCTGACATCATCTATCGTTTCCCCCGCACACGCGGTGATAGACCCCTGTTTTCACCTGTCGGCGACTATTTGGCAGAGTTTCCCCCGCACACGCGGTGATAGACCCATGGACACGGATCGAATCACCCACTGGAGAAAGTTTCCCCCGCACACGCGGTGATAGACCTTAAGAACACTATTTTACTCGCGATGATTGCCCGTTTCCCCCGCACACGCGGTGATAGACCTTCCATATATAGAGCCAGAAAATCGGAGCTAATGTTTCCCCCGCACACGCGGTGATAGACCTTTTATCTTTCATGACTTGTACCTTTCATATTAGTTTCCCCCGCACACGCGGTGATAGACCTTTTGATTCGACAGTGACGTACCTAATATGAAAGTTTCCCCCGCACACGCGGTGATAGACCCCTAAAAAATCCGTAAAAAAAATCCGTAAAAAAGTTTCCCCCGCACACGCGGTGATAGACCCCGATATCAGATTTCAGCTAAAGATTTTTTTCAGTTTCCCCCGCACACGCGGTGATAGACCCTTCGATATTGTGAATGTCTTTTACTTTTACTGGTTTCCCCCGCACACGCGGTGATAGACCCATTGATTTTATCGCTACCGCAAGACGCGGTACGTTTCCCCCGCACACGCGGTGATAGACCCCGCTATCTTAATACTAACATAGCTAAAAATCAGTTTCCCCCGCACACGCGGTGATAGACCCAAAAAAGATCGAACAAAAACACATCATCAACTGTTTCCCCCGCACACGCGGTGATAGACCCCGACAGAGAGCGATAAAATTGACATAAATACAGTTTCCCCCGCACACGCGGTGATAGACCTCATCATCTGACATCTAAATCGATTCTGACGCGGTTTCCCCCGCACACGCGGTGATAGACCTCAAACGCGCAAGCGGTAACATTGCCGTTTTTAGTTTCCCCCGCACACGCGGTGATAGACCTGTTATAAAAAAGTTTCTGTTTAAAAAATTGACGTTTCCCCCGCACACGCGGTGATAGACCTACTAAAAAATTAAATCTGAAGAGATTAATTGAGTTTCCCCCGCACACGCGGTGATAGACCCAATCAAGATTTTAATCTAAACCGCCGATTTATGTTTCCCCCGCACACGCGGTGATAGACCTTGTTACTGTTTCACAAGATGAATACAGCGGGCGTTTCCCCCGCACACGCGGTGATAGACCTGAAAAACCTATCAATCGAATATGTTGATATCGGTTTCCCCCGCACACGCGGTGATAGACCCACCGCAACAGATGCTCGAAAACATCGCAAAATGTTTCCCCCGCACACGCGGTGATAGACCTTTCAGATATCAGATAATTGTTAGTTTTGTGCTGTTTCCCCCGCACACGCGGTGATAGACCTATCTTATAACCCTTGGCGTGTACCATCATCGCGTTTCCCCCGCACACGCGGTGATAGACCTCACGCAATAGCCGCGGCTACGTGGCGCTATGGGTTTCCCCCGCACACGCGGTGATAGACCTCATTTATAAAGGATATAAATAATGAAAAAAGAGTTTCCCCCGCACACGCGGTGATAGACCTGTTACTGACTCGAAGATTGCTACACTTGCGGCGTTTCCCCCGCACACGCGGTGATAGACCTTTGACGTCGCGACGTACCTCGTTAAAAGTTTGGTTTCCCCCGCACACGCGGTGATAGACCTCAGTCAATCGCACGCTGATATTAAAATCAGCAGTTTCCCCCGCACACGCGGTGATAGACCCCTGATAGCTCACGATGATAAATTACCCCCCCCTGTTTCCCCCGCACACGCGGTGATAGACCCTACAACCTAAATAACTAGCTAGAGCCCTTGGGGTTTCCCCCGCACACGCGGTGATAGACCTTTCGACACAATGCCCTCGGCATTATCGATAAAGTTTCCCCCGCACACGCGGTGATAGACCGCCTTCTTCTTTGTTTGTTTTAAGTCGATTCGCGTTTCCCCCGCACACGCGGTGATAGACCTCATCGTAAAAGATATAGAATTCCTCTCCTCAAGTTTCCCCCGCACACGCGGTGATAGACCCCGTTCATGTACCATGCGTCCAAGCCAGCCTACGTTTCCCCCGCACACGCGGTGATAGACCTATTTATCAACCGGTAAATATATTCAATTTATGGTTTCCCCCGCACACGCGGTGATAGACCGTTACTTAGGCTTGCCCATATAAAGCTGTGGAAGTTTCCCCCGCACACGCGGTGATAGACCCATGCAAGATGGCGTGGATAAATAACAGGGATTGTTTCCCCCGCACACGCGGTGATAGACCCTTGAATTACTTGTATTGCCTGCATCAGTTTGCGTTTCCCCCGCACACGCGGTGATAGACCTGCGTTTGAAGCACCTATACTCAATTCGTGAGAGTTTCCCCCGCACACGCGGTGATAGACCTTTTGCACTTTTGATGCAGATTCTGCACGTGCAGTTTCCCCCGCACACGCGGTGATAGACCTGACACGATCAGTGTATATGTCGGTGAACACGAGTTTCCCCCGCACACGCGGTGATAGACCTATATAATGTTAGCGGCAAAGTACTGTACCAAAGTTTCCCCCGCACACGCGGTGATAGACCCTTATATGCTATAGCACAAAGTTAAAACGACAGGTTTCCCCCGCACACGCGGTGATAGACCTCTGACCCCAAGATGATTCCCTTGCCAGAGCGCGTTTCCCCCGCACACGCGGTGATAGACCTTTTATACCATAGACACACCAAAAGGCGCTCCTGTTTCCCCCGCACACGCGGTGATAGACCCATTGCAGTATTTGACATAATCTTGTCAGTACAGTTTCCCCCGCACACGCGGTGATAGACCTGGTGCTGAGTGCCAAAACTTGGAAATTGGTTATTGGATATTGGATATTGACCTTGTGTTCCCAATGACTGTTTGAACACGATTTCAAAGATTACAAAGATGGGCAGGATTAGATTCCGAGTAAGAAAAGACTAATCCTGTTAATCCTTTAATCCTGTAATCGTGTTCAGACAAAAAAGGACAGTGGCGCTCTACGAGTGCGGTTCCTGGTTATTTTTTCAGGTGTTTTGTGATATAATCATCGGGTGGAAAGGAGATGAAGCGATGCGTAAATTTTTTATTCTGGTTTTGATAGTGATGCTCTTTTTGTTGGGAGGATATAGCGTGGTCAAGGCCACCGAAACCGGCAAGATAATAGGAATAATCAAAGATGCCAATAAAAAGGCGCTACCCGATGTAACCGTTACCGTGACAAGTCCCAATTTGATGGGTGAACGAACAATGGTCACAAATAAAAAAGGCCGCTTTACGATGCCGGAATTACCTATCGGCATATATCTTTTGCAATTTGAGCATAAGGATATGAAAACCATCAAACGCCCTGATGTGAAAATCCTTCCGTATGCTACGGTAAAAGTCAAACTCACCATGACAGATGGCTCACCGGAGGATGTCGAAGTTCTAAGTGGTCCATCCGATTTGATCGATGTCCAGAGTTCCGGTCACCGCCAAACGATGGAGTCGGACTTTTTGCAGCGCTTACCGGGCGCTGGTATTTAGCGGTTTAAACCAGAAAAAATAACAACTAACTCTTTTTAACGTGATTTTATAAACTGGTTTAAGATTCCGAGAGTCGCTGCAAACCTTCGGCAATCGTTACTCTGGGTCGATAATTCAAATCTCGTTCTGCTGCGGAGATGTCGAACCAATGTGATGTGGTCAGCTCCTTTACAACAAAACGAGTCAATAGAGGCTCCGATCGAATTCGGAATATTTTCCAGATCATTTCCATCATACCGGCAGCAGCAAATGCTATAGGAACAGGTATTGTCTTGCTTACTGGAGAAACATTATGGGCTTTCAATATGGCGTTGATCAGCCACCATGTTTCCAGCGGTTCGCCATTACTGATGAAATAGGCTTTTCCAGCACATGGTGAACCCGGTTCCAGATGATCCAGGGTAAGTGCATGGGCGTCAGCGGCATTGTCGATATAAACGCTGTCAATCCGTTTGTCCATAGACCCGATTCGTTTCAATTTACCCTTTTTGCCGCGCTCGACGATCCGCTTGACAAGATGCGGATCACCCGGTCCCCAGATCAAGTGCGGTCGAAGAACGGTCACGGCAAGATTCGCATCATTAGCCGCCAGAGCCGCTTTTTCCGCTAACGCTTTGGTGGCTGGATACGGAGCATGCCAAACCGTCGGATACGGAGCGGTTTCGTCTATGCCGTCCATATCGTGGCCATCAAACACAACGGATGGTGAACTGGTTACGACCAGCCTGCGTATGTCCAAGTCTTGACAAACAGCAATGACGTTTTGTGTCCCGATAACATTCGGTTTGTAAAAGCTCTGATATGAACCCCAAACACCGGCTTTTGCCGCCGTATGAATGACAGCATCACAGCCTTCCGCCGCTTTCCTCAGCGCCTGGTAGTCGGTTATATCACCTTGGATATGCCGCACTTGCAAGCTTTGTAGATGAGAATGTCGGCCACGGGAGTAACTAATCACATGATCTTTTCTTGCTGCCAATATCTTACAGATCGCCGTTCCTAAAAATCCACCGCCGCCTGTAACCAGTATTCTCATGCGTTCTTCCTGGTTGAGTCCAAAACGATGATCTTATTTTGATGAGCAGTGACCCATGTTTTGAGTTTTTCGCGGAAAATCTTGGAATTATGTCGAATATCGACCGGAAACGATCGATGCACGATAAATCGATGAATATGTTGTGTTGGTGAATACGCTCGGCCCAAATCTTGGAGTTCCTGAACAATTCGGCTGATATCTTTGACAGATTTTTTGCTCTGTTGTTTACCGGATTGGGTTGTACTCTCAGATTCAGTTAAAGCCTCGAGTTCCACACAGAGAACTGGTATTTCCGCTCCCGGTTCTCCCAGCCCAATCAATGCGGTGCGGTAAACATCGGGATGGGCATTAAAAACACCTTCGACAGGAAGTGTATAAAGGTCTCCATCAGATGTTTGTACGCGATGGCTTTTACGCCCGCAAAACCATAGGCGACCTTTTTGATCGATCCAGCCCAAATCACCCATGCGATGCCGAAACCGACCTGTTTCAGGATCAAAAATTCGGGTCAAACGCGTCATGTCGTCACGACGAAAATATGCCTGCGTCACAACTGCGCCGCGAGCGGTGATTTCACCGATTTCACCGGGTCTTAGCCGCAAATCGTCTTGCCATTCAGCGATTGGGTTTTCTGTGATCGGGATAATATCAATATCGATTCCGCGATTTGGCGCGCCGACACAGATGCCTTTTCCTGCAGCAGCGCCGGTAGCGGTTTCATTTAAAATCGTTTCACTGTCGATAGATGTCAACGGCATAGCCTCAGTGGCGCCGTACCCGGAGTGAATACGCGCTTTTCCTGTAAGCGCATGAGAAAAGTATTCAATAATCAATGGGTTGATTGGAGCTCCAGCGCAAATGACTCGACGCAACGTAGGAAATTGAATGTGATGTGTTTTACAGTATCTGCCTACAGTATTCAGCAATGCCGGTGACCCGAACATATTTGTCGGCCCGAAATCTTCCATTATCCGAATGATATTGGTCGGATTCACGTGTGCAGGCTTGGTAAAATCCATGTCAGGTATGATCGAAGTCATTCCCAGAGCGGGTGCGAACAAAGCAAACAATGGAAAGGTGCAAAGGTCGATTTCACCGCATTCGATTCCGTATGTCGCTCGGATCAGTTCAACTTGAGCAGAGAAGATGCCGTGCGTATATTCTACGCCTTTGGGTATACCGGTGCTGCCGGAAGTGAAATTGATGGCAGCTAGATCGTCGGGTTGTGTAGTGTCTGTAAAATCCGGAGTCAAAGGTTCGAAAAACGGGATGTTTTCACCGGTGTCCCGGATGGCTTTTAAAGACTGTCCCCATGTTATACCTCGTGGAAACACTGTCACCAGGTGTTGGACGCTTCGTTTTCCCCAGCCCAGAAGCGTTCGAGCAACATGTGCTTTAGGTATACCGATAAAACCCTCTATTTCCGACTCTTCAAAGCAAGTTTTCAGTTTCGATGCGCCCATTCCCGGATCGACCATGACCGGTATGATACCGCTTTTCAGCATGGCGAACGTCAACAGAAAAAATTCCAAAGATGGCGTGACCATCAACGCGGTGCGCATACCGGGTTCAAAACCGGATGCCAGTAAGCCGCGCGCGATCCGATTGCTTTCCTGGTCCAATTGTCGGTAATTCAATCGCAGATAGGTCACACGACCATCACGACCAGTTCCAGCCGGGTAATAAACGGCGGGTTGATATGGGTTCGTCGCTGCAAGCCAGGATAAAGGGACAGTTACGTTGGTGTAAGTCGGATTGTTCGGGTTTTCTATGCCGTTATTAAGCATCTGCAATCAATCCTTCAGCGACAAAAAAAACTGTTCGATCAGGTTACAGGCTTGGTCCGGAGCGTCTTCCAATACCAGGTGCCCGGCATTTTGGATTGCTTCAACCCGAATGTCCGGAAATCTATGTGACCATTCGTCCAGAAATGGATCATCGAAAATAAAATCCTGTTTTCCCCAGATAATCAGTTTTGGAATATTTTTCAGCTTGTATAGATTCGTATCGATTTCTTTTGCTGCGTCATAAGCGGCATCTTTTTTCTTCAGCGGGATATCCTGCACGAAGCGTTGTATCGCGATACGGTTAGCCGGCGAATCGTAAGGCGCAAGAAACATTTTCTTGACATTGGCGGGCACGGGTTTTCGCACTGTTCCCCATCGAAGAACTCCACGAACGAAGGCATTTGCATAACGAATCAATAGACCGCCCGGCCAGGTTCCAGCGAAGCGCAATACAGTATGAAAAGATCGTGTTTTAGGCAGTAAAAACCCAGATGTGTTCAGAATCACGAGTTGTTTCAAGCGGTCAACATGACGAAGAGCAACACCTAATCCTATCATTCCGCCCCAATCATGTATCACCATCCGGTAGGGTTTATCCGAAATTGTCCGTTCCATAAATTCTTCCAGATCTTCGATACGGCTGGCCAGCGTGTAATGATAGTTCTTATCGTTGGGTTTATCCGACAGACCACAACCAATATGGTCGGGAACGAGCATGCGATATCGATTTTTCAGTCGATGGACAAGATTACGGTAAAAAAATGACCAGGTCGGATTCCCGTGAACACAGATGACCGGCGGGCCGGAACCATGGTCGATGCTATGCATTAAAATATCGGGTCGAATGATATCTCGGCGAGTGTCAAAGGGATAGAGTGTCCGATCGATGGTTACCATTCGATTCCCAGCATCATACAGTTCAATCCGCTGCCGATACCAAGAAACCCGACATTATCGCCGCGTTTCAACACTCCGGCATCTTCTGCCAGCGCAGCGGTCAGGGGCAGAGAAACAGTGCCGATATTTCCATAATTCGGATACGTTGAAAAATCGATAGCCGGGTCGAGTCCAAAGGTTTCTAGCACAGTCTTTTGATGTGCAGAGCCAACTTGGTGGCAGATGACACGGTCGATATCTTCACGTTTCCATTTCATTGTCTCAAGAAAATCCTGCCACGTTGACGCAGCCAGCGTGACCCCGTGTTTTAATACACCAACCGAATCCGTGTGCATATAGGGTCGCACATCATAGTTGGAATTGAGAGGTTCCAAGCTCCATCGGCACAACATGTGATGACGCGGCGCAGTACGGTAAGCGCCGCCAAGAATTCTACCTCTGCCGTCAGGAACGAAATCTTCGGAGGTAACCAGCGCTGCGGCAGCGCCGGAACCACCGGTCAGAGTCGCCAACCCATAACGGAAAAAATCCATCGATCCGGTATCCAGAAGTTTATTGATCATGATCATGGTGATGTCTCTGGCGGTTTCACAACTGGTAACCAGGCCACAGCGTGCCTGACCCAATTCGATCATGTTCGCGACCTGCATGATGCCGTTGATGACTCCAAGACAGGCATTGGATACGTCATATACCATTGCACGAGGATTCAAGCCGGGAATGCCGGAAGCGACATGGCACGCCGAAGCCGGTTCAAAATCATCCCGGCAGACACCGGCATAAATCACGACATCGATATCACGTGATCGGATGCCGGCTTTGCGTATGGCATCGATTGACGCGGCTAAAGCGCCTTGCGAAACCATATATCCTTCCGGCCACCAGCGCCGCTGATGAATACCTGTCAAAGCCGCTAATTGGCCTGGTGCAATATGCAGGCGTTTATACAACGGTTCCAGCAACGCTTCGATATCATCAGATGTAACAATCTCCGGCGCAATCTCGACGCCGATAGCTGCAATATGTGATTTGGTAAAACGCGTCATTTGTTACTCACTTAAACACCAGGTGTTAGTCAATCGGGTATCTGGCGTTGCAATAGTGTAGGCGTTTGATAATCGAGAATCAACATCCGAAAAAAACTGTCGAACCGATGAGTGAATATGAATCTTTTGACGGTGAACTGGAAACCTATTTACCGATGTGTATAATCCGTGGAGGTTTTTGCTGTGACGCAAAAAACGGCCTGGTGATTTAACGAGAGGTTTTCGATGGAAAAAATACCGGATTATCTTAAACTGTGGAATGAGATCGTTCAAAAACGAAATGCCGCCAAACAAAATAACCAGGATGGTGATATCTGGGAAAAACGGGCTCAAAAATTCGACCGTCAGCTCAAAAAACGCTGGAAAAAACCAGACTCCAGTAGGAATTGGATGTTGAATCTTTTACGTCGCAACCCCGAGTCAACCCTTCTGGATATCGGCGCTGGAACCGGCGCTTGGGCCTGCCTGTTGGCGCCTCTGTGCCGCACAGTAACTGCAATCGATTCTTCTCAAACTATGATCGATATCCTAAAACAGAATATAATCGAAGCAAATATCGACAATATCGAGGTTATCCAGGATGTCTGGCCTTTTGAAATGAATCAAACATTCGATTTTACATTGAGCTCACATTCAATTTACGGATGTTCCGATTTCGAAAAATATATTCAATCTATGCAGACGGTAACCCGCAAAACCTGTGTTCTTCTGTTAAGAGCCCCATCACCGGTCGGGCTGATGGCGGATATTTCACGCACGATCCTTGGATCGCCATACGACAGCCCCAATTTTCAAATTGCCTATAATGCACTTTTACAAATGGGAATTTTTGCTGATGTCGTCGTAGAAAATGACGGTCTCTGGAAGCCTTGGAGATATTATACCGTGGATGATGCCGTCAACAATATTAAACAGAAAATGGGTTTGATGGACCCTTGTCAATACGACGATTATTTAGTGGAGTTACTGGAAAAACGTTTGCAGAAAACCGAACAAGGACTCATATGGCCGGAAATAGTGCGGACTGTTTTGGTGCATTGGGATGTTAAAAAGCCGGAAGACGAGGTGTATTAGCGGCCGGGAAGATCGATGTGGGAGAGCCTCGCTGACCGCATTCCGGTGAAAAGCTGTTTTTTTCTGAAACGTTTAGGCTGTTTCAAGTGTCATAAGAATACAGGAGGGCTGAACGATGAATGCCAAACCTGTTAGATTGTTAACACTGATCGTCATTATGACCATTATCATTTTATCAGGAGTAAAAGCCGTGAAATATAATACGTTAACACCCGAAGAAGAGCGGGTTATTTTGCATAAAGGAACGGAGAGACCGTTTACCGGTGAATATTGGGATCAGAAGGCTGAGGGAACATATATTTGCCGATATTGTAATACGCCGCTGTATCAGTCCGGTGACAAATTCGATTCCGGATGTGGTTGGCCAAGTTTTGATGATGAACTGCCCGGCGCCGTCAAACGGTTGCCAGATGCCGACGGCCGCAGAACCGAGATTCTGTGTGCGTCGTGTGGTGGTCATCTTGGCCATGTTTTCAAAGGGGAGAAAATGACGGCGAAAGACACGCGCCATTGTGTCAATTCGCTGTCTATTCGATTCGTCCCCACAGGTGACCCTCTTCCGGAACCCAAAGTTGCTCGAGCAATCTTTGCAGGAGGATGTTTCTGGGGAGTCGAATATTTCATGAAACAGAATCCAGGCGTTATTCGAGTGACTTCAGGATATACCGGCGGCCACACTGAGCGACCGACATATAAAGAGGTTTGCTCCAAAAATACAGGGCATGCCGAAGCGGTGGAAGTCGTTTATGATCCGGAAAAAACGGATTATGAAACGTTGGCAAAGCTATTTTTCGAAACCCATGACCCGACCCAGGTCAATCGGCAAGGGCCGGACATCGGCACGCAATACCGATCAGAAATATTTTATTTAAATGCGGAACAAAAACGCATAGCTGAAAAATTGATCGGTGAATTGACAGCTCGTGGACTTGATGTTGCAACGAAGGTCAGCGAAGCGGGAGTTTTCTGGCAGGCTGAGGATTACCATCAGAATTACTATGAAAACAAAGGTTCAAAACCGTATTGCCATGCCTATGTCAAACGATTTTGAATGAAGCGCTAAAGTAACTTTTTTCATCTGTCAGTTTAAAAGCTTCGAGCTGTCGAGATACACTATTGATCTTGTTCAAGAGTGGAATGCGCGTTTTATCTTTTGTCATGTTTTTTAGACAGGACTATTCAATTTATCGAGGGAAGCTCGGTTTTTTTCGTAACAAACAAAACGTTTGGCTGTCTGCTTATATGACTAATAAATAAGTAAATACTTTGAAATCAGGCGGTGCCGGAAACCGACACGGCATCGATCAATATTTCCGGGCTGAAAGCAATGGGATTATAGGCGATATCTTTTGTCATTCCTTTGATTCTAAAGAAATCTTCATAGATATTGCCGGCGATCATGGTATCTATTGCACGGCCTTGAATTTTTCCATCTTTGACATAGAAACCGATTCCGACGTTCATCGAATAATGGCCTTGTAGGATATTACCGGAGTGAAAACCGATGACGTCGTTGACGATGATTCCTTCCGGCATCATTGCGACCAACTCGTCATACGTTTTATCGCCAGGACTCATAAACAGGTTGTTGAAGCGTGGGTTTGGCGCCACTTCTATACCGCGAGTCCACATCGATCGTTTTATGCCGTTTCCAGTGGAGCCGCTTCCATCTTTTGCGCCGTTGGCCAGGTCAAAAATGAAGTTTTTGAACACGCCGTTTTCGACGATGGGTTTTTTTCGGGTTGGCACACCTTCGTCATCGAATGGTGTGCTGCCGGGAGCCCAATCCGCTGTAGGATCGTCGATCAGCGTTACTTCGGGACCGAATATCTGTTTGCCCAACTTATCTGCAAGCGGTGTCACGCCCCGAACTTTTTGGGCTCCATTCGCGCCTTCCATAATCCGGTATAAAATGCTCCAAGTTGACGATGAACGGAACAAAACCGGCATTTTACGAGTTGAAACTTGAATTTCTTTTTCCGACAAGCGATTTTCGGTGATCAGTTCATCGATAATATGGGTGGGAAACCGAAAGTATCGACATTGAGTTATTTCCTTATTGATGCCTTCTTTGGATCGTTGGTACATTGACAGCAGGCTGACGGTAAACATGGTTCTTCGGTATGATTCCGATTTTCCGGACGTATTCATCAAGGTGATATCGACGATTTCGTTGTCGAAATATAGGTTTAACGGGAGTTCCGGGTGATATTTTCTGACATAATCATAGATGTCGCGCCCGTCTGCAACCATTTGTGCAGGTGTCAGGGATTCCAGTTCCGGATCGCAGATCGCTCCTCCACAGCCTTTACTGGATTTCCCCGGGAATTGAAAAGGGGCTTCAGCGCCAAATTCTGCGGCTTTTAAAGCGGCTTGGACCATCCAGCCCGGTTCTTCCGTCGATGAACTTTTCACGGTGCCAATACGCCCATTCTTGATGACTCGAAGCGACACTTCGTCCAGATTTCGGGTGATGACATCGGCCTGGCGCCAGTTATAAAAATTTACTGGTGATGACGTTTTTCTAACGTGATACACCTCAGCTTGATCAGCTTTTTCAGCAGCCAGTTTCAACAGCTTTTCCATTATTCGCCTCCTATAATCACATTCTTAATCAAGACACTGGGACCACCCGTGCCGCTTTTTTCCAGCATTTGCATGTCGAACAAACCTGCTCTTGTCTTGCCGCATCCGCCGCCTTCATTCATTTGGAAGTCGTTGCCGACGCGCGCGATATTGCCAAGAGTTTCGAATACATTTCCGGATATATTGATGTCTTTGACCATTTTTCCAAGTTTACCGTTTTTGATTTCATAGCCATATTGAGCGCCGAAGGTGAATAGATCACCCATGGTCTGTCCGCCTTTGCCACCGCATAAATACAGGCCGTTATCCGCTTCGTTTAGAAGTTGTTCAAATGGTGTTTCGCCTTGTTCAATAAAGATATTAGACATTCTGACCTGAGGCATAAACCTATAGTCAACAGCGCGACTGTTACCCGTCAGTTCCCCATTCAGTTGTGCCGCAGACAATCTGGAGTGCAGGCGTCCAGCCAGCAGGCCGTCTTTGACCAGATAGGTTTTGGATGAGCGGACACCTTGTTCATCGTAACTGTAGGTTCCGCTTGCGCCCGGCCAGCTACCATCATCGACGATATTCAAATGCGGTTCGCCCATTCGTCTGCCCATGACCAGCATTTCCTGAAGCGATTTATTGTTGATCGTGTCATCGGCTTCCGATAAGTGACCAAACGCTTCGTGGGTAAACACACCCGACAGGTCTTGGTCAGCGACGATTGTATAAACACCTGGTTTGACAGATTTTGCTTCCAACAGATCAACAGCCAATTTTGCCTTGTGTTCTACGTCGGCATGTCTGTCCAGCAACAACGCATAATCAGCATCGAACCCCAGTGCGATCCCCAGGCTTTCTGTCGTGCTTTTGTTTTTTGCCATGATTCGGAACGACATGAAACACTGAACGATATCCTGATCGATAGTAGTGCCTTCCGAGTTGACGAAAGTTTCATGCGTATAATTTTCGTAATATGTTCCGAATGACGTGAACACGCCGGGCACGTCCAGAATGAGTCGCAAATAATCTCTGGCCAAAGCGACTTTGTCATCAAAAGAAATTTTTCGAGGATCGACTTTCATCACGGGTATGACGATATCTTCCACGACAGGGGCAGGCATAAGGCGGTTGGTTGAGTCGAATTTCGACAGATGTAGCGCGCTACGTGTAGCAGCTTTGACAGCGTCCGCCATGTTTTCGGGCCTCGTAAAAGCCGCCGCGGCATAACCTCCGTTTTTAAGCGCTGTAATGCGTCCTCCTTTGATCACCGTGTTTGACACACCGTTGATATCAAGCTTGTTGAACGCAATTGTCAGTTGGCGAGTGTCCTCATACTTGGCATCGATATAATCAGCATCGGCGCCTTTAATTCCATTTTTCAAGACATGTTTCATCCTTAAAATCCTCCAATCATTCCGATTCTGCCTATATCAGACATTTTTCACTGATGCCATATTTTTACCAAAAAAAGTTTTTTTGACGCTTCGCTTGTTTCTCTTACGCAATCACTGTTTTCTATTGTTATCGTGAATTTTAGAGGCTTGAATCAAAAAGATAAGTGCGAAAAAATCTGATTCGATTATCATCTAGCCTTTATCAGTAAGGCGGCATCACTCTTTTGGAGTGAATTTTTTTTACCACTTTCACTTCTGTCATTGATTCGCTAATATAGCGCTTGATCAAGAGCTTTTTGCATCAAAGGATTTGTCATGAAAAATTATTTGTTAATAGGCGCTTTTTGGGTATTTGGGCTTCTTTTGGGAACAGTTTGGCACCAATCGGAATTGTCTATGGCTAACGCGGAAATTGCGCGACTGAATCGTGAACTGGCTTCTAAATCAAAACGCAATTTGATTCCAGACATGACACGTATGATGGTTATGCCGGAAACGCGATCTCGTAAACCACCATCATCTTCCGGCATGTCAAAAGAGAAGTCGTCGATTGAAATTAAAGCGCCGGCCAGGTCACCTGGATCGACGTCGTCTGCTAATCTGGATCAGGAAGAATTCGCGGAAAAAGTCGCTGAGATGTTCGAAGATGCAAAATCTTTGGATGATGCTTTTTCAGCGTTGTCGGATTTATGGAATACCCGGCGTGAGTTGGCGCTGGCATCGATGGTTGACAACTTGAGTTTGACATCGGGTGAGGTAGTCAATTTCGAGTCGGTGATTGTTGATATGAATGATTCACTTGCTGATGCTATGAGCGATTTGTTTGATCGATATGAGCAGACTGATGAAGAACCCTCTGTGGAAGAGGCGTTCCGTATGGCAAACGATTTAACAGGTGTTTTTGTCGATACGTATGATTCCATGGACACCGTTTTACCGGGTAGATGGCGAGACCAATTAGGGAGTTCTCTTGATTTGACTGCGTTTATTGATCCGGCAGTTTTCAAACCCTTTTTAGACATTGAAAGTGCGCTGTAATCCCAATGAACCAGGAGTTAGCTGACATTTTTCTGGTTGTTCGACATGATTTGCGCGATTCGTTCCGAAGTCGGCGTCTTGTAGTTTGGATATTGCTTTATCTTTGTGTTGCGTGCGCCGGCACATTCATTTTTTCCCGTGTTCTTCGAGGTATCGAAACACAGATATCAAAAGCGATGGCGCTGGATTCGTCAAAAACAACCGGCCAGGTTACCGTGACACTACAAAAAAGTGAAGCTCTGCAAAAGGCGGTTCGGGAGCTGATCAGTGACGAAAAGTTGGTGAATCAAATTCTAACCCTTCATCCGTTGGTGATTTTCTTTGCCTGGTTCACGTTTGCGTTTATGCCTTTGCTGGTCATCATTATTTGTTCCGATACCATAGCGCGGGATATCAATACTCGCCATGTGCGCTTTTTTCTTTTTCGCACATCACGATCAGCTTATGCTGTCGGTAAAAGCCTGAGTTCAGCGCTTCTTTTACTGATCGCTTTGAGTTGTGCAATGATAGCGACTTATGTAACCGGCGCTCTTGATGGCCAGGCTATTCTGGATATGACGTCGGTTATGCACATGTTTTGGTTTTTTATCAAGTCTTGGTTTTTGATGTTGTCGTATTTGGGTATCGCTTTGATGGCGTCTCAACTGCGCCGTTCTCCGCTTCAGGCACAATCCTTGGCATTAGTGTTGTTTTTCATTCTTGCGATTTTACACCCTATTGCCGCCAGTAAAACGGGTCCAGGCCTAATGCGCTTGTGGAGTATTGCCACTACCCTGTCCCCTTCATCGAATACTTACGATCTTTGGCATCCTGCATTAGCGAATAATTTGAAATCTATCACCAAATGCTTAGGTCTGGGGTTTTTGTATTTTTTCCTTGGATTTACTTATTTTTCAAGGAGAGATATGTAAAATGGCATCGATCAGAGCAGCTCTCGAGATTAAAAATCTAAAAAAATATTATGGAAAACATGCAGCCCTGCAGGATTTGAATCTTTTTGTTCCAAAAGGATCTGTCATGGGATTGGTCGGGCCGAATGGAGCTGGGAAAACAACCGCTTTTGCTATTGTTGCCGGCCTTCTTAAAGCAGATGGCGGGTCGATAAATGTGTTGGGAAAAGGCGCCTTCAATCCTGTATTACATAAAGGTATCTTGACCTTGTTACCTCAGGATGCCCAACTGCCTGGTCACAGTCGTGTTAGAGAAATCCTGATGATTTTTGGAATGCTTCAGGGGTTGACGAAAAAAGAGGCTGCTTTTTCTGTTGATAAAGCCTTGGAATGGGTTGACCTGGCTGATCGGGCGACAGCGCCGATTTCAACGCTGTCTCACGGAATGATACGCCGGCTGACTGCAGCTCAAGCGTTTATTGGCAACCCAGAGTTGGTTCTTTTAGATGAGCCGACCAGTGGTTTGGATCCTCAACAAATTGTACGTATCAGAGAATTGATCACCTCTTTTCGAGGGCACCGAACAATCGTGATCAGTTCTCATGTTCTGTCGGAAATCGAAGCTGCTTGTGATCATATTGCCTTTATCGATAATGGCCGCACAACACGTCAGGATAAACTGGATGAAATTGTTGGAAAACAACGGCAACTGACCGTTGTGTTGGCAGCAAATATCGATCAGATACCTATCGATATCATTCGCGCCCTTCCTGACTCCACGCTTACGCTGGATTCAGATGGCAGCCGCCTGATCGTCAGCTTCACAGATACCGTTTCACCTGCTATGATAAACAGGAAATTACTCCCAGCCCTGTTGCAGGCTGGTATCGACATCGATGAAGTGAGACGTGGGAGTAATCTTGAAACGATTTATCTTGAAAATCATCGGTAAGCCCTGATCAGGCGTGAGCAAATACCATGTGCTTTAAAAAAAAGGCATCCTCAATTTTAAACACCACATCACTGTTTGATTTTGTGATCAAATTTCTCCTGTCAGCGCTATTTATAAATCTGTTCAGTGGCTGTACTCACTTAGAAAACGGTTATAACGCTACCTGTGTGGGTTTAATAGAATTGTCTCAAGGTCTGGACGGATTTTTCAGTGATCCGAAAGAAGATGATGCATATCACGAAACACGATGGAAAATAGGCGGTGGCGCTCGCGTAAATAAAGACAACGAGTATGAATTCGTCGGTAGAAACAGCCTGAAAATAGCGCTTCCCAGCACCAAAGAATCCTGGGGAATTCTGATTGGTGGATCTACGGAAAGAGAACCATCGCTTGTTGATACCTACAGTGAAACAGGCCAACCAGATTATATTTTATCCAACTCACCAACTTCCTTACAGTCTGATAAATCTTCAACAGAAACAGAATCTTTTTTGCGGCTTTATGTCAGGGAAAGACCGTTTTTTAACTGGGATTTCGATGTGGGCACAAAGTATAACCGAGATTGGCAAATGTTTGTCCGACTTCGTGTGAAACGTATGGGATCGATTGGCTCTAATAATTATTATGTCGCACAGGAATTCTATTGGAGGAATACCGGTGAAAAATTTGGTCTTAAAACGGTTTTTGAGTTGGACCAGCCAATAGGGCCCAATACGGTTTTACGTGAATTCATTGATTTTCACCACCACTACAAAAGCAAAGGAGTAGATATCTTTACAGGGCTTAAGCTTCGCACCTGGGCAGGAAGAAAAATGGGTGTCGGAATAGAATTGATCAATTTTCTGACATCTGACCCCTTGGAATATCGATATTCGGATTTGCTTCTGCGTATTCGGCGAACAATAGGCAGGGAATGGTTTGAGATGGAACTGACACCCAAAATGCGAATGCGCCGGCTCGATGATGAATGGAAACAAGAATTATCGGCAGAACTGGTGTTGGCGCTGATTTTTGATGCCGATCACGTGATCAGACAAAATAATCGAGACTAAAATAACTCAAAACAGGCTTTTTCAGAAGCCACACCTCGAGTTCCCTGTTTTAATGGAACGACATACCAGCAATATTTCCCTACTGATAATGTTTCTGCGATTCCCTCTGTAATAAGAACCTGAGTGGAACCGTATTTGGGAACCGACAGTGTTTGGCCATCCGGAAACTCGATAACATAAAGATAACCGTCAGCTCCAGGAACTGTCCCCCATTCAAGATCGGGAAATCTGCCCCACCAAGCAGTGCCATCGGCTGGAGATATCAGATGAGGACCATAATCCGGTAAAGGCATCTCAGAAAGACTTCGGTGATAGCTACGTTCAAGGTTTATCCCAATCCCGATAACTCCAGCAGAAACAACGACAAAAACGGCTACAAGGATCGACCGCAATCGCCGACTTTCTCCAAGAAAAAACATCGCTGCACAACAGCTTGAAAACAATAACAGCGCCCCAATCATGCTCCAAGTCGTCCCAGGCGTCGGATTCAATAGCGACGGCGCAGCATGCTCCAATGAAGCCGGTAGAAAATGATGCCACAATCGATTGATGCCATCTGTGTGAACAATTGCCATTTCGGGAACAGTCAACAGAACACCGGCTATTTGCAACACCGTTACGCTCCACAAAAATAAAGACAGAAGCAGGGTTCGCGCTGATTGAGGAGCGCTTAACTCCAAAGCAAGAAAAAGACCTAGAAAAGGCAGTAACGGGATAAGATATCTAGCCGGCGGACAATGCCCGCTATGCCAATCGATCCATGATCCTGAAATGATCCAAAATAAAATGACGATTACAGCCGCGATATTCAGATAGCACGATCGTTTCCAACGGAATAATAAGCCACAAAAAGCCAGCATCAAAACCGGCGCAAACACCATCAAGCCAGCTTCGCGATCGAACAGAAGCCCCAACATCCCCGTCAACGGGTTGCCAAATCCGCCGGCCTTGACCCGTAAAACGTAAAACAGCTCGCCGAATAACGAATATTGCAGCCGGATAAAACCGATGCCGCTGATCAGAAGTGGTGACAAGACAAACAGAAGCTGTTTAAACGTGTAACACCGTTTAAAAAGAAATATCAGTAAAATAATCACGGTGAAAAAAGTGAATTTGATATGCATCCAGGGAAGAAGCGCCAGTAAGATGCTGCCGGCGACAAAGCGGGAGAAGCGCCGGTCTAGCAGCATCCATCGAAAAGCTAACGGTAAAAAAAGCGCGGCGATGCTATCGGGAAACACTTTGCCGCTGATCATGATAAATGGAAGATTAAAGGCGGTTATCAAGGTTGCCAGAGCGGCTTTCCAGCGTGTAACACCAAAGTGCAAAGCAAGGAAATAGACTTGCATCGCGGCAAAACTTGAGAGCAGAGTCAAAAATAGGATGACACCGTGGCGTCCGCCAAGGAAAAATGGCAACGTGAGCAATGCGGGTAAACCGGGTTCATGTGAACTGATAGCTCGTCCGGAAGCGCTATAAATCAGATGAGGCGTTACATGGGTTACACCTAGTGGTCTTAGTTCTTGGGATGAATAATTGTTTTGAACATCTAGATCACCATCGTTTAACAGGCTGGAAGTAATGACAAGGTAGTGAATTTCATCACCGTGAAGGTTGCCCGGAAGCGTCGATATGTTGTGGAAGATCATCGACCCTGTAAAAACCATACTAAATGTCAGCAATGCAACCAGCCTTTTCATAAAGTCGATCATACATATTCCTGTCTTTGGATGCATGTGTTTTTCGCTTTATGGTGATCTTTCGATATAAAAATGTTTTGATCTTCTTTGCTGTTCAGGCATAATGTTCAGCGTGGCGCGTGTAACGGTAAACATATTGAACACAAATGAAATGCGTTTTCTGCCGCGGTGCGTGGACGCAGTGTTAAATCAGACATATACGGATTTTGAATGCGTCGTCATCGATAACGCATCGGGTGATGGTTCCCCTGAATGGGTGGAAGCCAATCGTCCGCAAGTCAGAATTATTCGTAATGCATCAAATGAGTGGTATTGTGGCGGCCACAATATAGGTATTCGTGAAACCACTAGTGAGCTTGTGTTGTTGCTGAATTCCGACGTGTTTATCGATCCTGATTTTTTGCAAAGGATGGTCGATGGTATCGATGCAGATGAAAAGCTGGGTGGTGTCCAGGGTAAGTTGTGGAAAATCCTGGATCCTGCCGGCGATGTCCCTGCGCCGGACAACCGCTATATCGATACGACGGGCATTCTGATGACTCGAAGCCGACGCAACTTCGATCGTTATCAAGAGTCTTTTGACGATGGCTCGTTTGATAAGCCGGGACCGGTATTCGGCCCGGACGGGTCAGCGCCCTTGTATCGCCGAACAATGCTTGAAGATATCGCTATCGACGGTGAATACTTCGACAAAACCTTCAAAATTTATCGTGATGTTGTGGATTTAAGCTGGAGAGCTTGGTCAAGAGGATGGACGTTTGCCTATATTCCTGATGCGACAGGATACCACGTTCGCGGGTTTTCACCTCGAAAACGAAAAAAACAACCCTTGTTTTTCCGTCGGTTATCTTATCGTAATCGCTACCTGACCCTGTTGAAAAATGAGCAATTACGATCGCTCATTCCTCATTTGCTAGAGTTTCTAGGTTTTGAAATCATGATGTTGGGGCATGTTTTGTTCCGGGAACCTTCCCTTGTCTGTGCTTGGTGGGATTTGTTCAAACTGTTTCCTCAAGCGCTGAAAAAAAGGCGACAAATCATGGCGCGGGCCACGGTTCCAGCCGCTGATATCACTCGTTTATTTTCAAAAAGAGCGCCCAATCTGCATCGTCAACAAAAAGAAAGCCGATGATATGACGCAACAAACTGAAAAGAAAACCAAACCATGTCTGATTAGAACGCTTGCCGGTTGGGGTCTTGGGCTGCCAATCACCTTTTTGACGGCGCTGGTTGTTTTGGTAGGGTCAGCGCTTACCCGGAGCGGTGATATCGTTCATAAAGGCGCCCGTTTTTGGGGTAGGGCAATCTTATGGTTATGTGATATCAAAGTCGTCATCAACGGCTTGGAAAATCTACCCGAATCCCCGTCATCGATGATGATTGTCGCCAATCATCAAAGCATGTTCGATATTTTTGCTTTCGAAGGGTATTTTCCAGTCAAATTTGCTTGGATTGCAAAAAAGTCAATATTTCAGATTCCGTTAGTAGGCGCGGCGATGAAGCGGGGAGGATATATTTCTATCGATAGAGCAAATTCTGAAAGCGCCAGATTGTCTCTTCAGAAAGCAGCCGAACATCTTCGGGAGAATTCAATCGTGATTTTCCCGGAAGGCACCCGATCGCGTACCGGCAGTGTCGGTAAATTCAAAAAAGGCGCTTTACATTTAGCGGAAGCGTCACAGGTTCCAATTTTACCGGTCACCATAACCGGTTCCTGGGAGCGTTTACGGCCTGAGCATTGGATTATTACTCCAGGAGTGTTGACGCTGCACATCGATCCTCCTGTTTCAACCGCCGGTAAAGAACGGGAAGAGATCGAAAAAGATCTTTCAATTATTCGGGACACTATGGTTCAGCGCATCGAAACGTCACATTGAGTCGCGATCCAAACCAAATTTTTTCATGTATCGATAAAATGTCGCTTTATGGATGCCAAGAGCTTCCGAAGCTGCGGTGATATTCCCCTGGTGTGCAGCGTAAGCTCTTTGCAGAAGTTCAGGTGTCAGTTTTGGAGGCGCTGGTTTCTGACGGGATGACTCCGATATTACCTGGTATTCGCCATCAATAATTGCGCCGGGATGGATGGGTTCATGGTAGGGGATTTTCTCAGAGGCCGACCCTGCCTGGTGAGGAATCAGGGCTTTCGGTAAAGGTTGTGGCCAATCACGCAGAGTTCCAGGCAAACTCGCTGTAAAGCCTTTATAAGGCGATAGAGCATCCTCCGATAAGCGACCATACTCGACATTCTGTAAACTCCACGCACCGGCGGATAAATAATCCCGTTCGGTCACCCACTCGTTAAACGCGTCTTTCTCGATACGGTTACCCTCTGTTTCAACATATACCCGTTCCAGAACATTACGCAATTCCCGAACATTGCCCGGCCAATAGTAATCCAACAACAACTGTAGCGATTCAGACGAAAGCTGTTGAATATTCTTTTTATATCTCTGGTTCAGCATATCCAAGAAAAAATCGATCAATAACGGGATATCGTTTTTTCGGTCACGCAGAGCTGGGACATGAATTCGTAACACGGCCAGTCGATGGTATAGATCACTTCTGAATCGGCCGGCAGCTACAAGTTTTTCTAGGTGAACATTGGTGGCAGCAACAACACGCACATCGACCGGGATCAAGGTTTCTCCACCGATACGCTCAAATTTTCGCTCTTCAAGAACCCGAAGTATTTTGACCTGGATACTGAGCGGCATATCTCCGATTTCATCCAGAAAAAGAGTTCCGTGATGAGCGCGTTCAAAACGGCCACGATGCGTTTTGATAGCTCCGGTAAACGCTCCCCTTTCATGTCCGAACAATTCTGATTCAAGCAGTTCTTCATGTAGCGCGGTGCAATTGATAGCGACAAAAGCGTTGTTTCGCCTATTGCTGAACGTATGCAAAGCTCGTGCAACCATTTCTTTGCCCGATCCGGTTTCGCCGGTAATGACGACAGGGGCATCAGTTGGAGCATACCGTTCAATACGTCGGAACATATCTTTCATGGCGCGCGAGGCGCCGATCATTCCGTAAAAAATATAAGATTGATAAGTCGGCATCATCGTTTACTACTGTATGAGATTTACGGCTGTTTTTCAATTACTCGATAAGGCGTTTCAGTAATTTCCGACGTGATGCCTATCTGGTAGTAGGTGGAGACTTTGTGTTGGTTATCTTGACGGGTTAAGGTTTTTCAGATACTGAGTAAACCAGGGGAAACACATGGAGTTAAAAAAGGTTTTATGAAAAAGAATGATCCTATTTACGCGGTGATTGGTTGTGGTATGCAAGGTATTGCCGAAGCTTATGATCTTGTACGATTTGGTCATGCAGAAAAAGTTGTGATGGTGGATTTGCATCGGCAGACAGTTGAACAGGCGGCTGCCGGTGTCAACACGCTGACGGGGAGCAGTAAAGCTGTTCCTGTCACGCTTGACGCATCCCGAACAGAGGATGTCATTCAGATGCTGAGTGATCACAATGTCACTGTTTGTTGTGGCGCAGCGCACTATGCGTTGAATTATGATTTGTCCAGGGCGTCCTTGGCTGCCGGCGCACATTTTTGTGACATGGGAGGCAACACGGATGTGGTCATGAAGCAGCACATGCTGCATGATGAAGCGAAACAGAGAAACATAGGCATTGTTCCCGATTGTGGGATAGCGCCTGGAACGGCAAATATCTTGGCGGCAAGAGCCATCCAACACATCGATTGTGACTCGATACAGATGTATTGTGGTGGTTTACCGGTCTCACGGAATTTGCCTCTAGGGTATAAACTGGTTTTTTCGATTGCTGGTTTGACGAACGAGTACACCGGGAACTGTTCAGAAATACGGCATGGCCAAATTGTTTCTGTTCCGGCCTTTACTGAAAAAGAAAACCTGGTTTTACCGGAACCGGTGGGACAGTGTGAGGCTTTTCTAACCAGCGGAGGAACCTCGACCGGACCGATTAGTTTCCAAGGCAGGGTGACGTCTTATGGCTATAAAACCGTCCGATATCCCGGCCATTACGATACGATTCGCACGATGATCGATATGGGGATGTTGCAGTTGAATCCGGTACATGTTGCCGGTCAAGATGTTGTGCCTCGTGACCTGTTTCATGTTTTAGCGTCATCTTACTGGGATTACCCGAATGAGCCTGATTTACTTGTTTTGCGGGTAGTAGCCAAGGGCAAACTCGATGGTCGGCCGGTAACGATGGTTCAGGATCTGGTAGATATTCAGGATTCGAAAACTGGTTTTTCTGCGATGGCGCGAACGACGGCTTTTTCTGCTGCAATAGTTGCTGAAGCGTTAGCACAGGGTATTTTAGGTGCAGGTGTTCATTATCTTGAGCGTTCTATTGTGCCGGACTGGTTTGTGGACGAAATGGCAAAACGCTCACTTCACGTTGTAACATTGATAGAATCCGCGGAATAATTTAAACTGATAACGATGAGCTGACCAGATGACAATGCTGGAAGTGGTGGAATGTCAGATTTTTTTTGTAATCATCTTAAGCGCAATCCAGGATGGGCAATCATCTTTCTTTTGATTGCTGTTTGTGTTCATTCTGAGGACAGCGTGCAGGTTTCTGTTTTGGACGATGCGTTTGAACAGGTTGGAACCTTGCGGTCCGATATCGTTATTCCTGAACCTTGGGAATCAGGTTTGATCATGGCAGGCAGGCAGCCGGTGTTAGTGGATGCCATGGTCAATCCTTTTTATATTGTTCCGTTGGCCCATGTTTTTGGAGCACGATTTCGTGGTTTAAAAGGAAGAATTTCTCCGGAAAGTTTGCTGGACTCAGCCTATGAAATGCTGCATATCAGCACAGTAGATCATAAACCTTTTGTGCCGGAAGCAAAAAGTCTTGTGGATGCTTTAGAAAGGCTCCAGGCAAACCATCACAGAGGCGTTATCGAGGCGCGATATAGGTCTTATCTTGAAAAGGAGATTGCCCAATGGCCAACGGATCTCGAGGAGGCTGTCAGCATACTTGTTCAGGCCCTGACAGTCGCGTCTATGTTGCACAAGGAGGCTTTGTTTGCATTAAATGCTGAAGAAATCAAATTGCTGGAGGATTCGTTTATTTCGATCATTTCGGACCCATCTTTTGGTGACGGTCATTTATTTCTATCCGATGGCAATCCGGAATGGTCCAGAAATCTCCAATTGATGGCAAAAGTCAATTTCAGTAAATTGTTTTATGCTGCAAATATTTTGACGGAAGCAGTCGTCATCGCTCGTCCAATCCTTCAATCTGTCGCCACAAAAATACCCATACGCCACGAAGAAATTTTATTAAATTTTTATTCTCCAATAGGCAGAATTGTCGTTGCAGGCGCCGGCATCAATACTCATGCGGATGATGCTGCATTATTGATAGACCTTGGAGGTAACGATATTTATTTAAACAATGCCGGAGGTTGTATCGAATCTAGAAGCAGCATATCTGTTTTAATAGATATCGCAGGGAACGATGTATATGAAAACATGAGTCCAGGTTCTGTTGGAGCCGCTATTTTGGGTATAGGAATGCTGTTTGATTGGGAAGGAAAAGATACCTATCGCAGTGGTCCATTATCTCAGGGCGCAGCTATAGGGGGAGTCGGGTTTTTATATGATGAGCGAGGCGATGACATCTATCATGCTGAGACATTTTGTCAAGGCGCAGCCGTTTTTGGCATCGGCGTATCCGTTGATCTTGAAGGTGATGACACGACTATCTGTCAAAGTATAGGTCAGGGTTTCGGCTCGACACTCGGTCTGGGTTTATTGATCAATATTGCAGGGCACGATACATACGCTGCCGGAATCGATCCGGCTTCATCCGAGCAGCGTTCAAACGGCGTTTTGACACAAGGCGCCGCGGCCGGTTTTTCTTCTGTAAACTCAACTGATGGCGTCAATTATTATGGGGGAATAGGTTTTTTGATCGATGGCAAAGGTGATGATCAATATCTTGCTGGTCAATTCAGTCAGGGTGCAGCCCGATTTGGCTCTATGGGGTTACTTCTGGATTGTAGTGGGGATGACTATTACCATGCCGGGGACTATTCACAGGGAGCCGCAGTGGATTGGAGTTCAGCGGCTATTATAGATTTAAAGGGTTTTGATAGATATTTAGCTGGAGACACCTCACAAGCTGTAGCTGTCAATCATTCGACAGGTGTTTGTTTGGATTACGAGGGAGATGATGAATACATTTTGGTTGGAGCATACGGTCAGGGCCATGCCCGACAACCGTTCTCACTAGGACTATTTCTTGATTACAAAGGTTTTGATCGATATTCAGGTGGTCCATTCAGTCGAGGCTCCGTTGTCAATACGTTTCAGGATACCGGTTATATCATCGGTATGTTTATTGACCACAGGGGTAAAGATATTTACGAAGATGTTTCCAACAAAAACAATTCCGGTCCAGAATCAAACAACACAATATGGAGCCATCGATTTGGTGAAATCGGCATCGACACACCTTTGGCGCCGGAATTGTATTTCTCGGATCAACAGGCCCATTCCCGTCACCTGCATTATGACATGAGCCCGGTCACCGATTTAGAAAGCGGGGTGGAACTATCGCGTCTGGGAGCAGGAGATCCGTTTAAATGTAATCACGCATTGAGTTTTGTGATAGATAAAGGGACGGATGCGATACCGGTGATCATAAAAGCCATCAATCGTGGTCACGACTCTTTTCGCCGCACGATTGAAGAAGGTCTTGGCATTATAATATTGGAGCATTCTGTCGACACAAAAACAATCGAGCAACTTGTCCTTTTGCTTGATAATTTGGACCCCAAAACTCGTCAATGGGCCTTGATTCAATTGGCCAATCATCACATTCCCGGATTGGTTGATATTGTGACCGAACATCTTCAGGATGACGATGCTTCCGTGCGTAAGGCGGCAGCGCAGATTGCGGGTGAGCTGAACGGTGTGGAGCTGGACCAGAAACTGGCCAATATGGCTCTCAACGACTCGAATCCAGGATGTAGATATGCTGCGACAAAAGCTCTGGCCGGAAAGAAAAATGCAAATGTCCAAGCGGTTTTCAGGAAAGGGCTGAGTGATTCTCATTTGGCTATTCATCATCTTGCTCGAGATCAGGTTATTCTTCAAAACGATTCTATTGCTATTGGTTCACTGCAACTTTTATCGCTGAGCCATAATCCATTTGTCCGTGTTTCTTCTGCTATTGGGCTAATAAAGATGGGTGAAAAAAGCGGTTTTCCAGTTTTGATAGATTCTTTGGATACGGCGCCTCGAGAGGTTTCTCCGTTAGATACTGTCGAACTTGTTTCCGAGTTCATGGCTGAATACAGCGGAGTGAATTATGGGTGGGACAAAGAGGCTTGGCAACAATGGTGGGCATCGAATGAATCGGGCTTTTCGTTGGAGCGCATTCAGAAGGCCCGTCAAGATTATCTGGAGTTACATGATACGGTTTCTACTATGTCACCTGTTCAAGTGGTAAAGAAACTTGATCAGTTACGAGCTAAATATCCGTTTTACAAAGGTATTGACAGACGTCTTTCACTATTTGTTCAGGAATCGTCACAGACCGCCATGGCAGATGAAGATTGGGATTTGGCGGGGAAATTAGTCGATTATCTTGTTGTTATGAACCCTGATGCTGCCGATGTCTGGGCAACTCAGTCGCAATATCTGCATCGAATCAAACGAACAGAAGAAGCTTTGAATGTTCTGGAAAAAGCTTTGAACAAAGAACCCGAAAATGTATTTTATGAACGCTTGAAAGAAATCTATCAGGATACACTTCGGCGATCTGTTAATTAAAATGGAGGAATTATTATGGTGTTCTCCCAACCTGACTTGAATACGCGGTTAAAAATCTGTGTTTTTATATTGATAAGCCTGTTTTTTGCATCGTCCTCATTGGCTTTTTTGTCTCCCGAGACACACCTGCCGTCACCGCCGAAAAATTGCCAAACCGCTTTGGTAATGGAGACTTCATCGGGAGAAATCATTTTTGAACACAATATTCATGATACGATCTATCCTGCATCTATGGTCAAAATGATGCTGATTTTGATCACGATGGAAAAAGTGAAATCTGAAGAAATTTCATTTAACGATGTGATAACCGTCTCGGCGGCAGCATCGAAAATAGGTGGTTCGCAAGTATATTTGAAACACAATGAAACATTTACATTACAGGAACTTTTAGTATCTGTTTTAATCCAATCAGCTAACGATTCCAGTCATGCAATCGCCGAACATATTGCCGGCACTCGGGATGGTTTTGTTGAGCTTATGAATCTTAGAGCTTCACAATTAGGGATGGAAAACACAACCTATCAATCCCCACACGGTCTTCCGCCTGATGCTCAAAGAGGACCTGATGTCACTACCGCCCATGATTTGGCTATTTTAGCCCGTGAATTATTGATCGAGCATCCAGAAATTCTTCAATGGACATCATTGGATACCAAACCATTTCGAGATGGAACATTTATCATGACGAACACGAACCGTTTGGTGCGTAGTTTTGAAGGATGCGATGGTTTAAAAACCGGTTATTATCGGGATGCGGGTTTTAGTATAACAGCTACAACAGAACAAAAGGGTGTTAGAGTCATCACTGTTGTTGCTGGTTGTGATAAGGGTAAAGAACGATTTAATGAAGCTGAAAGGCTCATGAAGTGGGGTTTATCGTTATTTATAAATACTGAATTGATCACGGAGGGATTTCCTGTTGAAGATCTGATTCCGGTCGTAAATGGCGCTAAACTTGAAACTCGACCGGTAGCTCAAAACGACGTGAAAGCTGTTATACCAAGAGACAGGATCAACGACATTATCATGAAAACGACTCTTGAACGTGAATTGGTCGCACCATTGGAACCCGATATACTGTGTGGAACGATAAGCTTTTATCTTGATAATCGTGAATTGGGAACAAGTGATTTAGTAACGACTGAAACGATTGAGGCGCTGGGATGGTGGGGACGATTGAAACGAAAAGTCGGGTTGTGAACATCGAACGGTTCGCGAACCGTCTCTGGTTCGGTCATTGATGGCGAAAACCGTTCAACGCCCGTATCACCAAAGCGATAGGGATAAACGACGTAACAGTTTGATTTTTCTAGTTTCTTTTGGTATAAGTGTTCTGGAAAAGAAATAATACTTTTATCAGAAGACAGGGAGGTTACATTATGAAAAAGCTTGGACTTATTATCATAAGTGTCACACTTCTTACGGTTCTGCCCTTGTCGGCAGCGACGTGGAAGGTTAGCAAAGATACGCCGGCTGATTTTGACAGTATTCAGCAGGCAATTCTAGACAGTTCTGTTCAAAGCGGTGACACCATATTGGTTTTGCCGGGGGTTTATGTCGAGAATGTGTGGTTTCCGGCTAACAAGAGCCTTATTGTCAGAGGGGTAAAAGGGTATAAAAAGACGATCATTCAACGGCCTGAAATGGATTCAAAAGATTCCCGGATGACGGTATTGATCAGAAGCCGGAGTGTTTTCGAAGGTTTCACGGTAGAAGACCCGACAGGAGTCATTTGGCCGTTAACAACGCTGGAATCTCTGCCGCAACTGGGGGGTCAAGTCCCTGAAAATACTGCAGGCATCACCTTAACCGGTCCAGCAACAGTTCAGAACAATTACGTATCAGGACACCAGTTTGGCATTTTGCACAAGTGTGCTTCGGGAGCAATGGGAATACCGCCTGTTATCCGGTTCAACATTGTGGAGCATAACGATATCGGAATCGAATGTAATGAAACGTTTGCAATTTTTCGAGACAACATTGTTACCAACAACTTTTGGTTGGGAATTTCCGTTATACATTCATCTTGTGCTGAAATCGTCAATAATTTGGTAATTGGAAACGGCACTTTGGGTAGGGAGGACAGTTGCGGTGTATTTTGCTGGCAAGATTACACGTGGCGTCCGTATGAATTGAACCCGAAAATTTCCGCTAATACGATTGCAGCGAACAAGGGTGACGGGATTATCTGTGTTTATCTTGAAGGCGCTCCTAATATGCCTGTGATAGAACATTCGATTATTGCACAAAATAGCGGTATTGGCATACACGTTGTTCCGGCAGACAATGAAAACGATACGCCGCGCCCCAGGGTTTACAACTGCAATATCTGGGGTAATGCCATCGCCGATGTCGAAAACGTCGGTCGCAGAATTAACTGCATCTCGGAAGACCCGTTGTTCGTTCAAGGATACAGGCTGGATTCTCTGTCCCCGTGCATTGATCGAGGCGCTCTACCGGAAAATATCGGCACGACGACCATCGACAATAAACCTGACAAAGGCAAACAAGACCTTGGATTTCATTACCCGATACCATTGATGCCTCAATCGTTACAGTAGATTTTTGTTACGAGCTGTTCGCGCCGGCTTGAATCGTAACGCTGTGACTTTTTGAGAAATATCGAACAAAGTTGATCTTTTACAAAAGAATACTCTATCATGGCCAGGCTGGATTTTGTACAAAGAGGTTTACCATGATTAGATTTACAATGACTATTTTCTTGTGCTCCATAGTGGTTTTAACCGGTTGCCAGACAGCGCCACGTGTTCACAGAATCGAAACCGATGAACCGATCGATCTGAGTGGTCGTTGGAATGATACCGATTCACGCCTTGTCGCTGAAGAAATGATTTCCGACGCGCTGAATCGCCCTTGGTACATGACGTTTCTGGAAAATAACGGCAAAAAACCTACCGTTATAGTCGGCGCTGTTCTCAATCGAACCCATGAATTGATCAGCACGGATACGTTTATCAAAGATATGGAGCGTGCTTTCATCAATGCAGGAAGCGTTCGAATTGTTCAGTCCGCTGAGGCGCGTGAACAGCTCCGTGATGAACGCGCTGACCAGCAACAGTTTGCCGATCCGGATACGGCGAAGCGGTGGCGGCGGGAATTAGGAGCGGATTTTATGCTCCAAGGTGTTATCAATTCAATTGTCGATTCGCAGGACCGACAGCAGCTTGTCTATTATCAAGTTGACCTGGAACTCACCGATATCGAAACAAATGAAAAAGTGTGGCTTGGAACCAAAAAAATCAGAAAATTTGTAAACCGATATTAATTTACCCAATCAAACACACTGTGATTAAACAAATAATTCTCTGCATGAATTCCTTCTTCAGAGCTTCAACCGCCCTTGTCTTCCTGATAAGCGTGTCGGCGGGATGCACAACCTATTATCAGCAAAATATTGCATTTCACCAGGCTATCACAGCTGGTGAATACAAAGAGGCCGTTGATTATCTGGATAGGGATCGCGTGATCAAAAAAAATCGGAATAGATTGTTATATTGTTTGGAAAAAGGAACAGCTCTTCATATGGCTGGAGAATACGATGCCAGCAATGAAATGTTTGAAAATGCCTATGATTTTATAGATGGTTTTATCAAAAATTACGGCCTTGAAGCATTGTCTTTTATTACCAATCCTAGTGTTGTTCCCTATCCTGGAGAAGATTTTGAACGTGTTCAAATTCATTATTTCAAAGCTTTGAATCACGCAATGTCTGGAAACTTATCCGACGCCCTTGTCGAATGCAGACGAATTAATATTAAACTCAATGAAATCAATGATCGGTATGAGTCTAATAAACGAAACCATTATTCCGGCGATGCATTCGCATGGAATTTAATGGGTATTTTTTATGATGCATCAAAGGAATACAATAATGCTTTCATCTGTTATAGAAATGCTTTGGCATTATATGAAACGGATTATCTGACATACTATAATGTGCCGGTTCCAGAACAATTGATACGGGATTTGCTGAGATCGGCGCAAAAGGCCGGAATGCTGCAAGAATATGCTTTTTACCAGAAAGAATATGAATCAGTAGCGCAATCACTTCCTCAAAACAGCCAGACAGGCGATATCGTTGTATTTTGGAATGATGGGTTGGGACCGATCAAAACAGAAGACAGCTTGAATTTTTTTATTGAACGTGGAGCAGGTGGAGTCATGGTGTTTGTCAACCAGGAAGAAGATATCTGGTTGCCGATTCCACCAACCGGTGAGGGGAGTGGTGATATAACGGATTTGAGTTTTATCCGGATGGCTCTACCGCGGTATTTAGAAAGACCTCCATTTTTTATTGAGTGCAGAGTGATTGTTGACTCGAAAGAAATCGTGCTGGAAAAAGCTCAAGATATCAACGCGATAGCATTTTTAAATCTCCAGGACCGTATGGGGCGAGAACTAGCAGAAGCGTTGCTTCGTTTAGTGTTGAAAAAGGGATTTGAAAAAGCGGCACATGACCAAGATGAAGGCCTTGGCTTGATTGTTTCAATCATCAATGCAGTCACGGAAAAAGCCGATACTCGAAATTGGCAGACATTGCCTCACCATATCGACTATGCTCGGATTGCCCTTGAAGAAGGGGACTATCAGCTTGTATTCAAGCGATCAACTTTTACCGGCGCTCAATACGAAATCACAAGGGAAGTCACTGTAAAAAAAGGAAAAACGACATTCGTTACTTTGTTCGATCCAGTGTCAATCCCGTGGTATTAGCATGTGCCATCATTAAAACGTTTAATTCCTAAAACGAGATGTTGTCGAAACAGCGTTTCGCTCACACGGCATGTGAAACGCTGGACAAATGAAATCCATCTATCCGCACCCAAGGGAAATATCCCGGTAAATATTCGCCGTAAGTTTTTAGGATTGGCGTCATATCGGTTATCCGGTTTAGGCTGTTTATCGGTGAATCATTAAAACGAAAATTGTTGACTGGATAACGGATTTCCCCGTTTTCAATCAAGAAAACACCATCGCGCGTCAGGCCGGTGAGCTCTAGGCGACTCCAATCAAGGGGGTTGACATACCAGAAGGATTCAATCAAAAGCCCTTTGTCAACGCCGGCAATCAAGTTTTCGTAAGAGGACATTCCTCCTAGCATTAATAAGTTTGGTGGATATGCTATCGGGTCGATATTTTTCAAACGAGCATAATAAGGTGAATGTTGTAAATTGTTGACAACACCTTCTTTGATCCACTCCACGGTTTTGACCGGCAAGCCCATGCTGAAGACTTTGCCGGCATGTGAACCTCCTGAACCGGTAGCGCCTCCGAATTTCAACGTTGGCAGTTCTGGATGATAGGTGACACTTTTTATCGAGATAAACTCCTTGAAACATTTATCGCCTAATCTACTATTATTTGCGGATTTTCCGAAAAAGGAGTGACCTTTATCAGCTTCACGAGCATCCATGGAAAAAATCAGAAACATCAGGTATTCAGAGAGCGCTTTAGGTGACAGAATGACGGTGTATGTTCCGGGATCCAATGGGCGTGGGTTTGCTGATTGTTTAGCAATTCGTATTGTTCGTTCCACGCTTTCTTGGTATGAAAAATCATTCCAATCACCTGTCCATAGATGTGCCTGGCTGCTTCCATCATGGTTGCGGGTTCGAGTAGAGAGGGAGAGGGAAATTTCTGTAGAAGGCTGTTCAACAAATAAACCTTTAGTATTTCCAACAGTGTTATTTTTTTCTGTTGTATCCAGATTTCCATATATATTGACATCTTCTGTTTCGGCCATTTCACATATTGTTTTTACGGCTTCGGCGCGAGAGTTGACATGGAGCTGGGCGGTGCTTTCGAACCAAGCTTCAGTATCTGTATACTTCTGCGGGTTTATAGGTTCAAAAAATTCCGGGTTTTCCGGCGCGTTCCGGGCAAATTCAATCGCTTTTTTAGCCAGATCATCCAGGTTATTATTTTGAAGCAAATTGGTTTGAATGACAGCTTCTCTTCTGCCGATTGCTACAGCCAAAATTAGCGAGGTATTTTGATGGGTTTTATGTTGTGTAATTCGATTGGCTGCAAAGCGAATGGAACCCTTGTGATCTTGCGATAGAATGGCAGCAGCATGATCGGCTCCATGTTTTCTGGCTTTTTCCAGAACTGTCTCCAAAAGAATTTCGGTATTCAATAATGTCATTTCGCATTCCTCCGTATCGAGATATTTTTCAGGCGTAATGGTGCGCTGCCATGTGTCAAGGTGGCGTTTTGAACGGGTTGACCTTTTGCACAGCCCATCAGACCATAAGGTCGCCATTCTTCGGCGTCGCAGATGCTGTCGAGAGAACTCCAGAATGTTGGATTGGCGCCGTCATAAACAATATTCCATAGTGGTTCTTCAATTTTTCCCTTTCGAATACGTCTGCAATATTCGCCGCTGAATTGAAAATTCAGGCGCTGGTGATCGATGCTAAAAGCGGCCATTCCATCAACCAGGATACCATTATCCGTGTCTTCAATCAGTTGAGTCAGCGTAGGCGAACCTTTCGGCCCAGGGTCGATGCCGATGTTTGCCATTCTGAGAATAGGAAAAGAACTCCAATGATCGGCTCGGGAACAACCGTGGCTGTTTTTTCGGCTGATCAAAGGCGCGGTATCACGCGTTGTCGAGTAATCGACTAAAATACCGTTTTCGATGAGTTTCCATCTATCCGCCGGAACACCTTCATCGTCAAAAGCACAGGTTGCCAGGCCATTTGGGAGTGTTCTATCAGCGGTGACATTGAACAGTTCCGAACCGTATCGATAGTGATTCAATTTGTCCGGGGTGGCAAAAGATGTTCCGGCGTAATCGGATTCCCATCCCAGGACTCTATCGAGTTCGGTAGCGTGTCCGATGGATTCATGAATGACAAGGCGAGTGTGGTTCGGCATCAAAATCAGGTCTGCTGTGTTACCATCCCAGGGCTTGGCATCCAACAGTTCAACGGCTTCCCTGGCAACACGAGGCGCAGCGGCTAAAAGGTCATCAGGTCGGATACCTTCATATCCTACTGCCTGTTGCAAGCTTTGATAGCTCCTTGTTTCATGTCGATTGTTACCTACAGCGGTAGCATAGAAATCAGCATCTCCGCTCACCATCACTTGGTCAATACGGCTGCCTAACGTGTTGACATATTTTTTGTCGGTTCTATGGAAAAACATGTTCGATGACGTCTCACTGACACGGTTTACACCTGCCATAGACGCATTTATCGCAAGTAAAAGATCGAGTTTCTCCTGCAATGGGACAGTGAACGGGTCTATTTGAAAAGCTGATTGCCATTGTGATTCATAGGCCTTTAATGGTGTCAGGACAATGGGTATTTTGGAAATTCTAGCCCCGGCTCTAGCTACCTCTATAGCTTTTCGAACAAGTTTGGCCATATCGTCTTCTGTCATGACGATGCCGGCAGCAAATCCCCAAGCGCCTTTGTGAAACACTCTGACATTCATTCCTTCACTGGTTTTATCCGAAATAATATCGACTACCTGGTCGCGAGCTCGGAGGAATTGTTCTTGGTATCTTCCCCAATGGCTTTCCAAAAATTCGAGTTTTTTGTTCGCCGCCTCGTTCAAGGCGGTTTCGAGTAATTTATCCACATCAACCATTACCTTCTCCTTAATATTTTCTTCAGCGCATCCGGCAGTTTACCCGGCATTGCAGTTATGATTCTATCTTGATATTCAAGATACCAAGATTGGAATGGCAGCATGTGCCGAGGGAGAGTGTAAAATTTTGTCGATTTAAGGTCAATCAATAGTTACAATAGGCTTGGAAAAAGGTTTTTTCTAGATGTGTGCGTCCTGCCGGAAAATTTAAAATTTCCGCCTATCAGGAGGATTTCATGAATATTTCAATTAGCTTGCGTATCAAAGCTCCTAACAGTAAAACCCGCAGCGTTCTATTAGAAAAGAACGAAGTTATTATTGGTCGGGATGCTTCCTGTGATGTAAGGATTCTTGACCCGGAGATTTCGCGGCGACATGCCGCTTTACGAATAGAGGCGCCTGACAAGATAACGATCAGTGATCTGGGAAGCTCAAACGGCACCTATATCAAAAATTCGCCGATTACCCGAGAAAAACGAATTTCTCCTGGAACGTCTATCCGTATGGGAAATAGTACTATAAGTTTGGAAATCAAAGGCGAAATGAAAGCTGAAAGCTTTGATTTGGTTGTTTCTCCATCCCACTACCTTTCGGTTTCAGAGATACTTGAAAAAGATACGGGTTTTTTCAGCGCCAACGCAAAGGATTTAATTGGTGTATTCGATGATATTATGAACTTTAGGTTCAGCCGACAGCAATCAGGTCTGATATTGAGAAAGATAATGAGTGTTCTGGATGCAGACAATGGAATTGCTCTTTTAAAATGTTCCGATAGTGAGACCGGCAGAACGATCCATGCAAAAAAAGGTGAGATTGTTCATTATCCATCCGATATATGTGATGTGGCAGCAGAACAAGGCGCTTGCATTGCTTTGCCTAAAGCCAAATCGAAAGACCATTTTGCTGCTCTTGGGAAAAAGGGTATAGGATCTTTTATATGTGCCGCGGGTATCGATTCGGGGTTAACCCGAACCGTCATCTATCTTGATCGATCTGTCGGAAAGAAAGCTTTTAACGATGATGACCTGAGCATTTTGTGTCACTTGGCCCGGTTATTCGCTGTGGCGATAACAAGAATTATCGATCAAAAGCTTCAGGAAAATAAACTCAGCGGATATGAGGCTGAACGATTACACTTTTTTGGTAAAATACCCACAGAAACTGAACTTAAGAGTCATAGTTCAAACAAAAAATATCAGCAACTGATGTTCATTGCGATGCGTGTCGCTCGATCAGACCGCCACGTTTTTATACAGGGTGAACGTGGAACCGGCCGTTTGACATTAGCCAAGCGGATTCATGTTTTCAGTGATAGAAAAGATTTTCCGTTTGTGTTTATGGATGCTTTATCGACTCCTCGAGATAGAATCAAGGAGGTTTTATTTGGGGCGGAAGAAAACGAAACGAAGCCTGGGTTGTTTGAAATTGCGCGTGATGGAACACTTTATATTCAGGAGATAACGGCGGTTCCGCTTGATATTCAGAAGCAGTTGGCGGTTGCATTGAGTGGTGAGAGTTTACCCGGAAACAATGGCCGGCGGTTTATAAATATCTCGGTTCGTTTAATCGTATCGTCTTCTGTTCATCCGGAAAAAATGGTTGGAGACAACATATTCAGTTCCGAGCTGCTGGAATTGACCTATCCTACAAAGCTGTTTTTACCATCATTGAAAGAGCGAAATGAAGACATACTGTTGTTGGCAAAACATTTTCTGCGTGAATATTTACCGTCAAATCGAGCTGTGCCCGAATTCAATCCTCAGGTGGCGGAGTTGCTTGTTCGTCATTCATGGCCTGGCAATATCACAGAGTTACGTGACATGATGAGTTATATAGCGGCAGTGTGTCATGAAGATGAAATACAGATCGGCGATTTACCGTATAGGCTGTGTGATCAACCTTCAGGGGCCTCTCCTAAAAGCATGGGTTTACGTTGTCAGTTGGACGCATTGGAAACCAGTCTGATTCTTACGGCTTTGGAACAAAATCGTAAGATTGTGACAAAGGCGGCAAAAGCATTGGGATTGTCGGAATCGACGCTAAGATACCGAATGCAGCGGCTGAAAATAGAAACTTAATTAAATTTATGACTCTGATTTGTCAGGGGCTGGTCAGTTGAGAAAAAAACCAATTCAGGGTGCAGATAAAAAACGTAAATTTGCTGGAAGATCTCCACTGCTGTCGGAGCCTAAGACATATTTTGTGATAGTTGGATAGACCTCTGCAAGCACATCTTGTCGAAGTCTTTCTCGTGTGACCTCCGGATAATTTCGATATTCAGCGGCAAGAAGCTCAAAACGACCGGCTTCTCCTCGAGCGGTTTCAAGAACCCGGTTTTTATAAGCTTCGGCATCTGTCGTCATTTTTAAAGCATCTGCGTGTGCTTCAGGCATGATGCTCATCGCATAAGCTTCTGCTTGATGCACGATTTCACGGCTCTCTTCCTGCGCGTTTATAACGTCGTTAAACGCATGAATAGTCGATCGAGGCGGCCTGACATTGCGTATTTCGACCGACAAAATATCCAACCCAAGGCGATGCTGTTTCATAAGGTCTGCCAGTCGGTCTGCGACAAGGTCACGCAGTTCGATTCTTCCGGAGACTAACAACTGATCGACTTCCATGCCGGATACGCTGTCAAGAATGACGTTCTGAACAAGTAATTCCAGAATTTTTGAAGGTTGCCCGACATCGAACAAATAGGTGACGGGATCCTTGATCATGAAATTGACCAGAACAAGCAAGTGTAAAATGTTTTTATCGCCGGTGACAATATAGGGTATGGACAGGGTTCCTTGCGCCATCTGCTCAATAGGGCCATACATACGCTCAAAATCATCAACTTTTTGTGGATCAGCGCCAAATCCGGCTTGGATGGTTTCGACTGAGCGGGTTTTTACTGTTATCAACTTATCAATAGGCCACGGCATTTTAATACAGATACCTGGATCGACATGGTGTCGAACAATTTTTCCAAATCGTAAGACGATACCGGTTTCCTGAACTTTAACTTGGCGCACACAGGTTGATACATAGAGTAATCCCAGCAATATCAGAGCGATGCCGTAGGAGCGTGACAGAATTTTTTTCATCATTGACAATTGATGATCAAAATCACTGTTTAAAGGTGTAGGTTGTGGAGAGTGGCTGTTATTCATTTCTTTATCGTGTCTGTTTCTGATGAAGGGGTTCAAACAATTCCGAGTCCATGGAAAGAATCACGGTAGTTTTTTCCCCCATGATCTTTTTCTCAGTTTCTAAAGTCCTGATGAATGCGAAAAATTCCGGGTTTTGTGAATAGGCTTTTCCATATATTTCCGCAGCCTCAGCATCCGCTTGACCACGAATAATTTCCGCATCACGGTACGCTACAGCCAAAATATCACTTCGCTCCCTATCCGCTTCCGCTCGTATTTCCGTGGCTCGCTGTCTCCCTTGTGCGCGATATTCGTTAGCGATAGCCGATCGCTCAGCTATCATCCGTCGGTAAACACTTCTGGCATTGTCGTCAGGAAGCGCAATCCGGGAAAAACCGACTTTTTCAATGGTGATCCCATAGGAATTGATTCTTTTTTGGGAGTCGGCAATGATTTTGTCGACAATATTGCTTGTTTGTATGTTTTCGATCTCTGTCGAAATGATCTGATCCATTCGATATTCACCGAAAGTCGATGCGACTAATGAGCAGACAACATCGTCGAGTTTTTGTCGTGCGGATTCCGTGTTGTGAATTGCTTGAAAGAAAACCAATGGATCGTTCACTCGCCATAAAATATAGGCTTGGATTAACAGGTTTTTCTTGTCACCGGTGAGGTATTCGATCAATGGTGTTTCATAAGCCTGGAGTTTTTTGTCTATTCGGTTTGCCACAGATATCGGCGCCGGCCATTTGATATAGAGCCCGGGCTGCTTATGGATTTTTCCCGGTTTCCCAAAGTGTGTGATAACGGCATACTCATCCGTTGAAACCGTATAAAGACTCAAGGCCAAGAGCACAATCAATATCCCGAGGATGATCACGGGAACAATTATAGTTTTGGTATTCATTGTTTTACTCATCGTTAACCATTACCCCTGAAACCGTGTTTGGGTTTGATTGGGAGATAAACAGATCCAATGGCCGTTTCGATACACGACTGTCAATCAGCCATAAAGGTTTTCCTGATAACCAAAAATCAAGGGCATCAAACCTTACTCGGTATCTGTTTATTGATTTGTGGCGCTTGAAGGCATTGGTGACAGAAAGGAATGCGTCAGCCTGTCCGCCAGCTTTTTCAACGATTTCTTTCCGATAACTTTCTGCCTGAACTATCATGGATGCAGCTTCACCAGTCGTCAATGGAAGAGTCTCTTTATAATAACCTCTGGCCTGCTCAATGTAGGTTTCCAAGTCCTCTTGAGCGCTCACGACATCCTCAAAAGCCGGCGCTACTTCCATTGGTGGGTGCACATCCAGAAAACAAATTTGCACAACCTCAATTCCCAAATTAGCTGCATCTGCCAGAGACTGAATTGATTCTGTCACTGTCTGTTCAAATTTTTTACGACCGTAGGCCAAAATATCGAAAAGGGAATGTTGAGCGGCCAACCGGCATAAGGTCTCATACGACATCAATTCAAGTTGGCTTTCCGGTTCAATGGCCGAATAAAGATACGCACCCGCATCGACAACCCGATAGTGGAGATTAGCTGCCAACTCAACAATCGCGCCGTCCCCGGTCAAAACGGAGTATTCCTTTAAATAGTGTGCTTTGGTCCATAGAATAATATCCGTTCTCTCCTTGGTCACATATCCCAAACGCATCCAACGAACAGAATCCGTATCAACACGATTGATACGGCTGATAGGCCTAGGCCAATCGTAATGTAACCCAGGACCGACAGGATTCAGGATGTCGATGGGTTTGCCCAATCGCTCAATAATCGCCTGTTCACTGTACGAGACGATATAAAAACCGGATAAAATCCAGACAATAACGGCCAGAGCCAATCCTGCCGAAATAAAACGTGATCTAAGTTGCCGTGTTTTTTCAGGATTTTTCAGGTTAAACCGGTTTATTAAACGGGACATCAGGTGATCCTTTTTAGTATGGATATAACCAACCGTGAATATAATTGCTTTGTCCTCAACGGTTCGTTCTTTCGGTATGACCTGATTGCTTTGAGTCAGCATGATGGAAAAAGCGTTATAAAGCGTTTTCAAGGCGATCGCTAAAATCATCAGAGCAATGATACCGGCCATCCAGCGATCGATGCGAATTTCCAAGTGTTCACTCAAAAGCGAAATCAGCGCCAATGTCAACGAGTAAATATCGACTTTTGAATGGTAAGCGTCTGCGACAAGAGCTGGAGAATCAGTTTCTTTGCCGACACTCTCTTCAAATCGAAACCGAATATAACTGAACAGCATCAAGAGCAACACAATCGCAGCAGCAATAACCGGGTATCGAATGATTTCCGGTGTGCCTCCAAGGAAGATTTCTTTAAATACTCTTGCTGCGACAGCTATCAAAGCGATCCCGATTATCACACACGCACGAGGTTCCCAAGAAGACCGCCGAATAAACCGAGCCTGTTTGTCAGCAGCGTCAACATCTTTGATTTTTTCTTTTCGATCTAAAACCAGAGCGATAAACACCATGATAGTCGTGATCAAATCACCGAATGAATGCCATGCATCGGCCATAATGGATAAACTGCCGGTTAACGCTGCCAGGAAAAACTTGACGATAATAGATAACAAATCGACGAAAGCGACGATTATTGCGGTTTTTTCTTGTTTTCTCATACTAGGCGCCATCTCCACTGGCATTTGAGTTTATAAAACCTAAGCTCCTAAATCAAACGACTCACTATACATCAGTTAATAATTTCACAGATCGACAAAGTTTCAAGATGAGCGAAAGAGATATAAACAGTTTGATATCAGATCGTCTTTTGTGTTCCAATCAAATGATGCCGAACGAATTATTCTGATCTTATGGGGGCTATTATGAGTGGAATCATATTTTTTCCCGACGCCGGCCAACGCCTTCCTGATCGACGCACAGGGCAGGAAATACTTTGGGATTAATTATTCCATAGCAGGAATGAACCCGCTGAATGCCTTGCGGAATTTTTCCAAAGCGCTGTTTTCTTCCTCTGATCTCAGACGCATGTCATATTCCAAAATTGACAGGTTGGGGTTGAGATAGGGATCTTCATACAGGGTATTGCCCCATTTGGTTTGCATATAGGTAATTTCCGCATTGAAACGTGGTCTGCGAACGGGATCGTTGTCATCCAATCTACTGAGGCTCTCATGATGAATCAACCTAGCATAAGGCGTGTAAAGTATCCGATAACCTCGCCGTCGAACTTCCATACACAAATCAATATCGCCAAATGAAACAGCAAGCTCTTCGTTAAATCCCCCTGCTTCTTCAAAAACAGTTTTCCTTATCAGCAAACAGGCAGCCGTTACAGCGCTATAGTTTTTGATCATATTGGAATGGCCAAAGTAAACTCCATTATTTTCAGGCATACCTTTGAACGGATGCCCGGCAATTCCGCCCATACCCAATATGACTCCAGCATGCTGGATCAATCCATTCGGATAGAGCAATTTGGCGCCGACAACACCGACTTCTTCGCGTTGACCATGTTCCATCATTGCTGTCAACCAACCACTTTCAGTGACTTCAATATCATTGTTTAAAAAAAGATAAACGTCGGCATCCGTGTGTTGAACTGCATAGTTGTTGATGGATGAAAAATTGAATCGTCCAGGGCGCTTAACCGATCGAAACCGCTTGTTTTTGGTTTGCATTGTATCCAGAAAAGTGTGCAATAGGATATCGTCACTATTGTTATCGACAACCAAAATTTCATAATTAGGATAAATAGTGTGTTTTTCGATAGATGTAATACACGTATCCAAAAGATCGACAGCATTTCGTGTGGGAATGATTATACAGACTTTGGGATGATCACCGACATCGTAGCGAACTCGATATGAACCGGGTGACAGCCCTTTTTCAACCTGTGCTTTTAAACCACGTCTTTCAATAGCGGCTTGAAGAGCCTTGACGGAGCTTTCTCGATATAAACCACCTTTTGCTTCGGGATCGACTGCCGTTGAATTGGGAATCATGCGCCAGTGATATAAAATTTTGGGAATATGGACGATACGACGAGCTTTTTCGGTGACACGAAGATACAAATCATAATCCTGGCTTCCGTCGAAGCCTTCACGAAATCCCCCGACACATTCGAAAAGCGACCTTCGAATCACGGAAAAGTGGTTCAGGTAGTTGTTGCATAAAAGAAGGTCCGGATCAAAGTCAGGTTTATAAAAAGGCTGACTGAATTCATCTCCCGCCATGTTCACTTTATCTTCATCAGAATAGAAGTAGTCCGTGTCCGGCTTGACCTGAAGTTCAAGAGCAACTTCCATTAAAGCTTCAGGATCAAGTAAATCATCATGGTCCAAAAGGCAAATGAACTCGCCCTTGGCCATTTTCGCCGCTTGATTGGTCGCAACAGCGATACCTCCGTTTGTTTCGCTGAACAAAAAGCGTATACGCTCCGGATCTTTCCGAGCATATTCTTGAACGATTCGGCGCGGCTCTTCGTTAGGTGAAGCGTCATCCACGATACATAGTTCCCAGAAGGGATACCGTTGTGCCAGAACCGACTCCAGTGTTGCTCGCAATATTTTTTCCTCGGTGGCATAAACCGGTACAAGAATCGAGAAAAGATGCTTATTATCAAGAAGCTTGACACGTGAATCCCATTGTTCAGATTCAATGCTCTCAACAGATGGCTCTAATTTGGTTTTTTGAAGAGATTCCGAAGATTGTATTGTTTGTGTTTCAGATGGTGAAGGCGGTGTTTTTCGGAAAAGATTTGCGGCAACTCTAAACGGAGACAGAATAGCATGTCCTGTTCGAAACGACGCTGAATGTTTTAAACTATCAAGCCCTTTTTCATACTCTTGAACATGGTATTTCGTTTCTTGACTCTGTCGCTCGATTTGTTCAATCAAGTCGTTTATATAAGCATCTTTCTCCTGTATACAGGCATCTTTTATACGGGTGGACAGATCCTGTTCTCTTGCTTGAATATGGAGGCGATCCAGATCGATTTGAAGTAAACGGATGGTGCGCTGTAATTGAGTGATAGAAAAGGAAAGATCATATTGCGTTTGGCGAAATTCTGTAATGGTTTTACCGGCATATTCCAGATATTGACTGACAACAGTGTTAAGTTCTCTGACGGAATCATGTTTTTTTTGACTGGTTTCGTTCTTTATTGAAGTCAGGCTCTGAGTAAAAGTATCTGTGAACCAATCGGGATTTTTGAATATGACGTACATGTCCCGATAACCCGGCGCTGATGTGCAAACGGGTTCCGCCAAAGGTAACAGTTCATATTCAAAAGTCATGACGGCATCGGGTCCGCTGCTTAACTGCAACAGATGTTTTACGGCCATGACAAGTCGCCATTTGCCTAAATCACTGTTCATAAAAGAGGTATAGTGAAGACCACGCTTTTTCAACATCGACAGAAAAGGCTCTGTTTCAGGCAAGCCGTTTTCTAGATGCTCCTGCAACATAGGATTGGCTTTGTTTAACAAAAGGTTGTGATAATGTGCAAGCCAGCGATCGGCAACAACTCGATGCTCATGGTAAAAAGGGGCTCCAAGCAAAAGAACATTCGATGTCACTCGTAAGGCATCATCTAAAAATATCATGCGTCTGGTCGGGTGAATGTGCTCAAAAACATCCATGCATATCGTCAAGTCAAACGCGTTATCGTCAAAGGGGAGCGGTTGGTCAGGAGAAATAGACTGGTATCCTGGCAAGTCGGCGGCGACCGTGTCGACAACGGAGCATTTACAATTTTTAAGAATCTGATGACAGGGTAACAAGGGGTTGCCTGTGAGTGTTTCAAAATAGCCTCCAATATCTAAAATATTGGGTTCTGGAGCGAATTCTCGAAGCATTTCCAAGACCAAGGCTGCTCCTCGATATCTTTCAACCTGATCAAATGTCAACCCTTTCATATCACTATACTCCCGACAATCTGTCCGCACCAATACGAACAAAACGCTCACTCGGCTTTCGCAAACCGAATGCTCTCGCTTTCCCCGATAGATTACCCATATCACGTATAATTAAAAAGGGTAATTACTTGTTTGTAATCACGGAACAATTCGTTATAGGCCATGAGCAATGAGTTGGTTCCGGTTCATACCCTTTTACAACCGGTATTTTACCGCTAGAATAAACCTGTTTCTTTTTACGCCTTATGGTAAGGCGTGTTTGTGGAGACCTTTTGATGGTACGTCGATATATGCTCGTCTCTGGTTTTCTTGCCGGGATTATTACGGCTGTGCCATTGATGGCTCTTTTTCTTTTCGGTTTGCCGGTTCCTGTTGTGTTCCAATCAAAATTCGATTCACCTGTGTTGCCACTAGGTCAAGATGATATCTGGACACAAACCTTCTTTTTTCCGGACAGACCTGTGACGGGTATTGCTTTTCGCCCTGGCACGTATGGACGTCGCAGTCAGGGGACGGTGACGGTATGGATAGGTGCGGAAAGCGATTTTGAATCTGATAACCGCCAATTTTCGGGGCGGCGGATCAAGGTCGATATCGACGATTTGGAAGACTCTAAGCCACAGATGTTTTATTTTCCTGCGGTTCAATATGATTCCGGAACCCGCGGCGTGTTGGCGTTCATTGGAACAGATATCCCGACAAGCAATGCGTTTACATTATGGCATCATTCAAAAGACCTGTATCCAGACGGTGATTTCAACATGAATGGGAATCGGCAACAGGGGGATATTTTTTTTAAAATCCTTTCACCTGTTCGGGGTTTGGATATTTTCCGCATGATTAAATCGCGTTGGTTATCCGGCATTCAAACGCCTGGTATATGGCAGGTATTATCTGTTGTTTTATGGGCTGTTTCATTAGCGATAGGTTTATATTTTTTAGTGGTTAACCAAAAGCGGGACGTGTCATGAAACGGCCTTTCTGGAAACAGCCTTACGTGGGTATAACGGCGCCCTGGATCATCATGGTGTTGGCTGTATTATTTTTTCACCGAGTCGTCTCGCCGTTTGGTCATGCCCGTTCCGTTCTGCTGGTAACCTATCATGAAATGCAGCGGAATTACCGGCAGGCAGCGGTTGAAATGGCAAAATGGGATGCTAAAAAAGGGATAGATTCCTGGCGTAACGATCTTTTTCGTAGCGCTGGAATGAGTATGTTGTTGAGCGGTGATTTTGATCAGGCTATAGATTGGTTCAACTGCTTAATGACAACTGAGGATGTGGCGGGCAAAAGTGATCATGATTATTTTGCTTTGATATACAGAGGCATTTGTTACCATAAAATCGGGAAATACGATCAGGCTTATCAAGATTGGGCATTGGCTTTTCAGTCGATACCGGAGCGGCATGATGCGTTTATCGTGATGGGGCACAGTTGTTTGCTGGAAGGGAATCTGATCGGCGCTTATTCTCTTTATAGGCGTGCGTTGGACTTGGGGGGTCAACTTGGGCCGGTATATGCCGATATCGGTGATGCTTGGCGATATATCGATCACATGTCTTTAGCCGCTGATTATTATCGCAGGGGCTTACAGGAAGATCCGACCGATGTGTTCTGTCGATTGAGACAGGGTGAATTGGCGTTGATTATCGACAATAATCCTGCAGCGGCCTTACATGAATGTGCCTTGATCAGAAACATCATGCCCAACCTGCGTATTGTCGAACAGCTTGAAACTGCAGCTCATAATTGGGTTCCAGGCAAGCAACTTGATCACATTCCTGCCGCACGCTTTATCTCCGGTCCGGCTCAAACATGGAAAATATCGCCGTCTCGTCTCTACTTCGAATTTTTCCGGGAGGATTGGCATGGGTGGTGATGCTTACAAACCGACTTTTCGGTATTGGCTGCCCTGGTTACCGGCTTTCGTTGTTTTGGCTGTGATGTTCGCCGTTTGGACACCGCCGTTCATGTATCCCGATGAACCAGCACATTTGGTCGGTTGTATGGAGCGAACAAATCCTGCTGCTCGCGAATCTTTGGAAAAACAAGTTTTATCGTCTATGACCGATCATTTTTTTTGGGAGCGTGCCGGAGTAGATTTTCCTACCAATCAGCCGGACAAATTTTATCAGGCGCCTTTATTGAGAATTGTGCCGACACAGTTTTCCAAACCCATGCTGTATTATCGAATCTCCAGTGGAATTCTTGAGATAGCCGGTGTTCAAGATGTGCTTTCCGCTTTGTTTGTTCTTCGAGGGTTCAGTATTTTTCTTTCCACCATAACCGCTGTTTTTTGGGGTCTGATCGTTATAGAAGTTTTTCCGTCAAGTCGCTGGCAAGCTCTTGCCATGTCGATCATGGTGGCGCCGCAATACGTGTGGATGGCAGGCGCAATCAACGCAACCGCTTTGGCCTGGTTAAGCGGGAACATGATGGTGTTATCGGCATTATGGTTATTGCGACCGGAGCGTCGTTATGCAGGATGGGGACTGGCTTTTATAGCAAGTGTCTTCGCCGCCGTCACTCACCAGGCTGCCCTTCCACTTTTGTTGGTCTGTGTGGCCGGAGTCATACTGGGTCGACACCGTATTCAACGTCATCGTATTCCGTGGTGGGTCTGGCCGATTATCGGCATCGGATCGGTCTGGGCGTTTTTTTTGATTCTGATCGATAAACCCGCCGTTGTCAGAGAATATGGCCTTCGGATAACGGAGCTGTTCTTTGGGCTGCGTGACGGAGGAACATTACCTTGGAACATTTCTTGGCCTGCACGTTTTCTATCGGCTTTTCTACGGAGCGCGATTTTGAATTTTGGATGGATGTCGTTGGAAGGGCCGGATTGGATTTATCGAGTTTATGGAATCCTATTGATATTGGCGGTAATAGGTTGGGGTCGCCTGCTGATTCATCGTAAAAAACCGGAAATAATGCGTGACGGGCTCCAGGCAGTCGTGCTGATTATCAGTATCTTGACAATGTTTTTAGCATCGACTGTTGGTTTCTTGATGAAAGGCAGTCTGTCTCAAGGACGATATCTTTTTCCGGCTTTACCAGCTTTTGCAGTCATTATTACTGCGGGGTTGAGCGGTTTGATACCAAAAGCATGGCATCGTCCGGGCATTATTATCATCGTTTCACTTTTATGGACTGTGAGTTTCTGGAGTCTGTTTCACGTTTTGATCAAAGGTTTATATTTTTAATACGAAATAGTTTGAGACTACTTCACGAATACGGGCTGCTGATATTGATTGTTATTTTCTGCAAATCAACAGCGTAGCATATCCGGGTATTCCCAGCGCCCGCCACAAAATATCCAGCCGCGTGAATAACCACACAAACGGGTAAATCAGGGAATAGAAGGCGAGTTGTTTTCGGTGTTTCTGAACTTCTTCAGCGCTGCCGGGAGTAATATGGCCGTCTCGTTTTTCGACGGTTTTTCCGCGCATAAATTTAATAAAAGCGAAATTTATTAAAAACTCCACAAATTCTGTGAAAAATCGTGAATAAGTTGTTGCTTGTTCTATTTTCAAGCCTGCTTCAGTAAACATTTTTGTCAATTCTTTCAACGTATATCCTTCCACCACATGACCATATTGATCCGGTGTCAATCCACAGAGATTTTTTAGTCGATTGACCAGGTAAAAAGGGCCTGTTGCCGGTGTTGACAAGATTAATAAGCCGTTGTTTTTCAAGACTCTGACCATTTCGCCGGCAAAAGAAACATCGTCTTTGATATGTTCTAGAATATCTAGTGATACAATGACATCGAAACTGTCTGACGGGTGAGGAATACCGTCCGGTGAAATCACGGCGACTTTTGGGCCGACAAGATCGCGGGTGGCTTTGACATTCACGAAATCCAAATCTTCATGAAACCAAACGCCGCCTTCATTTTTCAGAAAGTAACTTATCGTGCCTTTTGCACAGCCAAGGTCCAGACATCGACAATCCGACAAATTCGGTAAAAGTTTTTTGATAATCTGCCATTTTTCTTTTTTTTTGAGTGTTTTACGAAATAGTTTCAGTTGCCAAGCTTCGGATTCCGCCATTATTGTTTTCTCCCCCCCTATTACGATCGAATACGTGAATTTTGAAGCAGGTGTTTCAACGTGTCAATCGAGCGCTAAAACATAGAATCTTATAAATAATTGAAACATGTAAATAATTCAAATTTGAGATCAGGGTCAACAATCTGGACATTTACGCTGATTTCGCGTTACACTCCTTATTCCGGTTGGATCGTTAAACGTAAAGGAGACAAATCTATGGCGATCAACAGAGGTAAGAAAATAAAGGTTTTATTGCAGTCTGAAACCAGTCTGGATCATGTGGTCATCACGGGTTGGATTCGGCAGAAGCGTGAGAGCAAATCCATTTTGTTTTTACTGATCAATGATGGCTCGTGCCTATCGGGAATACAGGTTGTTGCGGAGTCTAATCTCGCGAATTTTGAATCGGTCAGAAAAACATCGATTGGATCGAGTGTTCGTATTTCAGGTCGTCTTGTCGAATCACCAGGGAAAGAGCAGAATTTTGAAATTCATGCCGATCAAATCGAGATTTTCGGTGATTGTGATGAAGATTATCCTCTTCAGAAAAAACGGCATAGTAATGAGTTTTTACGCACTATCGCTCATTTACGACCAAGAACTAATAGTTATGGAGCTGTTTTTCGTGTTCGAAATGCTGCGGCGTACGCTATCCATGAGTTTTTCCAGGAAAAAGGTTTTTTCTATATCCACACACCGATAATCAGCAGCTCGGATTGTGAAGGCGCTGGTGAGATGTTTCAGGTTACCACTCTACCCCTGCATAACGTGCCTATGCGCAAAACCGACCAAGGCAAATTGGAGGTGGATTTCTCCCAGGACTTTTTCAAGATTCCAACTGGTTTGACTGTCAGCGGACAGCTTGAAGGTGAATTGTTTGCGATGTCGTTGTCGGAAATTTACACTTTCGGTCCGACTTTTCGAGCAGAAAACTCCAATACGCCTCGACATGCGGCGGAATTTTGGATGATCGAGCCGGAAATGGCGTTTTATGATTTGGATGACAATATTGCTCTGGCGGAGTTGTTTATCAAAGAAGTCACACGCCGTGTTCGTCAGCGATGTGAAGAAGATTTGGCGTTTTTCAATCAGCGGATCGATCCGACGCTTTTTGAACGGCTAGACGCCATAGAAAAATACACCTTTGAAATATTGACCTATACCGAGGCGATCGATTTGCTTAAAAAATCGAATAAAACATTTGATTTCCCCGTTTCTTGGGGCATAGATTTACAGACGGAACACGAACGGTTTTTGACGGAAGAGTTGATCAAAAAGCCTACGTTTGTGCGGGATTATCCATTGGATATCAAAGCATTTTATATGCGCCGGAGCGATGACGGCCGAACAGTTGCGGCAATGGACCTACTGGTTCCTCGTATCGGGGAGATAATCGGCGGCAGCCAACGTGAAGAACGATTAGATATTTTAAAGGAACTGATCCAGCTCAAAGGTCTAGATATCAAAAATTATTGGTGGTATCTGGATACCCGGCGTTTCGGCTCGGCCCCCCATGCAGGCTTTGGTTTGGGCTTCGAACGACTGCTTCAATATGTGACGGGAATGGCGAATATCCGTGATGTCATTCCGTTTCCGAGAACTCCGGGGAACGCGGAGTTTTAACGTCTTCATTTTCGGCTTGTTTGGTGTCGATAGCTTGTGAGGCTTCTTCATCATCTTTCAATACATCGAGTAAATTTTTTCGTGAGGAGCCAATCCAGCGCTCTGGGAGAACATAATCTGCCCATTCGTCTGGTAAAAAGTTGGCGGTGGCCACGGCGCCGTCGACGATTTTTAGGCTGACCAGCGAATTGTCGATCCAAGGTTTAGTTGATGGAATCATGGTGACAATTGTCAGGATAGCTCCCGTTATCGCCAAACCTTGTAACAGCCCTAAAAGTCCGCCTAACAAACGATTGAGAAACCCCAAGTTGGCCAACGATACGATTCGATGCATCAAGGCAGCCAATATAAATCCGGCAAGCGAGGTCAACGAAAAGATGATGATAAAAGAGAGGAGCTTACCGGCAAAAAAATCTTTAGCGCCAAAAAATTGACCGATTGCAACTCCAAGCGGTCTAGAAAAAACCATGCTTAAAACGATACCCCCAATAATGCCAAGCAGACCGACAACTGTCCGAATAAACCCTTTGAACAATCCGGTAATTGTAGGCGCTAAAAGAATGCACACTATAAAATAATCCAGGGTATTCATTTCGCTGTTCTCCCCCTATCATAGCGCGTTAAAATATGTTCCGCAGCAACCTCTGCACCCTCAGCACACGCGGCTTCCGTCGAACCCGGAACATTGACGGGATCTCTGCTCATCAAATCATCTAAATAATGTTTCCAGTCGCCTTCAAGTAGGGCTTTCTGTGGTATGTATAAACCACAATTCCAATAGGGCATCTGTTCCATAATTGTATCATATTCGCGAAAGGGGCCTCTATCCGTATAAAGCATTCGAGTATGATTGACGGCACATTCTGACACAATCCCATATCCTGGTTTGGTGACAACGATATCCACAGCTCCAACTAGATCAGGATAATTTATATCATAGATTCCAAGCGGCTTCAATTGCGTTATCTGTGCGCTGTTCATGGAGAACGTTGTCAATAAATGAAAATCGTCTAATTGATTTAAAGCGCCTAAGGCTTTTTCATCCAAACCCATTCCACCAAAAGACAGCAATACAAGAGGTCGTGTTTCGGACTGTAATCCAAGTCGTTCTCTGACAGTGTTTTTAGGCAAGTCGGCTTTTCTGCCCAGCATGGGCATATCGGAAATTATCGGAAACGTGTCCATTGACGGCGCATACGGCAATCGTAACAGTTCGTCGCAGAGAGCGTATTCTTTCCGTAAGCCTTCCGCGATCCTGCCGGCTTCCGGATAGTCATCGAGCCATGCTTCATAGATCCAATCCCACGAAAAATTCGTTACAGCAAGGCTGGGTATTCCCACTGATCGAGCCAAAACGTGTGCAGCGGAAGGAATATCACTGACGATACATCCTGCTCGATGAGTTTTTAGAGAGGCTATTTCGGTTTGAAAAACATCCGCAAGCCCATCTTTTAAGTGTTGAAATGCCTGTAAAGTTTTCGGTATATCCATTGAAATACCGTCTCTCTGAACTACGCCAATATCCATTTTACAATACGTGACGTCATAGCCAGGACACATCTCGGCAAATATTTTCGGTGATGCCCATGATCTGATAAAAATGGGGATATCAGGTCTAAACCGCTGTATAGCCTCGATAACTTCGATAGACCGAGTTGCATGCCCGAAACCATGGCCGGAAATATAATAGAAAAGTGACCGATGCTGTTGTCGGCCAGAAGTGGAATGGGGTTTATGGTTGTTATCTTTAGGGATCACGACGCGGTTCACTTGTTATCGTTTAAATATCTTCTTGGTGTTTGACACGTTTGTTTCTTGTGAAACCGGATGTGTTGAAACCTTCTTGAATCGCTCGCCACAGTGATATTTTCCAGCGTTTTCTATAGATAAACAGAAAACTGACTCGGTGTATAAGCGTAAACACGACATTGGGCGGCCATTTCAGCAAAGGTTTTATGAAAGGAAACAGAGAAGGATAGTTGAACAAAATATAAAAAAACTTGTGTAAGTTCACGCTTTGGCGTATTGCCGGTTGTTGTAGAATGCTATTCGAATGGTAATTGGGTTCAATCACATCGATATCCAGATGAGGCGCCAGTTTTTCCGCCAGCGCCATTTCACCTAGTTCCGTTCGAGGATAGGGCTGAAACACCGAACACCACGTAAAGGTTGGATTGAGTTCCCAAGTAAACGTCACTGTTCGGTACGCTTGTTCCTGTGTTTCGTTCGGAAGACCCAGAATATTGGTCGTGCAAAAATTGATCTTGTATTTATGGAACAATGCCGCAGCTTCCTTCAACTGGGCATCAGTGATGTTTTTGTTCAGGATTTCATTTCTTAACCGTTCATCGCCTGTTTCAACACCGATAACCACATTATAACACCCGGCATCTTTCAATCCTTTGACCGTATCATTGTCAATCGAATCCGCTCGTGCATAACAGATAAACGGCCGTTTGAAATTTTGTGCATATTTATCACAGAATTCCAACAGCCAGGCTTTGTTGACGGCAAATTGATCATCTTCAAACAGGAATGTTTCCACCGGCCAACGCTGTTCGATCTCCTTCAATTCTTCAATCACATTGTCAACAGACCGTCTTCTGATATATGCGCCTTTTCCCTTATACAGCTTCTTCATACTGTGATTGAAACAGAATGCGCAATTATGCGGACACCCTCTACTGGATATCAGTCTTTTAACAGGATTATCCCGAATAATGGGATATCGATAAAGGGATTCCCGGTTGACAAACGGCAGGGAATCCAGATCGTTGATTAGGTCTCTGACCGGGTTCTGAACGATCCGGTCGTCTATTTTGACATGCATATTTTCAATTTGTTGAATGTCATCAGGGATTTTTGTCGCAGCTAAAATTTCCGGCAGAACATATTCGCCTTCCCCGATACAAATCATGTCCAGATAGGATGATTGTGACAATATTTCCGGGAAAAACGTCGGGTGAGGTCCCCCCATTATCGTAGCGATATCTGAGCTGATGTCTTTTTTGATATATTCACATAACTGCTGCGCCCAAAGTTGTGTTCCTGTCACGCAACTGAAAGCGACGAATCGCGGTTTCGAGTGTTTGACCTCTTTTAACAGATCTCTGTCTTTCCCAATGATGACATCCGCCTTGAAACCGGCTTTTTGAGCAGCCGCTACCAAGCTCATCGCACCAAGAGATTCAAACCAAATATTTTGCAAAAATAAAATATCCACTCGCATTGTTTACCTTTTCTTCAAACTTAGGTCAAGATCACCGGTTCATTCCGTTAATCCAAAATCACCATCAATCCTTAGCGCTAAGGCGCAAAGATATATTGAAGCAACGTATTGTTTTATCAGTGGTTGTCCGTCTGTTTTCAATTTGATACAGGTATTTCCAGAGTGGAAATTGTAATTTTTAACCTAACAGTTTTACAAAAAATCAGACTTTTGCCAGAATAGGCCAGGGTATCGGCCAGGATTAGGAGGAGTTTTATTGTGAAGCATCTCGGCAAAATCAAATGGTGTCTGGTATTGATGTTTTTATTTCCTCGAGCGGTGTATTCGGACGCGGTGATTTATCCTGTTTTTGCGGATGGGTGGCTTGTTGCCGGCAATAAAACCGTTGGGTCATCGGTTCGTTTAATGCGTGTCGGGATGTGGGCGGAGGCTCAAGAGGAGTTGCAAAAATCGGTATGGTATCGACCACGTAATCATGCAGCCCAATTTAATTTGGGGGTGTGCTATGAGCGTGCCGGACAACTTGAAGCTGCCGGACGCTTATATCAGCGCGCTGTCGATCTGCGTTCGGAAGCGCTTTATTGTGAAGGACTAGCGCGCTTGAACGGCGTTGCAGGCAGGGGCGCAGAATTCGTCAAGTTTTTAATACCCTGTGACAGTTCATGTAATCATGGATATGTGTATGCCAGAGCAGGCATGTGGGAACAGGCCGTTCAACTTTTCGAAAGCGCTTTTCGTTATCGATCGTTTGCCGCAACGGCTTTGAACCTTGCTGTAGCTTACGAGGTTTTGGGGAGTCGACAGAATGCCGATCGTGCCATTCGGAACGCGTCGGCATTGGGTAGCAATGAGCAATACCAGTCTTTCGTTTACTATTTGTCATCATCGTCGGATTTACCGCTGGAGATGGCGATATCTTTGCCGAGTATCACGACAGTAACCGATGCGCCGGTATTGAAAGCTGCGTATATTGCGACAGACAATGCGGCGCTGCGTTTGAGTCCGTCTCATGAATCGCCGGTTCTGGCGCTGTTACGTAAAAATACTCGTGTCGATGTTCTGGCATCGTCATCGACGTGGACACGGATACGGACTCACCACAATAAAGAAGGCTTTTTGCCGACGCTGTTTGTGACGCCACATCATTCTGCAGAAAATGTGATCGATCAAGGGTATTCACTGGTGCATCCGGAGTCTGTGGTTGTAGCCATGCCTGAGCCTGAAGCGTATGAAGATATTTATGAACAGATTTTTGAAGATGCTGAGCCTTCGATTACCGTGATGATTCCCGAAGATGGAAATCGAGTTGCCATACGTGAAAAACCGTCGCTGATGGCGGAAATAACGGGGTATTTGGAACCGGGAGATAGTCTGCAGGTCAAGGAAAGCGATGTTTCAGCTTGGTATGAAATTGTGGATGATTCGCGGCCTCAAGGATTTATCTTAAAAATGCATACCGCAGCGCTCGAAAAGCGCGTTCTGAGCGATGAGAACTGAGTGACGCTCTTCGAGCGCGGTTCCTGGTTTCTGGTTTCTAGTTTCCTTACAAGAAATGTTATACTTAACTGAGATTATCTATTTGGCTTGGAGGGTTAAGATGTTAACTGCCAAAGATAAAATGAAAGAAATAATCAGAAATCAACCTGATGACAGTACGTACGATGAGATTCTGAGGGAACTTGCTTTTGCTGGAATGATTGAGCGCGGTTTGAAAGATTCAAGAGCTGAACGATCGATCTCTAACGAAGAAATGAATCACAGAATCCGCTCAAAGCCATAGAAATAAGTCCGATTATAGCATCAGGATAATTTACTTTCCATCTTTCAACAAATCACGTATTTCCGTAAGCAACACTTCTTGCGCCGGGGGTTCCGGAGGCGCTTGAGGCGCTTCTTGCTCTTTTCGTTTGAGTGTATTCATCGCTTTGACAGCCATGAAAATTGAGAATGAAATGATCAGAAAATCGATGATCGTCTGAATGAATTTTCCGTACCCGATGACAACTGCAGGATCTTCTCCTACCGCTTCTTTCAGGGTAATCGCCAGATTAGAAAAATCTACACCACCTAACAACATACCGATAGGCGGCATGATGACGTCACCGACAAAAGATGAAACGATTTTACCGAAAGCGGCGCCTATGATGATACCGACCGCCATATCGACCACATTTCCTTTTACAGCAAATTCCTTAAACTCTTTTATCATTCTCACGATAAACCCTCCCTAAAAAAATGATGATGGCGCTTTCTGTCTGCAGCATGATCGCTTTTAAGAATAGCAGATTTAAGCCACCGGTTGTCTAATTGCATTTTTCCTGTCCTGATCGCCAGAGCCTCGCGTTTCATCCTATTAATTATAGTCAAAATCCGCATTTCTCGCCAGACCCGCGTTCCGCTGCTGCGGAGCGCAGTTGCTGGCACTAGGTTTCTGGTTAAGATTTTCGGTTGATTTTAATTGGTGAGATTTCTAAATTAAACTCGAAAATTCAAGGTTTTAAAGTCTAGCCCATAAAAAACAGACGGTGATTGCTGAATAATATTTTAATGGTTTTCAAACCTTATTCGCGTTCATTCGCGTCTATTCGCGGTTCTCCCCGCTCCTCGCTTCCGGCTTCTTGCTCTTCGTTGGCTGAAACTGTTATCATAGAAATATAAAAAGTCAGGATTTCCAGCATATCGCAGAGGAGGTTTGATGGAATGGAAAAGCTTTTCAAACTCAAGGAACACAAGACGGATGTATCGACCGAAATCATGGCGGGTATTACGACGTTTCTGACGATGTCCTATATCATCGTCGTCAACCCTGGTATCTTGGAGGCTGCCGGCATCCCCGTCGGCCCCCAAACCGTGGCGACCATTTTAACGGCAGCTCTAGGATGTATTTTGATGGCGTTTTATACCAACCGGCCGTTCGCGATGGCACCGTATATGGGTGAAAACGCCTTTATCGCCTATACAGTCGTTCTGGGAATGGGCAAATCCTGGCAGGCTGGAATAACGGCGGTTTTGATCGGGGGAATCCTATTTATCTTGATCACGGCGCTAAAGCTGCGTTCATGGTTGGCGGCAGCTATTCCCACTAATTTAAAGCGCTCATTTGTCGTCGGTATCGGGTTGTTTTTGACACTGGTCGGCCTGTTGACGTCGGGTCTAATCGTCAAACCAGCGACGCCGGGCGTGCCGGTCGGAATCGGTGTTCTGACAAGCGGCGAAAGCATTCTGGCTATCCTGGCGTTTTTGATCATGTCCATGATGATCATTCACAAAATAAAAGGAGGTATCATGGCCGGTATTTTAGTGACAACCGCTCTGGCCTATTTCCTGAAATACTTAGGAGTCGATCTTCCGTGCGTTTCTTTTCCAACAGGGTTCATATCCAAACCTCCATCTGTTGCGCCGATCATGTTCCAATTTCGTTTTAAGGAAGTATTTACATGGGATTTTTTTCCTATTCTTTTAACGGTATTTATCATGGATTTTGTCGATACTATGGGCACTGTGATCGGTGTCAGCGCTCGTGCCGGTTTTCTGGATGAAAACGGAAATCTTCCCGGCATTCAAAAGCCGATGATGGCCGATGCGATTTCTTCAGTTGTCGGGGCTTGCCTGGGAACGACCACCAGCGGCATCTATATCGAATCAGCGGCAGGAATCGAAGAAGGCGGCCGAACTGGTTTGACGACGCTGACAACCGGTATTCTGTTTTTGCTGGCCCTGTTTTTTACTCCGATTCTGACCGCTGTGCCCAAGTGTGCGTATGGCCCGGCGCTGATCATCGTCGGAGTGCTGATGATGGACTCGGTGCGGCGAATCGATTTTATGGATTTGACGGAGTGGATACCGGCTTTTATTGTGATCATCTTTATGAGTTTTTCGTATAATATCGGTATTGGCTGCACGGCGGGTTTTGTTTCATACCCGGTCGTGAAAACAATTGCCGGTAGATATCGGGAGGTCAATATCGGCACGTGGATTCTAGGCGCGGTATCATTGCTGCTGTTTATCTTTTATCCCTATCATTGATAAAAATTTTACAATCGAAAATATGGTGAGCATTGAGCAATTCTGTGAATTGTGCTATATAATGCTTCATGAAGCGTATTTCTTGTATAAAATTTTTAATTCTGCTGACAAAAGTCAGCACTGTTGCCTTGATTGTTGGATGCGGCTGTGGAAAACTAACGCAAAAGGAACCGACTAATTTGTTCTCCGAACCAATGAATATATTGATGATCAGCTTGGACACACTTCGTGCCGATCGGTTGGGATGCTATGGATATGATCTGCCGACATCACCGTTTATGGATATATTGTCCCAACAATCCATTCTACTGACTGATGTTCTGGCTCAGCATCCCACTACAATCCTGTCACATCGTTCGATTTTCACCGGGAATTATGTGTTCAGACAGGCGCTTGGACCGGCGCCGGAAACGCATACACTGGCCGGAATACTGACACAGGCGGGATATACAACAGCAGCATTTACGGACGGGGGATTGATGAGTGCACGTTTTGGCAACACCCCTGGTTTTGAGCTCTATAACGATGCCGCCGGCGGCTCTAAACGCGTTTTCAGCAGAGGTATCGATTGGATCGATTCCAATCCCGAAAAACCGTTTTTTCTGTTTCTTCATACCTATGAAGTTCATTACCCTTATACGCCTCCTCGACCGTATGATGACATGTTTCTGCCGACTGGTACACCACCCTATCACCTAGGAAAAGATTTCGGCGCGAATTATTGGAACAGCCTGAACTTGGAAAGACAGGATTTTATTTGGATTTCTCGACGCTATGACGGTGGTGTCAGATATGTTGACACGGTTATGATGGATTTGTGGAAAGCCCTGATAACACGAAATCTGCTGACCAATACAATAATCATTCTCTTTTCTGATCACGGGGAAAGTTTGGGAGAAAGACTCTTTGTCGGCCATCGAAGCCCAAATGAACCACAAATACATATTCCGCTCATATTTCATATTCCTGGTCAGAAACATGCCGTGATTGATGGCGCTGTCGAAAGCGTCGATATCGCTCCCACCTTGCTTGATCTTCTTTCAATTAAATCAGATAGACCCTTCTGCGGGCGGTCACTAGCCTCAAACTTACTCGACATTACACATTTAAGCCTGTTTCGACCGAGGTTAAGCGAAACAACCTGGAATATCTGGACGCGCGCATTTCGCCTTGGTCCTGAGTGGAAATTGACGCTTCGTCCTAAAGATAGAAATGATCTCTTATATCGCCTAACGGATGATCCTGAAGAGATGAGAAATCTTGCTGAAGAATACCCGGAGGCTCTTGAAGAACTTAGGCTGGGACTGATGCAATTTACCGGATTGGATAGAGAAGATATTTACAAACCATCTGAAGTGCCTAAAAAGTTCCCAATATCAATGCGTCCGGACCATGGAAAAAAACAATCTCCTGAAATGCAGCAATTACAGGAATTAGGGTACATTCACCATTTACCGGAAGCTATCCCAATATCGAAAAATTCGATGGTATCGGACAATGAAAGCATTGAGGTTGTTGAGCTGGAGCAATTGAGGGAATTAGGGTATGTTCACTGACAGGAGGTTATTGTGGTAGAAGATAATCTACATCGCAGTGAATTGACTGAAAATGAATATATGCAAATTCGATTGAAAAAATCGAATTGATGAGGTCTAAAAAACTATGATGTGGTGAGCATTGAGCGATTCAACCAGCTATGCTATAAAACGCGGCATGAAGAGGTTCGTTTGTGTAAAATATGCCCTTTTGATTTCGATGCTCGGGTTTTTATTCCTGAGTATAGGGTGCAGTCGCGAAGATTTTTCGACACATCAGTCGTCAGAACGATCAAAGAAACCGCTGAATGTAGTGATGATCTGTCTGGACACCCTTCGCGCCGACCGGTTGGGATGTTATGGATATGATTTGCCGACATCACCGTTTATAGATGTCTTGTCCCAACAATCCATTCTCCTGACTGATGTTCTGGCTCAGAACCCCACTACAATCCTGTCACATCGTGCGATTTTCACCGGGAATTATGTGTTCAGACAGGCGCCTGGGCTGGCGCCGGAAACACCTACGCTCGCCGGAATACTGACACAGGCGGGATACGCCACTGCGGCCTTTACAGATGGCGGCATGATGGGTGCACGTTTGGGCAACGATCCAGGGTTTGAACTCTACAACGATGCCGCAGGCGGCTCAAAACGTGTTTTTGCCAGAGGTTTCGACTGGATCGATTCCAATCCCGGAAAACCATTTTTTCTGTTTCTTCATACCTATGAAGTTCATTATCCCTACATGCCGCCTCGACCCTTTGACGATATGTTCCTGCCGGAAGGCACACCACCCTATCATTTGGGAAAGGATTTCGGTCAGGAGTATTGGAACAATCTGGATTTGGAAAGACAGGATTTTATCTGGATCTCACGGCGCTATGACGGCGGTGTCAGATATGTCGATACGGTGATGTTGGACTTATGGAAAGCCTTGATAGCACGAAATCTGTTGAATGACACAATTGTCATTATCCTTTCCGATCACGGGGAGAGCTTGGGAGAAAGACATTTTGTCGGCCATCGAGACCCCTATGAGCCTCAGATTCATATCCCGCTACTGTTTCATGTTCCCGGCCTGAAACATGCCGTGATCGATGGAGCCGTCGAAAGTATCGATATTACACCCACTTTGCTCGATATTCTCTCGATCAAATCGCAAAGGTCTTTTTGCGGGCAATCTCTAGCCCCTAATTTACGCACCGTTAACCATTTAACTCCATTTCGGCCCAGATTGAGTGAAACCTGGATGCGGGCTTTTCGTCTCGGTCCCGAATGGAAATTGATGCTCTATGACAAAGATGAAAATGATCGTTTATATCGCTTGACGGACGATCCGGAGGAAATGACAAGCCTTGACGAGGAATATCCGGAGATACTTGAAGAACTCAGACAAGGTCTGATGCTGTTTACCGGAGCCGATCATGAACACCTACACAATATTCCGGTCATTCCCAAATTACCGGTCGTGCTGATGTCACAGGACGAAGAAGGTGATGAAAGTGATGAGATGCGGCAATTACGTGAGTTGGGATATATTCACTGACAGGAGGTTATCGTGGTAGAAGATAATCCACATCGAAACGAGTTGACAGACGATGAATATATGCAAATCCGATTGAAAAAAATCGAATTGATGAAAGATGAAGGAATTCCGGTTTACCCGGATCGATTTCCGGATGCGCTCACCTGTGGCGAAGCCTCGGGTTTACCGGAAGGACAAAAAGGTGTTCGGTGCGCCGGCCGAATTATATCGATCCGAAAAATGGGTAAATTGATGTTTCTTCATATCCAAGATATCACCGGTAAAATTCAGATCGCTCTGCGCAAAGGTGGCATCAGCGATAAGGCCTTCGATCTCGCAAAGGACGTGTTGGATATCGGTGATTTTATCGGTGTGGAAGGGAGCATGATCCTCACACGAACCGGCGAACTGACAATTGATGTTACGGAGTATATGTTTCTAAGCAAATCACTGCATCCACTGCCGGAAAAATGGCATGGACTGACAGATACCGAAATGATTTATCGGCGCCGATATTTGGATTTGATCATGAGCGAACATGCTCGGGCAAAATTCCTGGCCAAAAGTCGATTGATCCAAGTCATACGAGGCGTGTTGCTCAAACACGATTTTATTGAAGTTGAAACACCGGTTCTTCAGTACAAACCGTCAGGCGCTATGGCGCGGCCTTTTCGCACATATCATGAAGCGCTGAATATGGATGTCTATCTTCGTATAGCGCCGGAAACCTACCTGAAACGCCTGCTGGTCGGCGGATATAACCGTGTATTTGAGTTCGCTCGATGTTTTCGCAATGAGGGTATCAGCGCGGATCATCTACAAGATTTCACTATGCTGGAATATTATGTGGCGTACTGGAATTATGAAGACAATATGCGTTTTACCGAAAAATTGATCCAGGAAGCAATGGAGATTGTCACGGGATCGACCAAGGTGGCTGTTGGCGGGCAAGAGATCAATTTCGGAGGTAACTGGGAGCGGGTGACGTTTCGCGATGTCATTGCCCGAGATGCCGGGATTGATATCGACGATTATGCTGATGCAGAAGCTCTGCTGAAAGAAATCGTCAAACGGGATATTCTTCCCGCTATTCCACTGGAAGAGTTGAAAAAACTAGGACGGGGAAACCTGCTGGACCAGTTGTTCAAAAAGGTATCGCGACCCAAGATGATTCAACCACAATTCCTGATCGGGCATCCGGTCGATGTATCCCCACTGGCCCGCTCAAATGACGAAAATCCATCAACGGTCGATCGGTTTCAACTGATAGCGGGTGGTGTCGAATTGGTCAATGCCTACTCGGAATTGGCTGATCCGATCGATCAGCGTCAGCGATTCGAAGCTCAAGCGCGATTACGGGCAGCCGGTGATGAAGAAGCTCTGGCTTATGACGAAGATTTTATTCTGGCGTTGGAATATGCTATGCCGCCGGCATCGGGTTGGGGAATGGGTATAGACAGGTTTATGAAGTTTCTTTTCAATGAAGAAAATATCAAAAACTGTGTGCTCTTTCCGTTGATGCGGCCTGAGTGATCCGCCATAACATGAAACCTTATAAACTGAATTCGAAATTTCAGAAGAGTTGTCGGTTGAAAAACAGATTTTTTGTATCGTTGATATCGATGATCTTTGTTTTCAGCGCAGGTATTCGGATCATGGAACAAATCGCTATCTGTGCCGATAACGAGATAGTGGATTATAAGGCTTTGTCACTCGAAGCGATCGCTTTTCAACAAAACGGACAATTCCTGCAAGCGTGGAAAGCATGGGACTCACTGGCAGTTGATGAACAGTATCCTGCACGGTGGCATGCTCAACATTTGGCTGCTTCGTCACGCATCGCATATTTAAAAGAAACACCTCACTTGCCCGACCAATCTTTTCAGGAAATATCATCGATCATTATCGCTAACTTATCGCTACTAAAAGATAATCAGGACTACTCAATGCAATTGGCCGCAACGCGTGAACTGACTGATTTTCTCCTGTTTGCGGAAGATTGGAAACGTTTATTGGATCTGACACATAAACTAAAACCGGATAGCCGCTATCGATATATGCAAGCTGCAGCATACTATCACTTGGGGCGGATAGAGGAAGCTGAGCCAATAGCGCGAGAACTGTTTCAAAAACCCGACACTGCCGAAATCGTGCAGAGCGTTGATGATTTGTATAAACACATTATGCAAGCGCTGAAGAAAAGCTATCCATCACTAACATCTCAGCAACTGTTTCAACGAGGACGCGCGCTGGATGCCATTGGCAGGCGGCATGAAGCGGCAGAATGTTATCAGCAGGTGATCGACAAGGACATATCACGGGATTTATCCGCCGATTCCATGCTGTTCAAGGCAAAAGTTTTGTATGATACGTTTCAGAATGATGCATGTCTGGAACTTTACGATCGGTTTTTGGAGCAATATCCAGATCACACGTCAACGGCTACTGTTTTAATGAGAAAAAGCATTGTCTATCGTCGCCTGGAAAACGATCCGAAATATTTGGAAATGGTGGCAGCGGTTGCGGATCGTCACAAGGGAAGCCGTTGGGTCAATACGGCGCTGATAGGGCGGGGCGATTACTATCGGAGCCAAAAAGAGTGGGACAAAGCGGAAACTGATTATCAACGGGTCATACGATCTGGAGGATCAGGCCGGGATCAGGCGTGGTGGAAATGGGTTTGGACAGCGTTCAACAGGGGAAATATGCAGTCGGCCTCAGATAGATTGACGCAGATGATGGGGATATACGCCGCTTCCGGATGGGATTTACCGATGCGGTATTGGCACGGGCGGTTTCATCACCTTGCGGATGCAAAACCTGACCACTACGTTGCCGAATACCAGAAGTTGGCTGCGGATCACGCATGGGAATATTACGGAATCCAAGCCTCGCGGCTGTTGAAAATGCCTATTCCCAACCCGTTTTCTAGACCTTTTCCGGAGTTGACTGCTCAGGAAAAACAATCGCCTGCTGTGCAGACAGCGGAATTTTTGGAAACGTTGAGTTTATGGGATCGAGCAGCAGCGGAATGGGAACGGGGAGCGCTCTATTTTCAGCCGGTTTCAGAGGGATATTTTTTTCGTCAAATGAACAGCTTGGTCAATACCGGAAAAGTGGCGGCTGCTCGGCGTCAGGTCTTGAAAAAATACGATAAAGCCGTCAACAACGGTCAAATTCCCAAATTTGCAGCCGATATTCTTTATCCTTTTCCTGAGCGATTCCAGCCGTTTTACCAGGCGGCTGTAGAGCAAGTCGGCGGGTTAGACCCCTGTTTGGCTGCTGCGGTGACTTTGCAGGAAAGCGGGTTTGACCAATATGCGTTATCACACAATCTGGCGGGAGGTCTGATGCAGGTGATGCCGGAGTTGTTTGAACGGTTGGCGGCCGGCTGGCCGGAATCTCCCGGTGTCAAAGAGTATATGAAGCCTGAATACAATGTGCGGGCTGGAGTTGAATACCTGGCTTGGTTACTGAACCGATTCGACGGGTCCATACCTAAAGCGTTAGCTGGATATAATGCCGGTGAGCATAGGGTTGATAGCTGGATACTGGAATATCCTTATCCCGATGAAATTTGGATCGAGCATATACCATTCCAGCAAACACGGATGTTCGTCAAAAAAGTGTTGGAAAATTACAGTTGTTATTCGGCGATTTATCCTGAGCTGAGCGGCTCATCACAGGCAGTCGATTCCAAGAATGCGGGTAGCGAATCGGAAGAACCTCGGTAAATAATCCGCATCGATTCCGAAGCACATCGTGTTGTTTGGGGTTTCCAGATCAGACATTCGTCGATCTCGAGACTTGCTGGATTCCAGCCTGGTCTTACACATTGCACCGTGTTTTCGGCAAATCGATATATTCCGGTCTCACATTGTGCAAGCTCCTGCGGAATTGGAAGTCCCCCTGCCCGATAAATGCGCTGACCGCCAGGGTTTGGTGATGCAGGCGCATCTGTCCAAGGCCAGTTCAGATTCAAAGATATGCCTACGTGAGCGGCTATCAAAGGTGGTGTATCCCCCAACATTTCTATCGGCGTCAAAACAGGGGTCGAAGCCGTGATTCTGGGGTTGATTTCAACAGCATAAAATAAACCGGTGGCTTTGTCCAAAATAAGATCTATACCCCAAAACCCAAAAAATCCTTTTTGGTGTAAAACCCAACCGATTTTGCTCGTGATATCCTGTGTCTGACGCGCCACTTCAGGCGAAAATTCGCCCCAATGATTACCGGCGGAACCAATCCGTTTCGGCAGGCCATCCGTCGATTCAAATATGATCGTTTCTTGTAGGAATGGAGGTGACACGAGGGTATGACCATCTTTAAATACACATGCGTTGACTGTCCAGGTATCACCGTCAATTTTTTGACTGACCCGGCAATGACGATTCGGAAACCGCTCCAGTAAAGAAGCCCAATCATCCATCGACGTGACTAAAAACGTACGATTACCGGAAAAGCCTTTGGCGAACTGGCAGATAAATGGAAAAGACGACAGCGGTGGTTGAGTGTTTTGGCTGTCCAATACGAGTTTTTTCGTGCTCGGAACTTGAACATGGGCTTCACGAGCCAATGCGGGAAAAAGCATTTTGTTTTCGAGCCGTCTGGCCACAGTCGGGTCACAGCCGATAACGTTAAAACCTAGTTCTCGAAGTTGTTGATCGCTTTGAGCGTCCGGTTTGAACATCAAAATCGATACCGGTTGATCGAGTGTTTTCATAAATACTGTTGTTTGGTCATTTAACAATAGTTTTGCTGTATTGTTTTCCAAGGCTCCAGATTGTTCTTCAAGACAAAAAACACGTATCCCAAGATTTTTCCATAGCGTTACCCAAGGATGGTATTCTGAAACGATCAGGGCAAGGTTTTTTACTCTGCCTTCAAAAGGATATACTTGTATAGTCTCTACACCTGCAGAAACCAGTGTTCCCGGAATATTGCCCAGTTGTTTGATCCAATCCGATGTTTTGTTCATTTATGGTTTCACTTTCGCATAAATCGTTCGATTTCACCGTATGTGCGGGCCTTGCAGACGAGCGCTTCACCGAAATCGGGTTCTGATTGTGTAATCGGATAATACTTACCGGTCAGAATCACTAAAGGTGTTCCGACGCCGCCGGCACGGCGCCAACGGATAGCCGCGGCTAAGGCGCAGCAGCCTTCTGGGGAAGTGTGGATATTTTCTTTTATCAACAGGTTATACATGTTTTCGGCATCGGTCTCGCTTGTCAACCATCCTGCGCCGTTGGTCGAGCGGATATGTGCCAGCAGCTCAGGGTTCAATCGTGACGATGCAACACCTCCAAACCCTGCGCCTTGACCGTTTTTTGGTATCGGCGAGGGTGACGAATCGAATTCGGATACAATTGCCGTAGCTTTCCCCGCTTGTACGGCATGGAGTTCAGGGACTGTATCGATTTGACCTTTTAAAGCTAAATCTTTCAAAGCACGAGCTATTCCAACCAGGGTTGCGCCACTGGTCGTAAAAATGAAAATACTGCTGAACGGTTTGTCCAAATAGAGCTTGCCCAGTGCATATCCCAGGGTCATAAACCCTTTAACAGCATTATCGTCAATTGATGGTCTCAGGTTAGGCATACCAAAGCGTCTAGCAGCATTTCGCGCTCGGTTTATCGGGTTGTCACAGATGATCAAGCGTGGTTTATACTGTGCGGCTGCGGTGAGTTTTCCCGGATGTGTGTTCGGAGATACAAAGGCAAAGACCGGTATATCCACCTTTGCGCCTGCAGCTGCAACCGCGATGGCAGCATTTCCTGAAGAAGGAATGATTACACCCGGCGCACCGGCTTGTCGTGCTATGCTGACCTGAAAGATAGCAGCTCGATCTTTGTGCGACCCGGTCGGGCAATTCTGTTCCTTTTTAAATAAGCATGATCCAAGACCTTGAATGATGTGCTGTTCGACAGGTGTTTCAGGAAAACCCGGCAAACGGTTTTTCGGCAACGGCGAATCGGATATTGCATCGGTATTTTGCCAGTAATTATCCAATGAGTTACCTGTTTGTGAGTTATTGATCACGATTCGTCGTTCCTGTATCGGCTTTAACTGGTTTTTGAGCTCGGCGAAGTCGATCTCTGACAAGTCGACGATAGCCGCGAGCCCCTGAATTAAACCGATAATGAAAACCAGCGCCGCCGGGGCTGAGCGCCAGAGCATCACCCGGCTGCAATACCGTATCGGCCAGTTTCATGGCGTCACCTAAATTCATGACCTTGTGAACCGGTGTCATTCCTGCTTGAGCAGCAATTGCTTCACCGGCATCACCCGGTAAGCAAATGATATGTGTCACATTATGTTTAGCTATAGCCTGATGAAGCTGACTGTAATCATCTTTGTTTCCTTTGATGTCGCCTCCACAGATCAGAACTATCGGCCTATTCAGAGATTCCAAGGCTATACGGGTTGATTCAGGATTTGTGCTGGCCTCATCGTCAAAATAAGCGATATCTGCAGCTTCGCCTAAAAACTCCAACCGGTGACGAACACCTCGAAATGTCCGAATACCTTTTTGAATAGCTGGTTTCGATGCGCCGACGATATGTGCAGCAGTCGCAGCAGCAAGGCTATTCAGTAGATTATGATGGCCCGGCAGACGGATATCGGAGATATCGAACAGATGATGAGTATGCCCTTTATCGTCCAAAAACAGGCACTGTGCATCCTTAACTCCAGCGGAAAACGATGTTTGGGGAACCGATGAACTGTATAGAACACATTTTGTTTGGGTTTGTCGCAAAATAATATCGGAGCTTGCATCTTCAGCGTTCAGCACTGACCAATCACGTCGGTTTGTCGAGATAAAAAGCGTGGTTTTGATTTGACGGTATGCGTCGAATGAACCGTGTTCGTCGATATGATCCGGGCGGATATTTGTCAGGATAGCGATATGCGGGGTTTGGCGCAGTTCCATGAGTTGTCGATTCGAAACTTCCAGTAATAGAAAACCGTTTGAAGGCAGCGAGTCCAAGTCTGAGAGAACTTGGGGATGGTAGCGATCGTTACCGCTTGTCAGGCATGGAATACCGGCGGTTTTAAGCAGGTGTGACAGGCAGGTGGTCACAGTGGTTTTACCGTTGGTGCCGGTCACGGCGATGATTGGCGCTGGGGACAGAGCGAAATACATCTGGGTCAAAAAGAACATAGGAATACCTAATTGGCGGGCATGTTTCAGTGGTTCATTAGCGGCATGAGCAAACCAGTTTTGGGTAGCGAACACGACGTCGGCATCAGCGATATTTTTCAGATAATCCGCTCCGGTGAGCATGGAAATAGGGGCTGCCAGAAGACGTCGCAGGGCATCGGTCCGCTGCTGGGGTTTCATTGCAACGTGAGCGTTTAAAAAGGCTTTTTCCAGAGCGGAGCCGCCGGTTAGATTGTGGCCGGTTATCCGCTTGAATCCGAGCTTCAAAAGATGCTCCAGAATAGCAAATCCTTCTGTTCCTGCCACACCCACAACGTGTGTGTTCAGGTCACGATAACGCATCAAGGTTTGATATGATGGTATTTGGTTCACGTGTTAAATCTCCATCGACACGCCTTTATTGTGCTGATATCGATCAGATTATGCAAAGGATGAAATTCGGCGGATCGCAATGATACGATATCGGCTCTGAAAATTGGCTGTCGATTCCAGGATTACCTGTTTTTCGGTCAGGCAGGCATGTTGAACTCCGTCAGGCAGGGCGATGGCGACATGATGCAAATTGTTGATTTTTCCAACCGCGAAAATCAAATCACCGGCAGACAGGTCACGTAAAGGAATACGGCAACCGCATTTTCGTTGAACTCTCGAGTTACGGGGCAACATGATACCCAGCTTTAAAAATATATGTTGAGTCATGCCGGAGCAATCCAGGCCATCGATACTTCGACCGCCCCACAGGTAGGGTGTGCCACGTAGTTCTTCAGCAATTTCAATAAGATGCGATATTGATAGTTCCTTGTCCAGGCAAGCGCTCGGAATAGCTCGAATAATTGATTGCCAGGGGTTGGTCTCAGGAACGGTTTCCGGTAGCTTGGCCAGGTCTGAATCATTGGACCATCCCATGGCCAGATCGGGCGTTTGATAGAGGCGCCAAGGTCCAGCAACAAACAATCTTCGAACCCATCGATCGGTATCGGTAATTTGAGACGTGCGGCGACCATTTGGTTGTTCCAGCAGATCTCGGGTCCATCCCGGAACATATAGCCACGGACACGTGTCGAGATCTGGGCGGGATAAAATGGTCGGCCAAGATTCAATTGTCGGTAGCCCTGACTCTTTAAAGTGGTATTTGAGCTTTTCCAATTGGCTGTCAAGCAAAAGATATCCATCCAGATAAAGGGTGTCATTTTCAGCGTTGTAGCCAGGATCGACGTGAATAATCGGTACCGTTTGTGTTTTTCTGTTATCTACGAAAGTAGTATCGATGATTTCTGTGGCTGTTTTAAGGTGTTTTGATGCCTGTTGAATTTTCCGATACCGTTTTTGGATGATGTCGATGGTGTAACTGTCGATAGAGATATCCGGTTTACCGGTTATTCCATCAACGATTCCGATATCGGAAAGCCTTTGTAGAAATTGGCGCAAATCTTGAAAATCCGGCAGGAATTGTCTGCCTGTAATAATCTCCAGGGCAGCGACCAAGCACCAGGTCGCAAAATCAGATGTGCTTCCCAGCAACGTGATATCCGCCCCGATCGAACAGACAGGTCTGCCATCATCTAGCATGTCAGCTAATTTGCCCATACCCAGTTCGTTTCCCCCGTCTCCAATAGCGATTTTAAAGGCGGTCGAAGACCAAAAATGCTCGATTCCAGCACAATAAGGACTGATATCAACGCCTTTTATATTCCGGAATACTCCACCGGAATCAGGGCCGGGTCGTTCAATGGCAATGATAGTGTCGGTGAAATTGTGTTCAAGCGTAGTTGCTGCCCAGTCAGGATAAGTTCCGTTATAATCACCGGGATATGTGACAAGAGTGGTGGCAGGAAAAATTTGTTTGAACACTGGATAAGACCAGGAATCGGTAGGTATGATAACGTTTCTACCCAGGGATTTCAGGGTATGGAACAAGAGCCATGAGCCTGACAGTCCATCATTTTCAATGATATGTGCGTCCGGCACATAAAATCCGGTCAACAAAAAAACCGTACCGTCGAAACGCAAAAGTTGTTCTGCAGCCGCCCGGTACGGCATCCTACCACTGATGTAACGAAAGCGAAATAATCCTCGAAGGTCACTTTCAAAAGCCAGGTCTGTTAACACTGTCTACTTTTCTTCTTCTTCGTAGACTTCTAAATCCAATGGGTCCACTCCAACAACTTCCAATTCGACACCGCATTCAGGACATTCAATAATTTCGCCGATGTCAAAACCTTCATCCAGGATTGTTGAGTGGCATTCTGGACAGATTCCCATGTAACAACTCCTCCTCTACACAAAAACAAAATCCATCAACAAAACGATTTTAGGCAAAGCATCAAAATCAAGTCAACAGAGAAAAGACTTGTTTTTTCAATTTGACTCAAATATGTGCTTTAGCAGAGCCTGTTTTAAGGTTTTTTTAGTGGGCAACTATCTTTTCATTTGTCGAATAGGAGTGTCTATGCTAGACTTAATATCAAGTAAAGGTTAATTAGGGTAAAGATGTTATGAAACAACGCATACCGCTTCTTAGAATACTATTCATTTTGATTTTATTACTCGTCATAGGGATAAGGATTTCGGGGAGCGAGACAAGCTCAGACCTAACGGCAGGTGATGTTCGGGTTATCACCGATTTGGACCTTGATTTTATCCGTCAGAATCTGAAACAACAGCTATCCACTCCATTGATGATGTTTGGGGTTACAACTGATCTGCTTCTACTGGGGATTGTTTTATATATTCTTTTGTATCAGAGACAGAAACTCAAAAAATATGAAGAACAAAATGCTTCTCAATCACAGAAATTAGCCGAGCTGACTATTTTTCAATCGGAAGCTGAACTGTATTACCGACAGTTATTCAATTCGATCAACGATGGAATTGTAGTCAGTGAAATGGATGCGAATGGTTCTTTGGGGCCTATAGTCAGGGTAAACAAGCAAGCGAGTTTGATTCTTGGACGCTCGGATGAGGAATTGATGCGTCTGACTCCGATGGACATACTGGAAGCGAACGAAAAGCTTTGGTTTCCGGATATAATTCACAAACTCCAAGCGGATCATAGTCTTTTAAATCAGTTTCGTATTCTTACCGGTGAAGGAATAATCAAAACTGTTGAAATACATGCTAAATTGATAGAATCTCAGGGGAGTTGGAAAATCTTTGCAGTCATTCGAGATATCACAGAAAGGGCGACACTTGATCGAATGTTAGAGCGGCAAATTGACGATTTGGAAGACAAGATACAGTATCAGGCAGATGAGATCGATCAGTTGAATCAAGAGGCTACTTTTCTTGCGGGTACGATCAGCCATGATTTACAGGCTCCGCTACAAAGTATACAGGAGTCAATTGAAACCATCAGACAAAGGGTTTTTCAGAGTAATGAAGAGTTGGCCGGCGACATGGAAGGAATTGTGCATCGAATACAACGCACGAATGTATTGGTCAAGGGTATATTGGAGTATAGTCGGCTTGCTAGAAAGGTTTTTGATCTGGAGCCTGTGGGACTTTCGCAAATTTGCAGTGAAGTCTTGCTGCAACTTGATACGATTATCCGTGAAGCAAACGCAGATGTTATTATCGAAAGGCCGATGCCACGTGTGTTGGCGCATTCAACCACACTGTTTTACGTTATTCAGAACCTGTTGTTGAATGCCATCAAATTTTCTAGGCCTGGTGTCAGACCCCACGTTGTTCTAAGGGCGGAAACGAAGAACGAAAGTGTCAAATTGTGGGTTATCGATAATGGTATAGGTATTGCGCCTGAGTATCATGATCGCATATTCCAGGTTTTTCAACGGTTACACAGTCGCGAAGAGTATCCTGGTAATGGTTTGGGTTTGGCTATTGTCAAACGAGGTGTTCAACGAATGATGGGATCTTTTGGCCTAATATCGGAAGTTGGTGAAGGAAGTCGTTTTTGGATTGAGTTACAGGCTGTTTCTGACGAAAGTCATTCGAATAGCTCTAAGTGATTCTGTCGGTTGAGTTTCAGCGTATTCGTCGAAAATAATTACGTATCCTGTGCCATTGCCCTTTGGTCAGCGCACTAAGTCCTTTTCCAATCAACCGCAGCTTATTGGTTATTCGGCGACACAGGTCAAAAAACGGGTCAAAAAAGGGTCTGTCCAGCACAATTGCCGGTTTATTACCCAGAAAACGGATAAGGCCGCGGGGAATCCACGTTATATCCGTTAAATAGATTAAATAATTTAAATATCGACCTTTAGGCACAAAAAAAGGTTTTCGATATACTTGTTTTTCAATATCAGTCAAAAAACCTTCTTTAACAGCAGCATCGGCCAACTCAGTACCGGGATAAAATGTCAAAGACGCCAGGCAAAGCATGAATTTGCCGGGGATACGTGTCAGTAAATCAATGGTATCACGAACATCGTCACGGGTTTCCCAAGGGTTGTCCAGGATAACGTGATAATGTGGTTTTAAAAGTTTATCTTTGTATTCATGTATTAAATTGGCGCTTCGTAATATTGTTTCATTGGTTTCAGGTCGACGATACATCGTGCGTATCCTGCTGCTGCCGGTCTGAATACCCATTTCGATAAAAACCAGGCCGCTATCGATAAACATTTCCAATTGTTCTCGCGTCAAAATCGATGGGCTGACCTGCGCATACCACGGCAGCTTGATTTCTGTTTTCATTCGGTGACAAAGCAACTTCAAATCCGGGGGATTCATTGCGGTAAACACGTCGTCAAAAAAATGAATGCTTTCGATAAAAGGATAGATTTCGATGATGTTTTTGATTTCGCCGATAACATGTTCAGGGCTGCGAAACCGTAGATAATGTTTACCGGGGTAGAGCTTTGCCTTGATATGATTGGCGCAATACGTGCAGTGGTGGGGGCATCCGCGGGAGGTCATCAACCGGAATACTTTGACAGCGGAATGATTGGGACCCGGCATAAGTGGAAGCGCCTTTTTCATTCGATCCACTGTCATCGGAACAATTTGGTCTTTGATCGGATCCAGTAGAAAATGATCGCCAGGCCCCATATCCACCCATGGCAAAGTGTCCAGGTTTTCCATGCATGGCAAAGTATCGGTGGATCGAGGGTGTTGGCGGGTCAATAACCCGGGAATAGCGGTGGTATCAAGATGTTTGAGGTCGTCTAGTTCCAGCAGTTGCTCCAGAACGGTTTCACCTTCACTGATACACACAGCATCAGCATGTGTCAGCCCATCTTCCGGATAGACTTCTGAGTGGATACCACCCCAGATAGTGAAAATACCCAGTTTTTCTTTTATGGCTTGAGTCAGTTGGAGGGCTCTGTCGCGGTATTGAGAGAAAAAAGAGAATGCGGCGATATCAGACTCGGCGACAATATCCAGGATATCTTTCAGGACATGGTCGGAGTAGTGGTAGGTATAGGTTCCGGAGTGGCGTAGGTTTTCGATTCCGCCGGGTAAAAAGATACAGGTTACCTGATACCCTTTTTGTTTAAGCCATGCGGAGAGAGCGCGCACACCGAATGCGCTGATATCGGGTGGAGTAGGCGTGAGAAAGGTTATTCTTTTTGATGTCTTTGTGGTCATAGCAGATTATCAGCCCAGGCATGTAAAACATCGTCGACGGTAATGGCTTCGATATCATGATGACGTGCCCAGCCGGGTTCCTCATCCTCAATAATCGCGTCGGCAGGCCCCGTCAGAATAATGACGGGCGAACCTCGACTGACAGGACAATTCACTCTAGGGTCCGTTTTCCCGAACAGTACGACGAGTGGGCAGTTCAATGCTGCAGCGGCATGAGCAGGTCCGGTATCGAGGCTGATCAGACTATGGGCATGATTTAGCAGAGCAAGAATCGGACGGAGGTTTTGGCCGGCGATATCGGTGACGCGATGATCATTTACTTGATCGGCAATATAATTGGTCAAAGGTTTTTCCGCCATAGACCCAATGATGATAACGCGCTTGTCATAAGCGATATTCAGTATTTCTCTGATCAAGCGTATCCAGCGTATTTCTGGCCAAAATTTTCCTTTACTGATCCGCCGTCGCTTTCTCATGCATTTCCTGAATCCGGGCTGAATCACGATGATATCACGCCCGTCAAACCGTAGGCGTTCCATCCATTTTAACAAATGATCCGATTCTTGTTGCGAGATACGCAGTTCTGTTCCGCGATTGTAGCATGGGTCGACATTACCGTTTGCATCGACAAATCCACCTAATCGTGCCATGTGATCCACGACATGTTCATTAATACGTCGTTCAATTGTCAGGTCGGACGCTTCCGCTGTTAACCCGGCTCGCTTCAATGTCATGTGGCTCAACAGGTCGGATTGCACCAGGTAAACCGGGCTTTGAGTGCGTTGCTGCAGCCATTTCACCAGCATTTTTTTAGGATGATTGAACATGTATGGTGTCTTATTGCTTTCGATTGAACGTATAGACCAGACGAATGGGAGATTGGCAAAAATATCGCCAACGATTTCACCTCGCCCGACAACCTCGCACGGCTGCCCATAGCGTTCAGCCAGAGCCCGTAACAACGGCGTGGTCAGGATCATGTCACCCATTGCGCCGAAACGCATTACAAGCGGCGCTTGAACTCGTCGGGTATCTTCACCGGCGACGGTGTCATAATTGACATGTTTCAATATACTTTCTGAAGATGCTTTAAACATCATTTATTCGCCTCACTTAAAAACCTCGGGACAATCATAATGTGATCGGTAAAGAGTGTCCACTTTTTCTTGATTGTTAAGTGGATAAACCTGCTTGTCAATACGTCGTTAAGGGATTTGTGAAAGCGATTTATAATGGTTTTACGAAGGTTGTTTTGTTAAGTTATTGACAGGAGCTGACAACGTGATTGATAAAACAGACAAAAAATCAAACAGGTTTCACACCGTAACGTTTTTTCTCGCTTCGTTTTTCCTGTTTGTATATCAGCTCGATACGCGGCCGATATTCGATGATTTCGTCACTTTTTTGTGGTATGACAGCGCCATCAAACAAACAATCGGGCATTTATTGAACCCTCGAAGCGGGTATTTCTGGATCAGACCACTGGCTATTTTTATTGGATATGTTGAATACCTGTTGTTCGGTGTGTTTATACCCGGATATCGCTGCGTCAGTATCGGGTTTCATGCAGCAAATGCGCTTCTTGTTTCACGAATAGCAAGACACAATCTAAATATGCCACCAGGCACTGCGATAGCAGCCGGTTGGCTGTTTTTGTTACACCCTGCCGCTGTTCAATCAGTTTGCTATATCACGGGCCAAGTCGAAGTTATCTATCTGTTCTTTATGCTTAGCGCGTTCCACATGTTGTTTAATTTCTATCAAGGTGATGGAACTAGAAAATCTCTTGTCAGTGGTTCCGTATGTTTTTGTTTGGCTCTTTTGTCCAAAGAAACAGCTTTTGCTTTGATACCGATAATTATCGGTGTCGCATGTATTTGGGGCGCTAAAAAACAATTGCTTCGACAAGGGATTATGTTGATATCAACGCTGAGCGGCATCGGGGGTATCTATCTTATCGGTCGATATGCCCTTTACAGCGGAGTCGGCGGCTATGGCCTGAATCTTCTTCAAAACATGTCTGTCAGCGCTATAATAAATGGTCCGATAAAAAAATTACTGATCGATTATCCTGCTGCACATTTTTTTCCGCTCCCCCCTGATATCCTTAAAATCTCTCACGTTTTTCCCATTGGGACGGTCATCATAACCCTTGTTTTGATCAGTCTGGCTTTTAAACAACGATCATCTCTTCAAAACTATTTCATTGCTCTCTGGATATTGCTGGTTTCTTTAGTGATTCTTGTCCTTGTCGTGCCTTATCTTGAAGCGGATATTTTACCGCCTCGGTACTATTATCTGGGCAGCGTAGCCGTAGCATTCGCGCTGGCGCCACTTTTCTATGGGAAATACTCATGTAAATTACCAGTTGTGATCGTAATCTGTTGTTTGTGGATTGTGGGACAATGGGGATTTCAACGGGATTTTCGTCGTGCCGGCACAGTGACCGAATATATATTGTCGACGTTGGATCACTATTGTTTTCATCTGAAAGCAGGTGGTCGGATAGACGTTTACAACATACCGGACAGGATAGGGGCGATCGATATCAACATTCCGGATAAAAGGGACAATGTGTTTAATCTTCAGGCGCACCGACGTTGTCACCTTGCGCCTTTAATGGATTTAAGTCGAGGGCAGAGGCGTGAATATTGGACTGAGTACATGAACTTACTGCCGGGACAAGTCGGTGTTTACCGGAATTCGGAACCTGTCATACCCACTCGCCCGGGAACTCTGGTTTTTATAATGGATATCGAGGAAGCGTTTCAGAGCCGTTGAAACGCGTCGATTTTATTTTCGCATTATCTTCAGGTCTTCTTCCAATGCCTGCAGGTCTTCTTCGTGTTCAACCTCATCCTGAAGAATCTCAAGAGCTATGTTATAGGTGATCGGATCCGTGTCGCGGGTGATTTCGAGTATTCGATTGTAGACCTCGATAGCACACTGTTCGCCTAAGATGTTTTGTTCCAGGATTTTTTTGATGTTGAAATCGCTGGGGGTAAGATACCCGCAATTGGTATGTTTGTACCATTCCTGGGGTTCAAGTAGCGGTGTGCCGCCGAGTTGTAGGATTCGTTCCGCCACCATGTCGGCATGCCGCAGTTCGTCGGCAGCATGTTCCAACAGTTCTTCGATCAGAGCATTTTTCATCGGACCGACAACGACTTTGGCGCCGATCCAATATTGGTAATAGGCCAGCCATTCATCGGCAAATGCTTTGTTCAATAGTGCGATGAGCTCATCGACATCCATTTTTATAATTGATATACCACGTGTTCCCATTCTATTACCTCCTAAATAGGGTTGAA